>NZ_JBIWAI010000004.1:0-876756 GCF_044759945.1 Amycolatopsis sp. NPDC098790
TTTAATGCTCTCAAAGGAACCTCATACGAGGTTCAATACATAAGCTCTACTGGCTTAGTTCACTAGCACACTGTTGAGTTCTCAAGCAACACACCCCGAGTCGCACCGCCGTCAAGCGGCCTTACTCGAAGCGAGTTATTTCTAGCAGTTTGTGTGGGACACCCACTCAATCGCGGTGAGCGAGAGCTTGGTTCGTGTCCCTGCCGCTCGGTTTCCCTGGCGACTTGGAGAACTTTACATGCCCCGAAAGGGCCCGAAACAGGGGGGTCCCTTAACAAGATCAGCGCAGGTCAGACCCCGTGACGAAGCCCGTCTGCGACCCAGTCTGCACCCAGGAGCCCCGAAGCGCCAGCGAAAGAACATTGCTCCGAGTACATTGCGCCGTATTGCTCCGCGTGAGTGCTCCGCCTAGCGTCGGCCGCATGAACCTCGCCCACGACGACCTCGGCCCGCGCGACGGGCAGCCGGTCCTGCTGGTCCACGGCCACCCCTTCGACCGCTCCCTGTGGCGACCCCAGGCGGAGCACCTGGCCGAGCGCGGCCACCGGGTGGTGACACCCGACCTCCGCGGCTACGGCGATTCGAAGAGCGGCGACTCCGAGACAGGCGACACCAAGACCGGCCTCGACGTCTTCGCGCAGGACCTCGTAGAGCTGGCCGACCACCTCCGGCTGGCGAGCTTCGTCCTCGGCGGTCTCTCCATGGGCGGCCAGATCGTCATGCAGCTGACGAAGGACCACCCCGGACGAGTGGCGGCCCTCCTCCTGGCCGACACCTTCCCCGGCCTCGACACCCAAGTGGCGAAGCAGGCCCGCTACGACACGGCGGACCGGATCACCGAAGAGGGCATGGAGCGCTACGCCGACGAGCTGCTCCCCAAGATGATCTCGAAGCAGACCCGTGAAACCCGCCCCGACGTCGAAGCTCACGTCCGCCGGATGATGACCCACGCGCCCGCAGAAGGAGCCGCGGCCGCGTTGAGGGGACGCGCCGAGCGTCCCGACTACACGCCGGCGCTGAGGCACATCGACGTCCCCACCCTGGTCGTCGTCGGCAGCGAGGACGAGTTCACCCCGGTCGCCGACGCCGAGCTCATCCACCGGGAAATCCCGGGTTCGACCCTGGTGGTGGTCGAGGGCGCGGGCCACCTGCCTAACCTGGAGCGCGAGACCGAGTTCAACGACGCGCTCGACACGTTCCTGACCAGTAGCGGAGCCACCAGATGACCCAGCAGACCGTGTTCGTGACCGGCGCCAGCGCCGGCTTCGGCGACGCCATCGCGCGCCGGTTCGTCGCCGAGGGCGCCCGCGTGATCGCCGTCGCCCGCAGTGAGGACAAGCTCGAGAAGCTGGCCGGCGAGCTCGGCGACGCCGTCTTGCCCGTGCCCCTGGACGTCAGCGACCCCGAGGCCGTCAAAGCCGCCGTGGAGAACCTCCCCGAAGAGTGGGCGGTCGACGTCCTGGTCAACAACGCCGGCCTGGCCAAGGGCCTCGAGCCCGCCCACCGGGCCGAGCTCGACGACTGGGACCAGATGATCGCGACGAACGTCCGCGGCCTCGCGCACGTCACGCGCGCGCTGCTGCCCGGCATGGTCGAGCGCGGCCGCGGCCACGTCATCAACATCGGCTCGATCGCCGGTACCTACCCCTACCCCGGCGGCAACGTCTACGGCGCGACCAAGGCGTTCGTCCACCAGTTCAGCCTCAACCTGCGCAGCGACCTGCACGGCACCGGCGTCCGCGTGACGAACGTCGAGCCCGGCATGGTCGGCGGCACGGACTTCTCGAAGGTCCGCTTCGACGGCGACGCGGCCAAGGCGGACAAGGTCTACGAGGGCACCACCCCGCTGACCGCCGAAGACGTCGCCGAGTCCGTCTTCTGGGCGGCCAGCCAGCCGAAGCACGTGAACATCAACGTCATCGAGCTGATGCCGGTGGTGCAGAGCTTCTCCGCGCTGCAGATCTACCGCGAGAGCTGAAAGAGGCCGGCCAACGCCTGCTGACCGGGGTCCAGCTCGGTCAGCAGGCGCTTCGTGCGCGGCCGCCCGCCGGTGGACGGGTAGCGCAGCACCAGCTCGCCGACGCCGGCCAGCCGGTCGAGCAGCTCCCGCACGGACAGGTTCATCCCCGCCCGGTCGGCCTCGCGCCGCATCAGGTGGGTGACGGTCGCGGCGAGCACCGAGACCAGGCCGTGCGCCGCGATCCGCTGCCGCGTCCACTCCCAGCGCGGGGTCGGGCCGGTGACGGCGGGCCCGGTCAGCCAGCGGAACGTCGACTCCAGATGGGTGCGCGCGCGGTAGGCCGTGACGACGTCGCCGATCGGCCAGTCCCGGTCGGTGACCAGCACCTGCTTGCCGAAGAACTCGTCGTCGAGCCGAGCCAGCGCGGCGGCGTCGATCCGCCGTTCGAGCCGGATCTCGCCCGGCCGGTTCCCGCTCAGGACCGCGGTGAGCACGCGCTCGATGCGCCGGCCGCGCGTGACCCGGCCCAGCTCGGCGTGCACCTGGGCGCGGTCGCCGCGGTGGGTGCCGGCGGCCAGTGCCTCGGCCAGGCCGTCCAGCTCGCGGGTCGCGGTGGCCAGCTCGTCGGCGAACGCGCGGGACTGCGCCGCGTGCAGCGTCGCCGAGTGCGTCAGGATCACCCGCCGCCGGACGCCGTCGACCACCGCGTGCGTGTCCAGCGCCGTCAGGCCGGCGAACCGCTCGGGGTCGACGCGCTTGCGGGCGGACGCGGGCTGGGTCAGCAGCTCGGGGTGGTCGGTCAGCGGCAGCGACCCGACGAACCCGCTGCGTGAGCCGAGGTCCAGCTGCGCGGCCTGGCCGGAGTGGAAGACGAGCGTCGCCGGTCCCAGTCCCGCCATCAGCGAAGCGAACGTCGGGGCCGTGCCGTCGTCGCGCCGGTACAACCGCGACGCCAGTGGGATGGCGCCGTCGCGCGTCACCCGCAGGCCGACGCCGGCGAGGACGCCCTGGCACGCCGAGGGCAGCGTGCAGTCCGCCGGGGCGAAGGCGGCGAACTGGGGGACGTCCACGGCGAGCGCCGCGTGGTCGTCGAGCGTCTCCAGCACGGCGGCGGCGACGGTGTCCTCGATCCCCGCGATGCGTTCCGGTGTAAGGCGTTCCAGCGCTTTCCAGATTCCGTCCACTGTGGACAAGCGCGGGCGGACCAGGTCGGCGGCCGCGCTCGCGGCCCACCACTCGCCGATCGGCGTCTCGGGCGCGGTCGCCCGGTGCAGCACCGCGACCGCGAGGGTCAAGCCGAGCGACGGCTTCGCGCGCACGACGTCGTCGACGCGGTGGAGGAAGTCCAGGCGCGCGAGCGTCGACCACACCGCGGCGACGTCGCCGAACGCCCGGTACGACGTCGACGCCGGCTCGCCGCCCGGGACGGCGCGGGCGATCTCCTCGGCCGTCCCCAGGTAACGCTGGGTGACCACCCGCGGTTTGCCGTCGACCCGGCCGGACTCCGCCAGGTAGTAGTACGTCCGTCCGCCGATCTTCTTGCCGACCACCGATGCCACCCTTTAGGTAATACACGTCGAGCAGCTGATCGACAACCACGGCACGGCGGTGACCTGCGACGACGATCACGTCCGGGTACAACCGCAGCCGGGTGCGCAACACACACTGGCTGGTCGCGTGAGGACGGTCCTAGCGTGGGCGGAATGGGACCCGAACCCGACGCCACCACCCCGACCGCCTCCGCGATGCGCCGCGCGCTCGCCCGGGCGCGTGACGGGAAGACACTGGACGTCACCGAAGCGGCCGTCCTGCTGCACGCCCGCGGCGACGACCTCACCACGCTTTCCGAGTACGCCTCCCGCATCCGCGACGCCGGCCTGGCCGAGGCCGGGCGCGCCGGGATCATCACCTACAGCCGCAAGGTCTTCATCCCGCTGACCCGGCTGTGCCGCGACCGCTGCGGCTACTGCACGTTCGTCACCGTGCCCGGCCGGCTCGAATCGCCGTTCCTGTCCCCGGACGAGGTCCTCGACATCGCCCGCAAGGGTGCCGAGATGGGCTGCAAAGAAGCCCTCTTCACCCTCGGCGACCGCCCCGAGGACCGCTGGAAGGCCGCTCGCGAGTGGCTCGACGCGCACGGCTACGACGACACGCTCTCCTACGTCCGCGCGATGGCCATCCGCGTGCTCGAGGAGACCGGCCTGCTGCCGCACCTCAACCCGGGCGTGCTGACCTGGCAGGACTTCCAGCGGCTCAAGCCGGTCGCGCCGTCGATGGGCATGATGCTGGAGACGACCGCGACCCGGCTCTGGAGCGAGAAGGGCGGCCCGCACTACGGCTCGCCGGACAAGGACCCGGCGGTCCGGCTGCGCGTGCTCGAAGACGCCGGACGCAGCTCGGTCCCCTTCACCACCGGTGTCCTGATCGGCATCGGCGAGACGTTCGAGGAGCGTGCCGACGCGCTGTTCGAGATCCGCAAGGTCGCGAAGACCTACGGCGGCATCCAGGAAGTCATCGTGCAGAACTTCCGGGCCAAGCCGGACACGAAGATGCGCGCGACGCCGGACGCCGACCTCGAAGAGCTGGCCGCGAACATCGCCGTGGCACGGCTGGTGCTCGGCCCGAAGATGCGCATCCAGGCGCCGCCGAACCTGATCGGCAGCCAGTACGACCTGATGATCCGGGCCGGCATCGACGACTGGGGCGGCGTCTCGCCGCTGACCCCGGACCACGTCAACCCGGAACGCGCCTGGCCGCAGATCGACGAGCTCGCCCGCCGCACCGAGAAGGCCGGCTTCGACCTCAAGGAACGGCTGACGATCTACCCGGAGTACGTCAAGGCCGGCGAGCCGTGGCTGGACCCGCGGATCACGCGGCACGTCGCCGCGCTCGTCGACTACGACACCGGGCTGGCCCGCGAGGACGCGATGCCGGTCGGCATCCCGTGGCAGGAGCCGGACGGCGGCTGGCAGGAGTCCGGCCGCACCGACCTGCACACCGAGATCGACACCACCGGCCGCACCGAAGACCGCCGCAGCGACTTCGACTCCGTGTACGGGGACTGGAAGGAGATCGGCGACCGGATCAAGACCGGGCCGGCCAGGTTCGACACGGACATCCTGGAAGCGTTGCGCAGCGCGGAAAAGGACCCGGCCGGGCTGTCCGACGACGCCGCGCTGGCACTCCTGCACGCGGACGGTCGTGAGCTGGACGCGTTCACGAAGCTCGCCGACGACCTGCGCCGCGAGACCGTCGGCGACGACATCACGTTCGTCGTCACGCGGAACATCAACTTCACCAACGTCTGCTACACGGGTTGCCGCTTCTGCGCCTTCGCGCAGCGTCGCACCGACGCCGACGCGTACACGCTCTCGCTGGAGCAGGTCGGCGACCGCGTCGACGAGGCGTGGGCCGCCGGCGCGACCGAGATCTGCATGCAGGGCGGCATCCACCCGGACCTGCCGGGCACCGCCTACTTCGACCTCGCGGCCGAGGTCAAGCGCCGTCAGCCGGAGATCCACCTGCACTCCTACAGCCCGATGGAGGTCGTGAACGGCGCTTCGCGGACCAACCTGTCGCTTCGCGATTGGCTGATCAAGGCGAAGGAGGCCGGCGTCGACTCGCTGCCGGGCACGGCCGCGGAGATCCTCGACGACGACGTCCGCTGGGTGCTCACGAAGGGCAAGCTGCCGACGTCGGAGTGGATCAAGGTCGTCACGACCGCGCACGAGGTCGGGCTGCCGACGACGTCCACGATGATGTACGGCCACGTCGACACGCCGGCGCACTGGGTCGCGCACCTCAAGCTGCTCGCGCGGCTGCAGCGTGAGGGCCTGGAGAAGCACGGGCGACGCGGGTTCAGCGAGTTCGTGCTGCTGCCGTTCATCCACCAGAGCTCGCCGATCTACCTCGCCGGGCTGGCCCGCGCCGGCGCGACCGTGCGCGAGAACCGCGCGGTGCACGCGCTGTCGCGGCTCCTGCTGCACGGCATGATCGACAACATCCAGAGCTCCTGGGTGAAGCTGGGCGTCGAAGGCAGCCGCGCGGTGCTGCAGGGCGGCGTCAACGACATCGGCGGGACGCTGATGGAGGAGACGATCAGCCGGATGGCGGGCGCGTCCAACGGGTCGTACAAGACGATCAGCGACATGCGCGAGATGGTCGAACCACTCGGCCGCCCGTTGGTGCAGCGGACGACGGGGTACGGGCGGCCGTCGGCCGAGCGCGTCGCCGCTGCGGCGGCGTCGGACGGCGTCGCCACCGCTGTGCGCAAGCCGCTGCTGCCCCTGCTGACTCCGTGAAAGGTCTTGAATGACTCATTCAAGACGCCTGGCGTCCTGAATGAGTCATTCAAGACCTCCGCTACCCTTCCGGCGCATGGGGGTTTTCCGCTTCACACCGCTGCTCGTCCTCGCGCTTCTGGCGGGCTGTGAAAGTCCGCCACCGCCCGCGCCGACTCCGACGTCCACCCCGAGCCCGACGTACGGGCCGCCGCCGTCGAAAGGTCTGTCGCTCACGGTCGGCCAGGTCGAAGCCGGTCTCGGCCACCGCGCGAGCGTGCTGACGCTGACCAACCGGGACACCGCGCCGCGGAAGGTCACCGGCTACCCCGACCTCAAGATCCTCGCGGGTGACGGCTCCCCGCTCGAGGTCGAGGTCGAGCACGGGACGTCGTACTTCGCGCGGGACCTCGGCCCGCAGGACCTGACCGTCCAGCCGGGCGAGAAGGTCGTGGCCGTGCTCGCGTGGTCGGCGACCGTCACGAGCGGCGACACGCGTAGCGGCGCGGCCATCGCGGTGGTGCCCGTTCCGGGCGAACCCGCGCAAAAGCAGCCGCTCGACACCGACCTCGGCACCACGGACACCGTCACCGTCAGCTCGTGGGCCACCGAGGTCGGCGCCTGACAACCCTGTGTCACCGCTCACAAACCGACGGTTGACCAGCGGGAGTCTGTGCTAACTCTGGTCCTTCACCCGCCGGAAGGGACCTCGATGAGCACCTCCGTAGCGCCACTGGAAATGGTCGACACCGACCGCTACCCGCTCACCGATCCGGACAGTCCCGCGTGGCGCGAGACCGTCGGGCGCACCCGGGCCGACCTGGCCGACGTCGGGTGCAGCGTGCTCGCCGACTTCATCCGGCCCGAGCTGCACGACCTGCTGCGGGAAGAGTGCGCCGCGCTCGAACCGCACGCCTACACGAAGATCGAGAAGGTCAACGCCTACAACACGGCGATCGACGAGCCGCTGCCCGAAGACCACCCGGGCCGCACGATCATGGAACGCGGCAACGCCTTCGTCGCGCGGGACCACATCCCCGCGTCGTCGATCATCGCCCGGCTCTACTCGAGCCCGGTGTTCCAGCGGTTCGTCGCCGACTGCTTCGGCCTGCCGGAGCTGCACGAGCTGGCCGATCCGCTGTCCGGCCTGACGCTCAACGTGATCGCGCCCGGCCGCGCGCACCCGTGGCACTTCGACACGAACTCCTACACCGTGAGCATGCTGACGCAGGCCGCCGAAGCGGGCGGGACCTTCGAGTACTGCCCGGGCATCCGGTCCGCGGCGGACGAGAACTTCCCGGCCGTCCGGGCGGTCATCCGCGACGACGGCACCCATCCGGTCCAGCGCCTCGGCCTCCGTCCGGGGGATCTCCAGCTCTTTCAAGGACGCTTCGCCTTGCACCGGGTCAGTACGGTGGAGGGTGCGATCGCGCGGCATTCCGCGATCTTCGCCTACAGCGAGCGCCCGGGGGTCATCGGCAGCGTGGAGCGGACCAGGCAGTTGTTCGGCCGGGTCCTGCCGGCCCACCTCGCCGGACGCACCGACCGGGGCGACGAACTGCTCGACTAGTCCATCCATGCCCCCGCCGCCGCCCTCAACGGACAGCGGAGCTGCGATTCGATGAGGAGCCTGGCCAGTGCCTTTCGACTCGACCGGCAAGATCTCGTTCGACCACATCTACACCGCGCCCGACCCGCGGCCGTTCTTCGGCACGCTGCGGCGCGTGGACTACGAAATCCCGCAGCTGGCGAAGCCGTACTTCGCCAAGCTGATCGGCGAGCACCCGGCCGAGCGTCCGACCGTGCTCGACGTCGGCTGCTCGTACGGCGTCAACGCGGCCTTGAGGCGCTGCGAAGCCACGATGGACGACCTCTACGCGCACTACACGGATCCGGACGTGCGGGCGTTGAGCCACGCGCAGCTGATCGAGGCCGACCGCGCCCGCGTCACCGATCCGGGTGGGGCGAAGTTCTACGGCCTGGACGCGTCGGCGCCGGCTCTCGAGTACGCGCTTTCCGCCGGGTTCCTCGACGAGGCGATCCACGCCGACTTCGAAAGCGAAGACCCGGACAGCACCCAGCGCAAGCTCCTCGAAGACGTCGACCTGGTGATCTCGACCGGCTGCGTCGGCTACGTCACCGAGAAGACGATCGCCCGGATCGCGCGCGAGTCGCGGCCCTGGATGGCGCACTTCGTGCTGCGGATGTTCTCCTACGAGCCGGTCGCCGACAGCCTGGCCGGGCTGGGGTACGACACCGCGCCGGTGCCCGGGGTCTTCCGGCAGCGGAAGTTCGCCTCCGCCGAGGAGCAGGCGCAGATCCTCGACACCCTGGACGCCGCCGGGATCGACCCCACCGGGCTCGAAGCCGACGGCTGGCTTTACGCGCAGCTGTATGTTTCCCGACCTGAAGGCGCGGACGCACTCGCCGCCGCGCTGGGCACCTCCGACGAAGAAGGATGACCGTGAGCAGTCCGGATTGGTCCACCCGCACCTTCGGCAACGAGGACCGGCTCCCCCGCGTCCCCGTCCCCACGCTGGAGGACAGCCGCCGCCGCTTGCTCGAGTGGTGCGCCCCGCTGCTGACGCCGGACGAACTGGCCGAAACCGAGGCGGCGCTCGCGGAGTTCATCGCGGGCCCCGGGCCCGGGCTGCAGGCCGCGCTCGAGGAGTACGACCGCTCGCCCGGCGTGCGCAGCTGGCTCGACACGTTCTGGCCGTACCGCTACCTCGGCCGCCGCGACCGGATCGCGCTCAACGCCAACTTCTTCTTCCTGTTCCAGGACTCCCCGCTCGGCCAGGTGGAGCGCGCGGCCGAGCTGACCGCGTCCGCCGTGGACTACAAGCTGAAGCTCGACGACGAACGTGTGCCGCCGGTGCTCCTGCGCGGCACGCCGCAGTCGATGGTGCAGCACCAGTACCTGTTCTCGGCGACGCGGATCCCGGGCGAGCTGCTGGACACCGCGCGCACGCGGTACCCGTCGCCCGAGCGGCACATCGTCGTGTTCTCGAAGGGCACACCGTTCCGGATGGACGTCCTCGCCGAAGACGGCCGTCCGTATTCGCCGGAGCAGATCGCCGACGGGCTGCACGCGATCCTGAAGGACGACCACGTCACCGACGTCCCGGCCGGCCCCTTCACGACGAAGGCGCGCGCGGAGTGGGCGGCTTCGCGGGCGGCGCTCATCGAAGCGGGCAACGCCGCCGCGCTGGAGACCATCGAAACCGCGCTGTTCTGCCTGTGCCTGGACGACTTCACGCCGTCGAACGCCCTGGAGGCGGGTGACCGGCTGCTGTACGGCGACAACCGCTGGTACGACAAGGCCGTCTCGCTGATCGTGTTCGAGGACGGCACCGCCGGGATCAACGTCGAGCACTGCGAACTCGACGGCACGACGATCCTCGGCTTCACCGACGCGTTGCTGAGCGGTTCGCGCGACGAGCGCGAGCCGGCTGACGGCGTCCCGGGCTACGAAGTCGTCGAGTTCGCGCTGACCGACGCTCTCCGCGAAGACGCCCAAGCGGCCGCGGCGGCTTTCCGCGCGTACGCGGACGCGACGGCGACGCAGACCGTGTCGTTCGACTTCGGCGCCAACCGCGCGAAGGAGCTGGGGATGTCCCCGGACGCCTTCGCGCAGATGTCGTACCAGCTCGCGCATCGCCGTGCGAAGGGCCTGACCGGCGCGACGTACGAGTCGATCGCGACGCGGCAGTTCCAGAACGGCCGGACCGAGGCCATGCGGGTCGTGACGCCGGAGGTCGTGCGCTTCGCCGACGTGATGACTTCGGACGCCTCTCGTGAGGAAAAGCGTGCCGCATTCCGTGCCGCGGCCGCGAAGCACGTTTCGCGGGCGAAGGAGTGCCAGGCCGGGGACGCGCCGGAGCAGCACCTCTGGGAGCTGCAGCTGATCGCGAAGCGCCGTGGCGAAGACTCGAACCTGGCGCTGTACTCCTCGCCGGGCTGGCTGAAGTCCCGGGACGACTTCCTGAGCACCAGCTCGGCGCCGTCGGTCAACATCCAGTACTTCGGGTTCGGTTCGACGAGCCCGCAGTGCATCGGCATCGCGTACGTCCTGCTGCCGGACCGGTGGAACATCTACCTGAGCACGCCGAAGCACGTGTCGGCCGAGATGCACCGCTTCGCGGACGAACTCGCGGTCGCGGTCCGGGAGCTGCAGGACCTACTGGCCGAGTAGGCGCCGCAACCAGGTCAGCCGGGCGGCGCGCGCTGCCCGGCTGATCCGCGCTTCGGGGGCCAGCGAGTCGAAGCCGTGGAAGCCACCCGGCCACACGTGCAGCTCCGCCTCGCCGCCCGCCTGCCAGATCCGGCTCGCGTAGGCGACGACCTCGTCGCGGAACGTCTCCGCCGTGCCGACGTCCAGGAACGCCGGCGGCAGACCGGAAAGATCGGATGCGCGGGCCGCGGCGGCGTAGGCCGGGACCTCGGCGAGGCCGCCGAGGTACGCCGTCCAGCCGATGTTGTTGGCCGTGCGGTCCCACAGCCCGCGGCCGTCGAGGTCGACGGCCGACGCGGTGTCGTTGCGGTCGTCGAGCATCGGGCACAGCAGCAGCTGCCCGGCAACGGACGGCCCGCCGCGGTCGCGGGCCAGCAACGCGGTCGCCGCCGCGAGCCCGCCGCCCGCGCTGATCCCGCCGAGCACCGACGGTCCGGCGAACCGCTCGACCGTCCACAAGAGACCGGCATAGCAGTCCTCGACCGGTGCCGGGTAAGGGTTTTCGGGAGCGAGCCGGTAACCGGGCGAGACGATCGTCAGGTTCGCCTCGCCCGCCCAGGCCAGCAGGTTGGGCACGTCGGCACCGAGGTGGCTGCCGACGATCGTGCCGCCGCCGTGGATGTAGTAGAGGACGCCCGCGCTCGATTCCGGGGTCATGACGAGCAGCGGGACGTCCCCCGCGTACTCCTCGGCGACCTTGTACGCCGGGTACGCGGCAGCCAGCTCCTCGACGGTCCGGTGTTCGGCCGCGTTCAGCTCGCGACGGCCGGGGATGTCGTCCAGCGAAGCCAGCGGCGGCCGGAGGGCGCGCAGCATCTCGACGACCGGCGCCAGCTCCGGGTCGAACGGCGGCGGCGTCACGACGTCGGGTCCGAGACCACGAGGACCAGGGAACCGTCGAACGTCTGTTGTTCGCGCAGGCGCCCGTAGCGGCGGGTCCACGTGCCGTCGTCGAGGTCGTGCTGCAGTTCGGCGGCGAAGCGGTGGTGCACGCGGTCGTCGACGAAGCTCCACGCGGAGCAGGACAGCCGCGCGCCCGGGTCGAGCAGGCGTTCCGGCCGCGCGTAGTAGGCCTCGTTGAAGCCGTCCGTGCAGTCGATCGGGATCGGCACGCCGACGATCGACGTGTGGCCGCCCAGTCCGTCGGCGATGTCGTCGACCGACGGGTAGCGCCGCGCTTCGGTCTCGATCACCTCGGGCGCGTAGTCCAGCAGCCAGAACCGCCGCAGCAGCGCGGGATCGCAGGTCAGGATGGCGATCGGGCCGCGGGTGACCCGCCGCATCTCCTTGAGCCCGGTCCACAGATCAGCCCACTGGTGGACGCTGAACGTGCTCATCGCGCCCTCGAACGACCGGTCCGGGAACGGGAGCTTCTCGGCCACGGCGTCGACCGCGGGCGGCAGGTCCGCCGGGCGCTGCGCGCGCATCGACGCGGACGGCTCGACCGCCGTCACCGAACGGTCTTCGGGTTCGTACGCGCCGGCGCCCGCGCCGACGTTCAGCACGGTCCGCGCGTCGCCCAGCGCGTCGAGGAGGTACTGGCCGATGCGGGGATCCGGCTTGCGGTAGTCGGTGTAGACCCCGCCGATCGCGCCGTAGTCCGCGTCCCCGGCGCTGCCGTCCGCACGTCGCTGGCTCATGCCTGAAAACTATCAGCGCGACCCGCCGTCGAGGGCGTTGCTCCGCCGGGCGCAACCGAACGTCGGGCATCCGGCGCAGTCGTCAATTCCTGTCGCAAACTTGCGTAAGTTAGTCCAACTATTGCGATTTCCTGTCCACGATTCGTATGATCCGGATCACAGAGGTCCCCACCTGCTGCGGAAAGGCCAGTGCCGCCCATGTCTCCCAGCTCTGTCTTCAGCGCGCCCAAAATCCGGTTGGGCGCCCTTGCGTTGGCCGTGATCGCCGCGGCCGGCGTCACCATCGCCGCGCTTCCGGCCGACGCGCTCGCCGCCGGCCGCGGCGCGAGCGTGCCCTTCGTCGAACAGGAAGCCGAAACCGCCGCCACCAACGGTTCCGTCATCGGCCCGAACCGCGCGGCGGGCACGCTCGCCGGCGAGGCGTCCGGCCGCAAAGCCGTGACGCTCGGCCAGGGCCAGTACGTCGAGTTCACGCTCACCGCGCCGGCGAACTCGATCGACTTCCGTTACAGCGTCCCCGATTCCGTGAACGGCACGATCTCGCTGTACGTCGGCGGTACCCACAACCGGGACATCGCGCTGACGTCGAAGTGGGCGTGGTACTACGGCTCGTACCCGTTCACGAACAACCCGGGTGACGGGCACGCACACCACTTCTACGACGAGACGCGCGCGCTGCTCGGCACGTCGTACCCGGCCGGCACCAAGATCAAGCTGCAGGTCGACGCGGGCGACGTCCCGGCGACGATCGACCTCGCCGACTTCGAGCAGGTCGGCGCGGCGGCCACACGGCCGGCGAACTCGGTGTCCGTCACCGACTACGGCGCCATCGCGGGAGACACGAGCGACGACGCTTCGGCGTTCGACTCGGCGGTCGCCGCGGCTCGCGGCCAGGGCAAGGAAGTCTGGATCCCGTCCGGCACCTTCACCCTCGGCCACCACATCACGGTCGACCAGGTGACGATCCGCGGCGCCGGGCCCTGGTACTCGGTGCTGACCGGCTCGCGCGCCGGCATCTTCGGCAAGGGCGAACCGGCGAGCTGCGGGACGTCGACGTACCCCGGCAACCCCGCCGTGCCCGGCACGAGCAGCGCGGTGAAACTCTACGACTTCGCGATCATCGGGCAGGTCGACGCGCGCGTCGACTGCGACCAGTCCAACGCCATCGGCGGGGCGCTGGGCGGCGGCTCGGTCGTGCAGAACCTGTGGCTGCAGCACACGAAGGTCGGGCTGTGGCTCGACGGGCCGTTCGACGGGCTCACCGTGGCCGGCAACCGGATCCTCGACCAGACCGCCGACGGGCTGAACCTGCACCAGGGCATCAGCAACGTGACGGTGACCAACAACTTCCTGCGCAACACCGGTGACGACGGCCTCGCGATGTGGTCCGAGCACGACGCCGACCACCACAACACGTTCTCTTTCAACACCGTGCTGCTGCCGATCCTCGCCAACAACATCGCGATCTACGGCGGGCACGACAACACCGTCGCCGACAACGTCGTGGCCGACAACCAGGACCAGGGCGGCGGCATCCACATCGCCAACCGGTTCAGCGCGGTGCCGCTGTCCGGGACGACGACGGTCGCGCGCAACACCGCGATCCGCACCGGCGTGCTCGACTCGAACTGGCAGTTCGGCGTCGGCGCCCTGTGGTTCGACGGCCGCGACTCGGCCATCACCGGCCGCGTCGACGTCACCGACCTCGACTTGCAGGACAACAACTACGAGGCGATCCAGTTCATCGACGGCGCGACCACGGACGTGCACTTCACGAACGTCCGGATCAGTGGCGCCGGCACGTTCGCCTGGCAGCTGCAGTCGAAGCCGACGGGGTCGGTGAAGAACGTCGTCGCGACCGGCGTCGGGCGCGCGGGCGTCTACAACTGCATGGGCCCGGACGCGATGGCCGGGCTGGCCGACCAGGGCGGCAACTCCGGGTGGACGACGACGTTCTGCGGCTCGTGGCCGTCGCCGGTGTACGGCTCGGACAACGGCGGCACGACGACCACCCCGCCGCCGACCACCACGCCGACGCAGCCGAGCGGGAACCTGGCGCTGCACAAGGCGATCAGCGCGTCGGCGTCCCAGGGTGGGTTCCCGGCTTCGAACGCGGTCGACGGCGATGCGAATTCCTATTGGGAGAGCGCGAACAACGCGTTCCCGCAGTCGCTGACTGTCGACTTCGGCAGCACGGTTTCGGTGTCGCGCCTGGTGCTGAAGCTGCCGCCGTCCTCGGCGTGGGGCACGCGCACGCAGACGATCTCGGTCGACGGCGTCAAGGCGGCCGCCGGCTACACGTTCAACCCGGCGTCGGGCAACACCGCGACCATCACGTTCCCGGCGACGTCCGCCCGCACCCTGCGGCTGACCTTCACCGGCAACACCGGCTGGCCCGCCGGGCAGCTGTCCGAGCTCGAAGCCTATTCGTCCTGAGAGGTGATGACGATGTCCCGCATCCCGGCTTTACTCGCCGTCGCGCTCGCCGCGTCCGGCCTGACCGTGCTGGCCGGCGGCACACCCGCGGCGGCCGCGACCTGCCCGACGACGGCGTCCGGCGGCGCGAGTGTGCCGTTCCGGACGGTCGAGGCCGAGTGTTCCGCCACGAACGGCTCAGCGGTCGGCCCCGACTACACGCAGGCTTCGATCGCCTCGGAGGCGTCCGGACGGCAGGCCGTGCGGATCACGACCGGCCAGTACGTCGAATTCACGCTGCCCGCGGCAGCCAACTCGATCAACGTCCACTACAACCTGCCGGACGGCTCATCGGGCCGGCTTTCGGTTTACGTCAACGGGACCAAGCTCGGCAGCGGGCTGTCGGTGACGTCCCGGTATTCCTATGTGGACACCAGCTGGATCCCGGGCGCGAAGACGCACCACTTCTTCGACGACGCCCGCCTGCTGTTCGGGCAGAACGCTTCGGCCGGCGCGAAGGTGCGGGTGGCCGCCGACTCGGGTGATGTCGGGCAGGCGACCATCGACCTCGCCGACTTCGAGCAGGTCGGCGGCGCCGGGACCAAGCCGTCCGCGGCTTTGTCGGTGACCGACTACGGCGCCACCGCGAACGACTCTTCCGACGACTCGCAGGCGTTCCGCAACGGCCTCGCGGCGGCGCGGTCACAGGGTCGCGAGTTGTGGGTGCCGTCCGGCCGGTTCGAGATCGGGTCGGCTCTGCAGATCGACCAGACGACGGTCCGCGGTGCGGGTCAGTGGTACACCGTGTTGCACGGCAACAACATCTTCAACAACGGCAGCGCGTCCGGCAACATCAAGCTGTACGACTTCGCGGTGTTCGGCGACGTGACCGAGCGGAACGACGGCAGCCCGGACAACGCGTTCCACGGTGTGCTGGGCAACGGCTCGGTCGTCAGCGGCCTGTGGATCCAGGACACGAAGTGCGGGCTGTGGCTGATGAACGGCGCGTCGTCGAACGTCACGATCGAGAACAACCGCATCCTCGACACCCAGGCCGACGGCGTGAACTTCGACGGCGCGGTGACCAACTCGACGTTGCGCAACAACTACCTGCGCAACAACGGCGACGACGGGCTCGCGCTGTGGTCCAACGGCCAGGCCGATTCGGGCAACTCGCTGGTGAACAACACGATCGTGCAGCCGAACCTGGCCAACGGCATCGCGCTGTACGGCGGCTCGAACAACACGGTGAGCGGCAACCTGGTGCAGGACACCAACGCGCTCGGCGGCGGCTACCTGGTGGCGAACCGGTTCAACTCGGTGCCGCTGTCGGGCACGGTGACGCTGTCGAACAACACGGCGCTGCGGGCCGGGGCGCTCGACCCGAACTGGAAGTTCGGCGTGGGCGCGTTGTGGTTCGACGCGCGGGACCAGGCGATCACCGGCGTGACGATCCGCGTCACCGGGTTCACCGCGATCCAGAGCCCGTACGAGGCGATCCAGTTCATCGACGGCAACGGCGCGGGCAAGCCGATCCAGGGCATCACGATCGACGGCGTCTCGGTGCAGGGCGTGGGCACGTTCGTGGCGCAGTCGCAGACGCAGGGGTCGGTGTCGATCAGCAACCTGACGGCGTCCGGCGTCGGGGTGACCGGGACGTACAACTGCCCGTACCCGACGTCGATCCCGCGGATGACCTTCAGCGGGTCGGGCAACAGCGGCTGGACCGGCACGTGGAGTGACTGCTCGACGTGGCCGGCGCCGAACTCGGGGCCGCCGCAGCCGCCCACGTCGGGGAGCAACCTCGCGCGCGGCAAGGCGATCAGCGCGTCGGCGTCGGTCGGTGGCTTCCCGCCGTCGAACGCGGTCGACGGTGACGCCAACTCGTACTGGGAGAGCGCGAACAACGCGTTCCCGCAGACGCTGACGGTGGACCTGGGCGCGGCGGCGTCGATCAACAAGGTGACGCTCCGCCTCCCGCCGTCCTCGGCGTGGGGCGCGCGGACGCAGACGGTGACGATCTCCGGCAGCACGGACGGCGGAACGTACACGACCCTGGTGGGCTCGCGCGGCTACGCGTTCGACCCGGCGTCCGGCAACACGGCGTCGGCGTCCTTCCCGGCGACGTCCCAGCGTTTCGTCCGGCTGACGTTCACCGGCAACACGGGCTGGCCCGCGGGCCAGGTGTCCGAGTTCGAAGTGGCGGCTTCGTAGCTCGGCTCGCGACAAGCCCGTACCGGTCAGCGAGACCGGTACGGGCTTGTCATACTTTTGCGCCCGGTTGCTGTAAAGTTTCACTCATGACGCGTCGTCTTGCCGAAGTCGCCCGCCAGGTCGGGGTCAGTGAAGCCACGGTCAGCCGGGTGCTCAACGGCCGGTCCGGAGTGTCCGCCAGCACCCGGGCCGCCGTGCTCACCGCGCTGGACGTGATGGGCTACGAGCGGCCCACCCAGCTGCGGGGCGAGCGGGCCCGGCTGGTCGGGCTGGTGCTGCCGGAGCTGCAGAACCCCATCTTCCCGGCGCTGGCCGAGATCATGGGCAACGCGCTCGCGCAGCAGGGGTTCACGCCGGTGCTGTGCACGCGCACGGCGGGCGGGGTGTCCGAGGCGGAGTACGTCGAGCTGCTCCTGCAGCAGCAGGTGTCGGGCGTGGTCTTCGCCGGCGGCCTGTACGCGCAGGCGGACGCGGTGCATTCGCACTACCACCACCTGGTCGAGCGCCGGCTCCCGACGGTGCTGATCAACGCGGCGGTCGAACACCTGGGCCTCCCCCAGGTCTCGTGCGACGACGCGGTGGCGGTCGAGCAGGTCGTCGGGCACTTGAGCTCGCTGGGGCACGAGAAGATCGGGCTGGTGCTGGGACCGTCGGACCACGTGCCGTCGCAGCGCAAGCTGGCGGCGTTCCAGGCGTACGCGGCGAAGCTGGGGTTGCCGGTCCTGGACGAGCTGGTCGAGCACGGGATGTTCTCGATCGAGGGAGGCCACGCGGCGGCGGCCAGGCTGTACCCCCGAGGCGCGACGGCGGTGCTGTGCGCGAGCGACCTGCTGGCGCTGGGAGCGGTCCGGGCGGCGCGCCGGCAGGGGCTGTCGGTGCCGGAGGACATCTCGGTGGTGGGCTACGACGACTCGGCGCTGATGAACTGCACGGACCCGCCGCTGACGACGACCCGCCAGCCGATCGAGGCCATGGGGCGGGCCGTGGTGGAGCTGCTGGTGAAGCGGATCAACGGCGGCGAGGTGGCGGCCGAGGAGCTGCTGTTCGCGCCGGAGCTGGTGGTCCGCGGATCCACGGCCCGCCGCACGGCATAGCTCCCTCCCCCGAGGCGCGACGGCTTGCGAGCCGTCGCGCCTTTTTCGTGCCCGCACCCAGCGCCCCAATGTGGCCTTCGGTGCGTCAGGCGCACCCAAGGCGGCCTTCGGTGCGTCTGACGCAACCAAGGCCACATTGGGGCGCCCTGGGCGGGCGCGCCCTGTTCGTAACTTGCAAATTCTCGTCGTCTTATTGCGTCGATCTGCTCTCACACTTTAGAGTGACCGCAATCACGTGACAGCCGTCGCGACCCCGAGAAGAGGCTTGAGATGAGCAGTCCCTGGTCCCGCCGTACGTTGTGCCTGATCGCCGCAGGGGGCCTGGCCCTCGGATTGGCCGCCTGCGGTGACGGCGACACCGCCGCCCAGACCGGTGGGAAGGTGAAGATCACCGTCACCGGCCAGCCGCCGACCAGCCAGCCGTTCGAGCGCAGCGTCTTCGACGCCGACGTCAAGGAGTTCGAGGCTTCCCACCCGAACATCGACATCGATCCGCACGAAGGGTTCATGGACCCGAAGACGTTCTCCGCCAAGCTCGCCGGCGGGCAGCTCGAGGACGTCTACTACGTCTACTTCACCGACCCCGCCCAGATCATCGCGCGGCACCAAGCCGCCGACATCACGGAAGCCGCGAAGAGCGTTCCGCACATCAACGACATCAAGCCGGAACTGCTGGACAACTTCCGCGACTCCAGCGGCAAGCTCTACGGCCTGCCGACGATGAACTACACGATGGGCCTGGTCTACAGCCGCCCGCTGTTCCAGAAGGCCGGGCTCGACCCCGACAAGCCGCCGACCACCTGGGACGAGGTCCGCGAAGACGCCAAGAAGATCGCCGCGCTGGGCAACGGCACCGTCGGGTACGCCGACTACAGCAAGAACAACCAGGGCGGCTGGCACATGACCGGCTGGCTCTACTCGATGGGCGGCGACATCGCCCGCAAGGACGGCGACAAGTGGGTTGCCGACTTCAACAACGAGAAGGGCAAGCAGGCCCTGCAGTACCTGCACGACATGCGCTGGACCGACAACTCGATGGGCGCCAAGCAGCTCCTCGAAGCCACCGACGTGCAGCGCATGATGGGCGCCGGCCAGCTCGGCATGTACATGGCCGCCCCGGACAACGTGCCCGTGCTCGTCAAGCAGTTCAACGGCAAGTACGAGGACTACGGCGTCGCCGGCATGCCCGGCGGCCAGGGCACGCTGCTCGGCGGCGAGGGCTACATGATCAACCCGAAGGCCTCGCCGGAGAAGGTCAAGGCCGGCCTCGAGTGGATCCAGTGGAAGTACCTCAACCCGGACCGCTTCGAAAAGCACATCCAGCAGTACGTCGACGGCAAGCAGCCGGTCGGCCTGCCCGCCGAGCCGACCCCGGACGTCTGGACGGGCTCGGTGCGCGAGCAGCAGCTGGCCCTGAAGGCCAAGTACGCCAACGTTCCCGCGAAGAACTACCAGTCCTACGTGGACACGACCAGCAAGATCAAGGGCAGCATCGAGCCGCCGAACGCGCAGCAGATCTACGCCGCGCTCGACAGCGTGATGCAGGCCGTGCTGACCGATCAGAACGCGAACATCGACCAGCAGCTGTCGTCGGCCGCGTCGAAGGTCAACAGTGTCCTCGCCCAGGTCAAGTAGCCTGCTCGCCTGGCCCGCGACGTCCTCGTCGCGGGCCAGGCGCCCGGCCGTCTCGCAAGAAGAACGCCGCCGCACCAAGCTCAAGCGCAAGATCAAGGAGAACCTCACCGCGTACGGCCTCCTGTGCGCCGCGCTCGTGGTGTTCGCGCTGTTCTCCTGGTACCCGATCGTCCGCGGCGTCCTGCTGAGCTTCCAGCAGGTCGACTTCGTCAACCCGCCGACGTGGGTCGGGTTCGACAACTTCCAGCGCCTGTTCGAGGACCCGCTCTTCGGCGTCGCCTGGCGCAACACGCTCCTGTTCACCGGGCTCGCGCTGGTCTTCGGCTTCGCCGTCCCCTTCCTCACCGCGGTGCTGCTGAACGAACTGAGGCACGCCAAGGCGTTCTTCCGGCTCGCCGTCTACCTGCCGGTGATGCTGCCGCCGGTCGTGACGGCGCTGATGTGGAAGTGGTTCTACGACCCGGGTCCCGGCCTGTTCAACTCCGTGCTCGGCGCGGTCGGCCTGCCCGGCGGCCAGTGGCTCGACTCGTCCGGCACGGCGATGCTGTCGCTGGTCTTCGTCTCGACGTGGGCCAACATGGGCAGCACCACGCTCATCTACCTGGCCGCGCTCGGCACGATCCCCGGCGAGCTCTACGAAGCCGCGGAGCTCGACGGCGCCGGCATGTGGAAACGCCTGCGGCACGTGACGTTCCCGCAGACGCGGTTCGTCCTGCTGGTGCTGCTCCTGCTGCAGATCGTCGCGACCATGCAGGTGTTCACCGAGCCGTACGTGATGACCGGCGGCGGCCCGGACGACTCGACGGTCACCGTGCTCCTGCTCCTGTACCGCTACGCCTTCGTCTACAACGACTTCGGCTCGGCGAGCGCGATGAGCCTGCTGCTGTTCGTGGCGCTCGGCGTGTTCTCCGCGTGGTACGTCCGGCTGACGCGGAAGGCGGACCAGTCATGAGAACCCTCGTCTCGCCGAGCGCGTTGCGCAGCCCGCGCGGCAAGGTCGTCTACGGCGTCGTCTTCGCGTGCACACTCCTGATCTTCATCCTCGCCTTCATGTTCCCGCTGTACTGGGTGATCACCGGCGCGATGAAGTCCCCGCAGGAGCTGGCGCAGACACCGGCGACGCTCGTCCCGCACGAGTGGCACCCGGAAACCTTCGGCGACGCGTGGAGCCAGCTGAGCCTGGGCAAGTACTTCCTCAACACGCTCGTCGTCGCCGGCGGCGCGTGGCTGGCGCAGCTGGCCATCGACGTCCCGGCCGCGTTCGCGCTGTCGAAGCTGCGCCCGAAGTTCGGCAACGTCGTGCTGGGCCTGATGCTGGCGACCCTGATGCTGCCGGCCACCGCGCTGCTCGTCCCGACGTACGTGACGGTGACGGACCTGCCGCTGCTGCACCTCAACCTGATCAACTCGCCGACCGCGGTCTGGCTGCCCGCGGCCGCGAACGCGTTCAACATCTACCTGCTCAAGCGGTTCTTCGACCAGATCCCGGACGAGCTGATCGAGGCGGCGCGCATCGACGGCGCCGGGCCGGTGCGCACGCTCTGGCGGATCATCCTGCCGATCTCGCGGCCGATCCTGGCCGTGGTGTCGATCCTCGCGGTGGTCACCGCGTGGAAGGACTTCATCTGGCCGCTGCTGGTGTTCCCGGACACCGAAAAGCAGACGCTCTCGGTGATGCTGCAGCGGGTGGCGATCGACATGCCGCTCAACGTGCTCGTCGCCGGGATGGTGCTGGCCAGCCTGCCGATGGTCGCGCTGTTCCTGGCGTTCCAGCGGCAGATCCTCGCCGGGCTGACCGCCGGCTCCATCAAGGGCTGACTTCCCAATCGACTCAGGAGGGGCACTTTCGTGACCGAGAAAACCGGCTGGTGGCGGAGCGCGGCGATCTACCAGGTGTACATCCGCAGCTTCGCGGACGGCAACGGCGACGGCGTCGGCGACCTCGCCGGCGTCCGCGCCCGGCTCGACCACCTGGCCGACCTGGGGATCGACGCGATCTGGTTCACCCCGTGGTACCCGTCCCCGATGGACGACGGCGGCTACGACGTCGCCGACTTCCGCGACATCGAACCGCTCTTCGGCACGCTCGCCGAGGCCGAGGAGCTGATCGCCGAGGCCCACGCCCGGAACATCCGGGTGATCATCGACATCGTGCCCAACCACTGCTCCGACGAGCACCGCTGGTTCCAGGCCGCGCTGGCGGCGGGCCCGGGTTCGCCGGAACGGCAGCGGTTCTGGTTCCGGCCCGGCCGCGGCCCGGACGGCAGCGAACCGCCCAACAACTGGAAGTCGCGCTTCGGCGGCTCCGCGTGGACGCGCGTGCCCGACGGCGAGTGGTACCTGCACCTCTACAGCTCGCGCCAGCCCGACTTCAACTGGGACAACCCCGAAATCCGCACGGAGTTCGAGGACGTGCTGCGGTTCTGGTTCGACCGCGGGGTCGACGGCTTCCGCATCGACGTCGCCGACGGCCTGGTGAAGGACCCGGCCCTGCCCGACGTCGAAGACGGCGACGAGACGCCGTTCTCCGACCAGGAAGGCCTGCACGAGATCTACCGCTCGTGGCGCAAGATCGTCGACAGCTACCCGGGCGAGCGCGTGCTCGTCGGCGAAATGTGGCTGCCCGACATGTCCCGGGCGGCGCGCTACCTGCGCCGCGACGAGCTGCACTCGGCGTTCAACTTCGACTTCCTGGTCTGCCCGTGGGACAGCAAGCGCTTTCGCGACGTCATCGACCGGACGCTGCGGGCGCACGACGAGGTCGGCGCGCCGGCGGCGTGGGTGCTGTCGAACCACGACGTCACGCGGCACGTCACCCGGTACGGCAGGCAGGGCGACACGGGTTTCTCGTTCGCGAACCGGCTGCACGAGCTGCCGGTGGACCTCTCGCTCGGCACCCAGCGGGCCCGCGCGGCCGCGCTGCTGACGCTGGCGCTGCCCGGCGGCCTCTACGTCTACCAGGGCGAGGAACTGGGGCTGTGGGAGGTCCTGGACATCGCGGACGACCTGCGCCAGGACCCGGTGTGGGCCCGCACGAACGGCGCCGACCCGGGCCGCGACGGCTGCCGCGTCCCGATCCCGTGGTCGGGCGACGAGCCGCCGTTCGGCTTCGGGTCGGGAGGCGCGTGGCTCCCGCAGCCGGAGGAGTGGAAGGCGTACACGGCCGCGGCGGAGGCGGCTGATCCGGAGTCGATGCTGTCGCTCTACCGCAACGGCCTGCGGCTGCGCCGGGACCTCCCGGCCGGCACGCTGGAGTGGCTCGACCTCGGCGAGGGTGTGCTGGCGTTCCGGATCGGGACGGAGTTCACGGTCGCGTTGAACTTCTCGGCGTCGGCCGTGCCACTGCCGGCCGGCGAAGTCCTGCTGGCCAGCGGCCCGGTGACGGAGTCCCTGCCGACCGACACGGCGGTCTGGCTGCGCTCCTGACCGACGCACCGGAGGCCGTCGCCGAGCCGGCTCGGCGACGGCCTCCGGTGGATCAGCCCGAAAATGCTTTGCGCCGGCGATCGCCGTTCGCGATGGTCGAATGGTGTCCGAACCCCGCTTGACCGTGCCTGGTCCGCGCTACCACGCGTCGTTCCTCGCCGCCCTGCGCGAGTTCCACGAAGAGGGGCTGCACACCGACCTCCGGACCGACGTCCTCGCCGACCCGGCGGCCTTCCGGCGCTGGGCCGCGGGAACCGCCACGCCCACGCACCGCGTCTACTGGTGGGTCGACGGCCCGCACTTCCTCGGGCGGGCCCGGCTCAACTTCCGGCTCACCGGGGAGCTGCCCGAGTTCGGCGGCCACATCGGCTACGACATCCGCCCCACGGCCCGCGGCCGGGGCCACGCCACCGCGCTGCTGCGGGCCGTCCTGGGCGAAGCGCGCGCCGCGGGTGTCGAGCGCGCCCTGCTGACCTGCGCGCCGGACAACCACGCGTCGCGCCGCGTGATCGAACGCAACGGCGGCGTCTACACCGACGTCAGCTCGGCCGGGCGGCTGCGCTTCTGGTGCGTCACTTCGTGAGCTGCAGGATGTCGATGCCGCGGGCGTTGTCGGCGACGTAGACGTACTTGCCGTGCCAGTACGGGGCCCACGCGCTCGCGTCGCCCGGGCGGTAGTACGCGATCTGGCGCGGGTTCGTCGGGTCGCTGACGTCGAGGAACCGCGTGCCCTGCGCGTAGAACGACTGGACGAGGATCTTGCCGCGGACGTCGAAGTAGTGCGCGGAGCAGTCGTCCGACGCCGGGTCGCTGCCCTCCTGGCCGTTGACACCCCAGGTGCCGACGCTCTCCAGCCGGAACGGCTGCTCAGGCGTCGAACGCCAGCCTTCGCCGTGGTAGGAGCCCTTCAGCGACGAGATGGTCAGGACACCGTCGCCCGCGCAGCCGTCGACGAAGTTCTCCTCCGTCGCGTAGATCAGGTCCTGGCCGCGCCACGCGCCGTCGCCGATGCGGTGGCCGGCCGGGTGGAAGCTGTTGTGCATGAACCGCGAGGGCGCGGCCGTCTCGGCGATGCCGCCGCCGGCGTACGGCACCGGCTCGTGCGCGGTGGCGCGGCGGACCTTGTTCGTCACCGGGTCGCGGTGCACGCCGTTCGTCCAGTAGCCGCGGACGCCGCCGCGGCCGGACACCCAGGCCACGCCGTTGTCGTCCACCTGGACGTCGTGCACGTAGTCGGTCTTGCCGTCGTTGCGGGCCAGCTCGATGGGCTGCGGGTTCACCTTCGGGTGCCGCGGGTCGCGGATGTCGGTGACCCAGATCGGCCGGCCGCCCCACTCGGCGGGCTGGTCGGCGGCCTTCGAGGGGCCGCCGGTCCACAGGTAGCGGCAGCCGTCGACGCAGCTGGTCGTGTGGCCGGCCGGGACCTTCGTGTAGCTGAGGATCGCCGGCGCCTCCGGCTTGGAGACGTCGACGACGTAGATGCCGGACTCACCGGTCTGGGTCGTGCCGCCGTACGCGCGCGGGTCGCGGGAGAGGAACACCAGCTTGCGGTTCTGGTCGACCTCGGTGTCCTCGGTCTCCCACAGCCCGGGCAGGCTGACCTGCCCGACCAGCTTCGGCGCGGCCGGGTTCTTCGTCAGGTCGTAGACCTTGAGCCCGAACTCGCCGGACACGACCATGACGTCGCGGCGGCCGTAGTCGAGGAAGTTGACCGAGATGGCGCCGGCGGCGTCCGGGACGCTGCCGACGGCCTTGACGTTCTTGATCGCGCCCGGGTCGCCCAGGGTGCGCGCGGCCGGGACCGCGGGCTTGTCGTCCTCGCCGCAGGCGGCGGCCGGGAGCCCGGTCGCGACCAGCGTGGCGCTGACGGTGACGGCGGCGAAGCACGACCGGAGCCAGGTACGCACGGAACCTCCCAGAACGCGTGTCCAGCGAACGGTACGACGGAGATCAACCGGACACAACCACCTTTGGTTGCCTCCTGGCTGGTAGGACTGGCCCATGCGCCTGCTCGCCCTGCTCGCCGTCGTGGCCCTCGCCGTCACGGGCTGTTCCGACCCCGCCCCGGCCCGGCCCGGCGTCCTGTCCGCCGGCATCCGGGAGCCCGCGACGCTCCTGCCGGCCGACGTCACCGACCAGGCGGGCCGGCTGGTGACCGGCGCGCTGTGGACACCGCTGGCCGACTACGCCCCGGCGACCGGGAAGGTCACGCCGCGCGCGGCCGAGTCGATCGAGAGCACCGACCGGGTGCACTGGACGGTCAAGCTCCGGCCGGCGAAGTTCCACGACGGCACGCCGGTCACTTCGCAGTCCTATGTGGACACGTGGCGAGCGGTTGCGTCGTCGAAGTGGGCTTCCGCGGCGGTGTTGACGAAGTTGTTGCGCGCCCGCGAAATCACGGCGCCCACTCCTTCCACGATCGCGCTCGTCCTGGACCGGCCGTCGGGACAGGTACCGGCCCTGCTGTCGGCGCCGGGCCTGGTCCCGCTGCCCGCGTCGGTGCTCGCGTCCCAAGACTGGACCGGCTTCGCGAAGGCCCCGATCGGCAACGGCCCGTACCGCCTCGACGGCGCGTGGCGGCCCGGCTCGGGTGGCACGCTGAAGCGCGTCGGCTCCGGGAAGGCCGAGGAGATCGACCTGCGCGTCGGCGACCCGGTGGTCCAGTACGACGAGGTGAAGGCGGGCAGGCTCGACCTGGCGACCGAGGTCCCGGGCGAGAAGCACGACGCGATGCACCCCGACTTCGGCGACGACCACCACGCGACCTGGGCGTTGCCGAGGGCGGGCTACCTGGCGTTCCCGGTGGCGAACCCCCGGTTCGCCGACGCGACGGTCCGCCACGGCTTCGCGCTCGGCATCGACCGCGCGGCCCTCGAAGCGGGCCCGCTCGAGCACCAGGTGGACCCGGCCAAGGCGCTGCTGCCCCCGGCGGACGCACCGGGCGAGCGATCGGGAACGTGCCGCCCGTGCACCTTCGACGCGGCGGCCGGGAAGGCGTTGTTGCAGCAGGCGTCCTTCCCCGGCGGAGCGACTGTCTACTTCGGACCTTCGACCGAGGCGTGGACGCGAGCGCTAGTGGTCGGCTTGCACAAGTCGTTGGACGTTTCGGTGACGGCCCAACCGTCCCCCGGCGCGGCGGACGGACCGTCCACACTGGACGTCTCGCTGGCGACGGCGAGTCCGTACGAGTTGTTGTCACTGTTGGCATCGGCGTCCGGGTACACGGACGAGGTGTTCCGCCAGAACCTGGAGTTGGCCGACGCGGCGGCGACACCGGAGGAGGCGGGTGAGCTGTACCGGTTGGCGGAGAACCAGCTGCTGCGCGACCTCCCGGTGGCCCCGCTGTGGTCGGGCCACGGCCACGCGGTGTGGGCACCGAGGGTCCACGACGTCACGACAACGCCGTTCACGGGGCCGGTGCTCGCGGGAATCGGGGTTTCGTGACCTGGAGTCCCGCGCCACTGTCCGAGGTGGTCACGCTGTTCTCGCGGGTCCGCACGCCGTGGTGGATCGCGGGCGGCCACGCGATCGAGCTGGCCGTGGGACACGCGTTCCGCTCGCACGCCGACGTCGACGTGCTGGTACTCCGGCGCGACCAGGCGGCGGTGCAGGAGGCGCTGCAGTCATGGGAATGGTGGGCGGCCGACCCGCCTGGCACGCTCCGCCCGTGGCGCCCCGGCGAGGTCCTGCCACCCGGGGTCGACGACGTGTGGTGCCGCCCGTCGGCCTCGGCGCCGTGGCGGATCCAGGTGATGCTCGACGAATCGGAGGGCGGCGAGTGGGTCTCCCGCCGCAACCCGGCGGTGCGGCGCGCGATCGACCGGCTCGGCGCGGTCTCCGCGGACGGCATCCCCTACCTGGCAACGGAAGTGCAGCTGTTCGCCAAGTCGCGGGCCACCCGGCCCAAGGACGAGCAGGACTTCACCGCGGCGCTGCCGGTGCTGGACGCCGCCCAACGCCAGTGGCTCGCGGACGCCCTCGGGAAGTCGCACCCGTGGCGTGACCGCCTCTAGCCGCGGCCGATGAACGGCATCGTCGTCGCCGTGACGGTCAGGAACTGGACGTTCGCCTCCAGCGGCAACTCCGCCATGTACCGCACCGCGGAAGCAACGTGCTCCACGTCGAACGTCGGCTCCGCCACCACCCGGCCGTCCGCCTGGGGGATCCCCGCCGCCATGCGCTCGGTCATCTCCGTGGCCGCGTTGCCGATGTCGATCTGGCCGCACGCCACGTTCCACGCTCGGCCGTCCAGGGAAATCGAGCGGGTCAACCCGGTGACCGCGTGCTTCGTCGCGGTATACGCCACGCTC
Organism: Amycolatopsis sp. NPDC098790; assembly: GCF_044759945.1. Taxonomy (NCBI): domain Bacteria; kingdom Bacillati; phylum Actinomycetota; class Actinomycetes; order Pseudonocardiales; family Pseudonocardiaceae; genus Amycolatopsis; species Amycolatopsis sp. NPDC098790. The sequence goes on from NZ_JBIWAI010000004.1 coordinate 27,209, forward strand.
GCCGGGCGTGGGACGTGTGCGGAGATGGAGCCGTTGTTGACGATCCGGCCGCCGCGCGGGTCCTGGTCGCGCATGAGCCGGACCGCCTGCTGGGCGCAGAGGAACATCCCGGTGAGGTTGACGTCGACGGTCCGCTTCCAGTCCTCGACGGACAGATCAGCGACCGTCCCGGCGGCCCCGATGCCGGCGTTGTTGAACAGCAGGTCGAGCCGCCCCCACTCGGCGCGAACCGCGGAGAACAACCGGGCGACCGAGTCCTCGTCGGCGACGTCGGTGGGCACGACGAGGGCGCCGTCGAAGCCGGCCGCGGTTTCCTCCAGCGCGGCGGCGCGCCGCCCGGCCAGGGCGACGGACCAGCCGTCGGTCAGCAACGCCCGGGCCACCGCGCGCCCGATCCCCGAGCCGGCTCCGGTCACCACCGCTGTCTTCGCCATGTTCCGACCGTAACGAAAAGAGGGCCCGGCGAACACCGGGCCCTCTTCCGTGGAAAAACCTACTTCGGCTGGACACCCAGCGCGGCCAGGGCCGGGCCGGCCATGATCACGCCGGTGCCCGTCACCGTGTCGAACCCGGGCGCGCCCAGGTCGATCGCCGACGACACCAGCGCCGACCGGATCTGGGCCGGCGTCGCCGTCGGCTTGCCCGACAGCAGCAGCGCCGCGATCGCCGCCGCGTGCGGGGCCGCCGCCGACGTGCCGAAGAACGGCTGGAAGCCCGTCACCGACGTCGCCACGCCGTCCGCCGCCGTGATGTCCGGCTTGTTGCGGGTCGTGCCGCCCGTCGAAGAGACGTTGCCCGGCGTGATCGCCGACCCGTCCGCGTTGTAGAACAGGTGACGCTTGCCGTCGGAGGAGAAGCGCTCCCACTTGCTCGACGCCCTGTACAGGCCGGGGTACGGGCCCGCCGGGTTGGCCGGGTCACCGGTCTCCAGCGGCCGACCGAACGCCGGGCCGGCCGGGGCCGCCGCCACGCTGAACGCGTTCGCCGCCGCCGAGTGGCCGTTCGTGACGCCGTTGGTGCTGAACGCCTTGAGCGAGCCCGAGGCCACGAACCGGCCGCGGATGACGTTCAGCGCGATGAACCGGTCGGCGCCGCTGTACTTGACCACCGCGACCTTGTAGCCGGAGCCCGTCGAAGGCACCGAAGCGATCTCGTACGGGTTCTGCGCGCCGGACTGGCCGTTCTCGCTGGAGGCCACGACGCTGCCCGAGGAGTTCAGGATGAACAGGTCGTAGTCGTTGGCGGACTTGCCCCACGGGTCGGACCAGAACAGCGTCACCGGCTTGCCGAGCGAGCCCGCCGAAAGCGCGTCGAAGTTCTGCGTGGTGCTGCTGGGGTCGAAGTCGTGCGGGGTGCCGGTGATGCCGCTGATCTTCGACGGCGACGCGCGGAAGTCGCCCTCGTAGTAGCCGCTCGTGCCGTCGGTCGCGTTGCCCGAGTTGCCCGCCGAGGAGAAGTACAGGACGCCGGCCGCGGTGACGTCGTTGACCGCCTGCGCGACCTGCGTGTCCTGGAACGGCGACTCGTCGAAGTAGGACACGTCGTCGACGATGATCGTGCAGTGGCCGGTGGTGCGCAGCGCGCGGATGTTGGCGGCGAAGCTGGCCTCGCTGGTGAACGCGGTGGCGAAGCCGAGGGCGGCGTTCGGCGCGAGGTCGTGGATGATCTCCAGCATCGCGGTGCCCTCGTCGCCGCTGCCCTTCTGGCCGGACAGGACGTCCACAGTGGGCAGTTCGCCGGCGCTCTGCGACTTCGCGAGCGAGTCGACGCCGTCGGAGAGGACGCAGACCTTGACGCCGGAGCCGCTGACGCCGTAGGTCGCGCGGGCGGCGTCGGCGCCGTGCGCCTTGTCGCCTTCGGACACCTGGGTCGCGGCGGCGGCCCGCACGGCGGCGGCCTCGCGGAAGTCCCGGTTGCCCTGCTCGCTCCAGGTGGTGGCCTGCGAAGCGGGCCGGACCTCGGCGACGTCGGCGCGCCCGGCGATCCCGTCGACGGCACCGAGCGGCAGGTCGGCGCGCACGGCGCCACCGGCGGCGTAGCGGACGGTGCCGCCAGCGGCCTTGACGGCGTCCGCGACGGCCTGGTCACGGCTGGCGGCGATGTCGACCGAGACGGTGCCGGCGGTGCTGACGCCGACGCCGGAGCGGTAGTCCGGCAGCTTCGCGGCCAGCGACCGATCGGCCCGCAACCGCTTCTCGACGACGAGTTGGCTCGATTGCTTGCGCTCGGCGGGGGTCAGGCTCTTCTTGATGCCCTGCAGCGCGTTGATGCCCGCCTCGGTGCGCGCGGCCGCCGCGTCCACGGTGGACGGCTGCGCCGCGGAAACCCCCGTGGTCAGCAGCAGGGCGCCGACCGTCAGCGGAACCGCGTGCGCGGCGACCCGGCTGAATCTCACCATCGATTTCTCCCTGAAGGCACTCGGCCGTATGACACCCAACCGGGTGTAATGGGGAGAATCTAAGTAGTGACCGCCCGGTGGTCCACCGACCAAAGTCGGGAACGTCCGGGCGCCCACATGCTGGAACGATCAGGGAAACATGAGAACGATTTTTCCCCGCCCGTGCCCGGTCTCGATTTCCCGGTGCGCGGCCACGGCCTCGGTGTACGGGTAGGCGCGGCGGACGTGGAACCGCAAGTCACCCTTGGCGTAGAGAGCGGCGAGTCCCGCAAGCCGCTCGGCGGAGCGTCCGGACTTCGAGACGAGCACGCCGAGGTCGGCGGCCCGGTCGTGGTCGACGAGGGTGAGGATCCGAGTTCGGTCACTCACCAGATCGAGTGAGACATCGAGGGCATCCCCACCGGCCCCGTCGAGCACGACGTCGACCTCGAACGGAGCGAGGCGTTCCTTGAGTCCCGGCCCGTAGACGACGGGGGTGGCGCCCAACTCGCGAAGGTAGTCCTGGTTGGCCTCGCTCGCGGTCCCGACAACCCTGGCCCCGGCGAGCCGCCCGAGCTGAACGGCGGCGGTCCCGACGGACCCGGCGGCGGCGTGCACGAGCAGCGTCTCGCCCCTTTTCACCCGCAGCAGCTCCAGCGCGATGGAGGCGGTCTGGGTACCGGCGGTGAACCCACCGGCAACGTCCCACGGCATCTCGGGCGGCTTCGGCGTGACATCGGTGACGGGAACGACGACGTATTCGGCGGCGGCTTGCACGGCGGTGAAGCCGAGAACTTCGGTACCGGCCGCGAGATCACCCTCATCGACAACACCGGCGAACTCGTTCCCGGGAACCCGAGGCCACCCAAGCTTGAGATGGGGCGGCTCCCACCCGGCCCGAACGGCGGCATCAAAGGGCTGCACCCCGGCGGCTCTGACGCGAACGCGAACCTCCCCGGGCCCGGCGTGCGGCTCAGGGAGGTCGAGAACGCGGAGAACTTCGGGACCACCGAACTCGGTGAAGGCAACGGCTTTCATGAGCCCGAGTGTGATACTTCGAGTTACCTTGAAGTCAAGACGGCGAGTTCAGCGGAGCCGATCGAGGTCCGTCATCGTAGGCTGGGTAGATGGTCGAGATCCGACGCGCGACGACATCCCAAGCCGGCGCACTGACAGCGTTGATGCATGCTTCCTCGGCGTACCAAGGCGAATACGCATCGATCCTGGAGGGCTACGAAGTCACGCCCGCCTACATCGCCGCCAATCCGACCTTCGTGGCCATGGCCGAAGAAGAGCTGCTCGGCTTCTACGCGCTCGCGGAAGCAGAACTCGACCTGCTCTTCGTGGCGAACGCCGCCCAGGGCTCAGGCATCGGCCGCCGCTTGATCAGCCACATGCGGAGCGAAGCGCAAGCCCGCGGAATGCGGAGCATCCGCGTGGTAGCGCACCCGCCGGCACTGGAGTTCTACGTCCACATGGGCGCCCAACGCACCGGAACAATCCCACCAAGACCGCCAAAGATCCGCTAGGAAAGGCCCGAACTCCGCTTCAACATCCCAACATCGTGAAGCCGAGCATTACCCGCAGAAGCAACCACAAGCAAGCCCAAACCTCCCCGGCCCCGATACGAAGCCGCAGTACACGGCCGGCGAGTTGTGTCAAGGCACGCTTTCCCGCCTTGACACAACTCGCCGGCCGTAGTGACAATCGGGCATCGGGGCAGGAGAAGATCACATATTGATCATGTGCCCGGCAAGCCCATGAACAGCTTCCTTGACGGCCTCACCAAGAGTCGGATGCGCGTGAACATTCCGCGAGACCTCGTGAACAGTAAGATCCCACTGCTGAGCCAAAGTCAGCTCAGGAAGCAGCTCGGTGACATCAGGCCCGATCAGGTGCCCACCAATGAGTTCCCCATACCGAGCATCACTGATGAGCTTGACGAACCCCCCAGCATCCCCCAACCCCTGAGCCTTCCCATTGGCAGTAAAGGGAAACTTGGCCACCTTAACATCGAACCCCTTGGACCGAGCCTGCTCCTCAGTCCACCCAAAGCTGGCGATCTGAGGCTGGCAGTAGGTAGCCCGAGGAATCATCGGGAAGTCGAGCTCCATGGTCTCAACCCCAGCGATGGTCTCGGCAGCAACAACCCCCATCGACTCGGAGGCGTGAGCCAGCATCAACTTCGCCGTCACATCACCGATGGCGAAGATGTGCGGAACATTGGTCCGCCCCCGCCCATCGATCGCGATGGCACCGCGTTCGGTCAAGGAAACGCCGGTCTTCTCCAGCCCATACCCCTCAACCCGAGGCTGGAACCCGATGGCCTGAAGAACCTTGTCAGCGGAGAGAACCTGCTGCCCATCCTTCTCCGAGGAAACGGTGACCTGAACCGACGAACCGGAGTCATCGATGGACTCGACCCGAGTCGAAGTCAACACCTTGATCCCGAGCTTCCGATACCGCCGGCCAAGCTCAGCGGAGACCTCGGCATCCTCCAGAGGCACCAGCCGATCAAGGAACTCGACGATGGTGACGTCAACGCCGTAGTTCCGAAGAACGTAAGCGAACTCGACCCCAATAGCCCCAGCCCCGGCGATCACAATGCTGGAAGGCAGCTCACTGGACAGGATCTGCTCTTCATAGGTGACCACCCGCGAGCTGAGCGAAGTCCCCGGCAACAACCGAGTAGTGGCCCCGGTGGCGATGATGCAGTGATCGAAGGTGATCCGCGAACCGTTCACCTCGAGGGTGTGGTCGTCGACGAACGTCCCGTGCCCGTCGAACTCGGTGATCTTGTTCTTCTTCATCAAGAAGTGCACGCCCTTGACGCGCCCGTCGGCGACCTTCCGGCTCCGCTCGTAGGCGGCCGTGTAGTCCACCCGGATCGGGCTGTCGGAAGAGATCCCGAACGCGGCCGCCTCCTGGGTCACGACGTGCGCGAGCTCGGCGTTGCGCAGCAGCGCCTTCGACGGGATGCACCCGACGTTCAGGCACACCCCACCCCAGTACTTCTCCTCGACCACGGCAGCGCTCAGCCCCAGCTGGGACGCGCGGATCGCCGCGACGTAGCCGCCGACCCCGGCCCCCAGCACGACGACATCGAAGTGTTGTGCACTCATACGCCCGAAACTACCCCTTCGGGCAGGTCGAGGCGGGGTGACGCGGAACTCACGCGGCGACGGGCCGCTCCTCGCCGCGGATCGTCTCCAGCAGCGACGTCACCTCGCCCATGATCCGGGCCGTCGCCTCCTCCAGCACCTCGCGCGTGAGCGGGCGGTCACGCAGGTCCGAAAGGTCGACCGGCGGGCCGGCGAGCAGCTCGACGGTCTTGCGCGGGAACCCGCGGGGGAACCACGCGGTCGACGGCAACAGGCGGTGCGTGCCCCAGTTGGCCACCGGGATCACCGGCGCGCCGGTCTCGAGCGCGGCGCGCACGATGCCGGTCTTGCCGCGCATCGGCCAGCCGTCCGGGTCCTTCGAGAACGTGCCCTCGGGGAAGACCGCGCAGCACTCGCCGGCCCGCACCGAGGCGACCAGGTCGCGGTAGGCCTCCGCGGCCGTCGCCGCGCCGCGGTACACCGGGATGTGGCGCCCCGACCGCATCACGCGGCCGACCAACGGCAGCTTCCACAGCGACGCCTTCGCCAGGTAACGCGGTACGCGGCCGGCCCCGAGGCAGAACGCCGTCAACGTCGTCGGGTCGGCGAACGACAGGTGGTTCGACGCCACCAGCACGCCGCCGGTCTTCGGGATGTGGTGCGAGCCCCGCACCCGGAAGCGGGTCGTCTGGGCGAGGAACTGCCAGACGACCTCGATCGCGAAGCTGTACCAGGCGCCCCGGCCGGCGCGGGCGAAGCGCCGGCCGTAAGCGATCATCTGGCGTCGGGTGAGCAGCTCACCTTCGGTGTCCAGGGCGGTCCAGCGGTCCATGGGTGTCATTCGTAGCCCACGACCGGCCGGATCGGCCCCCGCGCGCGCCGAAGGCGGCGCAGATCACAGTCGCTCGAGAACCACGACAGGAATTTCGCGGTCCGTCTTCTTCGCGTAGTTGTTGTAGTCCGGCCAAACGGCGGCCAGCTTCTCCCACAGCTTCGCGCGCTCTTCGCCTTCGGCCGTGCGGGCGCGGGCCTTGAACTTGTCCGCCTTCACCTGCACGCCGACCTCGGGGGTCTCGACGAGGTTGAAGTACCAGCCGGGGTGGTTCGGCGCGCCGCCCTTGGAGGCCACGATCACCGGGTTGCCGTCGACCTCCTGGTAGATCAGGGCGAACTTGCGCTCCTGCCCCGTCTTGCGGCCCTTCGTGGTCAGCACGAGCGTCGGGACGCCGTCCTTCCAGTCGTGGCCGACCTCGCCGTCGGTCTCCTCGTAACGGCGGACGTGCTCGTCACCGAACAGCATGCGTGATTCCTTTCGCGGTCGTCAGAGCAGTGGCGTACAAACCACTTGAAGGTTCTCCTTGTTTGCAACACACCCGCCACCGCGGATCTTCCCGCGCAATTCACTCGAACGGGTCAGGTCCCCCAGCCAGCGGCTTCTCCCGGCCCACCCCCCTCCCAGTAGATTGCACCGACCGAGCACGCCGAGACACTCGAGACCGATCTTGGAGGAGCCAGCCATGAAGGCCCGGCCGCACGTGACACTGGAAGACGTGGCACGCAGCGCGAACGTCTCGCTCGCGACGGCGTCGCGGGTGCTCAACGGCACCGCGTCCGTCCGCGCCGACCTGCGGGAGCGCGTATCCGCCGCCGCGGCCGAGCTGGCCTACGCCCCCAACGCGCACGCGCAGGCGCTCGCCGGGGGCACGCACCGCACGGTCGGCGTGATCTGCCACGACGTCAGCGACCCGTACTTCGCGGCGATCGCCGGCGGGGTGATGCGGGTGGCGACCGACAACGGGCTGCTCGTGATGCTGGCGGGTACCTTCCGCGACCCGGACCGCGAAGTCGCCTACGTCTCGACGCTGCGCGCGCAGCGGGCCGCGGCGATCCTGCTGATCGGGTCGGCGTTCGAGGACCGCGCGTGGGAACGCGCGATGGCCGCCGAACTGGAGCCGTACCGCCGCGGCGGCGGGCAGGTCGCGGCGGTCAGCCGGCACCGCGGGCTCAAGATCGACACCGTGCAGCCGGACAACAAGGGCGGCGCCGCGGCGCTCGCGAAGGCGCTCGCCGGGCTCGGCCACAAGCGGTTCGCCGTGCTGGCCGGGCCGCGGAAGCTGAGCACCGTCATCGACCGGCTGGCCGGGTTCACCGACGGCCTCGCCGAGCACGGCATCACCCTGCGCGAGGACGACGTCGTCGAAGGCGCGTTCACCCGCGACGGCGGCTACGAGGCGACGAAGCGGCTGCTCGCCGGCCGCAAGCGCAAGCTGCCGACCTGCGTCTTCGCCGTCACCGACGTGATGGCGATCGGCGCGATGACGGCGTTGCGCGAGGAAGGCCTGTCCGTGCCCGGGGACATCTCAGTGGCCGGCTTCGACGACATCCCGGTCGTCCGCGACCTCGCCCCGGCGCTCACCACGGTCCGGCTGCCGCTGGAGGAGCTCGGCGAACGGGCGATGGACCTGGCGGTCAAGGGGTCCGCGGGCACCCGGCCGCGGACCGTCCGGCTGTCGGGCGAAGTCGTGCTGCGGGACAGCACCGCGCGTCCCCCGCGCTGACGCGCGGCGCACCCGGTCGGGCCTTGTCGCCTCTCGGCACAAGCCCTACCGTGGTCGGCAGAAAGCGCTTTCCGAGCCTGCGGAGGTCACCCGATGCTCGTGCTCCCGGTTCCCGGCGGCGGGCTGGTGAACTGGTCGCCGTCCGGCCCGCCGCCACCCCGGCCGCCGGGCACTCCACCGTCGTCGCGGATCGCTTACGCCGCCGTGCACGTCGTCGTGGACGCGCTCGCCGACGAGCCCGGCGCGATCGACTGGGACACCACCCTGGCCTTCCGCGAGCACGTCTGGGCGTGCGGGCTCGGCGTCGCGGAGGCGATGGACACCGCGCAGCGCGGCATGGGGCTCGACTGGGCGGCCACCCAAGAGCTCGTCACGCGCACCGGGGCGATCGCCGGCGGCCGGCGGTGGTGTGCCGGCGTAGGCACCGACCAGCTGCCCGCGGGGCCGGCCACCCCGGCGTCCATTGTGGACGCCTGGCGCGCACAGCTGGACCTGGTCGGCGGTGTGGGCGCGGTCCCCGTCGTCATGGCGAGCCGGGCGCTGGCCGCAGCGGCGAAGGGCCCCGACGACTACCACGCGGCCTACGGGAAGCTGCTGTCCGAGGCGAGCGGCCCGGTCCTGCTGCACTGGCTGGGCGAGCAGTTCGACCCGGCGCTGGCCGGCTACTGGGGCCACCACGACGTCCGCGCGGCGGCCCGGGAGCTGGCCACGCTCTGCGCCGAGCACGCGGGCACGATCGCCGGCGTGAAGGTCTCGGTGCTGGACGCCGAGGTCGAGACCGAGTTCCGGCGCGCGCTGCCCGAGGGCGTCGCCTGCTACACCGGCGACGACTTCCACTACCCGGACCTGATCGCGGGCGACCACCGGGACCACAGCGAGGCCCTGCTGGGGATCTTCGACCCGATCGCCCCGGTGGCCGCGGCCGCGTTGCGTCGCCTGGACGACGGCGACCGGGCCGGGTTCCACGCCCTGCTCGACCCGACCGTCCCGCTGGCGCGCGAAATTTTCCGCGCCCCGACCCGGCACTACAAGACCGGCGTCGTCTTCCTCGCCTGGTTGAACGGTCATCAAGAGCACTTCCGGATGCTCGCCGGGAGCGAGTCCGCGCGCACGATCACCCACCTGGCCACGCTGCTGCGGCTGGCCGACACCGCGGGCGTGCTCACCGACCCGGACCTGGCCGTCGCGCGGATGCGGGCGCTGCTGCGCGTGGCGGGGGTGGCGTGATGGACCCGCGGTTCAGCCTCAACCAGATCACCACGAAGGCCTGGTCGCTGCCGGAGGCGGTGGCGGGGTGCGCCGCGGCCGGCGTCGGCTGGATCGGGCTGTGGCGCGACAAGGTCGCGGAAACCGGCGTCGACGCGGCCGCGCGGCTGCTGACGGACCACGGGGTGCGGGTTTCTTCGTTGTGCCGCGGCGGGTTCTTCACCGGCGTGACGCCGGAAGGGTCCCCTGTGGACGGTGTGGCGGAGACCCGGGAGGCGATCGACGAGGCGGCCGCGCTGGGCGCCGACGTGCTCGTGCTGGTCGTGGGCGGGATCGCGGGCAACGACCTCGCGGCGTCCCGGCAGCGGGTGGCGGACGCCGTGGGCGAACTGGCGCCGTACGCGGGAGAACGCGGCGTGCGGCTCGGGCTGGAGCCGCTGCACCCGATGCAGTGCGCGGACCGGTCCGTGCTGTCCACTGTGGACCAGGCGCTGGCGATCGCGGCCGAGCACCCGGCCGAGCAGGTGGGGGTCATCGTCGACGAGTTCCACGTGTGGTGGGATCCGCGGATCGAGGCGTCGATCGCGGCGGCGGCGGGGCGGATCGCCGGGTTCCACGTGTGCGACGTGCTGGTGCCGCTGCCGGACCCGTTGCTGGGGCGAGCGCTACCGGGTGATGGGCCGATCGACCACCGCCACCTGCGCGCGGCCGTCGAGGCGGCGGGGTACGAGGGGCCGATCGAGGTGGAGGTCTTCAACGCGGAGCTGTGGGCGCGGCCGGGGGCGGAGGTGCTGGCCGAGACGGTTGCGGCGTTCGAGCGACACGTGGCCTGAAACGGTCCACCTGGCGGTACTCTGGACCACCAGGCGGACGGGGGTCGCTCATGAAACCAGACGACGACGGGTCGGTCCGGAGCGTGCTCCGCGCGTTCGACCTCCTCGCCCTCTTCACCGAACGCCGCCGGACCTGGGCGGTCAAGGACCTCACCGCCGCCAGCGGCCTGGCCAAGACCACCGTGCTGCGGCTCGTCGCCACCTGCGAACAGCGCGGCCTGCTCTGGACCCGGCCGGACGGGCGGATCACCGTCGGGCCCGGGATGCTCCGGTGGGCGCAGCTGGCGAACTCCGCGTGGCAACTGCCCGAGCCCGTCCGCCAAGTGCTGCGCGACCTCGCCCAGGAGTGCCGCGAGACCGTCAACCTCTACGTCCGCAGCACCTCCGTGCTGGTCTGCGTGGCCCAGCAGGAGGGACCCCTGTCCATCCGGCACGTCGGGCACGTCGGCGACGAGCTGTCGCTCGGCTTCGGCGCGGCCGGGCGGGTCCTCGACGGCGCCGAAGGGGCGGCGGTCAGCCACGGCGAGCCGGAGGCTGGCGCGTCCAGCGTCGCCGCGCCGGTGCACGACGGCGACGGGCGCGTCCTCGCGGCCTTCGCGATCACCGGACCCGGCAGCCGGTTCGGGCCCGCCGAAGTCGCTGCGTTTACCGAAGCCGTCGCCGGGGCTTCACTGCGGATATCGCAGATCGGCCTCGGGACGCGGGCGGAATAGGCCACAGTCGTCGGGCTCCCGGCGGGTCGTTGGTTAGGCTCCCGGCATGCCGAACCTGCTGGTGGTGGAAGACGACGCGGCGATCGGCAGCGTGCTCGAATCGACCCTGCGACTGCACGGTTACCAGGTGTGCTGGCGCCGGGACGGCCGCACCGCCCTCCAGGCCGCCGAAGCCGGCGAGTTCGAGCTCGTGCTGCTCGACCTCGGCCTGCCCGACCTCGACGGCGTCGAGGTCTGCCGCCGCCTGCGGACCGCCCTGCCGGCCACCGTCCTGGTCATCCTCACCGCCCGGCAGGAGGAGATGGACGTCGTCGTCGGCCTCGACGCCGGCGCCGACGACTACCTCACCAAGCCGATCCGGCTGGGCGAGCTGCTGGCCCGGGTGCGCGCGCACCTGCGCCGCGGCGCGCCGGCCGGGGCCCGGCCGCCGGTGACCGTCGGCGGGCTGACCGTGGACATCGCCGGCCGCCGCGCCACCGTGGGCGGGCACGAGGTCGTGCTGCGGGCGAAGGAGTTCGACCTGCTGGCGCGGCTGGCCGAGCAGCCCGGGGTCGCCGTCAGCCGCGAAACGCTGATGGCCGAGGTCTGGGACGCGCACTGGTACGGCTCCACGAAGACCCTCGACGTGCACATCGCGGCGGTGCGCCGCAAGCTCGCGTCGGCCGCCGGCCCCGAGGTCGAGGTGCCCCGGATCGCCACCCTGCGCGGCCACGGGTACCGGCTGGAGGACCCGGCCCGGACCGTCGCCGAAGGCTGAGCCGTGCGCCGCCGGATCATCTCCCTGACGGTGCTGGCCGCGCTGGTCGCGACCGTCCTGTTCGCCCTGCCGCTGGGCATCGCGGTGATGCAGTACTACCGCGACGACACCAAGGCGGACCTGGAGCGGGCCGCGGACGCCGTCGCGCTCGCCGTGGCCGCGGACCTGAAGGCCGGGCGGACGCCGGTCGTGCCCCTGCTCGACCAGGACGACGACGAGGTCGGCGGCGAAGTCGGCATCTACGGCCCGGACGCCCGGCTGCTCGCCGGGCACGGCCCCGCGGCCGGCGGCCCGGTGGAACGGCAGGCGGCGAGCGCGACCGTCGACGTCGTCCTCGGCGAAGAAGGCGACGAGGTGGCGCTGGCGGTGCCGGTGGTCAGCGGCTCCCGGGTGACCGGGGTGGTCCGCGCGGCGCTGCCGATGTCGGAGCTGCGGCTGCGGGTCGCGCTGACCTGGCTCGGCATGGCCGGGCTCGCGGTCGCGGCGATCGGGGCGAGCTGGCTGCTGGCCCGGCGGTTCACGACCCGCCTGGTCCGGCCGTTGGAGGAGCTGGCCGCCGCGGCCGAGCGGCTCGGCGACGGCGACTTCACCGCCCGGTCGCCGCGAGCCGGCATCGCCGAGATCGACCAGGTCGGCGAGACGCTCGACACCACGGCCGCCCGGATCGGCGAGACGCTCGAACGCGAGCGCGCGTTCTCCGCGGAGGCGTCGCACCAGCTGCGGACCCCGCTGACCGGGTTGCGCCTGCAGCTCGAAGCCGCGTTGCAGACGCCGGCGGCCGACCCGTACGCGGCGATCCGCGCCGGGATCGCGTCCGCCGACCGGCTGGAACGCACGATCGACGACCTCCTGGCCCTGGGCCGGGAGCGCCGGGCGCCGCGGGCGGAACTCGACCTCGACGCCCTCCTCGACGAAGTCCGGCAGTCCGGCGAGGCCCTGCTGGCACCGCACGGGCGGGAGCTGCGGATCGTCCGGCAGGACCCGCCGGCGGCCCGGGTGGCGGCCGCGGCCGTCCGGCAGGTGCTCGGCGTGCTGCTGGACAACGCGGTGACCCACGGGCGGGGCACCGTCACGGTGGTGGCCCGCGACGCCGGGGACACGCTCGCCATCGACGTCGCCGACGAAGGCCCCGACCTCGGCGAGACCGACCCGTTCGCGGCCGCGACCGGCGGGGACGGCATCGGCCTCCGCCTCGCGCGCGGCCTCGCCGAAGCCGAGGGCGGCCGGCTGCGGCTGAGCAAGCCGGCGCCGCCGACGTTCACGCTGCTGCTCCCCGCCGCCGAGTAGACCGCGGAACGATTCGCCACGATTCGTACGTCGTGTGCAATGAATCACCTGTGATTCATCTGTACGCGCAACGTCGTCCTGTTTTGTGCGCCCCAGGACGGCAGATACCGTCGGCGGCATGAACTTGCGGGCCGCGACGGTGCGGCGGAAACCGGTCGCCGATCTGGTCGCCGAAAGCGAGCACGGCACGTTGCGGCGGTCGCTCGGCCTCGGGCAGCTCACCATGCTCAGCATCGGCGCGACGCTGGGCAGCGGGATCTTCGTCGTGCTGGGCGAAGCCGTCCCGGTGGCCGGGCCGGCGGTGGTCCTGTCGTTCGTGCTCGCCGGCGTCACCGCGCTGTTCTCCGCGCTCTCCTACGCCGAGCTGGCGGGCATGATCCCGCTGTCGGGTTCGTCGTACTCCTACGCGTACGCCACGCTCGGCGAGCTGGTCGCCTGGGTCTGCGGCTGGTGCCTGGTGCTCGAATACGGCGTCTCGGTCGCTTCGGTCGCCGTCGGGTGGGGCCAGTACCTCAACGAGCTGCTGCGGCTGGCCTTCGGCTTCGCCATCCCGGACGCGCTGAGCCAGCCGCCGGGCTCGGGCGGGGTCGTCAACGTGCCCGCGATCGTCGTCGTGGTCTTGGCGATGTTCCTGCTGCTGTCCGGCGCGAGGGAGAGCGCGCGGGCCAACGCCGTCATGGTCGCGGTGAAGATCGGCACGCTGGTGCTGTTCTGCGCGATCGCGTTCAGCGCGGTGCAGGCGCGGAACTTCACCCCGTTCCTGCCGCTCGGCTTGGCCGGGATGAGTGCCGGCGCCGCCAAGCTGTTCTTCTCCTACATCGGGTTCGACGCCGCGTCGACCGCCGGTGAGGAGGCGAAGAACCCGCAGCGCGACCTGCCGCGGGCGATCCTGCTCTCGCTCGGCATCGTCACCGTGCTCTACTGCCTGGTGGCCGTGGCGGCCGTCGGAGCCCTGCCGTGGCAGCAGTTCGACGGCCAGGAAGCCGCGCTGTCGCACGTGCTCAGCGTCGTGTCGGACAACCCGTTCTGGGCCGGCCTGCTCGCGGTCGGCGCGATCGTCGCGATCTCCAGCGTCGTGCTGACCGTCCTCTACGGACAGACGCGCATCCTGTTCGCGATGTCCCGCGACGGCCTGGTGCCCTCTTCTCTGTCCAAAGTAGATGCCAAGTCCGGCTCGCCGCGGATCAACACGCTGGTCGTCTCGGCGTTCGTCGCCGTTCTGGCCGCGTTCATCCCGCTCGGCAAGCTCGCCGACGCCACCAGCATCGGGACGCTGTTCGCGTTCCTGCTGGTCAACATCGCCGTCCTGCTGCTGCGGCGGCGCCAGCCCGACCGGCCGCGCTCGTTCCGCGTGCCGTTCTCGCCGGTGACGCCGATCCTCGGCGTGCTCTGCTGCGGCTACATGATGTTCAGCCTCGACGGCGCCACCTGGGTCGTCTTCGGCGGCTGGATGGCACTGGGCCTGCTCATCTACTTCGGCTACGGCATCCGGCGGTCGAGGCTCGCATGAGGGTCGCGATCCACCAGGGCCCGGTCGACGCGCTGCCGGACGCGGTCCGGGCGGCCGGCGCCGACCTCGTCGTCACGGCCGAGATGGCCACCACCGGCTACCACATCGGCGCCCGCACGCACGAACTCGCCGAGCCCGCCGACGGCCCGACGGCGGCGAAGATGTCCGCGCTGGCAAAGGAAACCGGCGTCGCACTGGCGTACGGGTACCCGGAAGCCGACGGTTCCCGCGTGTACAACAGCGTCCAGCTGGTCGACGCGACCGGCCGGCTCGCGAACTACCGCAAGACGCACCTGTTCGGCGACCTCGACAAGGCGTGGTTCACCCCGGGCGACGAACCGGTCGTGCAGGCCGACGTCGCCGGCGTCCGCGTCGGGCTGCTGATCTGCTACGACGTCGAGTTCCCCGAGCTGGTCCGCGCGCACGCGCTGGCCGGCACCGAGCTGCTGGTCGTGCCGACCGCGCTGATGAGCCCCTACGAGGTGGTCGCGGACACGGTGGTGCCGGCGCGGGCCTACGAAAGCCAGCTGTTCGTTGCCTACGCCAACCGTTGTGACGTCGAACGGGAGCTGACCTACTGCGGCCGCTCCTGCGTCGTCGCGCCGACGGGTGCGGTGCTCACCCGCGCCGGCTCCGGCCCGGCGCTGGTCACCGCCGAAGTGACCCGGGAAGCGCTTGCCGCGTCCCGGCTGGAGAACACCCACCTGGCCGACCGGCGGCCCGAACTGTACCGAGGAACCACCGCATGACCTCCGCCGTACCCACCGCGATCCACCACGACGAGCCGGCGGGCCGCCCGATCACGATGTTCGGCCCCGACTTCCCGTTCGCCTACGACGACTACCTCGCCCACCCCGCCGGGCTCGGCTCGATCCCGGCCGAGCGCCACGGCACCGAGGTCGCGGTGATCGGCGGCGGCCTGTCCGGCGTCGTCACCGCGTACGAGCTGATGAAGCTGGGCCTGCGGCCGGTGGTGTACGAGATCGCGGAGATCGGCGGCCGGCTGCGCACGGTCCGGTTCCCCGGCTGCCCGGACGACGTCGTCGCCGAGATGGGCGCGATGCGCTTCCCACCCGCGTCGACCGCGCTGTTCCACTACATCGACAAGGTGGGCCTGGAGACCACGCCGTTCCCGAACCCCCTCGCCCCGGGGACGCCGAGCACCGTCGTCGACCTCAAAGGACAGAGCCACTACGCGCGCACGCCCGAAGACCTGCCCGCGGTGTTCCGCGACGTCGCCGCGGCGTGGGACCGGACGCTGGCCGAGCACGCTTCCTTCGCCGAGATGCAGACGGCGATCCGCGACCGCGACGCGAAGACGGTCAAGCGGCTGTGGAACGAGCTCGTCCCGCGGCTGGACAACCAGACGTTCTACGGCTTCCTCTGCGACTCCCCCGCGTTCGCCTCCTTCCGCCACCGGGAAATCTTCGGCCAAGTCGGCTTCGGCACCGGCGGCTGGGACACCGACTTCCCCAACTCCATCCTGGAAATCCTGCGCGTGGTCTACACCGGCGCGGACGACGAGCACCGCAGCATCGCCGGCGGCAGCAGGCAGCTGCCGTTGCGGCTGTGGGACCACGCGCCGCCGGAAATCGCTTTCTGGCCCGCCGGAACGTCGTTGGCGTCACTGCACGAGGGCGGGCCGCGCCCGGGCGTGACGCGGCTGCACCGGACGGCGCCGAACAACATCACGGTGACCGACGCGTCCGGGCACATCCGGACGTACCCGGCGGCGGTGTTCACCGCGCAGAGCTGGATGCTGCTGTCCAAGATCGAATGCGACGAAGCCCTGTTCCCGATCGACCACTGGACGGCGATCGAGCGCACGCACTACATGGAGTCGTCGAAGGTGTTCGTGCCGGTGGACCGCCCGTTCTGGCTCGACCCCGACCCGGCGACCGGCCGCGACACGATGAGCATGACGCTGACCGACCGCATGCCGCGGGGAACGTACCTGCTGGGCTCCGACCCGGGTTCGCCGGCGGTGATCTGCCTGTCGTACACGTGGGCCGACGACTCGCTGAAGTGGCTGCCGCTGTCGGCGGGCGAGCGCGTGGAGGTGATGTTGCAGTCGCTGCGCGAGATCTACCCGGGCGTGGACGTCCGGCGCCACATCATCGGCGACCCGGTGACGGTGTCGTGGGAGGCGGAGCCGCACTTCATGGGCGCGTTCAAGGCGAACCTGCCGGGCCACTACCGCTACCAGCACCGGCTGTTCACGCACTTCATGCAGGATTCGTTGCTTCCGAAGTACCGGGGGCTGTTCCTGGCGGGCGACGACGTGTCGTGGACGGCGGGCTGGGCGGAGGGCGCGGTCCAGACGGCGCTGAACGCGGTGTGGGGCGTGCTGCACCACTTCGGCGGAGCAACCGATCCGGTGAACCCGGGGCCGGGGGACCTGTTCGAGGACCTCGCGCCGATCACTCTGCCGGACTGACGGGCTGAAGGGCACCTTCGTCTCATTCGACGCAACGAAGGGCCCTTTCGTCTCACCACATGCGCCGAAGGTGCCCTTCAGCCCACGTCACACAACCGGGGCGCACCGGGTGCGAACCCGGCCCGCGCCGATCACTCTGCCGGACTGAGCGTGCCCCGATCGTGCCATCGGGTCCGACATCGTGCCCACTACCCTGCCCCGCCCCAGCTCGCGTGCGACGATGGGACCATGAACACCGAGCCGGCGCCGAGATGGCGAAGACTGGAACCGGACGAACGGAAGGAACAGATCTACGCTTGCGCGGCACGGCTGTTCGGTGACCGCCCCTACTCCGAAGTGTCCACTTCGGACATCGCCGCGGCGGCCGGTGTCGCGCGGGGGTTGATCAACCACTACTTCGGCACGAAACGCGAGCTGTACCTGGAAATCATCCGCCGCGCGCTGACCGTGCCGCGGCTGGCCGTCGAGATCCTCCCGGACGGGCCGCTCGAACTGCGGGCCGACGTCGCCATCGAGTGGTTCCTCGACATGGTCACCAGCCAGGAACGCATGTGGCTGGCCGCGATCGCGCCGGAAGGCATCGGGCGTGACCTCGAAGTCGAACGCATCCTCGAAGAAGCCGACCGCGAATCCGCCGACCGCGTGCTGGAAGCCGTCGGGCTCTCCAGTGCGAGCGAGCACGGCCCCGAGCTCAACGCGCTCGTGCGCGCGTTCGGCGGGATGGTGAAGTCCGCGGGCCGGGAATGGCTCGTGCGCGGATCGCTGACCCGCGCCCAGGTGCACCTGCTGCTGTCCAAATCGCTCGTCACGCTCGTCGGCGAGATCTTCCCGGCGATCCAGGCGGAACCGGCGCAGCCGAACGGTCCGGAGTAGACCGAAGCCCCCGGCGCCACGAGGGGGAGGAGGGCGCCAGGGGCTCCGGGTCGGCGGCGAACCGCCGACGCACGTCCACGGTACGCCGGAGCGCTGTCAAGTCGCTGTCAACCCCGCGTCGCCCGATTCGCGTAGTTCGGTGAGCCGCGCCGCGAGCCCGTCGAGGCACCGGCCGACCGCGTAGTCGTACAGCTGCGCGTAGTAGCCCGCCGCGAGGTCGGGGTCGCCCATCAGGTCGTGCATCGCCGAGCCGAGCTCGGCCATGCCCGGCAGGTCGGCCCGCTCGCGGTAGGCCGCGTACTCCTCGGTGTTGTCGATCCGCAGCGCGAGCGCGCCGTCGCGGTCGTCCTCCATCGCGACGAACTGGCACGCGGTCATCAGCAGCAGGTTGTACGCCAGCACGCTCTCGCGGCCGAAGCCCGCCTTCAGCAACACGCCGACGCCGGCGTCGATGCTGAGCGTGGCCGCCTTGACGGACGGGCCGAACAGCGCCAGCCGCCGCGCGCAGCCCGGGTACGTGCGCAGCACCGCGCGCAGCGAGGCCAGCAGCTCGGTGAACCAGTCCTGCCACGGCAGGTCCCCGGCGGGCAGCTCCAGCAGGCCGACCACCCGGTCGACGACGGCGTTGACCACCGCGTCCCGGTCGCCGACGTGGTGGTAGATCACCGCGGGGTAGGCCTCGACGGCGCGCGCGAGCTCCCGCAGCGTCCAGTTGTCGAGGCCGCGTTCGGCGGTCAGGGTCGTCGCGGCGTCGATGATCCGGCCGGCCGTGAGCGCCGGCAGTCCCGCCGCGGCCCGCGACCGGGGACGCTGGCCCGTGCCCGAGGATGAGGTCGGCATGGGAGGTAACGGTAACCGCACGGGTGGGACCGGTGCCAGCGCCGCGGGGGTACGGCAGGATCGGGGCATGGCACGCGCACAGGCCAACGGTCTCGAGCTCGAGTACGACACCTTCGGCGATCCGGACCACCCGCCGCTGGTCCTGGTGATGGGCCTCGGCGCCCAGATGATCACCTGGGAGGACGGCTTCTGCGAGCTGCTCGCCGCGCGCGGGTTCTTCGTCGTCCGCTACGACAACCGGGACGTCGGGCTCTCGACGTGGCTCGACCACCTGCCCGCGCCGGACCTGGCCGCGCTGGCCGCCGGCGACCTGGCGACGGCGCCGTACCTGCTTTCGGACCTGGCCGACGACGCCGTCGGGCTGTTCGACGCGCTCGGCATCGCGCGTGCCCACGTCGTGGGGGCGTCGATGGGCGGGATGATCGTGCAGCAGCTGGCGATCGACCACCCGGACCGGCTGCTGTCGGTCACGTCGATCATGTCGACGACCGGCGACCCCGCGGTCGGCCAGGCCGAGCCGTGGGCGCTGGGGCTGCTGGCGCGCCCGCCGGCGTCGACGCGCGAGCAGGCGCTCGCCGACAGCGTCGACGGCTACCGGCGGCTCGGCTCCCCCGGCTACCCCGACGACGAGGCGTTCCTGCTGGCCAAGGCGACGCTGCACTACGACCGCGCCCGCCACCCGGTGGGCACGCTGCGCCACGCGGCGGCGGTGGTGGCGTCCGGCGACCGGACGGCTCGTCTCCGGGACGTGCGGCTGCCGGCCCTGGTCATCCACGGCGACGCGGACCCGCTGATCAACGTGAGCGGCGGTAAGGCGACGGCGGAGGCGATCCCGGGCGCGGAGCTGCTGGTGATCCCGGGCATGGGGCACAACCTGCCGCGCGCGGTGTGGCCGACGCTGGTCGAAGCGATCGTGGGCGTGACGGGTCAATAGCGCGTCAAGATCGGGTGGTCGCGGCGTAGGGAATGTGTCCTGGGTCATGCTCCGCGGGTTGCCCGGGGCTTTGCTGGACGGCATGAGTGGTGGCTTCGGGTTCCCGTTCGGCTGCGTGGCGGCGGTGGTCGCGGTGGTGCTGGCGGACCTGGCCGGCGCGACGCGGGATCCGTGGTACGCGCTGGTCACGCTCGGGCCGGTGGTGCTGCTGACGGCGTTCTGGAGCTCGGTGACGGCCGCGATCGGGGTCGCGGCGGTGGCGTGGGCACTGGACGCGGGGTTCGTGCTCGGCCGGGCGGGCGAGCTGCGGTTCGACGCGGCATCGGCGCTGGCAGGGGGCGTGCTGGGCGCGGCGGTCGTGGTGGGCTTGCTCGCTCGATCGCGACCGCGGGTGCCGGTGCGGGTACCGGCACCTCGGCCGCCCGCGGAGGTGGCAGCCCGGCGTCCCGACCTGACCGGCGTGGGCTGAAGGGCACCTTCCTCACATAGGACGCGCTGAAGGGCACCTTCGTCGCATCTGACGAGAGGAAGGTGCCCTTCAGCGCTCCGAAGCCCGCCGCGCCGCCAACGCCGCGATGATCCGCGGCAAGCCCGCCGGGTGCAGCGGATCGATCCCCGTCAAGTCGCGCACCCTCCGCAACCGGTAGTCGACCGTGTTCGGGTGGACGTGCAAGCGGGCCGCCGTCCGACGGCGGTTCGTGTCCAGCTCCAGGTACGCCGACACCGTCTCGATCAGCTCCGGGTGCGCGTCCAGCGGCGCGAGCACCGCCGCCAGCCGGTCGCGGGCCTCGCCCGGGCGGGTCAGCTGGTACTCCACCAGGACGTCGTCCAGCCGGTACAGCCCCGGCGGCCGCCCGAACCAGCGCAGCACCTCCAGCACTTCGCCCGTCCGCGCGGCCACGAGCCGGACCTCCGACGGCGCCGCCGTCTCGGCCGCGGCCAGCACGTCGACCCCCGCCGCGCGCCCCGCCGTGTCCAGCAGCGCGCGCCACTCCGCCACCTCGGCGAGCCGGCTGGCCAGCGGCAGCAGCACCAGCCCGCCTGGCCCGTCCAGCGACGCCAGGACGCCGTCGCCGCAGGACTGTTCGAACGCCGCCAGGAACCGCCGCAGCTTCCGGCGGATCGCGATCCCCGCGTCGACGCCCGGGGACGCCTCGTCGGCGTGCGGCCCCAGCTCGACGCTCAAAACCAGGTACCGCGCCGGCAGCGTGATCCCGGCGCTGCGGGCGACGCCGTCGACCGGGCCGCCGTCGGCCAGCACCGAAAGCAGCGTCCGGCGCGCGGTGTGCTCCTGCCCGACCTTCGTGCGCAGTTCCTCCAGGTAGCCGCGCGTGACGGCGCCGGTGATGGTCCCGACGAACGCGAGCACCCGGTCGGCGACGTCGAGGAGGTCGGCGACGTCCGCGCTGCCCGAGTCGGCCGAGCCGACGGCGAAGATCTCCCGCGCGCCGACGTGGTACGCGGTCAGCACGGCTTCCAGGGGAAAGCCCTCCTCGGCGCGGCGCACCGCGGACGCGCCGATCTGCCGCAGCTCGGCGTCGTTGAGCTGCCGGTCCTCGCGCAGGCTCCGGGCGAACGCGCGCACCGCCTGCTGCGTGATCCGCGCGATGTCGCCGGCCAGCTCCTCGACCGGCAGCCGCCGGTAGTCGGCGACCTCCTCCTGGATGCGCGTCAGCACCCGGGCGATCAGCTCCGGCTCCTCCCGGGTCAGCCGCTCGTGGACGCGCTGGCCGCCGAGGGTCAGGTCGCCGCCGGTTTTGTGCTCCGTCACAACCGATCCCCTCGTTCTCTGCCCGGACTCCCAGTCAATCCGGCCGCCCTCGGTGCCGATGGTGTCACGGAAGCCAACTACGTCAAGGAGGACGGCGTGCGAGTGAGGACAACGGCGTTCATCACGATCCTGGTCGCGGCTCTGACGACGACAGCGGGCACGGCGGCCGCGAGCACCGCCGGCGAGTACGTGGCTCTGGGGGACTCGGCGGCGGCCGGGCCGCTGATCCTGCCCCCGGACCTCTCGTCCCCGGGGTGCCTGCGGTCGCTCGCGGACTACCCGCACGTCGCCGCGAAGCAGCTCGGCGGCCCGCTGAAGGACGTCACGTGCTCCGGCGCGACGACCGCGGACATGTACGCGCCGCAGTCGACGGAAACCGGCGCGGTCCCGCCGCAGCTCGACGCGCTGAGTGCGAGCACGGAGACCGTCACCGTGACCATCGGCGGCAACGACGTCGGCCTGGTCGGCGCGGCCACCAGCTGCATCAACCTGCTGCCCGGCATCAACCCCGACTGCGTCGACCGCTACACCGCCGGCGGCCACGACCAGCTGGCCGAGAAGATCGCCGCGTTCGAACCGACGTGGGGCGCGCTGCTGGACGCGATCCACGCGAAGGCGCCGAACGCCGACGTCTTCGTCGCCGGCTACGGCACCTACCTGCCGCGCAACGGGTGCTGGCCGATCGCGCCACTGACCCCGCGTGACGCGAACTACATCCAGGGCAGCATCGACAAGACGAACGCCGCACTGGCCCGGCAGGCCGCCGCGCACGACGCGCGGTACGTCGACGTCCGGACGGCGTCGATCGGGCACGACGTCTGCAAGCTGCCCGGCGTCAAGTGGTTCGAAAGCGTGATCCCGACGGCGGTGGCGGCCCCGCTGCACCCGAACGCCACCGGCATGCGGCACATCGGCGCGCTGGTCGCGGCGTCGATCAGCGGGTGAAGTCCCAGCGAGACGCGCCGTAGGGCTCGGCGCAGGCGACGCCGATCGCCCGGGTGGGTTCGAGCCGGTACAGGAACCACGGCGCGGGTCCGGCGCTCGGCGCCATGAACGACGCGTCGAACCCGCCTTCGAACACCGTCGCGGGCCAGCCGCCCTCGCGGTAGACGGCCGCCACCCGCTCCAGGGTGGCGGGATCGGTGATCTGCTCGGCCTCGCCCTCGAGGGTGAGGTCGAGGCCCTTCAGGCGCACCGAGACGCTGCACGCCGGGTTCGCGGCCAGGTTGCGAGCCCGGCGGGTGCCCGGCCCGCTGACGAAGTAGAGGGCGTCGTCGACCCAGATGGCGCCGACACCGGCGGCGTGCGGCCGGCCGTCGGGGCGGACGGTCCCGACGAAGAAGGTCAGGTCCTCCTTCGGGGTCTGGGTCGCGAGGAGGTCGCGCGCCCGGCTCCACGGCAGCGCCGGGGCGCCGTTCTGGTCGAGGTTCTTGGTCTTCGTGGGTTCAGTCATGCCTACGCGTCGAACGAGGAGAGGGCGGATCGACAGGCGGCGAGGATTCGCTTCCGGCGGCGTCGGTCGCGGCGGCGACCGCCGCGAGGGTTTTCGCGCCGCCGGGATCGTCGTCGCTGGTCGCGGGCACGATCGCCAGCTCGCCGATCCCGGCCTCCGCGTACTCCCGCACCTTCGCCGCGACGTCCGCGCGCGAGCCCAGCAGGCCCACCGTCGCGATCGCTTCCACCGGCACCGCGGCCAGCAGCTCGCGCGGGTGCGGGCGGGTGCGCGCGAAGTCCACCAGGTCGCCGAACCCGGCCTCGCGGAACATTTCGCCGTACCCGGGCGCCGCCAGGTACCCGACCACCCCGCGCCGCAGCTGCTCGATCTCCGCGGGTCCCGGGTCCACCGCGCCGACCACCCACGCGGCGACCGGCGGCGGTGCCGTTCCCGCCCGCGCGGCCGCGTCCCGCAGTCCCCGCACCAAGGAAGCCGCGGCGGCGGGGCTGACGAGGTTGACCACCATCCGGTCGGCGTGCCGCGCGGCGACTCCCAAGGCCCGCGGGCCGAACGCGGCGATCGTCAGCGGCGACTTCGGCGCGGCCAGCCGCAACCGGTACCCCCGCGAGCCAACCACCGAGCCGTCCACAGTGGACTTTTCGCCGTCGAGCAGCTGCCGGACAGCCAGCGCGGACTCCCCCAACGCCGTCGCGGCGCGAGCACGCGACCGCCCGTGCCAGCCGCGCACCACGACGTCGCTGGACGTGCCCAGCGCGACCCCGGTGGTCCGGCCGGTCAGGGCCGCGACCGACGCGACGCCCATCGCGATCGTCGCCGGGTCACGCACGGTCACGGCCAAGGGCCCGAACGTGAGCGAGATCCTCGAGGTCGCCGCGCCGATCGCGGTGCCCAGCGCGAACGCGTCCCACGTCGCCATCTCGCCGATCCACAGCTCCGGGTAGCCGGCGGCCTCGGCGGCGCGCGCGGTTTCGAGGGCCTCCTCCGGTGGCCGGTCCTGCCAGAGCCCCAGCGACACCGACAGCCTCATGCGGTGACCACCATCGTGACGACCGTGGTGAACGACCCGCCGACGTTGAGCGTCAACGCCGTCCGCGCGCCCTCGACCTGCGTTTCGCCGGCGGTCCCGGTCACCTGCCGGGCGACGTCGTGCAGCATCCGGACGCCGGTCGCGCCGACCGGGTGACCGAGCCCGATCAGGCCGCCACCAGGATTGATCCCGGCCGCGTCGAGGCCGCCGCCGGCGATGAACCGGCCGCCGTCGCCGGGTGGCGCGGCGCCGAGGTGCTCCAGCGCGACCAGCCCGGTGATCGTGAAGCAGTCGTGCAGCTCGATGACGTCGAGCGCGTCCGGCCCGGCCACGCCCGCGCGCTCGTAGGCGTCGACGACCGCGCCGCGCAGGTGCGGGAACAGGTACTCGCCGTCGGCCGCGATCTTCTCGGCCAGGCCGAGGTGGGCCGTGCGGTGCCCGAAGCCCGCGATGCGCGGGAAGCCGCCGCCCAGGCGTTCGGCGAACGCGGGCGACGCCAGGAGGACCGCCGCCGCGCCGTCGGTGATCCGGCCGCAGTCCTGCTTGCGCAGCCGGCCTTCGATCAGCGGGTTCAGCTCGTCGTCCGGGCCGAAAGCGCCTTCCGGGAAGCGCCAGTCCCGGGCCTGCGCGAGTGGATTCCTTGCCGCACGGTCGAAAGCGTGCTCCGCGAAGAGCCCGAGGTGCTCGGGGTCGAGGCCGTACCGCTTGTCATACGCGGAAGCGACGTCGGCGAACAACGCGGGCCACGGGAACTTCGCGCCGACGGCCTCGTGCCCGGCCCACGCGGCGGACCCGAGGTGCTCGGCCGCGCGCTGCCCGTCGACGTTGCGCATCAGCTCGACGCCCACGACCAGCGCCAGGTCGTACCGGCCTGCTTCGAGGTCGGCGCACGCGGCGAGGACGGCGGTGCTGCCGGACGCGCACGCGGCTTCGTGCCGCGTCGACGGGACGCCGTCCAGCTCCGGGACGGCGGCCACCAGCAGCCCGCCCAATTGAGCTTGCCCGGTGAACAGCTCGGCCGCGAGGTTCCCGACGTGCGCGACCTCGACGTCCTCCGCGCCGACCCCGGCGTCCGCGAGGGCCGCGGGCACGACCTCGGCGAACAGCTCGAGGATCCCGCGCCCCTCCTTCGCGTAGTTGCGCGCGAAGTCGGTTTGCGCCCCGCCCAGCACGAACACCGTCATGGCCTCACTCCAGACTTTCCCGCAGCTGCCGCTTCAGGATCTTCCCCACCGGGTTGCGGGGCAAGGCATCGGCGTACTCGAGCCGTTCCGGCAGCTTGAACGCGGCCACCTTCTTCTCGCGCAGGTACGCGACCAGCTCCTCGAGCGACGGCTTGCGCTCGCCCGGCACGACGACCGCGCAGACCCGCTCCCCCATGACGTCGTCGGGCACGCCGACGACCCCGACGTCGGCGACGTCCGGGTGCCCGGCCAGCAGGCCCTCGACCTCGGCCGGCGAGATGTTCATGCCGCCGCGGATGACCAGGTCCTTCATCCGGTCCACGTACTTCAGGAACTCCCCGCGCTCGCCGGCGATCTCGAAGACGTCGCCGGTGCGGAAGTGGCCGTCCTCGTCGAAGCTCGCCGTGTCGAGCGGCTCGCCCACCGCCGTGAGGTAGCCGGCGAACACCGTCGGCCCGGCGATGCGCAGTTCGCCGGGCCGCCCGGGTTCGGTGACGTGCTCGCCGGTCACCGGGTCGTGCAGCCGCACCGACGTCCAGCCGGCGACGGGCGTCGACCACGTGACGTCGGAGGCGTAGTTCGGGAAGAAGCTCGCGCGCTGGTCCGGGTCCGGGATGTCGACCGGGCCGGACAGCAGCGCGGTGCCTTCGTTGGAGCCGAAGAAGTTGATGAGGTCGATGCCGTAGCGCTCGGCCCAGCTGCGCACGAGCCACGGCGAGAGCGGCGCCGATCCGGACCCGATCTTGCGCAGCGCCGAGATGTCCACTCCGGACAGAATTTTTTCGTTGTGCAGCAACATGGTCAGCAACGCCGGTGGCGCGAGCGTGTACGTCACGCGTTCGGCGGCGAGCTGCCCGAGGAACACCGGCAGGTCGAACGGGTGGTGCGGGACGAACACCGCGCCGGTCAGCAGCCAGGGCAGGAACATCCCGCCGATGCCGGCCATGTTCGTCATCGGGAACGGCGACAGCAGGACGTCGTCGCGGGTGATCCCGGCGGCTTGGACGCAGCCGCCCGCGGTCGCGAGCCAGTCGCCGTGGCAGCGCGGGACCGCCTTCGGCTCGGCTTCGGTGCCGGACGTCCAGCAGATCGTGACGCAGTCGTTCACGTCGGCTTCGGCCAAGTTCGAGTCCAAAGTGGACTTCTCTACTTCGGACAGTGGTGCTTCGGGCCAGGCCAGGGCGCCGGCCGGTTCGTCGTCCCCCCGGGCGACGACGAACCGGACCGACGGCGCCGCAGCGCCGATGAGCCCAAGGGCCGCCCCGGCGAGCTCGTGCTCGCCGTATCTGGATGCGGTCACCACTCCCACGGCCCCGGTGCGCCGGCACATCGGGCCGAGTTCGTGCTCCCGGTAGGACACCGGGAACGGGGTGACGATCGCGCCGATCCGCACGATCGCGAGGAACGCCTGGACCAGGGCCGAGCAGTTCGGCAGCTGCACGGCCACGACGTCGCCTGCTCGCACCCCTCCGGCGAGCAGGAACGCGGCCAGGACGTCGACGCGTTCGTCGAGCCGGTTCCAGGTCCACCGCACCGGGTCGCGTCCGACCAGTGCGGCGGTGTTCGGTGGATCGACCAGCGCGAGACCCTCCGGGTCGGCACTGACCCGCTCCTTCACGAGCTGGTCGATCGTCTCCGCAGGCCACCATCCCCGCGCCCGGAAGTCCCGGGCGCGACCCTCTCGATGGCACCTCATGCGCGGAGTGGTTCCAGCTGGTCCGCCCGGACCCAGGTCGCGTGAAAACCGAGCGGGACACGCTGGGGAAGCAGGACCCTGGCCACGGGTCCGGCAGCGAGATCGGCGGCGTCGAAGATGTCCAGTTCCGAGCGTCCCTCACGCTCGTCCTGCACGAACGTCACCAGATAACCGTCCGCCGAATCGGCGGCTGCTCCGTCGCGGGGTGCGAACGGGGCCTCACTGCCCCACCGGCCGGGACCGAACCGGTATTCGGTCTTGGAGCCGGCAAGATTGTCGTAGCGCACGAGCCCGTCGAACTTCAGCGTCGACTCGGGCGAGATGTGCACCGCGTAGGAGAACCGGTTCACGCGGCCGACGCTTCGGGAGTCGACGGTCGGGAACTCGGTGTTGTCGTCGTCGAGCGGGGCCTCGCGGCACACGCCGGTCCGCAGGTTGAAGCGGTAGCGGTGCAGCTGGGCGTCCAGGCGCAGGTAGGAGAGCATCTTCGCGAGCGGCGTGTGCGCGTCGGCCCGCGGGGCCGGCTTGCGCACGCGGCAGACGTCGAGGACGACCTCTTCGCCCTGCTCCCAGGCGTTGACGACGTGGTAGATGTAGCACGGGCTCGCTTCGAACCACTTGATCTGGCTACCGTCTCCGTAGCGTGGCATGACGCCGAAGCGGCTCGGCATCGAGCGGTCGAAGTGCAGCTTGTGGCGGCCCAGTTTCGCCGCCTCGGCGTCCTGCACCAGCGGCAGGTCCATCAGCACGGCGAAGTGCTCGGTGATGGCCATGTCGTGCGGCAGGCGCGGGCCGGGCAGCTCGACCTCGGTGGTCTTGACGACCTGGCCGTCCGCGCTGATGACGCCGTAGCGCAGGTACGGCGGGCGCGGGCCGTAGTCGAACCAGAACAGCTCGCCGGTCTTTTCGTCCACCTTGGGGTGGGCCATCATGTCGCCGACCAGCGTGCCGAGGAAGTCTTCGGCGCCGAGGGTCTCCAGCGAGAGCGGGTCGACCGCGTACGGCGAGCCGCACAGGTACCAGGTCGCGAGGATCCGGCCGCGGTGGAAGACCACGTCGGTGTTCGCGTTGTCCTTGAGGCCGAGGCCGTGTGCGTTGCCGAAGGGGTTGCCCTCCGGGTTCTCCATGACGCCGGTCCAGAGGCCCTTGCCGGCTTCCGACTCGGACTCGAAGGCCTTGGTGCGGATCCAGCGGTTGCGGTAGCGCGCCTTGCCGTTCTCGAGGTGGACGGCGTGGATCATGCCGTCGCCGTCGAACCAGTGGTAGCGGCCTTCCGGAGCGAACCGCGGGTTCGGGCCGTTGCGCAGGTAGACGCCGTTGAGGTCCTTCGGGATCTCACCGATGACCTGCAGGTCTTCGGCGTCGATCTCGGTCTCGACCGGGGCGTAGACGCCGAGCAGGTAGGGGTTGGCCTCGCCGGTGTCCGCCGTCCGGGCCACCATCAGCGGCTGTTCGGAGGTGCTGGTCATCGGGCTGCTCCCTGACTCTCGGGCTCACCGCGCTGGCTGATGGAGACGAGACTATGATTTGTGTACCCAGCTGTCAATAGGCTTCTTTAGGTGTAGTCAGGTGCTACCCTGAAGCGGCGATGTAACGAGGGGGATGAAGTGGTTCAGGCGACTGCACAGCGCGTCCGGCCGGCGGGCGATCCGCTCCGCCGGGCGCTCGAGCTGGTCGGCGACCAGTGGACGTTGCTGATCCTGCAGAGCCTGTTCCTGCGGTTCCGGCGCTACGAGGAGCTGCGGCTGCGGCTCGGCATCTCGCCGACGGCGTTGTCCGGACGGCTGCGGGACATGGTGGACGCGGGGATGCTCACCCGCGTGCCGTACCGCGACGCGCGTCGCACGCGGCACGAGTACCGGCTCACCGAACGCGGCCTGGAGCTGTGGCCGCTGCTGATTTCGATCTGGGCCTGGGAGCGCGAGTGGGTCGAGGGCCGGCGCGAGGTGCTGCCGACGCTGATCCACCTCGACTGCGAGCTGGCTACATCAGCGCCGCTGGGTTGTGGAGCGTGCGGCCGCCGCGTCGACGCGCGTGACGTGCGGGCGTCGCGGCTGGACAGCACGGGTGTCGCGGCGGCGACGGCGTCCAAGCGCTTCCGCCGCAAGGACGCGGAGTCCCTGGCGGGCGACCCGATGATGTTCTTCCCCGACACGATGGAGCTGCTGGGCGACCGCTGGTCGACGGGGCTGTTGGTGTCGGCGCTGCTGGGTTGCCGGCACTTTTCGGAGTTCGAGCGCGAGCTGGGGATCGGGCCGAGTGTGCTGTCGGCGAGGTTGAGCAAGCTGGTCGAGGTGGGCGTGCTGCGCACGGGCACGGCGGCCACGCGCACGGACGCGCGCGACTACCGGATGACGGCGAAGGGGCTGGGGTTCTTCCCGGCGCTGGCGTTCATCGCGGAGTGGTCCCGCGGGTTCGAGGTGACGGACCAGGAACCGGACATCACGCTGCACCACGTGGAGTGCGGCAACCGGCTGCGGCCGATCCTCCTGTGCGACCACTGCGGCCGCCCCCTGACGCGCAAGTCGGTCCAGTTCGGCGGAGTTCCGTCGCCGAAACGCTGACGGTGTGGCGTAATCGACTCGCCAAGCGGTCGGCGTGATGCCAGGCTGGAGCGGTCACACGTCGTCGTTTTTCGTCGTTTTCGTCGTTTCGGAGGTAGTCATGAGTGAACCGAGCCCGTCGCCCAGCGGCGAGGAGGACGACGTCAAGCGCAAGTTCCGCGAGGCACTGGAGCGCAAGCAGGCCCACGCCCGTTCGGGAGCGTCCCACGAGAACGGCGGCGGCAAGAACCAGCACGCGCACGGACCCGCGGCCAACAAGCGGACCTTCCGCCGCAAGAGCGGCTGAGCCTCCGGGGACCGGAGGCGCCCCCGCCTTCCCTGGGGGGCGTCCCCGGTCCCAGTCTATCGGCCCTCCCCGACAAAACCGGCCGAGAAGCCGCGCAGCGGCCGGCTTGTCCACATCACGGCGAGCCTGTGGAGAAGTCCTACGGCACGAACTCCCCCAGGTGGTCCAGCACCACGAACTCGCTCCCCGGCGAAGCCGCCGCCACCGCCTTGCGCAGCACCTCCAACCCGCCGTTCGGGTCCTCCGCCTGGCCCAGCGGCAAGTCGAAGTCGTCCCAATGCGTCGCCGCCACGTAGCGAGGGTGGCCGAGGGCCGACAGCAACCGCGGGACGTACCCCGTCACCTTCGACCCGCCCACCGGGAGCAGCACCACGTCCGGCCGCAGCCCCGTCAGCTCCGACTCCACGTAGTTCGAGCCGCCGAAGTTCAGCACCGTCGCGCCGCCGCCGGACACCACGTAAGCCAGCGTTCCGCCCTCCACCAGATCCGCAATCACCCGCGGCCGGTCACGGCGGGACAGCGGCCGCGAGCCCGGGAACGGCACCTGCGCCCGCGTGCCCACCGCCGAATGCAACGAGCGCAGCACCCGGATCGAGTAGCCGTCGAACGTCAGGTCCTCGCCGCCCGTCGCGAGCGACAACTGGTCCTCCGGAGCGCCCAGCGCCGCCATGAGACTCAAATGCGTCTCGGTCCCCAGCACCGTCGCTCCGGTGCGTTTCGCCAGGTAGGGGACGTCGGTCAGGTGGTCGTAGTGGCCGTGCGTCACCAGGATGTGGTCCGCCCGGAGGAAGCCGCGGTCCAGGTAGCCGTCGATCAACGCGCGGTTCACCGACAACGGCGTGCGAGGGTCCGCGCCCGCCGGCGTGTACGTCCCCGTCTTGAAGCGGGTCAGCCACGGGTCGATCAGGATCGTCTTGCCACCGACGCGGATCTCCCAGCCGTTGTTTCCCCACCACCGCAACGTCATCCCCGAAGTACCGGAAGCGGCGGCCGCCGCCGGGGCGCCCGCCAGGATCGCCGCCGCCGCGGCGCCCGCGCCGAACAGCCCTCGTCTGCTGAAGTCCATGCCGGGCACC
Organism: Amycolatopsis sp. NPDC098790; assembly: GCF_044759945.1. Classification (NCBI taxonomy): domain Bacteria; kingdom Bacillati; phylum Actinomycetota; class Actinomycetes; order Pseudonocardiales; family Pseudonocardiaceae; genus Amycolatopsis; species Amycolatopsis sp. NPDC098790. Next base: position 57,695 of record NZ_JBIWAI010000004.1, read on the forward strand.
AGACCACGAACACGGCGGGGCTGTCCAAGATCGAGACGTCGGCATGTCGATATGCGGACGGGTATCGTTCCAGCGTGGACCACCTCCGTTCGCTGCGGTACTTCCTCGTCGTCGCCGAGGAACTGCACTTCGGGCGCGCCGCCGAGCGGCTCGGCATCGCGCAGCCGCCGTTGAGCCAGCGCGTGAAGCGGCTCGAAGCCGAGCTGGGCGCGAAGCTGTTCGACCGCGGCCGCCGCGTCACGCTCACCGAAGCCGGCGAAGTACTGCGCGCCGAAGCCCGGGACCTGCTGAGCCGCTTGGACCGCATGACGACGCTGGTCGCGAAGGCCGAGCGCGGCGAGCTGGACGCCCTGCGCGCGGGCGTGCCGCCGGAGCTGCCCGGCCCGGTCCTCGCCGCGATCCTGACGAAGTTCGCCGCCGAGTGCCCCACGGTCCGGCTCGACCTGCAGGAGCTGACCACCGCCGAGCAGACGCGCCTGCTGGCCGACCGTTCCCTGGACGCGGGGCTCCTGCAGCTGCCGGTGGACGTCGTCGGGCTGGAGCTCGGACCGGCGATCGACACGCCGCTGGGCGTGGTGCTCCCCCGCGACTCGCCGCTCGCCCGCCGCTCGGAACTGGCGCTCGCGGATCTGGCCGGCGAGGGGCTGGTGCACGCACCGCGCGCGGCGGCGCCGGGCAGCTACGACGCGCTGCTGCGCACGTGCTGGGACCACGGCTTCCGGCCGGCCGCGATCCGGCACGCACGCAACCCGGAGTTCGCGCTGGGCCTGGTGCTGGCCGGTCACGGCGTGGCGTTCGAACCGGGCCCGCGCAAGGAGCCGCGCGTGGTGTGGCGGCCGCTGACGGGCGAGGTGCTGCGATCGCGGATGGCGTTCGCGTGGCCGCCGTCGAGTCCGCACCCTCAAGCCGCAAAGCTGGCGGAGATCGCGGCCGGCGTGCTCGAGGACGACGGTGTGTCGCGGATCGTGCCGGAGCCGCAGAGCGTCCGGCCGTGGGACGTGTTCTACGACCGCACCTGACGGCGGCCCCCGCCCTTCCCTTGGGGGCGTCCCCAGTCCCAGTTTATCGCCCCACGCCGACAAAACCGGGCGAGCGGGCGAGGGACAGCTCAGCTGTCCACATCACGGCCGGGCTGTGGACAACCCTCACGAGCGCAGCTGATCCACCGCCGCCCGGGCCGCGTCGCCGATCGCGCGGTCGATGTCCGGCCGCCGCAACGTCTCCGCGCCGCCCACCGTGAACACCGCCACCGCGTACGCCGCCTCGTCCGGGTACGTCACCACGCCGATCTCGTTCCGGATCCCCGGCATAGTCCCCGTCTTCGCCGAAACCGCCACCGACGGTGGGAACCCCGCCGTCAACCGGTGCCAGCTCACCTGCGCCGACATCCACCCCAGCACCTGCGCGCCCGGCCCCGGGTCACCCCACAAAGCCGCCAGCAGCGCAGTCATCTCGCGAGGAGTCGTCGAAGACGTCCGAAGTGGATCCAACGCCCGCAACGGAACCCCGGCCGAAGTGTCCTCCATGATCGTCCGCAGCAGCTCGCGCGGCGGGCCGATCACGGACGTCCGCGACAAACCCAGTTCCGCCAATAGGGACCGCACATTCGCCACACCCACCCGGTCGAACAGCAAATCCGCGGCCGTGTTGTCCGAAACCGACAACGCCAGCAGCGCCGCGTCCCGCAGGCTGTAGGAAACGTCGTCCGCGAAACCCGCCGAACCGCTGCCGCCCAGGCGGTCGGCCGCGGATGCCTGCACCCGGTCCGTCGGGTCCAGCAACCCCGCCGCCACCTGGCGGGCGAACTCGTACGCCAGCGGCACCTTCACCACCGACGCCAGCACCACCGGCTCGTCGGGGCCGACACCCACCCAAGAAGAAGAACCGAGCCGGCGGGCGTGCAGATACCCCCGCACGCCCGCCGCTTCGAAGATCGAACCAAAACTCACACAGTCATGATGGACCGCAGCCGCCCGACCTCCGCCATGCGGCGCTCCGCGAGCCGGTCGGCCGCCGTCGCCGGGGGGACTCCGTCGGTGTCCGCCAGGGCGAACACCGCCTTCGTCGTGTCGTAGATCGCCGTCGTCTTGCGCTTCGCGCGCGCGAAGTCGAACCCGTGGCGCTCGTCGTCGACCTGGATCACGCCGCCCGCGTTGACCAGGTAGTCCGGCGCGTACAGGACGCCTCGGTCGGCGAGCTGCTTGTCGATGCCCGCGTGCGCGAGCTGGTTGTTCGCCGCGCCGCACACGATGCGGACGCCCAGCACCGGCACCGTCGCGTCGTTCAGGACGCCGCCCAGCGCGCACGGCGCGAAGACGTCCAGCTCGGTGCGCAGCAGGGTGTCCACATCGGACACCACCTGCACGTTCGGGTAGATCGACTGCGTGCGCGAGATGGCCGGCGCGTAGACGTCGGTGATCGTCACCTGCGCGCCGGCGTCCACGAGGTGCCCGACGAGGATGTGGCCGACCTTGCCGACGCCGGCCACGCCGACGCGCTTGCCGGCCAGGTCCGGGCTGCCCCAGAGGTGCTCGGCCGAGGCGCGCATGCCCTGGAAGACGCCGAACGCGGTCAGCACGGACGAGTCGCCCGCCCCGCCGTCCTCGGGCGAGCGGCCGGTGACGTACCGGGACTCGCGGGCCACGACGTCCATGTCCTGCACGTACGTACCGACGTCGCACGCCGTGATGTACCGGCCGCCCAGGGACTGCACGAAGCGCCCGTACGCACGCAGCAGCGCTTCGGACTTGAGCGTCTTCGGGTCGCCGATGATGACGGCCTTGCCGCCGCCGAGGTCGAGCCCGGCCAGCGCGTTCTTGTACGCCATGCCCTTGGACAGCGCGAGCACGTCGTCGAGCGCGTCCGCTTCGGTGGCGTAGGGGTGGAAGCGCGTCCCGCCCAAAGCGGGTCCGAGCGCCGTGGAGTAGATGCCGATGATGGCCTTGAGGCCGCTGGCCTGGTCGTGGCAGTACACGACCTGTTCGTGCCCGGTGCCCCGGGCGAACACTCCTTCGGTCACGGTGGTGACTCCTTTGTCATCCGCGCCCGGTTCGTGGCCGGGACGCGCTTCACGTGGTTGGCGGGAGCCCCGCGCGCGGAGGTCGTCCGCCCGCCGGGTGCCCGGCACCAACCTAGATCCCCGATGATCGCGAGACCAGTGGAGGTCCCGGGATACGGACGGGTAATCAGGCGGTGATCACCTTGGCGAGGGTGCGCATCGCCGTCTCCAGCTGGACGTCCGACAGGTACGGCGCCGGGCCGAAGCGCAGGTACTGCCCCCGGCTGTCGGTCCGGACGCCCTCCGCGGCCAGCGCCGCCTGCAGCCCGGCCGCGTCGGCGCAGCGCAGCGAGAGGAACCCGCCGAGCCGCTCCAGCTCCACCGAACGGTCCCGCGTGACGACGTCCTCGGGGAGCCGCAGCGAGTCGAACACCGACGCGAGCAGCCCCACCTGGTGCTGCGAAACCTCGCGCAGGAACTCCGGCGTGAGGCCCTGCTCGGCGAAGAACCGCTGGACCCGGACGCCGCGGTAGTGGCTGGCCGGGTCGTAGGTCGCGCCGGCGAAGCGGTCGCCGCCGGTCGCGTAGGCGACCTTGCCCGGCTCCCGCTCGTCGGCGAGCGCGCCGAACTCGGCGTACCAGCCGGTGATCACCGGGCGCAGCTCCTGGGCGTGCGCGGGCAGCCGCAGGAAGCAGTTGCCCTCGCCGAGCTGCAGGTACTTGTAGCCGCCGCCGAGCACCCACGCGTTGGTGAGCCCGAGGTCGTGCAGCGGGAACGGCACGACGCCGAGCGCGTGGTAGGCGTCGACGACGAGCTCGATCGACCGGCCGCGGCACGAGTCGGCGAGGTGCGCCAGCCCCGGGACCAGCCTCGACGTCTCGAAGAGCACCGCCGACACGAGCACGGCGGCGGTGTCGTCGTTCACCTCGGCCGCGACGCGCTCGGCGAGCGTCGTCACCGGGTCGAGCGGCACCCGCACGACCTCGACGCCCTCCTCCTCGAGGCGGGCGAGCTGGCGGCGCAGCGTGTGGAACTCGCCGTCGGTGGTGACCAGGCGCGGTCTCCGCGGCAGCTCCATCGCCGAGAGGAACCGCAGCACGAGGTCGTGCGTGCTCGCGCCCAGCGCGTACTCGCCGTGCGGGTCGCCGAGCAGCAGGCGGAAACCCGCGCGCAGCTGGTCGGCCTTCGCGAACGCGCGCCCCCACTTCTCGTCGACGTCGCGGGCGGCGTCCGCGAAGGACTCCCGCAGGCCGTCCTCCGCGACGTCCGGCCACGCCTGGTGCGAGTGCCCGGACAGCAGCAGGCGCTCGGCGACGCCGAAGCGGGAGTAGTGCGGGGCGAGCGCGTTGTCGTCAGCGCGCAGGTCGTCCAAAGTGGTCACAGTCGGCTCCGTACGGCCCAGAGATCCGGGAACATCGGCTGGAAGAGCGTGGTACGCAGGTAGGTCGCGCCGGATGATCCTCCTGTCCCGGTCTTGTCGCCGATGGTGCGTTCGACCATCTTCACGTGCCGGTAGCGCCACTCCTGCATCCCTTCGTCGAGATCCACCAGACATTCCGCGACGACCGACGGTCCGCCGTCGTCGCTGTACACGTCCAGCAATATCGCCTGCAGGGCCGGGGACGGCTCCACCGGTCGAGTGACGTCTCGGTCACACTCCACGGAATAGCCAGAAGCCTTGAGGTACGCGAGAAAAGAGTCGAACAAGGACGGTCGCGCCATCGCGTCGGCAATGCGTTTCCGCTGCTCGCCGCCCTCGGGGTAGTGCGCGAACACGCGCTCGTCGCGGCGGCCCAGCACGGCTTCCAGCTCGCGGAACTGGGCCGACTGGAAGCCGGAGGAAGCGTCCAAACGGGCGCGGAAACTCGTGAACTGGCTGGGGGTCATGGTTTCCAGCACGTCGATCTGCGCGACGGCGACCTTGAGGATCGTCAGGATCCGCCGCAGGACGCGGATCGAGTGCGCGGTGTTGCCCGCGACGAGGTTCCGCTGGAGGAACTCGGCTTCGTGCAGCATCTGCTTGAACCACAGCTCGTACACCTGGTGGATCACGATGAACAGCAGCTCGTCGTGCTCGTCCGAACGCGTCCGCTGCGCGTTCAGCACCTCGTCCAGCGCCAGGTACGACGTGTAGCTCAGCGCTTCTTGCGTTTTGGCGTCGATGTCGGTCATCCCTGAGTCACCTCGTCGAAGTGGCGCTGAGCGGCCGGAGCCAGCGCGGTGTACAGATCGTGGAACAGCTCGACCGCCGCCGCCCGGCGATCCGGTGCGGGCACCAGGTCGGCGGGCAGTTCCGGGTCGAGCGACGGGAACGCCCGGAAGGTGTGCACCACCCGCGTCCGCACCTCGAACGCCTCGGCGTCCGAAATCTCCTTGCCGGCGTACCCGCCGAACTGCCCGACGAAAGCCGCGTACCGCGCCGCCAGGTCGTCGAGGTCCCAGGCCCGGCCGGCGAACCGGCGGACGTCGAGCGCGGCCGACGGGCGGCCGAGCAGCAGGCCGGCGTGCTCGGTGACGTCCAGCTCGCCGAGCAGGGCGACGACCTCGGCCTCGCGGTCGTGCGGGGCGATCCACGTGCCGTCCTGGTACGGCCCGAACCCGAGGAACCGCAGCCGCCGGACCAGGCGTTCCCTGGCCTGACGACGGCTCTCCGGGATGCTCTGCCAGAGCACCGTCCACTCGCCCGCGGCGCGCTCGCGACGGCCGAGGGAGAAGATCCGGTGGTCGCCGTCGGCGAGCAGCGCGATCGTGCGGCGGGTCAGCGAGTAGTGGACCGTGCGGCCCTCGCGGTGACGCTGGAGCAGGCCGCGGCGCACCACGCGGGTCAGCGCGATGCGGGCCGCGCCGTCGGAGAAGCCCAGCTCGGCGAGCGCCGCGACCAGGCCGCCCGACCACACCCGGCGCGTCTCGCGCGGGTGCACGTAGCTGCCCAGCAACGTCACGACCAGCTCCTGCGGGCTGGTGTCGAACGCGTCTCCGGGCATGGGCGCAACTCTATACACCCCAGGCCGCTGCGGTGTAGCTTGATTTGCGTGACGTACTTCGCGGACCTCAGCTCGCCGCAGGTCGCGGCGCTGGTCGACGGCGACCGCACCCCGGTGCTGCTGCTCCCGCTGGGCGCGGTCGAGCCGCACGGGCCGCACGCGCCGCTGGGCACCGACCCGCTGATCTCGCGCGGGATGTGCGAGCGGGCGGCGTCCCGCTTGGCCGCCGACTCCGAAGTGCACGTCCTGGTCCTGCCCGAGGTGCCCTACGGCGTGACGCGGTTCGCGGCCGGGTTCGCCGGCGGCGTCCACATCGGCGAGGAGACGCTGCACTCGCTGCTCGTCGACATCGGGTCCGCGCTGATCGGCCAGCGGCTGAAGCGGATCCTGCTGGTCAACAACCACTTCGAGCCCGCGCACCTGGTCACGCTGCGGCGGGCGGCCGAGACGCTCAACTTCGCCTACGACGGCCGCGTCGCACTGCTCGACCTGGTCCGGCGGCGGCACGCTTCGCGGCTCACCGACGAATTCAAGTCCGGCGAGTGCCACGCGGGGCGGTACGAGACGTCGCTCGTGCTCGCCGACCGGCCCGAACTGGTCGATCAGGTCGTCATGCGTGAGCTGCCGCACGTGCCCGTGAGCTTGGCTTCGGCGCCCGAAGACGGCGGCTTCCTCGCGATGGGCATGGCCGACGCGTACTGCGGCGCGCCCGCCGAGGCGACGGCGGCCGAAGGGGAAGAGACGTTCTCGACGTTGACCGACCTGCTGGTGGAAGCGATCCGGGAGCTGGCCCGTGAGTGAGCCGTTCAACCTCGCCACGCACTTCCTCGACCGGCACGCTGCTTCGGGTCGCGTCGCCCTGCTCGTGGGCGATCGAGCGGTTTCGTATGGCGACCTGGCCGAGCTGGCCAACCGCGCCGGGAACGTGCTGCTCGACGCCGGTGTCCGAAGAGGACAGCGCGTGCTGCTCGCGCTGAGCGACGGCGAGGAGTTCGTCGCGACCTGGTACGGCGCGCAGAAGATCGGCGCGGTCACCGCCGAGGTCTACCCGTTCCTCCAGCCCAAAGACTACGCGTACTACCTCGGCTACACCGAGGCCGTCGCGGTGATCGCGGACGCCGTCACGCTGCCGGCGTTGCGGGAAGCGGGCGCGCGGAACCTGCTGGTTCTCGGCGTCCCGGAAAGCGAGCTGCTCCCGGGCGAGCGTCCGTTCCGGACCCTGCTGGACGCCGCTTCTCCCGCGCTGGAAGCCGCACCGACCACTGTGGACGACGTCGGGATCTGGAAGTTCACCACCGGCAGCACCGGCGCGCCCAAGGCGTGCGTGCATCCGTTGCGCAGTCCGAAGGAGAGCTTCGAGCGGTACGCCGTCCAGGTGCTGGGGCTGCGGGAGGACGACCGAGTTCTTGCCGTGCCCAAGCTGTTCTTCGGGTACGCGCGCGACCTCGTGGCACTGTTCCCGTTCGGCGTCGGCGCGGCCGGGATCGCGTTCCCCGAACGCAGCACGGCGGACCTGATGTTCGAGCTGATCGCGCGTTATCGCCCGACCGTGCTGGTGAACGTGCCGACGATGATGAGCGCGATGGTCGCGCACCCGGACGCGGCTTCGCAGGACCTCAGCTGCTTGCGGATGACGACGTCGGCCGGCGAGGCGCTGCCGTCGGAGCTGCACCGGAAGTGGGACGCGACATTCGGGGTGCCGGTGGTGGACGGGATCGGCTCGTCGGAGGCGTACCACATCTACCTGTCGAACCGGCCGGGCGCGGCGCGGATCGGGACGCTCGGCACGCCCGTTCCCGGCTACACCGCCGAGGTCGTCGACGAGGTCGGAAACCCCTTGCCGGACGGAGAAATCGGGCCGCTTCGGGTCACCGGACCGACGATCGCGCTGGAGTACTACGGCGACGCCGAGAAGTCGGCCGGGACGTTCGACGGCGACACGCTGACGTCGAGTGACCTGTTCAGCCGCTCGGACGGGTTCTTCCGCCACCACGGGCGGGCCGACGCGCTGCTCAAGGTCGGCGGGGTGTTCGTGGCGCCCGGCGAGATCGAGGACTGCCTGCTCGGGCACCCCGCGGTGGTGGACTGCGCGGTCGTCGGCCAGGAGGTCGACGGCCTGGTCGTTCCGCGCGCGTACGTCGTGGTGCGTGCCCCGGTGACCGCGGACGAACTGAAGGACCACGCGAAAGCCCACCTGGCCAAGCACAAGTACCCCCGTGAAGTGGTGTTCATGACCGAACTTCCCCGTACCGCCAACGGAAAGCTCGACCGGCGCGCGCTGGCGGGCCGGCCGTGAGCCGCCTCGTCGTGGTCACCGGCGGCACCCGCGGCATCGGGGCCGCGATCGCCGAGCGCTTCCGCATCGCGGGCGACACAGTGCTCGCGCCGGGACGGGCCGAATGCGACGTCACCGACGAGGACGCCGTCGCGGCGTACTTCGCGGCGGCGGGACCGGTGGACGTGCTGGTGAACAACGCCGGGATCTCGTCCAGCGCACCGCTTTCCAAGACTTCGCTCGACGACTGGCGGTCGCAGATCGAGGTCAACGCGACGGGTGCGTTCCTGTGCACGCGGGCGGTGCTGCCGGGGATGCGCGAGCGCGACCGCGGCCGGATCGTCACGGTGGCGTCGACGGCGTCGCACGTCGGCTACCGCTACACGGCCGGGTACACGGCGTCCAAGCACGCGGCGGCCGGGCTGATGCGGGCGGTCGCGGCGGAGCTGGCCGGCACCGGCGTCACGGCGAACGCGGTGTGCCCGGCGTTCGTCCGCACCGACATGACGGCGACTTCGGTGGCGCGGATCCGGGAACGCACCGGCCGTTCGGTCGACGACGCCGAGTCGGCGCTGGCGGCGGCGTCCCCGCTCGGCAGATTGCTCGAACCGGAAGAGGTGGCGTTCGCCGTCTCCTTCCTGGCGGCACCCGAAGCCGCCGCGATCAACGGCCAGACCCTCGTACTCGACGGCGGAGGAATCCAGTCATGAGCCCGTTCCGCGCGACCGCACCGCTGACGAAGGAGTGGGAGCACTTCGAGTTCACGGTGGACGACGGCGTCGCCACGGTGACGTTCACCCGGCCGGACAAGCTGAACGCGCTGACGTTCGACGTCTACGCCGACCTGCGTGACCTGGTGCTGGAGCTGCCGCAGCACGACGACGTGCGGGTGCTGGTGATCACCGGGCAGGGCCGCGGGTTCTGCTCCGGCGGCGACGTCGAGGAGATCATCGGCGAGCTGCAAAAGTTCGAAACGGCGCAACTGCTGGAGTTCACGCGCATGACGGGCGCGGTGGTGAAGGCGCTGCGCGAGTGCCCGCTCCCGGTGATCGCGGCGGTCAACGGCGTCGCGGCGGGCGCGGGTTCGGTGATCGCCTTGGCGAGCGACTTCCGGTTGCTGGCGGAGTCGGCGAAGTTCGCGTTCCTGTTCACGAAGGTGGGCTTGGCGGGCGCGGACATGGGCTCGGCGTACCTCTTGCCGCGGCTCGTGGGCCTGGGCCGCGCGACAGAGTTGCTGATCCTGGGCGACAAGCTGCCCGCCGCCCGCGCGGAAGCGATCGGCTTGGCGTCCCAAGTGGTCCCCGACGCCGAACTCCCGGCCGCGGCGTCGGCCTTGGCCCGCCGCCTGGCGGACGGCCCGGCCCTGGCGTACTCGACGACGAAGGTGCTGCTGACCCGCGAGCTGGACATGGACCTGGGCAGCGCGATCGAGCTGGAGGCGATGACCCAGGCGCTGCTGATGACGGCCAAGGACCACAAGGAGTTCTACGCGGCCTGGACCGCGGGCCGCGAACCCCGGTGGACCGGCCGCTAGATCAGCGCGCCCGGAAGCCCTATGCTCGCCCGATGGTCGACTGGGGCAACGTTCCGGCGTACTTCGGAGGGCTCGCGCTGGTCCTCACCTTGACGGTGCTCCTGCGCGACCGGCGGGAGAAGGCGCGCGCCCAGGCGGACCGGATCGCCGCGTGGGTCCAGCGCGGCCGCGTGGACGGCGAACCCCACCGCGTGGTCGTGAAGAACGCCAGCGACCTGCCCTGCACCGATCTGCGGATCTGGTGGACGATCGGCTACCGCAACCCGGCCAAGCTGAGGTTTTCCAAGGTGTTCGGCGCGGACACCGACCGCCACCGCAAGCCCAAGTACGAGCACGCGGTCGGTCCGGGCGAGACGCTGGTCCTGATCGAAACCGCCGAAGACTGCGCCGTGCGCGGCTTCGAGTTCACCGACGCGGCGGGCCGCCGGTGGTCGCGCAAGGACGCGCGGCTGACGCGGCAGGGAACGCTGCGCCACCGGGTGCCCGCCCAGGTCGTGCGGACGTGGCGGCGGCTCAGACCTTAGTCACCGCGATCGCGTTCTCCTCCAGCGAGCCGAAGTACAGCTGACCACGCCACTCCCGCACGCCCACCAGCATGTGGAACCCGTCGACCTCGCCGCGCAGCTCCCGCTCCACCTCGCCGTCCGGGGACACGCCCAGGACACCCACCTCGCGACCCGGCTTGGGCTGCAACCACGTCGGGAGCGCCCGGACGCCGGCCCGCAAGAACGACGGCAGGCGGCGAACCACGTCCAGGGCCGCGACGCGCGGGGACGCCTGCGTCACCCAGATCAGCCCGTCCGTACCCGTCGAGATGTTGTCCGGGAAGCCCCACAGGTCCTCGACCAGCGGGTCCACGTGACCGTCCGACAGCCGGACGCGGGACACGCTGAACGCGCCCGTCTCCGCGACCGCCACGAACGACTCGTCCGGTGCCAACGCGACTCCGTTCGCGAACTGCAAGCCGTCGAGGAGCAGGTCGATCGTGCCGTCCGGGGACCTGCGCAGCAACCGGCCGCCGCCGGTCTGCTCGATCAGGTCGTCGCGCCAGTTGTCGATGCCGAAACGGCGTGACGAGTCCGTGAAGTAGATCGTCCCGTCCGACGCCACCGCCGCGTTGTTGCAGAACACGAAGTCCAAGCCCAGCGCGGAAGTCGCCAGGACCGAGGGCGTGCCGCCGGCGAGCGGGACCACCAGCAGGCCGGCCCGCGCGTCGCAGATCAGCAGCTCGTCGTCGCCGTACAGCTCCAGGCCCAGCGGGCGGCCGCCGGTGTCGGCGATGACCTCCCACCCGCTGCCGTCCGGGGTGAACCGCAGGACGCGCCCGTCGTCGACACCGGTGTAGATCCGGCCCTGGGCGTCGAGGACGACGTCCTCGGGGCCGTGGCCGTCGACGGGGATGAGCGTGACGTGGCGACCGGACAGCATCGGGTGCCTCCTACCGGTAGGTGAGCAGCGAGGCCGCGTCGGCCTCGAAGTGCGGGTGTTCGTTGAAGGACAACATGGTCACGCCGCCGCGACCGGACACCAGCTTCGTGATGCCGCCGTTGACCGTGACGCGGTTGAGCTTCAGCAGCCCGGCTTCCGGCGTTCCCATCAGCAGGCCGCAGACCGTGGCGATCACGCCGCCGGAGGTGAACACCACCGCGTGCTCGCCCTTGCCGAGCGACGCCACGAGGTCTTCCAGGGCGCCGCGGCAGCGCGCGCGGAACGCCGGCCACGTCTCGGCGCACGGCCCGCCCGCGCCCGCCGACGTCCACGCCGTCAGCGCCGCGTCCAGAAGCCCTTGGTACGCCCGGGAATCCTCCTGCGGCGCACCGCCGGCGTGGTGCAGAGCGATGTCGACGTGGTCGTACTCGTTCCAGCGCGGGTCCTCGACGACCGGGACGTCGGTGCCGAGCACCTTCAGCGTCGTCGCCGCGGTGTCCCGCTGCCGCGCGAGCGTCCCCGAACGGATCTGGGTGAAGGAGATGTTGCGCCGGAGCAGTTCCGCACCGACCACAGTGGACTGTTCGAAGCCGCGCGGCGACAGCGCGTCGTAGTCGGACGCGCCGAAGGACGCCTGCCCGTGCCGGACCAGGTAGATCGCGCCCACTCAGACACTCCCCTTCGCGATGATTTCCCGGCAGCGCCAGTCGAGGTACCCGACGAACTGCCAGAAGTCCTTGAACGCCGGGTTGCGGGTGGCGCCGTCGTGGTAGCGGCGGTACAGCTGCTGCAGCACCGCCGCGAGCCGGAACAGGCCGTAGACCTCGTAGAACCGCCAGTCCCCCACCTCGAGACCGGTCTTTTCCGCGTACCGCGCGACGAACTCCGCGCGCGTGAACATCCCCGGCAGGTGCGTCGGCTGGCGTCGGCTGGCCTTCATGACGTCGTCGTCGCCGGCCTCCACCCAGTAGGCGAGCATGCTGCCCAGCTCCATCAGCGGGTCGCCGAGGGTGGCCATCTCCCAGTCGAGGACGCCGGTGATGTTCAGCGTGTCCGGGGCGTCCAGGACCAGGTTGTCGAGGCGGTAGTCGTTGTGGATCAAGCAGATCTTCACTTCGGCCGGCTGGTTCGAGGCCAGCCACGTGCGTACCTCGGCGAAGTCGCCGACGTTGTCCGTGCGCGCCGCGACGTACCGGTCCGACCAGCCGCGGATCTGCCGCTCGACGTACCCGGCGCCCTTGCCGAGGTCGGCCAGTCCCGCCGCCTCGACGTCGACCGCGTGCAGGTCGACCAGCCGGTCGACGACCTTGCCGGACAACGACCGGGCCTGCTCCGGCGCCAGCGTCACGCCCTCGGGGAGGTCGCCGCGCAGGATCAGGCCGTCCAGCTTCTCCATGACGTAGAAGTCGCCGCCGAGCACGCTCTCGTCGTCGCCGAACGCCAGCATCCGCGGCACGTACGGGAACACCGGCTTCAGCGCGTGCTGCACGCGGTACTCGCGCCGCATGTCGTGCGCCGACGCCGCCTTGTGGCCGGCCGGCGGGCGGCGCAGGATCAGCTCCCGGTCCGGGTAGGTCAGCAGGTACGTCAGGTTCGACGCGCCACCGGGGAACTGGCGGACGCTCGGCGGCTCGGCGCCGAGCCCCTCGAGGCGCGTGGCCAGCCAGGCGTGCACCGCGGCGGCGTCGAAGGCGTCTTCCTCGCGGACCTCGACGGTGGTCATGCGAACTTCCGCAGGATCGACGCCGGCACGACGCGCATGGCGACGCTCAGGGGCACCCACGGCCACGCCGGGACGTAGGCGCGGCGCGGTTCGGCCTCGATCGCCTTGACCAGCGCGCGGGCGCCGCTCTCGGCCTTGGCCAGCAACGGGTTGCGGCCGAGCCGGTCGTTCATCTCCGACTCGATGTAGCCGGGCCGGACGTCGGTGACGGTGATGCCCTTGCGCTTGAGCTCCAGGCGGGTGCCGTCGACGAACGCCGAGATCCCGGCCTTCGACGCGGCGTACGCGGTGAGGTTGCCCGGCAGGCCGCGGATCGCGCTGAACGACGAGACGACGGCGAGGTGCCCGGCGCCCTGCGCGCGGAAGATCCCGGCGGCGGCCTCGATCTGGGCGGCGGCCGCGACGAAGTTGACCTCGAGGGTCTGCCGGTTGGCGTCGAACCGGCCCTTGCCGACCGGCTGGCCCTTCCCGAGCCCGGCGTTCACGATCACCCGATCGAGGGACCCCAGTTCGGCGCGGAAGTCCTCGAAGACGGTGAAGACGCTGTCGTGGTCGGTGACGTCGAGCTTGCGCGTGACGACCTTGATCCCGGGGTGCGCCGCGGTCAGCTCTTGAGACAGCTTCTCCAGGCGATCGGTGCGTCGGGCGCAGAGTGCGAGGTTGCGCCCTCTCGTGGCGAACTGGCGGGCCATGCCCTCGCCCAAGCCGCTGCTCGCGCCGGTGATCAGGATGTTCTGCCGGACCGTCATGTCCGGGAGCCTACCCGTTGGTAACAAGACCGGTGGCCCGGCGCTGGGGGCGTCGCCGGGCCACCGGTCATCGCGCGGCCACCCCGGCCGGTCGCACAACGCGGCCGGGTGAGCCGGAGCCGTTCGTCCACGGCTGCGGCCCGCACCCGGATGGGCCGTGAGGGGGAGGCGGTGCCACCGGCGCGGGCAAGTCATACAAGCGCGTCCGCCCAGGCCGGGGCAATGGTTCACAGTTGCCAGTACTAGCCCGTTCGCCCGAGTGGCGGCGCGGCTCCCGGCCACCGGCCGCCTCGGCGATGGGGGTTCCGGATCCTGCTAACGTGCACCGTGTCGGGGATCGTCGGGGGACGTTACGGGGCGGGTCGGCCATGGCGGGCAGCACGGCGGGCGGTCAGCAGGGTGAGCGCACCGCGTTCGCCTCCCACCTGCGCGCGGCCATCGCGACCAGCGGGCTCTCACTCGACCGGATCCAGGCGCGGCTGCGCGCCCGCGGGGTCGTCGTCAGCGTCACCGCCCTCAGCTATTGGCAGTCCGGCAAGCGGCAGCCGGAGCGGCAGAGCTCGCTGTCGGCGGTGCGCACGCTGGAAGAAATCCTCGACATCCCCGCCGGCTCCCTGCTCGGGCTGCTGCCCCCGCCCCGCCCCCGCGGCGGCGCGGGGAAGCGCCACGCGGGCGGCGAGCCCCTGACGTTCCCCCGCGAAGTCCTGCAGCCGCTGCTGGACAAGGTCGGCGCGCCGGACGCGCTGGAGCGCCAGCACCCGCTGAAGCTGGTGGGGCTGCACGACCTGTGCGAAATCGCCGCGGACGGCGGCCAGCGCGCGGTCACCGCGCGGGCGGTGTTCCAGGCGGGCGCGGACGGCCAGGACCGCTGGCTGCTGGTGTACACCCAGGACGACCCGGCGGCGGGGCCGCCGGACCTGCACGCGGTGCGCAACTGCCGGATCGGGCGCGCCGAGGTCGACGTCGCGCACGGGCTGATCGTCGCCGAGCTGGTGTTCGACCGGCCGATCGACCGCGGCGAGACGCACCTGATCGAGTACACGCTGACCAACGGCGGGCCGCCGTACCCGGAGTGCCGCAACACGTACTACCGCGAGTTCCGCCGCCCGGTGCGCGAGTACCTGCTGGAGGTCCGGTTCGCCCCGGGCACGGCCCCGGAGCGCTGCTGGCAGTACGCCCGCAACGGGACATCGGCCACCCGCCGCCCCTTGAAGCTCGACGGCGGCGACGGCGTGCACGCGGTGGCGCTGGACTTCGGGCCGGGCGTCTTCGGCATCGACTGGGACTAAGCCGTCAGGTGCGTGGCCGCCACGGTGGCCAGCTCCGTGCGGTTCGCGATGCCCAGCTTGGCGTACACGTGCGCGAGGTGCGTCTTCACCGTGCCCCGGCTCATGAACAGCTTCGCGCCGATCTCCGGGTTCGTGCTCCCCTCGGTCGCGAGCTTCACGACCTCCAGCTCGGTCGGCGTCAAACTGCCCCAGCCGCTCGACGGGCGGCCGCGCGCGCCCCGCGTCCGGCGGACGAACGCCACCACGTCGTCGAGGCTCATCGGCTCGTCCTCGGTCGTGAGCTCGACCTCGCCCGGCCGCCGCGGGAAGCCCAGTTCCGCGCGAGCGCGGGAACCCGAGACGGACACCCGCGCCGCGTCGGCCTCGCGTCCGGTGCGGGCGTAGAGCGCCGTCAGCGCGTCCAGGCTGTCGAGCACACCCAGGCGGATGCCGTGGTCGAGGCGCAACGTCAGTGCCTCGTGGTGCAGCGAAGCCGCCTGCTCCGGCTCGGCCAGGTACCCCTGCTGGTCCAGCGCGTCGGCCAGCGCCGATCGCAGACCCCACTGCCGGGTCAGGGCGACGGCGGTGGCCAGCACGGCCGCGGCTTCCCCGGTCCGGCCCAGCGCCCGCAACACGGCGCCGCGTTCGGCGAGTCCCTGCGACGCCATGTACGTCCCGGGCACGGCCTCGCGGGCGAACCAGCGCTCGGCCTCCTCGAACGAGCCGCGACGCCGGTGCAGCTCGCCCATCACACCGGCCATGCCGGGCACGAAGACGTCCCCGGCGGTCTCGAGCAGCCGCAGGAACGGCGCCATCACGCGGAACCCCGCGTCGACCTCGCCGGCCAGGCAGTGCACCATCGCCAGCCGGCACAGTGTCGTGTTGACGCGGTGGAAGTCCCCGAGCGGGGCGGCGACCGCGACGGCGTGCTCGGCGAGCGCCCGCGCCCGCGCCAGGTCCGCCGCCGCGAGCGCGCTCGCGGACTGGGCACTGAGGACCGTCGACGCGAGGCCGCGGTCGCCCCGGCGAAGCAGCCCTTCGGCCGCTTCGGCGAGCAACGGCCCGGCTTCGTCGTGGCGGTCCCGCGCCTGGAGGATGATCCCGCGCAGCATCAACGCGCTGTCGCGGGCGAAGCCGTCGGATCCCGCGGCTTTCTCGGCTTCGATGGCGACGTCCCAAGCGGCGTCGAAGTCCGTGTACAGGTGCCCGAGCGCGGTCAGCGACAGGCACCGCGCACGCAGGCTCGGCGCACCGAGTTCGGTGGCGAGCTCCAGGCCCAGCCGCGCGGCTTCGAGGTCGAAGGGTGCCGTCGTGTCCGCGACCAGGCCCATCCCGGTGAGCAGCCGCGCCTGCAGCGTCGACCGCTCGTCCGGGCAGCGGGCAACCGCGCGTTTCAGGTACGCGAGACCTTCGTGGCCGCGGCCGCGCAGGTTCCACAGCCACGCGACAGCGGCGGCGAGCCGGCGGCCGCGCGTGGGATCTTCCCGCGCCAGCCCCCATTCCAGCGCCGCACGCAGGTTGTCGCGCTCGGGTTCCATCCGCGCGCGCCAGGCGTCCTTGTCGCGGTCGAGGTCGGGTTCGGCGGCTTCGGCGATGGCGAGGAAGTGGTCGAGGTGGCGGTCGCGGACGGCGTCGGTCTCCCCGGCCTCGGCCAGCCGGGCCGCCGCGTACTCGCGGATCGTCTCCAGCATGCGGTAGCGGCCGTTTTCGGCCAGCACCAAGGATTTGTCGACGAGCCTGCCGAGCGCGGCCGGGCCGCCCGCCGCGTCGAGGGTGAACCCGCCGGCGAAGACGGCGAGCCGGCGGAACACCGTACGGTCCTCGTCGTCGAGCTGGTCGTGGCTCCACGCGATCGACGCCGCGAGGGTCTGCTGCCGCGCCGGTACCCCGCGCGGGCCGCGGGTGAGGAGCGCGAACCGGTTGTCGAGACCGGCGTCGATCTGGTGCGGTGTAAGGGTTCCGAGCCACGCGGCGGCGAGCTCGACGGCCAGCGGGATGCCGTCGAGCCGGGTGCACACCGACCGGACGGCGGCCGCGCTGGAGGTGTCCAAAGTGAACAGTGGCCGGACCGCGCCCGCCCGTTCGACGAACAGCGCGACGGCCTCGTCGACGGCCAGCGGCGGCACCCGCCACACCGTCTCCCCCGGCACGCCGAGCGGTTCGCGGCTGGTCGCCAGCAGCGCGACCTCGGGGCACGACCGGAGCAGTTCGACGGCGAGGTCCGCGACGCCGTCGAGGACCTGTTCGCAGTTGTCGAGGCAGAGCAGGACGCGCCGGTCGCGCAGGTGGGTCACCACCGACCGGACGGCGCCGACGTGCGGCTCGACGGGCACCCCGAGCGTCGCGGCGACCAGCTCGGCGGCTTCGGCGGGCTCGGTGACGGCGTCGAGTTCGGCCCACCACACCCCGTCGGGCCAGCGCCCGGCCCCGGCGGCGGCGACCTGCGCCGCCAGCCGGGTCTTGCCGCTGCCACCGGTCCCGGCCAGCGTGACGAGCCGGCCCCCGGCGAGCCGGCGCTCGAGTTCGGCGGCTTCGGTGCCGCGGCCGACGAAGCCGGTCAGCTGCACGGGGAGGTTGTTCGGGGTCGTGTCGAGCGAGCGCAGCGGGCCGGGGCGGCCGCCGAACTGGAAGATCCGCTCGGGCGCGGTGAGGTCGGGCAGCCGGTGGACGCCGAGGTCGTGTAGTGGCCGGCCCGGCAGTTCGGCGGCGGTGCGCGCGGAGACGAGCGTGCGGCCGTCGGCCAGCTCGCGCAGGTGCCGGCAGCGCCGGACGGCGGGACCGGTGGGGGTGCCGTCTTCGCGGAGCAGCACGTCGCCGGTGTGGAGGGCGGCGGGTCCGCCGGTCAACGCCGCGAGCGCTTCTTCGGGCGTCGCGAAGACAGCCGGCGGTTCGTCGCCGGCGCACAGGATCGTGACCGTGCCCGCGGGCACCAGGTTCGTTTCGCTCATCGCCCGGCCAGTCTGCCAGCGGATCTCGGCCGGGTGGCAGATGTCCTCAGCCTCGCCGCCTGCGACCTTCGACCCCGTGGAAACGTTCGAAGAGCTGCTGGCCCGTTGGCGTGACGCCGAAACCCGCGGCGACGGCGCTGCGTCCTTCCTGGCCGCCGACTTCCGCGGTGACGGCCCCGACGGGCTGGTGCTCGACCGCGACCGCTGGCCCGGCCGAGCGCCGGTCGCGGCATTCCGGTGGACCCGGCTGGAGGTGACCGCCAGCGTCGGTGTCGCGACCGGGCGGCGCGACGGTGCCGCCTGCACCGTCGTCGCCGCGTGCCGGGAGGGACGTTGGCTGATCGTCAACGTCCAGCGCGGGTCATGACAGCTTGTTCCGCAGCACCTTCCCGGTCGCGTTGCGGGGCAGCTCGTCCAGGAACTCGACGTCGCGGGGCACCTTGTAGCGCGCCAGGTTCGCCTTGACGTAGTCGCGGACGCCGTCGACGTCGAGCTTCGAGTCTTCGGTGCGCACGATGAACGCCTTGAGCCGCTGGCCGAACTCCGGGTCGTCGATGCCGATCACCGCGGCTTCCAGCACGTCCTCGCGCTCGACCAGGAGGTTCTCCACCTCGATCGGGAACACGTTCTCGCCGCCGGAGACGATCATCTCGTCGTCGCGGCCGTCGATGAAGAGGAGGCCGTCTTCGTCGAAGTGGCCGACGTCGCCGCTGGAGAGCAGGCCGTCGATGATCTCCTTGTGGCGGCCGTCGGTGTAGCCGCCGAAGCTGAGGCCGCTGCCCACGAACACCCGGCCGGTGACGTTCGGCTCGGTGATCTTCCCGCCCTTTTCGTCGTAGAGCGCCACCTTGCAGCCGACCGGCGCGCGGCCGACCGTGCCCGGCGCCTTCGCCCAGTCCTCCGGCGTCGCGACCGTCGCCACCGCGACCTCGGTCGAGCCGTAGAGGTTGTGCACGACCGGGCCGAACGCCTCGTTCGCGCGGTTGCCGAGGTCCGGCGACAGCGCGGAGCCGGCGACGAAGATGATCCGCAGCGACGACGTGTCGTACTTCTCGCGGACGTCCTTCGGCAAGTCGACGATGCGCTGCAGCATGGTCGGCACCAGCACGAGCGCGGTGCACTTGTGCTCGGCGACGCCGCGCAGGGCCTCCTCCGGCGTGAACTTGCGGCGCATCACGACCTTCGAGCCGAGCGCGAAGGAGAGGATGAACTGCGAGAGGCCGGTGCCGTGGAACAGCGGCGCGCCCATGTAGGTGGCTTCGTTGGAGCGCAGCGGGATCCGGTCGAGGAACTGCGCCGACGCCAGCGCCGAGGTGTGCGGCCGCGGCGCGCCCTTCGGCGTGCCGGTGGTGCCGCTGGTCAGCAGCACGAACCCGCCCGGCTTGGCCGGTGCGGGCCACGGCCGGTCGTCGGTGCTGGCGATGATCTCCGACAGCACCGGGGTGTCCCGGTCGGTCAGGTCGCTGTCCGGGTCGACCCAGGCCAGGTAGCGGTCGACGCCGTCGGGGATCGCGTCGAGGAGGTTCGTGAACTCCTGGTCGTACACCAGCGCGGTGACGCCTTCGCGCTTGGCGACGTCGGCCAGCTGCGGCTTGGCGAAGCCGGTGTTCATCAGCAGCAGCCGGACGCCGAGCTTGCCCGACGCGGCCATCGTGATCACCAGGCCGCGGTGGTCGCGGCAGAGCGCGGCGACGACCTGGCCCGGCTGGATCCCGCGCTCGGACCAGGCCCTGGCCAGCGCGTTCGACTGGTCGTCGAGCTGCTTGTAGGTCAGCGGGCCGAGCTCGTCGACGATGCCGACGGCGGTCGGGTCGCGGCGCGCGGAGATGTGGTTCGCGCCGGCGAACGGGCCGAACTTGCGCAGCGCGACCAGCGAGCGGACCCCCTCGTCGAGCCGGGGGAAGGGAACGAGTCCCGCGCGCCGCATCACGTCGACGCTGCGGGCCGTCTCGGCCACCTTGTCCGCCACCTGCGTGGCGAGCTCGACCAGGCTCATCCAGGCACCTCCGTTGCTGCGGGAACGAGCCCATGCCGACGGCGGGCGTACCGGCGGTATGGGGGCTACTGGAGAGTAAACCAACGGCGCCGCGAGCGCACGGCCCGGTTTTTGTCGGTGGTGCCCGTCATGATGTCTTCGTGCAGGTGATCGCCGGGCGGGAGGAGGACGGGAGCTTCACCGTGCACTCGTCGTCGTCGCTGGCGAAGGGCCTGGACGAAGCGGATTTCGCAGCGGTGGCGCGGGAGCTCGAGGCGTCGGTGCGGCCGCGCTGGGTGTTCCCGTCGGTGGAGGACGTGTACCCGGTGCTCGTGGCGGCCGGGCTGCGGGTCGAGCGCTGCTACGACCTCGCGCTGGCCGAGGGGCTGCTGCTGGCGTACGAGGGCGCCGACGGGCAGTCGCGGAGCCTGCGCGCGGCCTGGGCCAGGGCGAACGGCGAGGAACCGCCACCCGACGCGGCGGCCGTGGAGTCGGCGCAGCCGACGTTGTTCGACACCCGGGTGCCGACGCTGCCCGACGGCGTGACGGTCGTCACGGCGGTCCGGCGCGTGCTCGCGGAGCAGGAGCGGCGCGTGGCGGCGGCCGAGCACCCGGACCGGCTGCGCGTGCTGCTCGCCGCGGAGTCGGCGAGCGCGCTGGCCGCGGCGGAGATGTCGGCCGACGGCCTGCCGTGGCGCGCCGACCTGCACGACGAGCTGCTGGTGTCCCGGCTCGGCCCGCGCGTCCGCCCCGGCGAGCGGCCCAAGGTGCTGGTGGAGCTGGCGGCGAAGATCAGCGAAGCGTTCGGCGGGCGGCCGGTCAACCCGGACTCGCCGCCGAGCGTGGTCCGGGCACTCGCGCGGGCCGGCATCGAGGTGCCGGCGGCGCGGAAGTACCTGTTGAAGGGGATCGACCACCCCGCGGTCGGGCCGTTGCTGGAGTACAAGGAGCTGTCCCGGCTGTACGCGGCGAACGGCTGGGCGTGGCTCGAGGAGTGGGTGCACGACGGCCGGTTCCGGCCGCACTACGTCGTCGGCGGGGTGGTGTCCGGCCGCTGGGCCAGCCGCGGCGGCGGGGCGCTGCAGATCCCGAAGGTGCTGCGCACGTGCGTCCGCGCGGACCCGGGCTGGAAGCTGGTGGTGGCGGACGCGGCCCAGCTGGAGCCCCGGGTCCTGACGGCGCTGTCGGGCGACCGGCGGCTGGCCGACGTCGCGGCGGCGACGGACCTGTACGCGCGGCTGGGCGAGGCGTTGTTCTCGGGGGCCCGCTGGGTCCCGGCCGCGGACGACGACCGAGACGACCGGGCGCGCGCGAAGATCGCGATGTTGTCGGCGATGTACGGCGGCACGTCCGGCGAAGCGGGACCGTTGCTGGGGTTGCTGCGCCAGCGCTTCCCGGACGCGGTGTCCTATGTGGAGCGTGCGGCGCAGGCGGGCGAGCGCGGCGAACGGGTCCGGTCCCGGCTGGGCCGGACGTCCCCGGCGCCGTCGGCAGCTTGGCGGGCGTTGACCGGCGGGCTGGCTTCGGACGAGGCGGGCGAACTGAAGGCCCGTCGGGCGTCGCGGGGCTGGGGCCGCTTCACGCGCAACTTCGTGGTCCAGGCGAGCGCGGCCGACATGACGGCGGTGATGCTGGCGACGCTGCGCAGGCGGTTGCCCGCGCCGGCGCACCTGGTGTTCTTCCAGCACGACGAGGTCATCGTGCACACCCCGGCCGACCTGGCGGCCGAGGTGTCATCGGCGATCACGGACTCGGTGACGGAGGCGGCGAGGATGCTGTTCGGCCCGGCGTGCCCGGTCCGGTTCCCGATGCAGGTGGCGGTGGTGGACACCTACGCCGACGCGAAGTAGTCAGCTGTCGACCCGGATGTCCATGCGCACGGTGCCACCGGGGTGGTTCCGGAACCAGAGCTGCAGCTGGCCGCTGCTCGCCGTGCACCCGGCGTTGACGAAGTCGTCCGCGGCCGTGCGGTAGAGGACGACCGAGCACTTGGCGAGGTAGGTGTTCTCGTCGGGTCGCAGGACGTAGAACGTCGCGGATCCGGAGCCGACCCCGCCGTCGTTGCGGAACACCGCGCTCATCGAGCACGACGTCGTCTGGCACGGCCCGTTCCACTGGGAGGACCGGACGTGGAACGCCGGGTTCGCGGGCGCGGTGGTCCGCGGGGTTTCGGTCGTCTCCTCGGTTTCCTCGGTGGTCGGCGCCGGCCGGTGCGTCGGCCGCTCGACGCTGGTCCGGGCCAGCAACGGGACGGTCGTCGACGGCGCGGCGGCCGTGCTGCTCTTGGTGGTGAGGTCCTTCAGCGGGTTGAACCCGGTGAGCGTGTTGACCGCCAGCAGGATCGCGCACACCGCGCTGATCGACCCGATGATGACGCCGAACTTCTTGTAGTCCGGATCGTCGTCGGATTTCGGCGGCTTGTCCCCCTCGACGGCCATGTCCCGATTCTAGGCCAACGCGTCGTCGATCGCCTTGGTGATCCGCTTCAGCGACACCGGGTGCGCCGTGCCCAACGTCTGCGCGAAGAACGACACCCGCAGCTCCTCGATCATCCAGCGCACCTCGTTCAACGCCGGTGACGACGTCCCCGGCGGCAGCGCGGCCACCGCGTCGGCGTACTCGCCCTGGATCCACGCGATGTCCGCCGTCCGCTGCAGGTCGCGCGTCGGCTCCGAAGCCAGCTTCTCCAGCCGCCGCAGGATGCCCTGCAGGTAGCGCACCACGTGCCGCAGCCGCGAAGCACCCGTTGCCGTCACGAAACCGGGGTAGACCAACGAAGACAGCTGGCCCCGGACATCGGCGAGGGACTCCGCGGGACCGCGGGACGACGGCAGCGCCACCTCGACGTCGTTCGCCGCGCGGAGGATCTTCTCCACGTCCGTCAGCACCGCCAGCACCTCCGGGTGCAAGCCCGCGCGCACGCGTTCCAGCAGCACCTTGAACCCGGTCTCGTCGAACACCGGCCCGCCGCCCGCGGCCATCAGCGCGTCCACCGCGCAGTCGACGCAGTCCTCCAGCAACGCCGCGACGCTGCCGTGCGGGTTGCGGTTCAGCACCAGCTTCGACGAGTTGGACAGCGAGCGCGTGATGAACTTCATCGGGGAGTTCAGGTTCAGCCGCAGCATCCGCCGCGTGCCCGCCCACATCGCGTGCTCCTGCTGGCCAGGCGTGTCCATCAGCCGCACCGCGACCGACGCGCCCTCGTCCACCAGCGCCGGGTACGCCTTGACGTCGTGGCCGCGCTGCGTCGATTCGAACACCTTCGGCAGCGAACCGAACGACGGCTTGGTCAGCCCGGCCTTCTCGAGGCTGTTGGCCGCCTTGGAGATCGTCGCCCGGACCTTCGGGGCCAGCCGGCGCTGCAGCTCCTCGACGTCCTTGCCTTCGGCGACCTTCTTGCCGCGCTCGTCGACCACCCGGAACGTCATCTTCAGGTGTTCCGGCACCGAGGAAAGGTCCCAGTCCGCGTAGGGAACCGTGATCCCGCGCAGCGCCCGCAGCTCGCGGCCCAGGACCTCCAGGAGCGGACCGTCCGAAGGGGACACTCGCGAAAGGACGTCCCGGGCCGTGTCCGGCGCCGGGACGAAGTTGCGCCGCAACGCCTTCGGCAGCGACTTGATCAGCTGCGTCACCAGTTCCGCGCGCAGGCCCGGCACCTGCCAGTCGAAACCGTCCGGCGTCACCTGGTTCAGCACCGGCAGCGGGACGTGCACGGTGACGCCGTCGGCGTCCGCGCCCGGCTCGAACTGGTAGGTCAGCGTGAAGACCTGCGTGCCCTGCGTCCACGAGTCCGGGTAGTCGCCCTCGCGGACGCCGCCCGCGGTTTCGTTGATGAGCATGGACTTCTCGAACGAGAGCAGGTCCGGCTGCTCGTGGCGCGTCTTCTTCCACCACGTGTCGAAGTGGCGCACCGAAACGACGTCGGCCGGGACGCGGGCGTCGTAGAACTCGTACAGCGTCTGGTCGTCGACGAGGATGTCCCGCCGCCGCGCCCGGTTCTCGAGGTCTTCGACTTCTTCGAGCAGCGCCCGGTTTTCGGCGAAGAAGTGGTGGCGCGTCTGCCAATCGCCCTCGACGAGCGCGTGCCGGATGAACAGCGCGCGCGACATCTCCGGGTCGATCCGGCCGTAGTTGACGCGGCGGTCGGCGATCAGCGGGACCCCGTAGAGCGTGACGCGCTCGGTCGCCATCACCGCGCCCTGCTTGCGTTCCCAGTGCGGCTCGGAGTAGTTGCGCTTGACGACGTGCTGCGCGAGCGGCTCGACCCATTCGGGCTCGATGCGCGCGTTGACCCGCGCCCAGAGCCGAGAGGTCTCGACCAGTTCGGCCGACATCACCCAGCGCGGCTGCTTCTTGAACAGCGCCGAACCCGGGAAGACGCCGAACCGGGCGCCGCGCGCACCCAGGTAGTCGCCCTTGGCCGGGTCCTTGAGCCCGATGTGCGACAGCAGTCCGGCGATCAGCGACGTGTGCACGCGCTGCGGGTCGACCGGCGTCGTGTTCGTGTTCAAGGAGATGCCGAGCGGCTTGGCCAGCTGACGCAGCTGGCTGAAGATGTCCTGCCACTCGCGCAGGCGCAGGTAGTTCAGGTACTCGGTGCGGCACATGCGCCGGAACTGGTTGCCGGACAACGCCTTCTGCTGCTCGGCGACGTACTCCCACAGGTTCAGGTAGGCGAGGAAGTCCGACGTCGGGTCGGCGAACCGCGCGTGCTGCTGGTCGGCCGCCTGCTGCTTCTCCGCCGGCCGCTCGCGCGGGTCCTGGATGGACAGTGCCGCGGCGATGATCATCACCTCGCGGACGCAGCCGTTCTTCGCCGCCTCCAGGACCATCCGGCCCATCCGCGGGTCGACGGGCAGCTGCGCGAGCTTGCGTCCGATGTCGGTCAGGCTGCGGTCGGACCCGGTGCTCGAAAACGCGCCGAGCTCCTGCAGCAGCCCGATGCCGTCGGTGACCTGGCGGCGGTCCGGCGGCTCGACGAACGGGAACGCGGCGATGTCGCCGAGGCCCAGCGAGGTCATCTGCAGGATGACCGACGCGAGGTTCGTCCGCAGGATCTCCGGGTCGGTGAACTCCGGCCGGCTCTCGAAGTCCTCTTCGGAATAAAGGCGGATGCAAATGCCGTCCGACGTCCGGCCGCAGCGGCCCTTGCGCTGGTTCGCCGACGCCTGCGACACGGGCTCGATCGGCAGCCGCTGCACCTTGGTGCGGTGGCTGTAGCGCGAGATCCGGGCGGTACCCGGGTCGACGACGTACTTGATGCCCGGCACGGTCAGCGACGTCTCGGCGACGTTCGTCGCGAGCACGACCCGGCGTCCGGTGTGGGACTGGAAGATGCGGTGCTGCTCGGCCGCCGACAGCCGCGCGTACAGCGGCAGGACCTCGGTGTTGCGCAGGTTCGCGCGGTTGAGCACGTCGGCGGTGTCGCGGATTTCGCGTTCGCCGGAGAGGAACACGAGGATGTCGCCGGGGCCTTCGGCGCACAGCTCCTCGACGGCGTCGAGGATGCCCTGGGTCTGGTCCCGCTCGTCGGCGTCTTCGGCAGGGTCGTCGGGGTCGACCAGCGGCCGGTAGCGCGTCTCGACCGGGTACGTCCGGCCGGAGACCTCGACGATCGGCGCGTCGTCGAAGTGCTTCGAGAAGCGCTCGGGGTCGATGGTCGCCGAGGTGATGATGACCTTGAGGTCGGGGCGGCGCGGCAGCAGCTGCTTGAGGTAGCCGAGGATGAAGTCGATGTTGAGGCTGCGCTCGTGGGCCTCGTCGATGATGAGCGTGTCGTACTGGCGCAGCGAGCGGTCGGTTTGGATCTCGGCCAGCAGGATGCCGTCGGTCATCAGCTTGACCAGCGTGTCCTGCCCGGACTGGTCGGTGAACCGCACCTTGTACCCGACGGCGTCGCCGAGCTCGGTCTTCAGTTCACTGGCGATCCGGTCGGCGACCGTGCGGGCGGCGAGCCGGCGCGGCTGGGTGTGCCCGATCTGGCCGCGGATGCCGCGGCCGAGCTCGAGGCAGATCTTCGGCAGCTGGGTGGTCTTGCCCGAGCCGGTCTCCCCCGCGACGATCACGACCTGGTGCTTGCCGATGGCGGCGGCGATCTCGTCCTTGAGCCTGCTGACCGGCAGCTCTTCGGGGTATTCGATCTTGGGCACGCTCTCGCGGCGCGACTGGATCCGCAGCTCGGCCTTGTCGACGTCGGCGGCGATCCGCGCGAGGGCGGCATCGCGATCACGAGCCTTGCGGGCACCGTCGAGCCGCCGGCGCAGCCGCTGCTCGTCGCGCGGCATCAGCTCGGGCAGGCGCGCACGCAGCGCTTCGAGGGGGGATGGCGTGGACATTCTCGGACCAAGGATAGCCGTGCGTGACGAAGGGGGCTTCCGAATATCCCCGCCGCGTGACCGGGCCCACCCCGGAGCGTCCCAATGTGGCCTTCGGTGCGTCTGACGCACCGAAGGCCACATTGGGGCGCTCGGGACCGGTCAGCCCTGCTGGTTCGGGTACTGCTGCTGGCCGGGGTAAGCCTGCGGGGCGCCCGGCGCCGGCGGCTGCTGGGTGACCTGCGGCTGCGGCTTCGCGGCCTTGGCCCGGCCGAGGAGCAGGCCGACCGCGATCAGCACCAGGCCGCCCACGCCGAGCGCGATGCCGAACCCCGGCTGCATGTCGTCGGCCCACTCGATCAGGATGAACGTGCGGCCGAGCTGCTTGAGGACGAGCGAGCCGAAGCCGAGGAACGCGAAGAGCGCACCGACGCGCACCAAGATGGACATGGAAAAACCCCCAACGGGAACGGAAACGGACCCGGACGGCCCGCGATGGGCTCGAACGGTAACCACCGGTCCGGTGGCTGTCCCCTGCTTTCCCGTTTCGTTACCTCAGACCCGCTGCAGCGAGTCCGGGCCCAGGTCGGCCAGGGTGCGGTGGCCGGAAAGTCCCATGGTGAGGTCGAAGTCCGCCAGCAGGCTCCGCAGCACGTGGCGGACGCCGTCCTCGCCCGCGTGCGCCAGGCCGTACACCCACGGGCGGCCCACCAGCACCGCCCGGGCGCCCAGTGCGATCGCCTTCAGCACGTCCGCTCCCGTGCGGACGCCCGAGTCGAACAGCACCTCCATGCGGTCGCCCACCGCCGCGACGATGCCCGGCAGCGCCTCCAGCGCCCCGATCGCGCCGTCGACCTGGCGGCCTCCGTGGTTCGAGACGACGACGCCGTCCATGCCGGCCTCCGCCGCGCGGCGCGCGTCCGCGACGTGCTGGATGCCCTTGAGGACGATCGGACCGTCCCAGTGCTCGCGCAGGAACGGGAGCTGGTCCCACGTCCGGTCGGTGCCGGTGATCATGCCGATCCACGTCAGGATCGCGGTGCCGCGGTCCTCCTCCGGCGTCTTCTGCAGCCGCGAGAGGAACACCGGGTCGGTGAACGGGACCGCCAGCCCCTCGCCCTGCAGGAACGGCAGGTACGACTGGTCCAGATCGGACGGTCGCCAGGCCAGCGTCCACGTGTCGAGCGTGACGACCAGCGCCGTGTAGCCGGCCGCCTTCGCCCTGGCCAGCAGGCTCGCGCAGACGTCCGGGTCGCCGGGCCAGTACAGCTGGAACCAGCGCGGGCCGTCGCCGTTGGCCGCGGCGGCGTCCTCGATGCCGGTCGACGACGCCGTGGACAGGATGAACGGCAGCCCGACCGAGGCGGCCGCGCGGGCCGTCGCGGACTCCGCGTCCGGGTGGACGATCGACTGGACGCCGACGGGCGCGACGGCCACCGGTGCGGCCAGCCGGGTGCCGAGCACGGTCGTCGAGAGGTCGCGGTCGGTCGCGCCGGTCAGCATCCGCGGCACGACGCGCCAGCGGTCGAAGGCCTCGCGGTTCGCGCGTGCGGTCGCGCCGGAGCCCGCCGAGCCCGCGACGTAGGAGAAGGGGCCGGGCGCCATGATCTCGCGCGCCGACGCTTCGAGCTTGGTGGCGTCCGTCGAGCACGGCGGCAGCTGCCCACCGAGTCCCTGCAGGTAGAGCTCGTTCTGGTAGCTGCCGAAGCGTTCAGTCACGGCTTCCTCCTCGCGTTCGAGGGGGCACTGTACCCGCCGGTAACGGCCTCAGGCAGGGGCGCGCCACATCGGCTGCATCGGCGGCCCGCCCGGCGGCCGGAACGCGGGCCCGTGGTCGCGGAACCCGAGCCGCCGGTAGAGGCGCGTGCTGTCCGGCGAGCTGGCCTCCAAGTACGTGGGCACCCCCTCGGCGTCGTAGCGGGCGAGGCCATGACCCAGCAACCGCGCGCCGATGCCCTGGCGCTGCCGGCCGGGCCGGACGCCGATGAACTGCGCGTGCCAGTGCGGCTCGGACGGCTCGAGGCCGGCCATCATGCCGAGCAGGACGTCCAGCCGCTTCTGCTCGGCCGGGTCGAGCCCGTCGACCGGCTCGTCGTCGCCCGCGTTCCCGGGCAGCCATATCATCGCCGCCGAATGGTCTTCGGTGACGTCGACGCTCCCTGCGGCGAACCCGGCTCCGGCGAGGTCGCGGAAAAACGCCGGGTGCGCGACGGTCCGGCGGCGCTCGTCGCCGGGGAACACCCAGCGGCTCATCGGGTCGTCCTGGAACGCGGCGACCAAGATCGAAAGCACCGCGTCCAGCTCGGGCGGTGAAGCCGCGCGGACAGCGGTCACCGCGTCTCCACGAGCTCGTCGCGCAGCGGACCGCCGATCGCCGCGTAGACGTCCGGACGACGGGTGCGCAGGGTCTCGGCCCGCAGGAAGCCGGCCAGGCCGGCGAGCACCAGCAGCCCCGGCAGGCCCCAGCGCAGCCAGGGGATCGAGCCCGCCGGGCCGAGCAGGACGTCGAAGTTGACGACGATCAGCACCAGCACCGCGGTCAGCGTCACCGCCGCGAGCGCCGGCGCGCCCGCGCGCCGCCACCACGTCTCCCGGCCGGGGTGGCGGCGGAAGAAGCCGATGACCGACAGGGAAACCGCGACCATGATGATCGTGACGCCGGTCGACGCGGTGACCCCGGTCCACGTGAAGAGGTCGGTGAACGGGTCGCGGCCGGCGAGCGCGAACGCCGAGACGACGACCAGGCCGATCGTGGTCTGGACCAGCGAGCCGCCGATCGGGGCGCCGGTGCGCTTGCTGGTGCGGCTGAGCCCGTCCGGCAGCAGCCCTTCCCGGCCCAGCGCGAAGAAGTACCGCGCGACGGCGTTGTGGAGGCTCAGCAGCGCGGCGCACTGGCTGGTCAGGAACAGCACGTACGCGATGTCGGCGAAGGCCGTGCCCAGGTACTGCCCGCCGAGCCCGAAGAGCAGGCCCGGCCCTTCGGCCGCGGCGCGCTCGACGATGTGGTCCGGACCGGTCGCGACCGCCAGCGCGAGCGAGGACGCGATGTACAGCACGGCCGTCAGCCCGATCGCGATGTAGGTCGCGCGGCCGACGGTCTTGCGCGGGTCGCGGCACTCCTCGCCGTAGGTGGCGGCGCCTTCGAAGCCGAGGAAAACCGCGATGGAGAAAGCGAAAACGGCGCCGACGCCCGCCGTGAACAGGCTCGACGGCGCCAGCGGCGTCAGCGCGCTTCCCGCGGGGTGGCCGAACAGGGCGACGTCCAGGACGGCGAGCACCGCGACTTCCAGGCCGAGCGCGACGCCGAGGACCTTCGCGTTGAGGTCGATCCGGAGCACGCCGCCGGCCCCGACGACGAGCACCATCAGCAGCGCGACCGGCCACCACGGCAGGTCCGTCCCGAACGTCGTGTTCAGCCAGGTGGACACGGACAGCCCGAACAGGCCGAAGACGCCGGTCTGGATGGAGCTGTAGGCGAGCACCGTCACGTAGGCGACGGCGGTGCCCGCGGAGCGACCGATCCCGTGCGCCACATAGGGGTAGAACGCTCCGGCGTTCGTCGTGTACCGGCTCATCGCGGCGTACCCGACGCCGAACAGCGCGAGTACGGGCGCCAGCAGCACGAACGACAGGGGCACGCCGACGCTGCCGGTGACCGCGTACGTCGCCGAGACGCCGCCGGCGATCGCGTACAGCGGACCGGCCGCCGCGACGACGAAGAAGACGATCTGGACGGCGCCGAGCCGCCTGGTGCCGAGGCCGCGCCCCGGCGTGTGGGTTCCCATGGACCTTTCCCCGCGCCTAGGTGATCTTGGTCGGCGGCGCCCCAGAGTAGGGGGTTCCAGTGGTGCGACGGTACGTCCGTTCGGGGTAAACGTGACCGCACCGAAAGCGACGGGAAGCCGGACCGCTATCTTCGGCATCCTCACCGAGACCGCCCAGGGGGCCGTTTTCCGTCATGCGCCGGCTCACGTTGGTGGATTCGTTCTTCTTCCTCGGCCACGACGAGTTCACCGGCCGCCCGGTGCTCAGCCGGACGTCGCTGGGCATCGGCCTGGCCGGTGCGGCGTTGTGCGACTTGCTGTTCACCGACCGGATCACGGTCGAGGACCGCAAGGTGCGCGCGATCGCCGCGCGGCCACCGGGTATTCCGACGGCCGATCACGTGTTTTCCGAAATTGTTTCGGAAACGGCGGTGTACAGCGTCCGGGAGTGGGTGGACCACCTGCGTGCGGAACTGCCGTCGGTGGCCGCGGACAATCTGGTCGCGCTCGGGCTGGTCCGCCGGACACCGGCGTTGTTCCGCCGATTCCGGTACCCACCGGCGGACCTGCTGGTTTCGACGGCGGCGCGCAGCAAGGCCAGGGCAGCGGTGTTCGGCATCGACCGGCCGGACCCGCACGCGGCGTGCTTGGCGTTGCTGGCGTGGACGGCGGGAGTGGACGACCTGTGCGAGCCGGAACTGGACCGGGCGCGGGTGCGGGCGTGGATGGAGGACACGCACCACGCGCTGCCGCGCCGGATCGCGGACGTGATCGCGGGAGTGGCCGCGGTCGCGGCGGCGGTGGTGTACACGGGGGACCGGAAGTAGCGGCGCCCCCATGACGTGAATGACTCATTCCTGTCACCTGACGCCATGAACGAGTCATTCACGTCACCCGGATCGCCCGGCGGCCTCCTCTACTCACGGGTAACCTGAGCCGGTCCGCCGTCGACGTCCCCTGGAGGAGACATGCGCGCGTACGACGTGGTCCTCTTCGGCGCCACCGGGTTCACCGGGGGTCTCACCGCCGAACACCTCGCCCGGCACGCCCCCGCGGACCTGCGCTGGGCCCTCGCCGGCCGCAACCGGGGCAAGCTCGAAGCCGTCCGCGGGCAGCTCGCGACCGTCGACGACCGCTTCGCCACCCTCGACCTGCTCGTCGCCGACTCCGGCGAGCCCGCGTCGCTCAAAGCCGTCGCGGAGGCCACGAAAGTGGTCATCACCACCGTCGGCCCCTACCTCACCCAGGGCGAACCGCTCGTGGCCGCCTGCGCCGCGGCCGGGACCGACTACGTCGACCTCACCGGCGAACCCGAGTTCGTCGACCGGATGTACCTCGCCCACGACCGCCGCGCCCGCGACACCGGCGCGCGGCTCGTCCACGCCTGCGGGTTCGACTCCATTCCGCACGACCTCGGCGCCTACTTCACCGTCAAGCAGCTCCCCGAAGGCGTCCCCCTCAAGGTCGACGGCTACGTCCGGGCCAGCGGTATGCCCTCGGGCGGCACGTTCCTCAGCGCGCTGACCATCATGTCGCGGCTCCCGGCCGGCGCCCGGGTCGCGAAGGAACGCGCGGCCGCCGAGCCGCGACCCGCCGGACGCTTCACCCGCGCGCCTCTCGGCCGTCCGCACCGGGTCGCCGACGCCGGCTGGTGGGCGGTGCCGCTGCCCACGATCGACCCCGAGGTCGTCCGCCGGTCGGCGGCCGCGGACGAACGCTACGGCCCGGACTTCACCTACCGGCACTTCGCCGCCGTCAAGCACCTGCCGGTGCTGGCGGGCGGCGTACTCGGCGCCGGCGCGCTGCTCGCCGCCGCGCAGGTCCCGCCCGCGCGGCGCGGCCTGTCCCGCCTGCTCGCCCCCGGCAACGGCCCGAGCCCCGAACGCCGGGCCCGGTCGTGGTTCTCGGTGCGGTTCGTCGGCGAAGGCGGTGGCGAGCGCGTCGTCACCGAGGTCTCCGGCGGCGATCCCGGCTACGACGAAACAGCGAAGATGCTCGCGGAATCGGCGCTGTGCCTCGCGACCGACACGCTCCCGGAAACCGCGGGCCAGGTCACCACGGCGACCGCGATGGGCGACGCGCTCATCGACCGCCTCACCAAGGCAGGCCTGCGCTTCCACACCCTCTGACCGCTTTCACACCGCCGCAGCGTGAAAGTTCCGAGCTGTGATGAACCTTCTGCCGCTCCCGCCCCGCGCTTAACGTCGATCGGGTTCTCCCTTCCCCCATCGCGTTTTCGCAAGGAGCGTCATGAGATTGCCCCAACGGTTCGCCGCGCTCGGCGGGGCGACGGCGGCGGGCATGGTGGTGGTCGGCATCGCCGTCGCCGCGCCCGCGCAGCCCGTCCCCGAACCGCCTCCGTCCGCCGCGCAGGCCCAGGCCAACGCCACGAGCGCCGCCGCAAACCTGGTCAACGCCCGGCCCGCCGCCCTGCACGCCGGCGCGCACGACAAGTTCGTCCAGCGTGACGTACGTACGGCGGCCGGCCTGTCGTACGTCGTCTACGACCGCACCTACGACGGCCTGCCCGTGATCGGCGGTGACCTCGTCATCGCCACCGACGCCGCCGGCACCGTCAAGACCACGTCCGTCGCGCAGCAGCAGGCGCTCGGCGACCTCGACGTCCGCGGCGCGAAACTCACCGCCGCGCAGGCCGAAACCGTGGCGCGCCAACAGGTCCGCGGGCCGAAGAGCCTGCCGGGCGGGAAGCTCGTCGTGGTCGCCGACGGCAGCGGGCGGCTCGCGTACGAGAGCAACGTCGAGGGCACCGACGAACACGGCGAGCCGAGCAGCCTAAGCGTCTACGTCGACGCCGTCGACGGGCGCGTGCTGCGGACCGTCCAGCACGTCGCCGCGGGCACCGGCACCGGGAAGTGGAACGGGCCGTCGCTGCCGCTGAACACGACGAAGTCCGGCAGCACGTACTCGATGGCCGACCCGAACACGCCGAACCTGGACTGCCGCAACTACAACTCCGACTCCGTCCTCACCGGACCGGACGACAACTGGGGCAACGGCACCGGCACGAACATCGAAACCGGCTGCGCCGACGCGCTGTTCGTCGCGCAGACCGAGAAGAAGATGCTCACGGAATGGGTGGGCCGCAACGGGTTCACCGGCAACGGCGGCGCGTGGAAGATCCGCGTCGGCCTCGACGACGAGAACGCGTACTACTACAACTCGCGGCCCGCGTACGTGAACCTCGGCCACAACCCGAGCGGCGAATGGGTCGGCTCGCTCGACATCCTCGGCCACGAAATGGGCCACGGCATCGACGACTACTCCGGCTCCGGCGGCTTCTCCGGCGGCGGCACGCAGGAGTTCATCGCGGACACGTTCGGCACGGCGACGGAGTTCTACGCGAACGAGCCGTCCCAGTACGACCCGCCGGACTACGCGATCGGAGAGGAGGTCAACCTGGTCGGCACCGGCGCGATCCGGTACATGTACGACCCGTCGAAGGTCGGCGACCCGAGCTGCTACTCCAGCTCGACGCCGAACGCGGAGGTCCACAAGGCCGCCGGCCCGGGCGACCACTGGTTCTACCTGCTCGCCGAGGGCAGCAACCCGACGAACGGGCAGCCGACGAGCTCGACGTGCAACGGCAGCACGGTGGCCGGGATCGGCATCCGCAAGGCGATCAACATCATGCACGGCGCCGTGCAGCTGAAGACGTCCGGCAGCAACTACCTGCGTTACCGGACGTGGACGCTGCAGGCCGCGAAGAACCTGTACCCGAACAGCTGCGCGGAGTTCGACGCGGTGAAGGCGGCGTGGAACGCGGTGAGCGTCCCGGCGCAGTCCGGCGACCCGACGTGCACCGGGACGCCGCCGACCACGACGACCCCGCCCACCACGACCACCCCGCCGACGACCACCACGCCTCCCCCGGGCGGGTGCAGCGGGCAGCTGGTGCAGAACCCGGGCTTCGAGTCCGGCAAGGCGTCCTGGACCGACCCGAACACCACGATCGGCCAGTGGGGCGGCCAGGCGCCGGCGCGCTCGGGCAGCTACGACTCCTGGCTCGGCGGCTGGGGCTCGGCGCACACCGACACGCTCACGCAGTCCGTCACGATCCCGGCGAACTGCCGGGCGAGCCTGACGTTCTGGCTGCGCGTGTGGACGGCCGAGACCGAGAACGTCAGCTACGACAAGCTGGTCGTGTCCGCCGGTTCGGCGACGCTGGCGACGTACTCGAACCTCGACCGGAACTCGGCTTACGTCCAGAAGACGCTCGACCTGTCTTCGTACGCGGGTCAGACGGTCACGCTCAAGTTCGCCGGGACCGAGGACCAGTCGCTGCAGACGTCGTTCGCCGTGGACGACACCGGGGTCACCGTGAGCTGACCCCCACGAGGCCTGCCACCTACTTTGGTGGCAGGCCTCGTTGCGTCCGGTGCGTCCGGTATTCATGATTGCCCGAATGGAAGCGTTCTCCACCGACGTCGCCGACGCGGTCCGGGAAGGACCGTTCGAGGTGGCGTTCGACCTGGCGATCCGGCACCGCGGGCTGAGCCTGGAGGCCCTGCAGCGGCGGATGGCGAGCCGGGGCGCCCAGGTCAGCCTGGCCACGCTGAGCTACTGGCGCCGCGGCCGGCGGCACCCGGAAGGGCCACGCTCGCTGCACGCGGTGGGCGTCGCCGAAGGGTGTCTCGGCCTGCCCGCGGCCGCGTTGACCAGCCTGGTGGCGCGGCCCCGGGTGCGCCGGGTGGAGCCGTGGCCGGGCGGAGTCAGCCTGGCCAGCGCGCTCGGTTCCGAGCCGACGGAGCTGGCGTCGTGCGACGGCATCGACCTGGACGGCAACGCGCGGCTGGCGCTGGCATCGGTGCACCAGCGGGCGACGCTGGGCGCGGACCGCACCGAACGGTCGGTGCGCACGGAGCTGGTCGTGACCAGCCGCGAGGACGGCGTCGACCGCTGGGTGTCGTTCTTCCGCCCCCAGACGGGCGGCGGTCATCGGCCGGTGCTGCGGTCGGCCCGCTGCTGCCGCCCGGGCCGCGTCCGCCGCGACGCGGCGTCCGAACTGGTGGCGCTGGAGCTGCGGTTCGACTACCCGCTGCGGGCGGGCGAGACGTACGTGTTCGACTTCGAGTTCGCGTACGACGGGGTGCCGCCGGAGACGAGCTACCTGCAGTTCGGCGTGCGGGCACCGGCCCGGCAGATCGTGCTGCAGGCGTGCTTCGACCCGGCGGCGGTGCCGGTGCGGTGTTACCGGTACGACGGCGAAGCGTCGACGGAACGGCCGGAGCTGCCGGTGGGTCCGAGTTTCACGAGCCACATCGCGGTGCTGGACGCCCAGCCGGGGGTCTACGGCCTGTGCTGGGAGTGGGACTGACCGATCTCGTAGTCCGCCTCGTCGAACGCACCCACCTGAGAACGCAACCGGCCGGTCGAGAACGGCCAGCTGAAACTGTTGCGCCCGTTGACGTCCGTGTAGTAACTCGAGCACCCGCCCGACTGGTAGACCGTCCCCGGCAGCGCGGCCTGGACCTCCGCGTTGAACGCCGCCTGGACCTCCGGGCGGGCCGACAGCGCCGTACCCGGTGAGCGGAGCGTCCGCGTCACCGCCGAAACCGTGTGCCGCAACTGGGCCTCGAGGATCATGAACGCCGACGAATGCCCGGTACCGAGGCTCGGGCCCAGCAACAGGTACAGGTTGGGGAACCCGGCGACCGCAGTCCCGAGGTACGCCTGCGGGCTCCCCTTCCAGTGGTCGTCCAGACTCCGGCCGTCGCCGTCGAACACGCGCGAAGACACCGGCATGTCGAGGATGTGGAAGCCCGTCCCGAAGATGATCGCGTCCACGTCGGCGGAAGAACCGTCCGCGCCGAGAACCCGGCTACCCGAGACCGAACGCACCGCCGTCGGGTGAACGTCCACATGGGATCGAGTCAGCGACCGGTAGTACGTGTTGGACATCAGCAACCGCTTGCACCCCAGCGTGTAGTCCGGCGTCAACACGCGACGCAAAGCCGGATCGCGCACCGACAAGCGCAAGTGCGCGAGCCCGACCTTCTGCACCTGCCGCAGCAGCCACGGGTGCCGGAACCCGAAGCCGAGCGTCTCCATCGCCCCGTACTCCGCACTCCGCAACGCCCGCTGCAGCGCCGGGAACCGTCGCAGCAGGAACCGTTCCACACCAGGGACGGCGTGGTCCGGCTTCGGCAGCACCCACTGCGCGGTGCGCTGGAACAGGTGCAACCTGCCCACGGAAGGCACGATCCGCGGGACGAACTGGACCGCCGACGCGCCCGTGCCGATCACCGCGACGCGCTTGCCACTCAAGTCGTAGTCGTGGTTCCACCGCGCGGAGTGGAACACCTCGCCCGGGAAATCCGCGAGCCCCGGCAGGTCCGGGATCAGTGGCTCGTGCCACGGACCGGTGCCGGCGACCAGGACCCGCGCCGAATACGGGCCGCGAGTCGTCTCCAGCTCCCAAAGGGACTCACGGGGGTTCCACTGCGCCCGCGTCACCTCGACGCCGTAGCGGATCTTCGACGTGACGCCGAATCGCGACGCCGTGTCCGCCAGGTACGCGCGGATCTCGGCCTGCCCGGCGAACGCCCGCGTCCACTGTGGATTCGGCGCGAACGAGTACGAATACAGCGCGGACGGGACGTCGCAGGCGCAGCCGGGATACGTGTTGTCGCGCCAGGTTCCGCCGAGCGAGGCCGCCTTCTCCAGCACGGCGAGGTCGTCGACGCCGGCCTGGCCCAGCCGGATGGCGGCACCCAGCCCGGACGCCCCGGCGCCGACGACGAGGACCGCGAAGTGGCGTTGTTCCATTTTCGGAGACTAGCAGTATCTCAATACCGACGGTACCCCGATTCCGGACCTGGCTAGAGTGGCGCCATGGCCCGACTCACCCGCGCGGAAAGCCAGGCACGCACCCGCGAGCAGCTGATCGAGACCGCCAAGCTGCTCTTCCTGCGCGACGGCTATTCGGTGACGTCGCTGGAGAAGGTCGCGGACGAGGCCGGCTACTCGAAGGGCGCGGTGTACTCGAACTTCCGCAACAAGGACGAGCTCTGCCTCGCCGTCCTCGACCGGATCCACGACGAGCAGGTCGCCCTGATCGCGGAAGGGCTGGTGGGCGCCGAGGACGTGGACGACCTGCTGGCCGCGTTCCAGGCGTGGGCCGAGCGCAGCATCGGCGACGAGGCGTGGACGGCCCTGGAGGTCGAGTTCGCCACGAACGCGCGGCGCAACCCGCAGGTCCGCGCCGAACTGGCCACCCGTGACAAGGCGATCCGCGACAGCATCGCCGGCCTGCTCAGCGGGTACGCCGAGCGGTTCGGGATCACGCTCCCGATGTCGGCCGACGACGCCGCGACCGCCTTGCTCAGCCTCGGCATCGGCCTCGGCGTGCAGCGGGCGATCGACCCGACGATCCCGGTCAACGTGCTGCCGGACGTCATCCGCATCTTCACCGGGGCCCGCTGACCGTCCTTTGCGGACCCTTCCCGATGGTCTGGACCGTTCACGAACATGAACGAATTCCGCCTCTTGTGGAGCGTGCTGACTCTTCGCTACCGTGTCGCTACGCCGCAGCTCCACCCGCCTCACCCGTACCCGCCGTGATCCCCCACGGCGCACCCCGCGGAAAGGGTCTCCCCCCATGAGCAAGAAGTTGCGGCCGGTCGTCATCGGCGCGCTCGGCGCGGCCTCCGTCGCCGCCCTCGTGATCACCACCCCCGCGCTCTCCTCGGCGGCCCCGGCGCCACTCGCGGCGCAGAGCGCGACCGCCCTCGCCGTCGGCGACCTGTCGGCCCCGGCGAAGAAGGAGATCGCGATGAAGCTGGTCTCCAGCGCGGAAAACTCGTCGCTGGACTGGAAAGCCCAGTACAAGTACATCGAGGACATCGGCGACGGCCGCGGGTACACCGCCGGTATCATCGGGTTCTGCTCCGGCACCGGCGACATGCTCGAACTCGTCGAGGCCTACACGGACTCCGTGCCGAACAACCCCCTGGCCAAGTACCTTCCCGCGCTGCGCAAGGTGAACGGCACCGACTCCCACAGCGGGCTCGGCTCGGCCTTCGAAAGCGCCTGGAAGCAGGCGGCGGCCACCACCGCGTTCCAGACCGCGCAGAACAACGAGCGCGACCGCGTGTACTTCAACCCGGCGGTCAGCCAGGGCAAGTCCGACGGCCTCAGCAACCTCGGCCAGTTCGCCTACTACGACGCCATCGTCATGCACGGCCCCGGCGACAGCTCCGACAGCTTCGGCGGCATCCGCAAGGCCGCGATGAAGAAGGCGAAGACCCCGGCCCAGGGCGGCGACGAGGCGACGTACCTCAAGGCGTTCTTCGCGGCCCGCAAGGTGATCATGAAGCAGGAAGAGGCGCACGCCGACACCTCGCGCGTCGACACCGAGCAGCTGGTGTTCCTCAACGCGGGCAACTTCGACCTGCACACCCCGCTGAAGTGGAAGGTCTACGGGGACTCCTACACGATCAACTGACGGTCGTCGCGTGGCACCGTTAGGCTCTCCGGCATGCGCAGGAGAACCCTCGGTGCCACGCTGGCCGCGGCCGCGCTGCTGACCGGCGGGGCCGCCTCGCCGGAGCCGGAGCAGCCGGAGCCGCAGCAGCGGATCACCGTGCGGGCCGACGCGGCGGGCTCGACCACCGCCGTCCTCACGGCGTGGCAGCGCACCGGCGGCGAGTGGGCCAAGGCGTACGGCCCGGTCCCGGCGCACGTCGGCACGAACGGCGTCGGCCAGGCGAGTGAGTCGACGTCCCACACCCCGGCCGGTGTCTGGCCGCTCACCGAAGCGTTCGGCACGCGGCCGGCGCGGACCCGGCTGCCCTACCGCGAGGTCACCACCTCGGACTGGTGGGTGTCCGATGTGGATTCCCCGTACTACAACACGCACTTCTCGTGCGCTCCCGGCACGTGCCCGTTCGACGAAGCCGCCGGCGAGAACCTCGGCGCGGCGGGCGCGGTCTACGCGCACGCCGTCGTCATCGACTACAACCGGACGCCGGTGGTGCCGGGCGCGGGCTCGGCGTTCTTCCTGCACGTCACCGACGGGAAGCCGACCGCGGGCTGCGTCGCGATCGCCGGCGCGGACCTCGAGGCGATCCTGCGCTGGCTCGACCCGGCCCAGCACCCCGTCATCGAGATCAGCGGCTGAGCAGCGCCTCCGCCGTGCGGGTGTTGATGATCCGCTCCGGCCCGATGCCCGCTTTGACCGCGCGTTCGCAGCCGTAGGGCTGCCAGTCGAGCTGGCCCGGTGCGTGCGCGTCGCTGTCGATGGCGAACTCGCAGCCGATCTCCGCGGCCAGCTTCAGCAGCCGCATCGGCGGGTCGAGCCGTTCGGGGCGCGAGTTGATCTCGACCGCGACGCCGTTCTCCCGGCACGCGGTGAACACCGCCTCGGCGTCGAACTCCGACTCCGGACGGCCCCGGCCGACGACCAGCCGCCCGGTGCAGTGCCCCAGCACCCGCGTGTGCGGGTTGCGCACCGCGGCGAGCATCCGCCGGGTCATGTCGCGGGCCGGCATCCGCAGCTTCGAGTGCACGCTCGCGACGACGAAGTCCAGCTGCCCCAGCAGCTCGTCCTCCTGGTCGAGGGCGCCGTCGTCGAGGATGTCGACCTCGATGCCGTGCAGCAGCCGGAAGGGCGCCATCAGCTCGTTGGCCTTGGCGACGATCTGCATCTGCGTCCGCAGCCGGTCCGGCGACAGCCCGTTCGCGACGGTCAGCCGCGGCGAGTGGTCGGTCAGCACCATCCACTCGTGCCCGACGTCCCGGCCCGCGACGGCCATCTCGCCGATCGAGCTGCCGCCGTCCGACCAGTCCGAGTGCGTGTGGCAGTCCCCGCGAAGGGCCGACCGCAGCGGTTCGCCGTCCGGCAGCTTCTTCT
The DNA here is from genome assembly GCF_044759945.1 of Amycolatopsis sp. NPDC098790. NCBI lineage: Bacteria > Bacillati > Actinomycetota > Actinomycetes > Pseudonocardiales > Pseudonocardiaceae > Amycolatopsis > Amycolatopsis sp. NPDC098790. Next base: position 97,526 of record NZ_JBIWAI010000004.1, read on the forward strand.
CGACGATCTTCGACCGGTACGCCGGGTCACGGCCGGCCAGCGCGTCCTCGATGACGCCGGCGGTGGCTTTCCCGATGCCGGGCAACGAGGTCAGCGTGCCGTTCTCGGCCATCGAGGCCAGCTGCGAAGCGTCGGTCTTGTCGACAGTCGCGGCCGCGTTGCGGAACGCCCGCACGCGGTAGGTCGGTTCCCCCGCGCGTTCGAGCTGGAACGCGATCTCCCGCAACGCCCATGCCGGATCCATGGACTCTTCCTACCCCCTCCGGGGCAGTTCGTGCAGCTCGACGTCCGCCAGCGTGCCGTTCTCGATCCGGGCCGTCTGGTAGGTGCAGAACGGCTGGCGGCGGCGGTCGGTCGGCGAACCGGGGTTGAGCAGCCGCAGCCCGGCCGGGGTGGTCGTGTCCCACGGGATGTGGCTGTGCCCGAAGACGAGCACGTCGGTGTCCGGGAACTGCGCGTCGCACCGCTGTTCGCGGCCCTGCTTCGAGCCCGTCTCGTGGATGACGGCCAACCGGACGCCGTCGAGTTCCGCGCGCGCGATCTCGGGCAGCCGCGCCCGCAGGTCGGCGCCGTCGTTGTTGCCGTAGACGCCGATCAGGCGCTTGCTGCGCGTCTCCAGCTCGTCCAGGAGCGCGACCTCGACCCAGTCGCCGGCGTGCACGACGACGTCCGCCGCCTCGACCTCGGCCCACACCTGCTCCGGCAGCACGCGGGAGCGGGCGGGCAGGTGGGTGTCCGAGATGAGCAGCAGCCTCATCCGATGGCCTTGAGCACCCGCTCGAGGAAGCCGCCGATGTGGTCCTTCAGCAGCGCCGCGGCGCCCTCGGCGTCACCCTTCTTCGCCGCCGCGAGGACCGCTTTGTGCTCGGTCCACTCCTTCTTCCAGCTGGGGTTCGCTTCCCAGCCGACGACACTGATCAGCGCGGCGCGGTCCTTGAGGTCGTCGAGGATGCTGACCAGCAGCGGGTTGCCGCAGCCGCGGTAGAGGGCGCGGTGGAACCGGCGGTTGAGCAGGCTCAGCGCGACCTGGTCCTTGTCCGCGATGGCCGTCGACGCTTCTTTGAGCGCCTCGGCCGCGTCGTCCAGCAGTTCGGGGTCGCGCTGTTCGACGGTCCGCCGGACGGCTTCCGGTTCCAGCACCATCCGCACGTCGTAGACGGACTTCGCGAGCTCGGCGTCGACCGTGACGACCGAAGCGCCCTTGTACGGGCTGAACGTCACCAAGCCCGAATTGGACAGCACCTTGAGCGCCTCGCGCACCGGCGTCTTCGACACGCCGAGCCGCGCGGCCAGCTCCGCTTCGACGAGCGGCTGGCCGGGCACCAGTTCGCGGGTCAGGATGCCGCGGCGGATCTCCTCCAGGACCACTTCGGTCCGGGAGGCGGGCAGGCTGAACGTCCCGGTCATGGTCGCTCCCTCGTATCGTGTCGAAACCCATTCAACCAGGCCCGCGAGATCATATATCAGATGCCATACTGGATCGCATGAAAGCACCCGAGGAGCTCCGCAGCCACCGGTGGTTCGGCGGCGACGAACTGCGCAACTTCAGCCACCGAGCCCGTAGCCGCCAGCTCGGCTACAACCCGGAGGAGCACCTCGGCAAACCGGTCATCGGCATCCTCAACACGTGGTCGGACATCAACCCGTGCCACATGCACCTGCGCGAACGCGCCGAGCAGGTCAAGCGCGGCGTCTGGCAGGCCGGCGGGTTCCCGCTCGAGTTCCCGGTCGCGACGCTGTCGGAGACCTACCAGAAGCCGACGCCGATGCTCTACCGCAACCTCCTGGCCATGGAGACCGAGGAGATCCTGCGGTCCTACCCGATCGACGGCGCCGTGCTGATGGGCGGCTGCGACAAGACGACGCCGGCGTTGCTGATGGGCGCGGCGAGCGCCGACCTGCCCGCGATCTTCGTGCCGGCCGGGCCGATGCTGCGGGGGCACTGGCGCGACGAGGTCCTCGGCAGCGGCACCGACATGTGGAAGTACTGGGACGACAAGCGGGCCGGCCTGATCGGCGACGCCGAAATGTCCGAACTGGAACGCGGTCTCGCCCGGTCCCCCGGCCACTGCATGACGATGGGGACGGCGTCCACGATGACGTCCGCCGCGGAGGTGCTCGGCATGACGCTGCCGGGCGCGGCGTCGATCCCCGCCGTCGACTCGGCCCACCACCGGATGGCCGCGGCGAGCGGCGCGCGGATCGTCGGCATGGTCTGGGAAGACCTGACGGTGAGCCGGATCCTGGACAGGAACGCCTACGAAGACGCGATCACCACCGTGCTGGCGCTCGGCGGGTCGACCAACGCCGTGATCCACCTGATCGCGATGGCCGGGCGCAGCGGGATCCCGGTGAGCCTGGCCGACTTCGACGCGATCGCGCGGCGCGTGCCGGTGCTCGCGAACGTCCGCCCGGGCGGCGACTGGCTGATGGAGGACTTCTACTACGCGGGCGGCCTGCCCGGCCTGCTGTCGCGGCTGACCGACCTGCTGCACACCGACCGGGTGACCGTCACCGGCCGCACGCTCGGGGCCGACCTCGAGACCGCGAAGGTGCACAACGACGACGTCATCCGGACGCGCGACAACCCGGTGGCGACCGAGGGCGGAGTGGCCGTGCTGCACGGCAACCTGGCGCCGTCGGGCGCGGTGATCAAGCACATCGCGGCCGAAAAGCACCTGCTGACGCACACCGGCCCGGCCGTGGTGTTCGAGGACTACGCGGACCTCAAGAAGCGGATCGAAGACCCGGCGATCACGGCGGACTCGGTGCTGGTGCTGCGCGGCTCGGGCCCGCTCGGCGGCCCCGGCATGCCCGAGTACGGGATGCTGCCGATCCCCGCGCACCTGCTCGCCGCCGGGGTGCGCGACATGGTCCGGATCTCGGACGCGCGGATGAGCGGCACGAGCTACGGGGCGTGCGTGCTGCACGTGGCGCCGGAGTCCCACGTGGGCGGGCCGCTGGCGCTGGTCCGCGACGGCGACCTGATCACCCTGGACGTGCCGTCCCGGACGTTGCGCCTCGAGGTGTCCGATGAGGAACTGGCGCGACGGCGTGCCGGGTGGACACCGCCGGCCCCGCGGTTCGAGCGCGGTTACGGCGCGCTCTACAGCGAACACATCACGCAGGCGGATGAAGGCTGCGACTTCGGCTTCCTCGCCCGCGCGGGGCGCAATTCGGAGCCCGACGCACGATGAGGTTGCTCCAATTCACCGTTCCGTGACCGGTTCATCCCCCGTTAGGGCGAGTCGTACGGCTTGTCCGGGTGCCCCGTACGCTGAGCCTGTCACCGGCGAGTTCCGGTGCCGCGTTGAAGGGGTGGAGAGTTGCCGTACGAACCGCGCTGGCCCGAGTCACACGGTGAGCAGACGGACGTCCTGCCGGTCGTCCGGCCCGAACCGGACCCGGAACCCCCGAAGAAGCGCGATCTGCGCAAGGCCGGCTGGATCGCGGGCGGGGTCTTCGGCCTGCTGGTCGTGATCTACGGCGTCGACCTGCTGGTCAGCCAGGGCAGCGTCCCGCGCGGCGTGACCGTGGCCGGCGTCGACGTCGGCGGGATGGACCGCGCCGCCGCCGAGCAGGAGCTGCGCGAGCAGATCGAGCCGCGGCTGACGCGGCCCCTCGCCGTCACCGCGGGCGACGTCCAGGGCACGCTGTCGCCGACGGCCGCCGGGCTGGGCCTCGACTGGCCGGCGACCCTCGACCAGGCCGGCGAGCAGCCGCTGAACCCGTTCACCCGGCTCGCTTCGCTGTTCTCCAGCCGCGAAGTCGGTGTCGTCAGCCACGCCGACGACACCAAGCTCGCCGCCGCGCTCGACGGCCTCCGCGGCCAGGTCGACCGCGAGCCGGCCGAGGGCACCGTGAAGTTCGAAGGCGTGAACCCGGTCGCCGTGCCGCCGAAGCCCGGGCAGAAGCTCGACGTCGCCGCCGCCAAGGCCGCGGTGGTCGAGAAGTGGGCGCGCGGCGAGACGCTGGCCCTGCCGGTGACCGCCACGCCGGTCCGCACCACCCCCGAAGGCGTCCAGGCGGCGCTGGACCAGTTCGCGCGGCCCGCCGTCTCGGGCCCGCTGGTCGTGAAGGGCGAAGGCAAGAACGCCACCGTGAAGCCGGAGGCGATCGCCGCCGCTCTGAGTTTCGAGCCCGCCGACGGCGGCGGGCTGACCCCGAAGATCGACAACGCGAAGATCGCCGAAGCCGCCGGGCCGCAGCTGAAGTCCACCGAGAAGGAGGGCAAGGAGGCGACCATCGTCTTCGAGGGCGGCAAGCCCACGGTCGACCCCTCCACCGACGGCCGGACCATCGACTGGGACCCGAGCCTCAAGCCACTGCCCGACGTGCTGAAGAAGACCGACGGCCGCGAGGTGCCGGCGATCTACAAGGACGCACCGGCGAAGGTGACGACCGAGCAGGCGAACCAGCTGGGCGTCAAGGAGGTCGTCGGCGAATTCACCACCGGCGGCTTCGCGCCCGACTCCGGCACCAACATCCGCGTCGTCGCGCAGAAGGTCACCGGCGCCATCGTCAAGCCGGGGGAAACCTTCAGCCTCAACGGGTTCACCGGACCGCGCGGCAAGCCGCAGGGATACGTCGAGGCGGGCGTGATCAAGGACGGCGCCCCGGGCCGCGAGGTCGGCGGCGGCATCTCGCAGTTCGCGACGACGCTGTACAACGCGTCCTACTTCGCGGGCATGAAGGACGCCGGGCACAAGGAGCACAGCTACTACATCAGCCGCTACCCCGCCGCGCGCGAGGCGACGGTGTTCCAGAACCCGAACGGCTCCAGCGTCATCGACCTCAAGTTCACCAACGACTCGCCGACCGGCATCGCGATCCAGGCGATCTGGACGCCGTCGTCGATCACCGTGAAGCTGTGGGGCACCAAGCGCTACACGGTCGAGTCGATCCAGGGCGGCCGCTCCAACCCGAGCGACCCGCAGCCCAAGCCGGGCCCGGCGGAGAACTGCCACGCGTCGAACGGCGCGCCGGGGTTCACCACGACCGACACGCGCGTGCTCAAGGACGCCGCCACCGGCCGCGAGGTGAGCCGGTCGACCCGGACCGTCCACTACAACCCGCAGCCGAAAATCACCTGCGGCCCGGGGCAATGACCTCCTAACGGCCGTTCACGCTGGGCGTCCGCGCCGGTACCGTGGGTCGCCATGGCGGTGCGCGCGGTCGGCTTCCGGGACGTCCTCGCGGTGGCCGAGTTCCGGGCGCTGTTCTCCGCGCAGCTGGTCTCGGTCACCGGTGACCAGCTCGCGCGGGTCGCGCTGTCGATCCTGGTCTACGACCGGACGAACTCGCCGGGCTGGGCCGCGCTGACGTACGCGCTGACGTTCCTGCCGGACCTCGTCGGCGGGCCGCTGCTGTCCGGGCTGGCCGACCGGTACCCGCCGCGGGCGGTGATGGTCTCCGCCGACGTGCTGCGCGCGCTGGCGGTCGCCGTGATGGCGTGGCCGGGCCTGCCGCTGCCGGCGGTCGCGGCGCTGCTGATCGGCGTCCAGCTGTTCAACCCCGTGTGGAACTCCGCGCGCGCGGCCCTGCTGCCGCAGGTGCTGCCCGGTGAGACGTTCGTGCCCGGGATGGGCCTGCTGATGATGCTGGTGCAGGCGGGGCAGGTCGCCGGGTTCGCGCTCGGCGGGCTCCTGGTGGCGGCCATCGGCACCGGCGGCGCGCTGCTCGCGGACGCGGTGAGCTTCGCGGCGTCGGCGCTGTTCCTGGCCACCGGCGTCCGGTCCCGGCCGCCGCGCGAGTCGTCCGGCGTCCGCTGGTGGCGGCACGTGCGGGCGGGCTGGACGGTGGTCGTCGGCGACCGGCGCCGGCTCGCGCTGGTGGCGCTGGGGTGCGTGTCCGGGATCTACATCGCGGGCGAGGCGATCGCGGCGCCGTACGCGGCGGAACTGGGCGGCGGCGCGGTGGTCGTCGGGCTGCTGCTCGGGGCGTACGCGCTGGGGAACGTGCTCGGGATGGCGGCGCTGTCGCGCGTCCCGCCCGATCGGCGTGGCCGGCTGCTGGGGCCGTTGGCGGTGCTGGCGTGCGCGGCGCTGCTGGGCTGCGCGCTGCGGCCGGACCTCGAGGCCACGTTGGCGCTGCTGACGCTGTCCGGGATGGCCAGTTCGTACAACTTGATCGCGAACACGACGTTCGTCCAGCTGACCCCGGACACCCAGCGCGCGCAGGCGTTCGGGTTCGCGCTGACGGCGTTGCGGGTGTCGCAGGGGCTGGGCGTGGTGCTGGCCGGGGTCGCGGCCGAGCGCGCGGCCCCGCACGGCGTGGTCGCCGGAGCCGGCGCGATCGGCGTGGTGGCGGCGTTCGGTGCGGCCCTGATGTGGCGGCGGGCGCAATTGGAGTCCCGGTGACCGGCCGTCGAAGCCGGTCACCGGGTAGCCGTCAGGACCGGGTCCAGTCGGTCGGGCACTGCGGCAGCGCTGGCGAGACGCCGGGGCGGGTCCAATCGGTCGGGAGCTCGCGGACGGTCCAGTCGGTGGGCAGTTCGCGGGCGGTCCAGTCGGTCGGCAGCTGCCGCGGCGTCCAGTCCGTCGGGATCGCGCGGGTCCAGTCGGTGGGGAGCTGCCGCGTCCAGTCGGTCGGCCGCTGCGCGCGACGCCGGGACGGGACGATGTTCGCGTTGGGCAGGAAGTGCGACATGATTTCTCCTGTTCGTGAGGGATCTTGCACGGTGCGTGACCGGACGGTAGCCCGACCAGCCTAGTGACACACCGCGTTCATTCGATTACAGTGACGATTTCCGCGAAGGCATCCGTCCTGAGAAGAGGGGCGTTTCGTGGGATTGTCCGGGTCCCAAGGGCGAAAGCCCAGCTCAGAACGTCCACGATCAGGTCTCCGTACGTGGGCGATGTGGAAGCTCGGCACTCCGGTGCTCGGGTACGTCCTCGTCGTCGACGCGCTGGCGTTGATCGCGGTCGTCGCCACGGCGTCACTCGTGCCGATCACCACCCAGTCGCTGCTCTGGTGTGGACTGATCCTCGCGGGCGAGGTCGTGCACCTCGAAGCGGCGCAACGCATCGAGCGCATCCGCGAGCTGGCCGCCGACGGCCGGCCGCACATGCACCTGCAGTCGATCTGGATCTTCGCCGGCCTGCTCCTGCTGCCGCCGCCGTTGGCCACGCTCGTCATCGTCGTCAGCTATGCCCATTCCTGGGTGCGCGTGTACAAGCGACGCGGCGTTATTCACCGGAAAGTGTTTTCCGGGGCCACGGTCATCCTCGCCTGTTTCGCCGCGGGCGCCGTGCTGTCGGCCGGCACCGGGCACGTGGCGCCGTACGTGCCGTACCTGGACGGGTTCGGCGGGATGACCGCGCTGTTGCTGTCCGGGATCGTCTACTTCGGGCTCAACTACGTGCTGGTGATCCTGGCGATCCTGATGAGCAACCCGGGCAAACCACCGCGGCAGGCGTTCGGGAACCCGTCGGACGTGCTGATCGTGCTGGCCGCGGTCGGCGTCGGCTGCGGGATCGCGCTGGTGATGACGGTCCGGCCGTGGCTGCTGCCGGTGCTCATGGTGACGCCGGTGGCGCTGCACATCGGCCTGCTGCTGCCGCAGTTCCAGGCGGCCGCGCGCACGGACTCCAAGACGGCGCTGCTCGCGCCGGAGTTCTGGGTGCAGCTGGCGCGCAACGAGCTGGCCCGCGCCGCCGAGCTGGCGTCCACGGCGGGCGTGCTGATGATCGACATCGACCACTTCAAGGCCATCGACGACGGCAACGGCCACCTGGCCGGCGACGAGGTCCTGCGCGCGATCGCGGCGGCGATCCAGCACTCGGTCCGCGGCGGCGACTACGTCGGGCGCTTCGGCGGCGACGAGTTCGTGGTCCTGCTACCGGGCGCGACGGGCGCGGAGATCGTGTCCATCGCGGACCGCATCCGCGCGGCGATCGCCCGCATCGAGGTGCCGGTCCCGGTGATCCGCCCGGGCAAGCCCGAGGTGATCGACGGCCTGACGGCGTCCATCGGCGCGGCGGTGTACCCGGAGACGGCCCAGGAGTACACGATCCTGCTGCAGGCGGCGGATGACGCGGTGTTCGCGGCCAAGGCCGCGGGCCGCGACCGGGTGGTGCTGGCGGAGATGCGGAACGAGCTGGCCCGCCCGGAGATTCCGGACGTTCTCTGATCTCCGAGCGGGCCGGGCATCACGGCAGCGTCGCCAGCGAGTTCTCGAGCGTGGCCGCGGACAGCTCGTTGTCCACCATGTCCCCCGCCAGGTAGGCGCCGTACGCCGGCAGGTCCAGGTGCGCGTGGCCGCACAGCGCCGTGAGGATCACCTTCTCCTCACCCGTTTCCTTGCACCGCAACGCTTCCTGGATGCACGCGGCCAAAGCGTGCGTCGGCTCGGGTGCCGGGATGATGCCCTCCGACCGCGCGAACCGGACGCCCGCCGCGAAGCACTCCTGCTGCCCGATCGCGATCGCCTCGATCAGGCCGAGCTCGTAGATGTGCGAGATCAGCGGCGACATCCCGTGGTACCGCAGGCCGCCGGCGTGGATCGGGTCCGGGATGAAGTCGTGGCCGAGCGTGTGCATCTTCAGCAACGGCGTGAGGCCGGCCGTGTCGCCGAAGTCGTAGGCGTACTTCCCCCGCGTGAGCGACGGGCACGCGGCCGGCTCGACCGCGCGGATCACCGGGTCCATCCGGCCGGCCAGCTTCTCGCGCAGGAACGGGAACGCCAGGCCGCCGAAGTTCGAGCCGCCGCCGGTGCAGCCGACCAAGACGTCCGGGGTGTCGCCCGCCAGCTCGAACTGCTTGAGCGCTTCCTCGCCGATGATCGTCTGGTGCAGCAGGACGTGGTTGAGCACGCTGCCCAGCGCGTAGCGCGCGTCCGGGTCCTGCGCCGCCTGCTCGACCGCCTCGCTGATCGCGATGCCGAGGCTGCCGGTCGAGTCGGGGTGCTCGGCGAGGATCGCCTTGCCGGACTCGGTCAGCTCGGACGGGCTCGGGTGGACCGTCGCGCCGAACGTCTCCATCATCAGCTTGCGATAGGGCTTCTGGTCGTAGGACGCGCGAACCTGCCAGACCTCGCACTCCAGGCCGTACTGAGCGCAGGCGAACGCGAGCGCGCTCCCCCACTGGCCGGCGCCGGTCTCGGTGGTCAGCCGGGTGACGCCCTCCTGCGCGTTGTAGAACGCCTGCGGCACGGCGGTGTTCGGCTTGTGCGAGCCGACCGGGCTGACGCCTTCGTACTTGTAGTAGATCCGCGCCGGCGTGCCGAGCGCCTTCTCCAGCCGCCGCGCGCGGAACAGCGGCGACGGCCGCCAGAGCCGGTAGACCTCCCGAACCTCCTCCGGGATGTCGACATAGCGATCAGTCGTCACTTCCTGGGCGATGAGCGCCTGCGGGAAGAGCGGGGCGAGGTCGTCGGGCCCGACGGGCTCGCGGGTGCCGGGGTGCAGCGGCGGCGGGGGCGGCTCCGGCAGATCCGGGATGACGTTGTACCACCGGGTCGGGAGATCGTCTTCGTCCAGGACGTACTTGGTCTTCTCGGCCATCGAGCCTCCTTGGTCGGCACCTCAACTTAGGACGCTCCCGGCCGCGGAGCCAGTACGGTGACCGGGTGGGGAACTACGTCCTGCTCGACGCACCGTCCAACCTGGGTCTCCGCCCGCCCGTCGAGGGCGCGGTGCCCGGCTGCTACAAGACACCCGGCGTGCTGCGCGACCTCGGGATCCTGGACCGCTTGGGCGCGTCCGACGGGGGCGTCGTGACGCCAGGGCGGTACGTCGGCACGTGGTCGCCGGGCGACGGCGTCCGCAACTCCGCGGCCATCGCCGCCTACACACGTGCCCTGGCCGGGCGGATCAGCGCGATCCGGTCGTCGGGCGGGTTCCCGATCGTCCTGGGCGGCGACTGCTCGATCTCGCTCGGCGCGATGCTGGCCCTGCGCCGCGCCGGCCGCTACGGCATCGCCTACCTGGACGGCCACGACGACTTCCGCCACCTGGGCATCGCGGAGCACGTCGGCGCGGCGGCCGGCGAGGACCTGGCGATCATGACCGGCCGCGGTGCGGGCGACCTGGCCGACGTCGACGGGCTGCGGCCGTACGTCCGCGACAGCGACGTGCGGGTGCTCGGGGTGCGGACGGCGGAGTCGTCCCAGCTGCGCGAGGCGGGGATTTCCGTTGTCACATCGGAAGAGCTGATGACCTCCGGGGTTTCGCTGCCGTCTTTCGCGGGCGTGGACGGGTTCTGGGTCCACGTGGACATCGACGTCCTCGACCCGGCGTACGTGTCCGCTGTGGACAGTCCCGACCCGGGCGGCCTGGACCCGGACACGCTGGTTTCGCTGCTGCGCGGCCTGCTGGCGCTGCCGGGCGCGGCGGGGTTCGAGCTGACGGTGTTCGATCCCGACCTCGACCCGGACGGCCACCAGGCCGAACTGGTCGCCGACGTCCTGGAGAGGACTTTCCGATGAAGAGCGTGCTGACGGACCTCCCGGTGTGGCAGCCGAAGTCCGGCAACGGCCCGGGTCTGGTGCTGGTCCAGGAGATCTTCGGCCTGGACGACTACCTGCGCTCGGTGGCGGCCGACCTCGCCGCGGCGGGTTACGTGGTGGCGATCCCGGAACTGTTCCGGCGCACGGCACCCGGCTGGTCGTCGACCCACGACGAAGCCGGGGTGGCGGCGTCGATGGAGGTGGCGTCGAAGTTCGACCCGGCACTGGGCCTCGCGGACGTGCTGGAAACGGTGGCCCACTTGCGTTCTTCGCCTGAGGTGACGGGCGGAGTGGGCGTGCTGGGCTTCTGCTTGGGCGGCTCGCTGGCGTTCGCGGCGGCGGCCGCGGGCGACCCCGACGTGGCGGTGTCGTTCTACGGCTCGACGGTCCCAAGCCAGATCGCGGACCTGGCCCGGGTGACGTGCCCGATCCAGTTCCACTTCGGCGGCCAGGACCCGTACATCCCGCGCGCGGACGTGGCGGTGGTCGAGGAAGCAGTGGCTTCGCACGCCGGCGCGGAGATCCACGTGCAGGAGGAGGCGGGGCACGCGTTCCACAACAAGGTGGCCCCGATGTTCCACCACCCGGCGGCGGCAGCGCGGGCATGGGACCTGACAACGGACTTCCTGCGGCGCACCCTGCCGGCGTGAGACGGCTCTTCGGCGGACGGGCCGCGTCGCTGGTCCTCCTGCTGCTGTGGTTCGTGGTGTTCGCGCGGATCGCCGCTTCACTGGGCACGAACCTCGCGGCCGCGAACGCGCACGCTTCGGCGATCCAGTCGTGGGAGCACGCGGTGCACATCGACGTCGAGCTGAGCGCGAACCGTTGGCTGGCCGGACATCCGGTCCTCGCCCGATCGGCGGCGTACGTATACCGGTTGTACTACGTGGCAATCGCGGGCGTGCTGCTGTGGGTGTTCTTCCGGCACGCCTCGGCGTACGGCCGGGTCAGCCGGACGATGGTGGCCATGACGGTGCTCGTGTTGCCGGTGTACTGGGCGGTGCCGCTGTCCCCGCCGCGGTCGGCTTTGCCGGGGGCGGTGGACATCGTGGCCCGGTACGACTTGTTCCACCAGGAGAGCTGGACGAATCCAACCCACTACACGGCGATGCCGAGCATGCACGTGGGCTGGTCGCTGTGGTGCGCGTACGCGGCGTGGACCGTGTTGCGTGGGACCCGGTGGGCGCTGGTGCCGTGGGGGTTTCCGTTGCTGATGGTGGCGGTCGTGATCACCACGGGGAACCACTACGTGCTGGACGTCGTGGGCAGCGTGGTGCTGCTGGCCGTTTCGATCGGCGTGGCGTGGCTGTGGGGCCGTCTCGTCGCGCGCGCCGGTCGTTCCACCCGTGAAACTGTCTGAAGGGGCAACCGCCGGTGCACTCCAGCGCACTGCAGGAAACCGGGCGGTTCTGAGCCTCCTCCCGGCCGTGCAACGTTGTGGCGGTGAAGTCCATCCTGGTTGCTCCTGCGCCGACGAGAAACCGGACGAGCCGGAGGGTGCGGCGGCACTCCAGCGCAAGGAACACGGCCACGGCTCGTCGCCGGGCAGGCACCCCGGCTCGCCTCGGCCCGCGCTCGGCCCGTGTCACCCGGCGCAGGACGACCTGCGGCCCACGGCACCGTGGAACGACCTGCAACGCGGGTACCAATCGCGCTGCGGATCGGCTGTGGGCAGCGCGGTGGACGACCTCTTGCACCTCCGCATCCCCCGGCCCGATACGCGGTCCACGGTCGACTGCGCGTGCGCGGCCGGATCACCCCGGGCCGTCGCGATCGCCTCCCTGATGAGAGTTTTCGCCGCCGGTTCGCTGGCCGCTCGGCTGTTCTGGCATTTCCTGGGCGGCAGCGGAACCGACGTCGCCATCGACGTGGCGGACATGATCAGCCGGTCCGCCGGGGTCCGCGAGAAGATCCGCCGGTCGATCGCGCACGGCGGGATGGCCGGCACGACCAGGCTCGAGCAGAGCGACTACGGCGACCCGGATCTTCAGTTCGCGTACGGCGCCATCGACTGCGTGCAGTGGCTCGCCGGGCGGCGGTGGAGATCCGACGCCAGGACCCGCATCGAAGTCAAGATGCTCGACTACTACGAATTCCATCCGGCGCGCCCGGGGGTCAGCCAGTGCGCCCACGCAGCTTGCGTCGAGCTCGTGGCCAGAGGAGAAGCGAAGAACTTCTGGACCCGCGGAGACGCTGTCGTCACTTGGGGCCGGTTGCGCGTTTGACGAAGTCCCGGGCAGCCGCGGCGCCCGGACCGGCACCGCCGTTGACACCTGACTCGATGGTGCTAATAATACTAGTACCATGAGGTGGACAGTCGATCATTCGTCGCGGGAGGCGCTGCCTCTCCAGATCGTCGCGTGCGTGCGGCACGGGATCGCGTCCGGGGAACTCGCCGTCGGTGAACAACTCCCGCCCGCGGCCGAGCTCGCCGTTGCCCTCTCGGTCGATCGCAACACCGTGCTGGCCGCCTACCGGCAGCTGCGCGAGGAAGGCGTGCTGGAGTTCCGGCGCGGCCGCGGGGCGCGGGTCGCCTCCGCCGTCGCCGAGCCCGCTCCCGTCACCGAGGCCGCGCAAGCCCTGGTGGCCGTGGCCCGGCGGCACGGTGTCGGGCGCCATGACCTGCTTCGGCTCATCGAGAAGCTGACACCCCGAGAGGACGGTGCCCGATGACGGCATCCGCCGGGCGGTATTCGATCTACACCGGACGGTCGACGAACTGGCCACTGGTCGGCACCCTCGCCGTCGCGCTCCTGTTGCCGCTGCTGCTCCTCGGCACGCTCTCGCCCGGCAGCTGGCTCGACCCCGCCGGCCCCGCAATTCCCTTGCTGGTGGCCACGGGCGTGGTGCTCGTCGCCGTCCTCACCGGACTCAGCGTCCGGACGGCGGCCGGGCCCAACGGCCTCTCCGTCCACTGTGGAATATTCGGGTGGCCGCGGCGGACCTACGCCCTCGCGGACATCGAACGCGCCGAGGTGACCGATCTGGCGCCCTCCTTGTGGCGCGTGCACCTCGGCTACTGGTGGACCCCTCACCACACCTACTTCACGGTCCGGACCGGCACCGCCCTGCGGCTGACCCTGCGCTCCGGCCGGAGCGTGACCGTCACCGTGCCGGATCCGCACGCCGCTGTCGCGATCATCCACGAAGCCGAAACCGCATAGAGGAGAACAGCCATGCCCCACGCCGTGGACTTCGCCACCGTGTCGACCACGGGCCTGGAGTCGTCGCCCGTCGCGGCCGCGCTCGCCGGCCTGCGGGCGAACGAGGCCCGGTACTTCAAGAACAAGTACGACCACGTCTTCACGGTCGAGCCGGCGGACGCCGCCCGGGCGACCGTCGACTGGGTGCACCGGATCCTCGAAGAGGAACGCGGGCTCGTCATCGCGTCCCGCCCGCTCGAGGCGACGGCGTTCCAGGTCGAGAACATCCGGATGGCGTACGTGTTCTACGAGAACGGCCTGTCGATCAACGTCATGTACACAGTGGACGACGGCGGCAAGCGAGCGGTCGGGTTCAAGCTCTCCGACGGGATGGAGGTGCCGGCGGAGCTGTCGGCGTTCAAGTTCGCCCGCCAGAAGTCCAAACTGGCCGGCACGATCCGCGGTTCCTACTTCGTGATCAAGGGCGAGTACTAACCGATCAGGAATCGAGAAGCGCCGGTCACCGGGCCGGACCTAGCGTTACCGGCATGACGAACATCGACTCCCTCACCCTCGAGGTCACCGACACCGCCGCCGCCGAGCGCTTCTACGCCGACGCCTTCGGCCTCACCACCCAGCTCCGCTTCCGGACCGCGCGGCAGCCCTCCAGCGGGTTCCGCGGCTACACCCTCTCCCTCACCGTCGCCCAGCCCGGGGACGTCGACTCGCTCATGGCGAGCGCCGTCGAGGCCGGGGCCACCACGCTCAAGCCCGCCGCCAAGTCCATGTGGGGCTACGGCGGCGCCGTCCAGGCACCCGATGGCGCCATCTGGACCCTCGCCACCTCGAACAAGAAGGACACCGGCCCCGTCACGCGGGAGTTCGACGCCATCGTGCTGCTGCTCGGCGTCGCCGACATCGCCGCCACCAAGAAGTTCTACGTCGACCACGGGCTCGCCGTCGCGAAGAGCTTCAGCCGCGTGTACGTCGAGTTCGAAGGCGGCGAAAGCTCGATCAAGCTGGCTCTCTACCGGCGCAAGGCGCTCGCCAAGCAGGCCGGCGTCGACCACGAAGGCAGCGGGTCGCACCGGATCGCCGTCAATCACTCCGCCGGGGCGTTCACGGACCCGGACGGGTTCGCCTGGGAAGTCACCACGCAGCAGTCACTCGACGCCTGACAGCAGGTCCGCGACGGCGGCGATCCCCGCTTCGATCGACCGTTGCGACGTGTCGCCGAAGCCCAGGACGAGCCGCGGGGCCGTCGGCGACGGCGTCGCGTGCATCCGGGCCAGGCCGTACAACCCGACGCCGCGCTCGGCCGCGCGGGCGATCACCCGTTCCTCGTCGGCGCCCGGGGGCAGGTGCAGGATCGCGTGGAACCCCGCCGCGAGCCCGGTGACGCGGATGCCGGGGACGTGCGTGCCCAACGCCGTGAGCAGGGTTTCGCGCCGGGCCGCGTACTCGGCGCGGGCGCGGCGCAGGTGCCGGTCGTAGCGCCCGGATTCGATGAGCAGGGCCAGCGCCAGCTGGTCGAGGCCGGGACTCCCGCGGTCGGTGACGTGCTTGCCGCGCGTCACCGCCTCGAGCAGCCGGGCCGGCGCGACCAGCCAGCCCAGCCGCAACGCCGGCGCCAGCGACTTGCTGACCGTCCCCAGCGAGACCACGCGGTCGGGGTCGAGGCCCTGCAGCGAACCGACCGGGTCGCGGTCGTAGCGGAATTCCGCGTCGTAGTCGTCTTCGATGACGACGCCGTCGCGCCGCCGCGCCCACTCGAGCAGCTCCTGGCGGCGGTGCCCGGCGAGCACCACGCCGGTCGGCCACTGGTGGGCCGGGGTCACCAGCACGGCCCGCGCGCCGCTGCGGTCGAGGGCGGCGACGTCGACGCCGTCCCCGTCGACCGGGACGGGCACGACGGCCAGGCCGGCCGCGTTCGCCTGCTCGGTCGTCGTCCGGACGACGCCGGGATCTTCGACGGCGATCGAGCCGATGCCGCCGGCGGCGAGCGCGCGCAGCACCAGCCCGAGCGCCTGCGCCATGCCGGTGCACACGACGAGCCGGTCGGCCGTGGCCACGACCGCCCGCACCCGCCGCAGGTACGCCGCGAGCACCTCCCGCAGGTGCCGGGCGCCGGCGGGATCGCCGTAGTCGAACGCGCTGTTCGGTGCGGTGCGGCAGGCCTCGCGCACGGCCCACGCCCAGTCTTCGCGGGGCGCGAGGCGCAGGTCGGGGACGCCGTGGCGGAAGTCGGCGACGTCGTGCTTCGGCCGCTCCGGGGCGCTCACCCGCGGCGGCTCGGCAGGCCGGGCGACCGAGGCCACCCGCGTCGCCGAGCCCGCCCGGCTGGTCAGGTAGCCCTCGGCCTGCAGCTGGGCGTAGCAGTCCTGCACCAGCCCCCGCGACAGGCCGAGGCCGCGGGCCAGCTCGCGCGACGACGGCAGCTTCTCGCCGCCCGCCAGCCGGCCGCCGCGGATCGCGTCGCGCAGCTGGTCCTCCAGCTGCGTACGCAGGCCCGCGCCGCTCTCGCGGTCGATCGTGAACAGCAGCTCCGGACCCGAACCGGCCCACTCCACAGCCATGGAACTGGACCTTACTGGTGACCCAGTTCGCTTCTACCGTTCTCGTCATGACCGCTGACCTGCAAGTCCGGCCGAGGCTGGTGTCCCGCGCCCTGCTCATCCGCTTCGTCTCGATCTTCGGGTCGTCCATCGGCTTCTACCTGCCGCTTTCGGTGGTCCCGCTGTTCGCGAAGCAGGCCGGCTCGGACAGCGGCGCCGGGCTCGCGACGGTCGCGCTGCTGCTCGCCACCGTCGCCGCCGAGCTGGTGACGCCGCGGCTGGTCGCCCGGGTCAGCTACCGCTGGGCCCTGTCCGTCGGACTGATCTTGCTCGGCGCGCCGACGCTGCTGCTCACGGTCAGCTCGGACGTCCGGGTGATCGTCGGGGTCAGCGTGGTGCGCGGCATCGGGTTCGCGATCGCGGTCGTGGCCGGCGGCGCCGTCACCGCGCTGCTGATCCCCGCGGACCGGCGCGGCGAGGGCCTCGCGCTGGTCGGGATCGTCGGCGGGATCCCCGGCCTGCTCGCGCTGCCCGCGGGGGTCTGGGCGGCGGCGCACTGGGGCTTCACGCCGGTGTTCGTGGCGACGGCGGTGGCCACCCTGCTCGCGCTGCTGTCGGTGCCGGGTTTGCCGCGCCACTCCGCGACCCCGAAGGAAGACGGCGGCCACGGCGTCGTCGCCGGCCTGCGCAACCCGGTGCTGACCCGGCCCGCGACGGTCTTCGCCGTGGCGACCGCCGCGGTCGGCGTCCTGGTCACGTTCCTCCCGCTCGCCGCTTCGGACCAGCCCGCCTGGTTCGCCGCGAGCGCGTTGCTCGCCCAGCCCGCGGCGGCCACCGCGGCCCGCTGGTTCGCCGGCCGGCTCGGCGACCGCCACGGCCCCGCCGTTCTGCTGGTGCCCGGTGTCGTGCTGTCGGCCGTGGGCACGGCGGCCATCGCGGCCACCGGTACGCCGTCGCTGGTGATCGGCGGGGCGGTCGTGCTGGGCGCGGGGTTCGGCGCGCTGCAGAACGCGACGCTGACGCTGATGTACGCCCGCGTCCCGGCGGGCGGCGAGAGCGCGGTGAGCGCGATCTGGAACGCGGCCTACGACCTGGGCATGGCCGCCGGCGCGCTCGGCGCGGGGCTGATCATCGGCGCCGTGGGCTACCCGGTGACCTTCGTCCTCGCGGCCGTGGTGATCGTCCCGGCGCTGGCCCTGGTCCGGCGGGATCGCCGCCCCTGACCGGCGGGTCACCCGCCCGGCAGCTCGATCACGGTGCCGTGCCCGACCGGAACCACGTCTTCCGGCTCGGGCACGGCTTTCGGGCTGCCGACGCAGAGGTACCCGCAGTAGGTCTGTCCCTTCACCTGTTCGGTCACCAGGCGGAACCGGTCGGGACGCAGCCCGCGGAACCGCGTGGCGACGACGTCTTCGAACAACCGCTGCGAAACGACCACCACGACGTCTTCGCCGGCGTGCCGGGCCAGCGCCTCCCGCGCGGATTCCGCGTCGAGCAACCGGCAGGCGACGATCAGGGCGTCCCCGATCGGGCCGAACACGCCCGCGGTCAGGGCGCCGTGGTGCATCGAAATCCGCAACCGCAGCCGGGGACGGCTCCCCCGGCGCAGTTCTTCCGCGACCTCGTCGGCGAAATCCGCGACGACCCGGGAAACGTCGGAATCGGCGGGCAGCACCGCCAGTTCCCCGTCGCCCCGCGGTTGCCGCAGCCATTCGGCGCGGCTGAGCCCCGCGCGCACGGCCGCCCGGTCGAGCACTTCTTCGAGCCGGAAAAGCACCGCGGTCTGGTCGAGAATCCCCAAGCGCGAGAACCCTTCGACGTCGACCACGACGACGAGTCCGTAAACGAGCTGACCTACGTGAAGCATTGTCCGTCCCCTCGGCAGAGCCGATGTCCCTGAGCCGATTGAACAGGCGCGCGCGGTTTGCGCACCACGTTCGCGGACACACGAAGACGAACGCGAAAGGATGAGACGATGTGGGACAAAACCGGCCGGGATGGGACACTATGGGAAGGTGCCCCCTTCCCGTCCCAGACCATTCGGTGACCTCGACCCCGCAGGGGTCACGACGGTCACCCAATTGGCGGAGCTGCTGCGGCAATGCCGGGTGCGCGCCGGGAATCCGTCACTGCGCGAAATCGAGCGGCTCGGCGAGAAACGCGGGCACGTGCTGCCCCGCTCGACCGTGAACGGTGTCCTCGCAGGCCGTCGCGGACCGCGGCGGGATCTGTTGCTGGCGCTGCTGGACGCGTTCGGGGTTCCCGGCGAAGACCGGGCGGCGTGGACGAACGCGTGGGAAAGAGCCGTCGGCGGGCAGCCCCCGGAGGTCGTCGACGAGGAAACGCCCGACATCTGGCGGTTCCCGCCGGACGAGCCGGTGATGATCACCTGCGGGCGGATTCCGGAATCGGAGGTCGTCAGCAAATTCGCACCGAGCGATCCGCGGGACCCCGACCACGTCGATCTGCTCACCTACGCCGATCCGGACGCGCTGATCCACCTGTTCGGTCACATCCGTGCCCTGAACCCGGGAAACGACGTGAGATTCGCGACGACGAACGAGCTGCAGGAGGCGGACTACGCCAGCCACCTCGTGGTGATCGGCGGGTCGGACTTCAACGTGCTGACGCGCGATATGTTCGCCGCCCTCCACCTGCCCGTGAAGCTGTCGTTCCGTTCGCAGGAAACGGATTGGCTCGGCGTGGAAGTCGTCAACGGGGACGGGCCGCAGCGGTTCAGCCCCGTTCTCGGCGACGAATACGGGACGCGCGTCCTCCACGAGGACGTCATCCTGTTCTTCCGCGGGGTCAACCCGCTCGACCGGCGGCGCACGATCACGATCTGCGCGGGCGGGTACGCCCGCGGAACGCTGGCCGCGGCCCGGTGCCTGACCGATCCGGTGCGCGGACCCGCGAACCAGGCGTACCTCCGCAGCCGGGTCGGCGCCAACCAGCACTTCGGGTTCGTCGCGCGGGCGCTCGTCATCGACCGGGTGATGGCCGCGCCGGACCTCACCAACCCCGACCACCGCCTCTACGAGTGGGTGCGGCCGGAGTGATCTGCGGCCGGGCACCGGACCGGTCAGACTGGTCGGCGTGCCGGAACTGCCCGAAGTGGAGCTCGCCCGCCAGGTCCTCGCCGACGCGCTCGGCCGGGAGATCCGGGACGTCGACGACCACGACGACTGGGTGTGCCGTCCGCACGCGCCCGGCGACATCGCCGCCGCGCTGCGGGGCGGCCGGCTCACCGAAGCGCACCGGCGGGGCAAGACGCTGTGGTGCGAAACGGAGAACGCCGACGGCGGGCCCGGCCCGAACCTCGGCCTGCACCTCGGGATGGCCGGGCAGCTGCGGTTCGCGGGCCGCAGCGGGCCGCCCGGGCCGCGGCGCTTCCGCGGCCGCGACGAGAAACCCGAGTGGTTCCGGTTCGGGATCACCTTCGCCGACGGCGAACAGCTGCGCCTCTTCGACACGCGACGGCTCAGCCGGGTGCGCCTCGACCCCGAGCTCGACGCGCTGGGCCCGGACGCCGGCGAGGTGTCGCGCGCGGACTTCCGCTCGCGCGTGGGCCGCGGGCGGGCGCCGGTGAAGGCGCGGCTGCTGGACCAGTCCGTGCTGGCCGGGATCGGGAACCTGCTGGCCGACGAAACCCTGTGGCAGGCGGCGGTCAGCCCGGCCCGCCCGGTGAACGAGCTGACCGGCGAGGAGCTCACGGATCTGCACAAGGCGCTGCGGAAGTCGTTGCGCGCGGCGATCAAGCACGGCGGCGTCCACACGGGCGAGATCATCGGGCACCGCCGCGCGGGCGACCACTGCCCGCGCTGCGGCGCGGAGATGGTGCACGGCACGGTCGGCGGCCGGTCGACCTGGTGGTGCGCGAAGGAACAGGCCTAGCGCGGCCCAAGCCCGGTGCGCCCGTCGAGCAGCTCGCGGGCGACGTCGAGGTGGCCGGCGTGCCGGGCGGTCTCCTCGATCATGTGCAGGACGACCCCGCGCAGGTCGGCGGTGATCGGGGTGGGTGCCTTCGGCGGCGCGGACAACGGCGTCGCGGCGAAGATCTCGTCGGAGCGGCGGCACTGTTCGCGGTAGAAGGCGAAGACGACTTCGGGGGAACGCGGTGTCCGCAGCGGCTCGTGGTCGTCGTCCGGCCAGGACACCGGGTCCGCGGTGCCGGTGACGACCTCCTGGAACCAGTGCCGCTCGGCGTACCCGAGGTGCTCGACCATGCCCAGCGGGGTCCAGCCGGACGGCAGGGCGGAGGTGGTCAGCGCGTCCTCGCCGAGCCCGTCGAGGATCGCCAGCACCACGGCGCGCTGGGCGTGCAGGAACGACAGCAGGGTGCTCTTCTCGTCGGCCACGACCGGGGAGACTAACGGCAGGTGCGCACCCTCGCGGGCGGTTTTTGTCGGTGGTGTTCGGTAGCTTGGCGGACATGGCAACACTGGTCACCTTCCACGCCCACCCGGACGACGAATGCCTGCGCACCGCCGGTGTCATGGCCAAGGCCGTCGCGGAGGGGCACCGCGTCGTGCTCGTCGTCGCCACCAGGGGCGAGGTCGGCGAGGTCCCCGACGGCTTCCTCGCCGAGGGCGAACAACTGTGGGAGCGGCGCGTGCGGGAGTCGCACGCGGCCGCGGAGATCCTGGGCGTGGCCCGCGTGGAGTTCCTGGGCTACCGCGACTCGGGGATGATGGGCGAGCCGACGAACGACGACCCGGCGTGCTTCTGGCAGGCCGACGTCGAAAAGGCGGCGGAGCAGCTGGCGGAGATCCTGCGCGCGGAGTCGGCCGACGTGCTGACGGTGTACGACGACAACGGCGACTACGGCCACCCGGACCACATCCAGGTCCACCGCGTCGGCGTGCGCGCGGCCGAGCTGGCGGGCACGTCCCGCGTGTTCCAGGCGACCTTCAACCGCGAGTTCATGCAGCGCGGTTTCGAGGAGGCGGTGGAGCAGGGGCTGATGCCCGAAGAGGCGGCGCCGAAGCCACCGGAGGACGTGGAGTTCGGCAAGCCGGAGGCCGAGATCACGGCGGCGGTGGACGTGTCGAAGTACGTGGGCGTGAAGCGGGCGGCCATGCGGGCCCACCCGAGCCAGATCAGCGAGGACATGTTCATGCTGGCCATGCCGGACGATGCCTTCGCTTTCGCGTTCGGGACCGAGTGGTTCATCCGGGCCGGTCAGGGGCCGGGGATCACGGAGACGGATTTGATGGCCGGGTTGTAGAGGCGCCTCAGTCCAGCGCTGCCGTCACGTCCAGCTCCACCAGCTGGCCCGGGAAGCCCAGCTGGGCCACCCCCAGCAGCGTGCTCGCCGACGTGAACGCCTCGCCGATCTCCGACTCCGTCAACCGGTCCCACGCCTCCGACAGCACCTCGCGGTCCTCCGTCACCACGTAGATCACCGTCCGGACCACGTCCGCCGGCGCTGCTCCCGCGAACTTCAACGCCGTCGCCGTGTTGGCCACCACCTGGTCGACCTGGGCCGCCACCCCCTCGGGCACCGATCCGTCGGCCGTCAGGGGGCACTGGCCCGCCAGGTACACCGTGCGCCCGGCCGAGACGGAAACCACGTGGTGGTAGCCCGGTGGGGTGTGCAGTCCGGGCGGGTTCTGCCGTTCAATGGTCACCGTCGCATCTTCGCCGGGCGCGCAACCCGATTACCCCGAGGAGGGCACGTGCGCAGGACCATCGACTGGGCCGACGATGCCGTCGTCGTCATCGACCAGACCGCTCTGCCCGGTGAGTTCCGGCTGCTGCGCCTGCGGACCGTCGGTGAGCTCGTCGACGCCGTCAAGCGGCTCGCCGTCCGCGGGGCGCCCGCCCTCGGGGCCGCCGGGGCCCTCGGCGTCGCCCTCGCCGCCCGGACCAGCGAGGACGTCGAGGCCGACGCCGAGCTCATCGCCACCGCGCGGCCGACCGCCGTCAACCTGGCCTGGGGCGTCGAGCGCGCCCTGAAAAAGCTCCCCCAAGGCCCGGACGCCGTCCTCGAAGAGGCGAAAGCCCTGCTCACCGAAGACGAAGAACTCAACAAGGCCGCCTCGGAACACGCCGCCGAGGTCGTGCTCCGCGCCTGCCCGCGCCGGCCGCTGAGGCTGCTCACCCACTGCAACGCCGGGCGGCTCGCCACCGTCGGGTGGGGCAGCGCCCTCGGGGTCGTCTGGCACCTGCACGACCGCGGGCTCGTCGAAGAAGTCCTCGTCGACGAGACCCGTCCCCTCCTCCAGGGCGCCCGGCTGACCGCCTGGGAACTCGCGCAGGAAAACGTCCCCCACCGCGTCCAGCCCGATGGCGCGGCCGCCGCGGCGATGGCCAAGGGCATGGTCGACTGCGTGCTCGTCGGGGCCGACCGGATCGCCGCCAACGGCGACGTCGCCAACAAGATCGGTACCTACGGCCTCGCCATCGCCGCGAAGCACCACGACATCCCGTTCGTGGTCGTCGCGCCGTCGTCCACTGTGGACACGAGCCTCGCGACCGGTGCGGGCATCGCCATCGAAGAGCGCGATGCCCGCGAACTCACCCACTACGCCGGGACGCCGATCGCGCCGGACGGCACGCGGGTCTTCAACCCCGCGTTCGACGTCACCCCGCACGAGCTCGTCACGGCCGTCGTCACCGAGCGCGGCCGGTACGAACCCTAGGGGCGCGGGCCGATCTCGCGGCCGCCGTCGGTCACCGTGATGGCCATCGCCGGGCACGAGTCCGCCGCGTCCAGCACCGTCTCGTCGGCCTCGACTTCGGGCGCCGACGTCTGCGCGACCGCGCCCTCCAGGACGAACACCTCGGGCATCAGCGCGGCGCACATCCCCGAGCCGATGCAGGTGTGTTCGTCGACTTCCACGTGCCAGGTCATGCTCACCATCCGATCGGCATCGACCGCGGTCCGCGGACGAGCATCTGCGTCTTCCACACGATATCGCCGGCCAGGCGCAGACCCGGCAGCTCGGTGACCAACGCGCGCAGCGCCTCCTGGAGCTCGAGCCGGGCCAGCGGCGCGCCCAGGCAGTGGTGGACGCCGTGGCCGAAGCCGAGGTGGTGGGTGTCGCCGCGGTCGAAGCGCAGCTGGTCGGCGTCGTCGAACTGCAGCCGGTCGCGGTTGGCCGCGCCGACCGCCACCAGCACCGGCTCCCCCGCCTTCACGAGCACGCCGCCGACCTCGACGTCTTCGGTGGCGTAGCGCGCGAACCCGGCGCCGGCGCCCAGCGGCACGAACCGCAGCAGCTCCTCGACGGCCGCCGGGATCAGGTCCGGGTCGTCGACCAGCCGCTGCCACTGGCCGGGCTGGTCGAGCAGCGCGTAGACGAAGTTGGGGATCTGGCTCGCGGTGGTCTCGTGGCCGGCGACGAGGATGCCGACGCACAGGTCGACCAGTTCCAGCTCGGTCAGCCGATCGCGCGTGTCGCGGGCCTCGATGAGCGCCGTCATCAGGTCGTCCTGGGGCTGCGCGCGGTGCTCGGCGATCAGGCCGCGCATGTAGTCGCGCAGCTCTTCGCGGTTGCGCTCGAACTCCTCCGGCGTCAGCCCGCTGGTGGACAGCGCGGCATCGCTCCAGACGCGGAACTTCGGCCGGTCGGCGACCGGGACGCCGAGCAGCTCGCAGATCACCGCGACCGGGATGGGCAGCGCGTAGAGGTCGACGAGGTCCGCGGGCGGGCCGGCGGCCTTCATGTCCGCGATCAGCCCCGTCGCCAGCTCGACGACGCGCGGGCGCAGCAGCTCGACGCGGCGCATGGTGAACGCCTTCGCGACCAGCGTCCGCAGCCGCGTGTGGTCGGGCGGGTCCATCTGCAGGATGCCGCCGTCACGCTGCACGGGCGAGCGGCGCGGCGCGTCCTTCTCCTTTTCCATCGCCCGCGAGAAGCGGCGGTCACCGAGCACGAGCCGGGCGTCGGCGTAGCGGGTGGCCAGCCACGCCGGCTCCCCGTAGGTCATCTTGACCCGGACCATGCCCTCGGCTTCGCGGGCCGCCGCGTAGGCGTCGTTGAGGTCGAGTCCGGCCTCCTCGTTGAAGGGGTACGAGAGCGGCTCGGTGTGCGTGACGGTCATTCGGAAAACCCCCGTGCTCGGTTGTAAGCAGCTGCTTACAAAGCTACACAGTTTCTTCCCACCTGTCACGATCCGCCATTGCTCAGTCACCGACACCTAGGTTACGGTGACCTAGGTGTGGATCGAGATCCTCTTGCTGTCGAGGCTGGACCGCGAGCCGATGCACGGCTACGAGCTGCGCAAGGCCGTCGAAGCCTCGACCGGGCACACCTTGTCGAACAACTCGCTCTACCCGACCCTGCGGCGCTTCGTCGACGCCGGTGCGGTGAGCCGCAGCGCGGAGGAGCAGGAGGCCAAACCGCCGCGGCACGTCTACACGATCACCGAGGTCGGGCGGGAGCTGCTGCACGACCTGCTCGCGGACTTCCCCGACGAGCTCGCGCTCAGCGAGGAGGAGTTCCTCGCGCGCGTCGGCAGCTTCAGCCGGCTGCGCCACGAAGAACGCGCCCGCGTGCTCGACGTGCGGAAACACGCGCTCACCGCCGAGCACGAACGGCTCACCGCGCTCGCCGCCGGGCAGGCCGATCCGTGGGGCCGGGCCGCGCTGCGGCACGTCCTCGGGAAGTTCGACGCCGAACTCCGCTGGCTCGCCGACCTCGAAACCGAACTGAGGAGAGACGCATGACCACCACCGAAGAGACGCCTCGCCTCCCCTTCGCCCGGGCGAACGCGCTCGCGATCGCCCCGGACTACGAAGCCCTCCGCAGCCGGGCGCCGATCAGCCGCGTGCTGACCCCGGCCGGCGACCCCGCGTGGCTGGTGACGTCGTACGAAGAGGCCAAGGACGTCTTCCGCGACAAGCGGTTCGGCCGCTCGCACCCCGCGCCCGAGCAGGCGTCGCGGATCTCGAACGCCGCGATCCAGGACGGGCCGAGCGGCGACTTCGACACCGAAGAGGCCGAGCACAAGCGGATGCGCCGGATGCTCGCGCCCGCGTTCTCCGCGCCGCGCATGCGCGCCCTCGGCGACCGGATCGCCGAGCTGACCGACCGCTGCCTCGACGACCTGCAGGCCGCCCACGACGCCGACCCGGGTACGCCGGTCGACCTCACCGACTTCCTCGCCTTCCCATTGCCGGTTCTGGTGATCTGCGAACTGCTCGGCGTGCCGTACGAAGACCGCGAGAAGTTCCGCGGCCTGTCCGAGCGGATCGCGATGATGGACGGCGGCGCGGACGCGCAGGCGGCGATGGCCGAGTTCAAGGCCTACATGCTGGAACTGGCCGAGGCGAAGCGCGCGGACCCGCAGCCGGACGTCATCTCCGACATGGTCGCCGTCCAGGCCGACGACCCCACGTTCACCGACGACGACCTCGCCCGGATGGGCGCCGGCCTGCTGTTCGCCGGCCACGAGACCACGTCCACCCGGATCGCGATGGGCACGCTCTTCCTGCTCAGCGACACCGCCCGCCGCGACCGCTTCGCCGCCGATCCCGACGGCGAGGTCAACCAGACCGTCGAGGAGATCCTGCGGCTGACCGCGACCAGCGGCACCGGCCTGCTGCGCTACGCCCACGAAGACGTCGAGATCGCCGGCACGCGGATCCTGCGCGGTGACGCCGTGCTGATCTCCAGCGACGCCGCCAACCGCGACGCCTCGGTGTTCGCCGACCCCGACGAGTTCGACCCGGGCCGCACGCCGAACGTCCACCTCGCCTTCGGCACCGGCGCGCACGTCTGCATCGGCGCCAACCTCGCCCGGACCGAGCTGCGGACGGTGTTCCCCAAGCTGTTCCGCCGCTTCCCCGGCCTGCGGCTGGCGAGCGCGATCGACGACATCCCGGTGCGCGTCAACCGCGTCGCCGGCGGGGTCGACGCCGTCCCCGTGACGTGGTGAGCCCGGTGAAGATCACCGCCGACACCGAAGCCTGTGTCGCTTCCGGACAATGCGTCCTGCTCGCGCCGGGGACATTCGACCAGGACGAGGAGGCCGGCATGGTCGTCCTCCTCGCCGACGAGCCGGCGTCCGGTGAGGACGACGCGGTCCGCCAGGCCGAGCTGACCTGCCCGGCCGCGGCGATCCGGTTGACCGGGTAGGAGCGCGCTTGTCCCGTTTGCCGGTTAGCCTGCTCCCGTGACGGAACAGGCCGGCCGGCGGCGGGACGCGGCGGCGACGCAGCAGGCGTTGCTGGACGCGGCCGCGAAGCTGTTCGCCGAGCGCGGCTTCGACCGGACCACCGTGCGCGACATCGCGGGCGAGGCCGGAGCCAACCAGGCACTGCTGTTCCGCTACTTCGGCAGCAAGGAAGCGCTGTTCGAGGCGGTGATCGCCCGCGACGGGCGCGAGCAGCTGGCCACCACGCCGCCCGAGCGGCTCTTCAGCGCGTCCCTGCACAGCATGCTGGCGCCCGAGGGGGCGCGGAACCGCACGCTCGAGACCTACCTGCGTTCGTCGGGCAGCGACGGCGTCGCGGCCGCCATCCGCGAGGAGATCGGCGAGGAGTACGCGCGGGTGCTGGCCACGCTGACCGACGCCCCGGACGCCGAGCTGCGCGCGGACCTCGCGCTCGCGTGGCTGATGGGCATCGCGCTGGTCCGCGAGGTCAGCGGCAAGGAACCCTTGGCCAGCGCCGACCCCGACGAGGTCGGCCGACTGGTCCTCACGGCAGTCCGGACCCTGCTGGAGCGCGCGGAATAGCGGTCGTGAGTGAGAAACAGTGTTCTAACCCTGTTTCTCACTCACGACCGGGCAGGGCGCGGCGCAGGAGTTCGGCGAGGTGGACCGGGCGGCGACCCGACTCCTGCTCGATCTGGGTCCGGCAGCTGAAGCCGTCCGACACCACCACCGTCTCCTCCGAGGCCGCGCGGATCGCCGGGAGCATCCGGTCCTCCGCCACCGCCTTCGAGACCTCGTAGTGCCCGCGCTCGAAGCCGAAGTTGCCCGCCAGGCCGCAGCACCCCGAGTCCAGCGTCGTGTTGCGGACGCCCGCCGACGCGAGCGCCGACTCGTCCGCGCCGAAGCCGAGTACCGCGTGCTGGTGGCAGTGGACCTGCGTGATCGCGTCGACGTCCAGGGCCGCGAACGGGATCGGCGCCCGCTCCAGCAGCTCCGCGAACGTGAACGTCCGGGACGCCAGCAGCGCGGCACGCTCGTCACCCGGCAGCAACGCGGCCAGGTCGCCGCGGAACAGGGCCGTGCAGCTCGGTTCCAGGCCGGCCACCTCGTATCCCTCCTCGAGGTACGGCGCCAGCACGGAAAGCGTCCGGTCCAGGACGCGGCGCGCGACGCCGAGCTGGCCCGTCGACACCCACGTCAGTCCACAACAGACTCCGCGGTCCGGCAGCACGACGTCGTAGCCCGCCGCGGTGAGCACCTCGTGAGCGGCCTCCAGCACCGACGGCGTCAGGTAGTTGTTGAACGAATCCGGCCACAGCACCACGCGGCGCTCCCCCGACGCCTTCCGCCGGAGGTCCGCCCGCGACGACGTGAAAGCCGAAGAAGCGAACGAAGGCAGCGAACGTTCCGGCGCGATCCCGCCGAGCCGTTTCACCAAGCCCGCCAGCCGGGACCGTCCGACAGCGTTGGCCAGCCGCGGCATCCGCGCGCTGACCCGGAGCCACACCGGCAGCCAGCCCATCGAGTAGTGCGACGCCGGCCGCAGCCGCCGCCGGTAGTGGTGGTGCAGGAACTCCGCCTTGTAGGTCGCCATGTCGACGTCGACCGGGCAGTCCGACAGGCATCCCTTGCAGGACAGGCACAAATCCAAGGCGTCGTGCACTTCGGACGAACGCCACCCGTCCGTGATGACCTCGCCGTTGATCATCTCGGCGAGCAGGTGCGCCCGCCCGCGCGTCGAGTGCTGCTCCTCGCGGGTGGCCCGGTAGCTCGGGCACATCACACCGCCGCCGCTGGTGTTGCGGCACTTCCCCACGCCGACGCAGCGCCGCATCGCCTGGCCGAAACTCCCGCGGTCCTCCGGATAACCGAGGAAGACACTGTCCTCAAAGGACGCCGTGGTGGCCCGGACGCGCAGGTCCGCGTCGATCGCCCGCGGCGCCACCAGGATGCCGGGGTTCATCCGGCCCGCCGGGTCGAAGATCGCCTTGAACCGGGCGAAGACGTCGATCATCTCCGGGCTGTACATCCGGGACAGCAGCTCGGACCGCGCCTGGCCGTCGCCGTGCTCGCCGGACAGCGATCCGCCGTGCGCAGCGACGAGGTCCGCGGCCTCCTCGAGGAACCTCCGGAAGTCCGCCACCCCGGACGACGAGAGCATGTCGAAGTCCAGCCGCATGTGCAGGCAGCCTTCGCCGTAGTGGCCGTAGACGACGCTGCGCCGCCCGTGCGCCCGCATGAGGTCCTTGAACTCGCGCAGGTACGCGCCGAGCCGCTCGGGTGGGACGGCCGCGTCTTCCCAGCCCGGCCAGGCTTCCGAGCCGTCCGCGAGCCGGGTCGCCAGTCCCGCGCCCTCCTCGCGGATGCGCCACAGCCCGCGTTGCGCGGCCGGGTCGTCGACGATCGCGAACCCGGTGAGGTCCAGCGATGCGGCCAGTTCCCGAGCCCGCGCGGCCGGATCCTCTCCCGCCAGCTCGACGAACAGCCACGCCCCGCCCGGCGGCAGGTCGCCCGCGCGGCCGGGCAGCATCGCGACCAGCTCGGCGTCCACGCCTTCGACGGTCAGCGGCGACCACGGCAGGATCGACGGCACCGCGTCCGCCGCCGCGATGTCGGACGGGAAGCCCAGCACCGCGAGCACGCGACGAGCGGGCAGCTCGGCCAGCTCGACTTCCGCGCCGAGCACCGTCACGCAGGTTCCCTCCGAGCCGACGAGCGCCTTCGCGACGTCGAACCCGTTCTCCGGCAGCAGGTGTTCGAGCCCGTAGCCGGACACGCGCCGCGGCCACGTCGAAAGTTCCTTGCGCAGCAACGCCAGGTTGTCCCGCACCAGAGCACGCAGCTCGTCGAAGATCCGGCCTTCGGTGGGCTCGTCCCGTCCGACGCGCAGCCGCGTGCCGTCGTAGAGCAGCACGTCCAGCGAGCGGACGACGTCGACCGTGCGCCCCCACGCCACCGAGTGCGAGCCGCACGCGTTGTTGCCGATCATCCCGCCGATCGTGCAGCGGCTGTGGGTGGACGGGTCCGGCCCGAACCGCAGCCCGTGCGGTGCCGCGACGGCCTGCAGGTCGTCGAGCACCGTGCCGGGCAGCACCCGCGCGAGCCGCGTCGACGGGTCCAGCGAGAGCACGCCGCCGACGTGGCGCGAGGTGTCGATCACCAGGCCCGGCCCGCACGCGTTCCCGGCGACGCTCGTGCCACCCCCGCGGGCGATCACCGGCAGGTCACGATCGCGGGCGGCCGCGACCGCGGCGACGACGTCGTCGACGCTCTCCGGCAGCACCACGCCCCGGGGCACGTGGCGGTAGTTGGACGCGTCGGTCGTGTACAGCGCGAGCGTGGCGGCGTCGGTGAGGATCTCCACGCCCCCATTCAAGTCGACGGACGGCCTCCGTACCTCTCCAGCCGGGTATGTCCGAAACCACAGTCCGTGTGCCATCGTGATCGCGTGACGGCGAAAGAGCACGTCGCCGAGTACAGCGCCGTGCTGGGCGAGCTGCTGCGCGAGCGGGAAAAACTGCTCGGCACGCTCGACCGCGTCGCCGCGCTGCACGGAACCGCGCGCCTGGTCCGGGAGACCGTCGGCGCGAAAGCCGGCTTCGTCGCCGAGCTCGACCAGCCGGGGCTCGCCGTGATCCGCTGGATGTCGGGCACCCGGACCGGCTCGCTGCAGGACCTCGAAGTGCCCGTCGGCCAGGGCATCGGCGGGCGGGTGCTGGCGCTGGGCCGCCCGGTGCGGGTCACCGACTACGTCAGCTCGCCCGCGATCACCCACCAGTTCGACGCCCAGGTGCGCGGCGAGGGCCTGGCCGCGATGCTCGCCGTCCCGATCGTCGCGCGCGGCGAGACCGTCGCCATCGCCTACGCGGCCATGCGCGAGCCCGCCGACTTCGGCGACGACGCCGTCCGGCGGATGGAGGAGGTCGCCTGCGAGGCCGGGACGGCGTTGCAGCTGGCGAAGGTCGCCGAGACCGACCGGACGGCCGCGGTGGCCGGCGAACGCCTGCGGATGCAGAGCGCGCTGCACGACTCGGTCGGCGCGCTGCTGTTCTCCATCGGCGTCCAGGTGCGCGACCTGCACTCGGACGCCTACGGCAACCCCGCCCTGGAGGCGCGGCTACGCCGGCTGGAGGGCGACGTCTCGGCGGCGGCCGGCGCGCTGCGGGAGTCGCTGCTGGCGCTGTCGGAGTCCAGCCCGGAGCGGGCGCTGCCGGTCGAGCTGGCCGAGCACTGCCGCTCGTTCCAGGCGCGCTGCGGTGTCCCGGCCCGGTTCGTGCAGCTCGCGGCGGTGCCACCGCTGGACGCCGAACGGACCGCGCTGCTGGTCGCCGCGGTCCGCGAAGGGCTGCTCAACGTCGAGAAGCACGCCGGAGCGTCGTCGGTGATCGTGAGCCTGCTGCCCAGCGAGGACGGCGTCCAGGTGGTCGTCGCCGACGACGGCACCGGCGGCGAACCCGTCCCGGGCACCGGCATGGGCCTGCGGACGCTGACCGGGCGCGCCCTGCGGCTCGGCGGGCGGGTCAGCCTCGTCCGCGATGACGACGACGGCTGCACCCTGCGTGCGTGGGTGCCGCTGGTACGGCCGTGACGCCCGCGACCGTGTTCGTCGTCGACGACCACCCGGTGGTCCGCGACGGCGTGACGCTGCTGCTGCGCTCGGACCCGTGCCTGAGCGTGGTCGGCTCCGCGGAGTCCGGGCGGCTGGCGATCGAGCGGGTCGCGGCGCTGGCGCCGGACGTGATCCTGCTCGACCTGCGCCTGCCGGACATGCTCGCGCCGGAGGTCGTCACCGAGCTGCGGCGCGTGCACCCGGACGGCAAGATCGTCGTCTTCACCGCGCACGGCGACCACCAGGGCGTGCTGGCCGCGCTGGAGTCGGGGGCGCACGGCTGCCTGCTCAAGGACGCCGCCGGCGCGCAGCTGGTGACCGAGCTGCGGCGGGTCCTGCGCGGCGAGCGCGTCGTCGACCCGCGGATCCTGCCCGACGCCGGGCAGCGGTCGGACGCGCTGGCCCGCAGCGGCCTGACCCGCCGCGAGTACGAGGTGCTGCGGCTCGCCGCGCAGGGCCAGACGAACCCGGAGATCGCGGAGTCGACGGGGCTGGCGCGCAACACGGTCAAGACGTACCTGCAGTCGGCGCTGCACAAGCTCGGCGCGCGCAACCGCGTCGAGGCGATCGGGAAGGCCAGCGAGGCCGGGCTGCTGTGAGATCCTCGGCCGGGTGACGATCGACCTCCACACGCACAGCACGGCTTCGGACGGGACGACGCCGCCGTCCGAGCTGCCCCGGCTGGCCGCCGAAGCCGGGCTGACCGTGCTGGCGCTCACCGACCACGACACCTTCGCCGGCCTGGCCGCGGCTTCCGCTGCCTCGACCGTGGAACTCGTTCCCGGCGTCGAAATCTCGTGCCGGCTCGACGAGTTCGAGGTCCACCTGCTCGGCCTGTTCGTCGATCCTTTGCACGCGCCCTTGGCCGGTGAGCTGGAGCTGATCCGCACCGACCGCGTCCGCCGCGGGGTGCGGATGGTCGAACGCTGCCGCGAGCTGGGCGCGCCGATCACCCTGGCGCAGGTCGAGGCGATCGCGGCGGGAGCGCCGCTGGGACGGCCGCACATCGCCGCGGCGCTGGCCGCCGTGGGCATCACCGACGCCTTCACGGCCGACTGGATCGCCGACGGCGGCCGGGCGGACGTGCCGAAGCACGTGCTGTCCACTGTGGACGCGATCGCGCTGGTCCGCGCGGCCGGCGGTGTCGCGGTGCTGGCGCATCCGCGGTCGGTCAAGCGGCGCGCTTCGGTTTCCGAGGCGCAGCTAGCCTCGCTCGCTTCGGTCGGTCTCGCCGGGATCGAAGTCGACCACCCCGAGCAGCCGCCGGAAGTCCGGGCCCGGCTGCGTGAGGTAGCCGCGGACCTGGGATTGCTCGCCACGGGCTCAAGTGACTTCCACGGCGACCGCAAGCCGGTCCGCCTGGGCGAATGCACGACTTCACCCGAGGTGTTCGCCGCGCTCCGGGAGTCCGCCGTGTCCGTTTCGTAGCCTGCGGGGTCTCCACGTGGGGGTGTCCGGGAGCCCCGCCTGATCGCAGGATGACCGCCACCGACGGTGACTCACGTCACACGAGTGGAGGAGGCCTCTTGCGTCCTGGAGTGAGTCCGTGCTGACCGTGCGTGGCCTGCGGGTCCGCTACGGCCGGTCCACCCCCGCCCTGCACGGCGTCGACCTCGACGTTTCCGCCGACGGCGTCCTCGCCGTGCTCGGCAGCAACGGCGCCGGGAAGTCCACCCTGCTGCGGGCGGTCTCGGGCACGCTCCGGATGCACCGGGGCGCCGTCGACGCCGGCGAGATCCGCTACGACGGCCACGCGCTCGGCAAGCTCGACCCCGCCCGGATCGTCCGGCTCGGCGTCGTCGGCGTGCCCGAGGGCAGGCAGGTCTTCGCGCGGATGACCGTCGAGGAGAACCTGCGGGCCGGCGGCATCGGTGCCCGGACCGCCGCCGAACGGACCGCGGCCCGCGAGCGCGTCGACGAGCTGTTCCCGGTGCTCACCGAACGCGCCAAGCAGCGCGCCGGGCTGCTGTCCGGCGGCGAGCAGCAGATGCTCGCGATCGGCCGGGCCCTGATGTCCGCGCCGAAGCTGCTGCTGCTCGACGAGCCGTCGCTGGGCCTCGCGCCGAAGATCGTCGAACAGATCGGC
The DNA here is from genome assembly GCF_044759945.1 of Amycolatopsis sp. NPDC098790. NCBI lineage: Bacteria > Bacillati > Actinomycetota > Actinomycetes > Pseudonocardiales > Pseudonocardiaceae > Amycolatopsis > Amycolatopsis sp. NPDC098790. The sequence continues at coordinate 130,470 of NZ_JBIWAI010000004.1, forward strand.
CGGACCATCCGCGAGATCCACGAGCAGGGCACCGCCGTGGTGCTGGTCGAGCAGAACGCCGTGATGGCGCTGAACGTCGCCCACCACGCCGTCGTGCTGGAGGTCGGCCGGGTGGCGCTGGCCGGGACGGCCGCCGAGCTGTCCGCCAGCCAGGACGTCCGGCGGCTCTACCTCGGCGGGCACGCCGAGTCGCAGGAGACCGCCGACGCCGAAGCCGAGCAGGCGCGCGAGCAGCTGGCCGGCCGGACGCTGTCGAGGTGGGCCGGATGACGCCGCCGGAGCTGGGTGTCGAAGGCCTTTCCCTGCGCTTCGGCGGGATCCGCGCCCTCGACTGCGTGAGCTTCACCGTCACCCCCGGCTCGCTGCACGCGCTGATCGGGCCCAACGGCGCCGGGAAGTCCAGCTGCTTCAACGTGATCAGCGGCCTGTACCGGGCCAACGAAGGCCGCGTGCGGCTCGGCGACACCGATCTCACCGGGCTCGCGCCGCACAAGCTCGCCCGGCTCGGCGTCGGGCGGTCGTTCCAGAACGCCGCGCTCTCGGCCGGCTCCACCGTGCTGGACAACGTCATGCTCGGCCGGCACGCGCTGACCCGCGGCGGGTTCCTCGAAGTCGGGCTGCGGCTGCCGTGGACGGTCCGCGCCGAACGCCGGCACGCCGAACGCGCCCGCGAGATCTGCGCGTTCCTGGGCCTCGGCGCGGTCGTCGACGCCCCCGTCGGCGCGCTGCCCTACGGCGTCGTCAAGCGCGTCGACCTCGCCCGCGCGCTGGCCGTCGAACCGGTGCTGCTCCTGCTCGACGAGCCCGCGGCCGGGATGAACGCGGCGGAGACCGCGGAGCTGGCCGGCACGATCAGCGGGATCCGCGCCGAGCTCGGCATCTCGATCCTGCTCGTCGAACACGACATGGGCCTGGTGATGGGCATCGCCGACCGGGTCACGGTGCTCGACTTCGGCAGGCGCATCGCCGACGGCACCCCGGCGCAGGTCCAGTCCGACCCGGACGTCATCAAGGCCTACCTCGGCACGGAGGCGGCGTGAACACTTTCCTGCAGCTCGTGGTGAACGGCCTCGGCAAGGGCGCGGTGTTCGCGTTGCTGGCGCTGGGGTTCGTGATCATCTTCAAGGCCACCGAGGTGGTCAACTTCGCGCACGGCTCGCTCGTGCTCTTCGGCGGCTACCTCGTCGTCGTGACGCGGGACGCGCTGGGCTGGGTCGGCGCGTCGCTGGTCGGCATCGTCGCGGCCGGGGTGCTCGGCCTGGCCGTCGAGCGGCTGCTGCTGTCGCGGTCGCGCCACGCCGACGCGAACAGCCTGGCGCTGCTCACCATCGGCGTCGACGTGATCGTCACCGAGGAGATCGTCCGCCGTCTCGGCGTCACGCTGCCCTTCCTCGGCGACGCCTGGGACGCGAAGCCGTTCCAGCTCGGCGGGATCACGCTGTTCCGCACGCACCTGGTCGCGCTGGTCGTCGCCGCGGTGCTCATCACGGCGTTCTGGCTGGCCTTCAAGTACTCGAACTGGGGCGTGGCGATGCGGGCGCAGGCGGAGAACCGGGAAGCCGCGGCGTTGATGGGCATCCGCAGTTCGCGGGTCACCGCGACCGCGTGGCTCGTCGCCGGGCTGCTGGCCGGCGTGGCCGTGTTGTTCATCGCGACGCAGGACTTCTCCGGCGCCGGCCTCTCGCGCGGGACGCACTCGATCGCGCTGGCCGCGTTCCCCGCGGCGATCCTCGGCGGCCTCGACTCGACGGCGGGCGCGGTGGTCGGCGGCCTGGTCGTCGGGATCGTGGAAGCGCTCTCCGCGCAGTACGTCTCGTTCGACTTCTCGAAGAGCGCGGTCTTCCTGGTGATGCTGGTGGTACTGGTGGTGCGGCCCTCGGGGCTGTTCGGCACGAGGGAGCGAACGCGTGTCTGACAGCGCCGTGTCCGAAGTGGACACCCCACCGGCCGTCGAAGCCGCGCCGCCACCGCGCCGCGACTGGGGCAGGCTCGTGCGCACCGCGGCCTGGCTCGCGCTGCTGGTCGTCCTGCTCGCCCTGCCGCTCTACCTCGACGCCGCCTGGCTGAAGGCCGGGCAGTACATGATGATCGGCGGGGTCGGCGCGATCGGGCTGACGCTCGTGGTCGGGCAGGCCGGGCAGCTTTCCCTGGCCCACGCGTTCTTCCTGCTCGCCGGGGCCACCGGCTACACCGTCCTTTCCGGACCGACCGGCGACGACCGCGTGATCGGGTTCGGCCTCGACCCCGGCCTGTCGCTGCTCGGCGCGGTGGCCGTCGCGGCGTTGCTGGGCCTCGCCTTCGCCCCGGTCGCCGGGCGGCTGCGCGGGATCTACCTCGGCGTCGCCTCGTTGGCGCTGGTGTTCCTCGGGCTCTACTTCGGACAGTCGGCGGAGGAGCTGACCGGCGGGACCTCGACCGGGCGCGCGCCGGCGCCGTTCTCGCTGTTCGGCTTCCCGTTCACCAACGACGGTCCCGAAATCACCGTGCTGGGCGTGCCGATCCGGCAGGCCGAACGGACGTGGTACCTGTTCCTGCTGCTGACCGTGCTGGCGTTCGTGATCGCGCGCGGCGCCGTCCGGGGCCGCGTCGGACGCTCGTGGCGGGCCGTGCGCGACAACGAGGCCGCGGCCGCGGTGATGGGCGTCAGCGTGCTGCGGGCGAAGGCGGGCGCGTTCGCCGTCTCGTCGGCCTACGGCGGCCTCGCCGGTGCGATGACCGTGCTGTGGTTCGACATCCTCAAGCCGGACGAAAGCGAGTACGGCACGTACGGCATCAACGTGTCCATCGCCTACCTCGCGATGGTCATCATCGGCGGGCTGGGCTCGGTCTCCGGCGCGCTGGTCGGTGCGCTGATCGTGAACGGGCTGCCGCAGGTACTGGCCCTGTACTCGGCCGACCTCGGCTGGTTCTCCGGCACCGGCGACGGCGCGCTGACCCCGATCCTGGTCAGCTCGTTCGTCTACGGCGCCGCGATCATCCTCGTCGTCCTCTTCGAGCCCGGCGGCCTCGCCGCGATCGGCCGCCGGCTCACCCGTTCCCGCCGTCAACCCCCGGAGGAACCATGAAACGCACACACCTGGCGGCGGCGCTGGCGGCCGTCCTCGTCCTCTCCGCGTGCAGCACGAAAGCGGGCGACGCGGGCTCGTCGGGCCCGGACAGCTCCGGCGTCAAGACCGGCAAGGGGGTGACGGCTTCCGAGGTCACCCTCGGCGTGATGACCGACAAGTCCGGTGTCTTCAAGAACCTCGGGCTCGGCGTCACGCAGGGCAACGAGCTGTGGGCCAAGGACTTCAACGCCGCCGGCGGCGTCTGCGGGCGCCAGGTCAAGCTCGAAGAGGTCGACCACGGCTACAAGGCCGACACGGCGAAGACGCTGTACCCGCAGATCGAGCCGAAGGTGCTCGGGTTCGTGCAGCTGCTCGGCTCGCCGGTGGTGGCCGCGCTGAAGCAGAACCTGGCGACCGACAAGGCGGTCGCGGCGCCCGCGTCGTGGTCGTCGGAGCTGCTGGACAACCCGTACGTGATGATCGTCGGGACGACGTACGACCTCGAGATCATAGACGGCCTGGCGTACCTGCAGGAGCAGGGACTGCTCAAGGACGGCGACACGATCGGGCACGTGTACATCGACGGCGAGTACGGCAAGAACGGCCTGCGCGGCTCGCAGTTCTACGCGAAGAAGCACAACCTGACGGTCAAGGAAGTGAAGATCACCTCGACCGACAGCGACCTCACCAACGTCGTCACCGGCCTCAAGGGCGCCGGCGTCAAGCTGATCGCGCTGACCACCACGCCCGCCCAGACCGGGTCGGCGGTCGCGGCGAACAAGGCGCTCGGGCTGAACGTGCCGGTGCTGGGCAACAACCCGACGTTCGACCCGCAGCTGCTGAAGAGCCCCGCCGCGGGCGCGCTGGACAAGCTGACGATCGTGGCGAGCAGCGTGCCGTTCTCGGCCGACCTGCCGAAGGCCAAGGACGTCGCGGCGAAGTACAAGGCGGCGTACAAGGAAACCCCGAACGGCGGCGTCCCCTACGGCTACGCGGTGGGCGAGGTCTGGGGCGCGGTGCTGAAGAAGGCTTGCGACAACAAGGACCTCACCCGCGACGGCATTTCGGCGGCGCTGAAGCAGACGACCTCGGCGAACACGGACGACCTGGTCGCGGCGCTCGACTTCTCGAAGCCGGGAACGCCGGCGACGCGCCAGGTCTACGCGGCCACCCCGGACGCCTCGGCCGAGGGCGGCGTCAAGTACGTCAAGCCGCTGTTCGAGGCACCGGAGGCCAAGGAGTACGTGGCACCGCACCAGAAGTGAGCCGGCGCTCGGCCAACGCGGCCGCCTCCCGCAACGGGGTGGTCGCGTTGGCCCTCGCCGCGTTCAACAGGTCCGTGACGGTCTGCTCGATCGTCTCGACGCGAGCCAGCGCGTCCTCGTGGTCGAGGCCCTCCGCCTCGCGGGACAGCGTGTAGAGGATCCCGCCCGCGCTCGCCACGTAGTCCGGGACCCACAGGATGCCGCGCGCCGCGAGTTCGTCCGCGACGGCGTCGTCGGTCAGCTGGTTGTTCGCCGGGCCGACGACCAGCGGCGTGTCGAGCCGGGCCACCGTCTCGGGGCTGAGCACGCCGCCGACCGCCGCCGGGATCACCACGTCGGCCGTCAACGTGAGCGCCTTCTCCGGCTCGACCCACGTCAGGCCCTGGTTCTCCGCGCCGGCCCGCTTGGCCGGGTCGATGTCCGAGACGACGACGTCCGCGCCGCCGGCGTGCAGGCTCGCCGCGAGGTGGGCACCGACCGAGCCGTAGCCGCTGATCACCACGCGGCGTCCGGTGAAGTCCGCCGTGCCGGCCGCGGCCCGGAGCGCGGCGAGCACACCCACCGCCGTCGGGCCGCTGGAGGAACCGGTTCCGCCCGCCGACTCGGGCGTGCAGAACGCGAACGCCGAGACCTCGCGCAGCACCAGCATGTCGGCCGGGCCGGTGCCGACGTCCGGGCCGGCCAGGTAGGCGCCGCCGAAGTCGGCGACCAGGTCGGCGTGGTCGAGCAGGACGTCCCGGCGCTCGGCCGGCGAGAGGACGCGCCCGGGCTCCGGCGCGATGACGCTCTTGCCGCCGCCGAACGCCAGCCCCGCGACGGCGCACTTCGCCGTCATCGCCTCCGACAGGCGGAGGACGTCGCCGACGGCTTCTTCGAGCGTGGCGTACGGCTTGAAGCGGCAGCCGCCCACGGCGGGACCGAGGGCGGTCGAATGGATCGCGACCAGGGTGGTGATGCCGGATCGACGGCCCCGGCGGGCCACGAGCTGCTCATGTGCGGTCATGCCGACCGAAGTTAGGGTGAACATCGGCGGTACGGAGTCACCGCCGAACGAAATTCGGCAAGGACACGGAGGACGGCGTGCTGGACGAACTTGATTCGGCGATCGTGCGGCACCTGCAGGAAGACGCGCGGCAGACCAACCGCGACATCGCCCGGAAGGTCGGCATCGCCCCCTCGACGTGCCTCGAGGGCATCCGGCTGCTGCGCGAACGCGGCGTGATCCGCGGGTACCACGCCGACATCGACCTGCCGAGCCTCAACCGCGGCGTCCGAGCGCTGGTCGCGGCGCAGGTGCGGCCGCTGAGCCGGGCGGTCATCGACGAGTTCCAGCGGTCGATCGCCCAGCTGCCGGAGGTGCTCTCGGTGTACGTGACCGCGGGGAGTGACGATTTCCTGATCGAAGTCACGACACCGGACATCGACGCGCTCCACGCGTTCCTCGCCGACCGGCTCGCGTTGCGCCGGGAGATCGTCGGCTTCCGCACGTCGATCGTTTTCCGGCACCTGCGGAAGACGACGATTGAACCACTCGGCGCGGGGTATCCGGGAGTCACCCGAGAAGACGCGACACGCCACCCCTAAGTGTTTCCCCTAAATCCCCCGGTTCGCACCCTCGGAGGCGGAAAATGTCGGTGGTGAGTGGTCTGATGAGTCCCGACGGGAAGGAGGCACCGCCATGACAACGGAACTGAACCACCGTGAGCGGGCCACGTTGAGAGCCGTGGCCGGGGGCCACGCCGAGATCAGCTGCAGCTGCGAGCCCGACCTGTTCATCGACGGCCTGAGCTGCTGCGACCAGTCCACCGTGCACCGACTCGCGCGGCTCGGCCTGATCGCGCCTGCCCACCCCGGCAAGTGCGGCGAGCGGGTTGCCGCCGTGCTCACCGAGGCCGGCTCGCTGGCGCTGGGCGAGGTCCTCGCCATCGCCGCGTAATCGCGTTGCCACACACTGGGGTTACTGCCAGCATCACCCGATGCACGTATTCCTCGAAACCGAGCGGCTGATCTTCCGCCGGTTCACCGAGAACGACGCCGACGCACTCTTCGAGCTCTACGACGACCCGGCCGTGATGAAGTACCTCAATGGGGGACAGCCGGCGGATCGCACCGAGATCGTCTCACTCGATCTTCCCGCGTTCCTCGGTTACTACGAGCGTTTCCCCGGTTACGGGTTCTGGGCGGCGATCGAGAAGAGCACCGGCGATTTCCTGGGGTGGTTCCATTTCCGCCCGCGCCCGCAAGATCCACCGGACGAGCCGGAGCTGGGGTACCGGCTGCACCGGAAGGCGTGGGGCAAGGGCTACGGAACCGAAGGCTCGGCGGCCCTGCTCGCGAAGGGCTTCACCGAACTGGGGGTCACCCGCGTGACGGCGTTCACCATGACGGTGAACAAGCGGTCACGGCGGGTGATGGAGAAACTGGGGATGCGGTTCGTCCGCACGTACTTCGAGGAGTTCCCGGAGCACGAGCGCGCTCCGGGCAGCGAGCACGGCGAAGTCGAGTACGCCATCACCCGCGAGGAGTGGTCTGCCGCGGCTCGGTCGTGAGTGGGAAACAGTGTTCCAACCCTGTTTCCCACTCACGACCGGTGGGTCAGCGGTAGACCTCGAACTCGTAGATCCGCGCCGCGCCGTCGCCGTTGTTCGTCGGCGTGGTCAGGTTCAGCTTCACGTACCGCGCCGACCGCGTCGCGATCGGGTGGTACGTGCGGCTGGCCCGCGAGCCGCTCACGGACGCGACCGTCGTCCACGTGCTGCCGTCGGTCGACGTCTGGATCGTGAACGCGCCGGTGTTCCAGCCGGTCGTCTCACCGCCCAGGCCCGCGTGCTTGACCACGAACGACGACACGTTCTGCGCCGACCCCAGGTCGACCTGGAGGTACTTGGTCGCCGCCAGGGAGCAGAACTTGCTGTTGTTCGCCACGCTGCCGTCGACGGCGAGGGCCGGCGCCTCGGCCGAGTTGCACGGCGCCGAGCCCGTGGCCGCCTTGCCCTGGGCCAGGTTCGTGCCCAGCTCCGGCGCGGCAGGCGGCGGCGTGAACCCGTCGTTGTACGACGGCGGGACGTCCGCGGTGCTCGTGCCCCACGAGCTCGCCGACGAGCCCATCGTGTAGTTCAGCGTCGACGCGCCCGCGATGTCGCCGTAGCGGATCCACGACTTGGTCGTCGCGGTCCCGTTGACGCTCAGGCTCTGCACGTACTGCGCTCCCTGGCCCGCGCCGGAGCCGGTGATCGTGATCGTCCCGCTGGGCCGGATGATCGACGCCGACGGGAACAGCGGGCCGTGCAGGGCCAGGACGTCCGCGCCGGGCGTCGCCGGGTACATGCCCAGCGCGGCGAAGACGTACCACGCCGACGTCGCGCCGAGGTCGTCGTTGCCCGGCAGACCGCCCGGGCCGGTGGTGAACGACTCGTTCATCACGCGCCGGACCGCGGAGCTCGCGCCCTGCGGGTGGGCGGCGTAGTTGTACGCCCACGGCACGCCGTGCTCGGGCTCGTTGCCGATGTAGAAGTACGGCTGGGTGAGGCCGCCGTTGAGCTGGGTGAAGTGGTGGTCCAGCCGCTGGACGGCGGTCTGGCGGCCGCCCATCAGGTTGATCAGGCCCTGGTAGTTGTAGGGCACCATCCACGTGTACTGCGACGGGTTGCCCTCGGTGTAGCCGCTGTTGCTCGACGGCACGACCGGCCACGCCCAGTTCCCGTCGCCGCCGCGCGGCTGGATGTAGCCCGAGTCGGGGCCGTACACGTTCTGCCACCACTGGGCGCGCTGCATGTAGGTGTTGTACTTCGTGGTGTCGCCCAAGGCTTTCGCGAACTGCGCCACCGCGAAGTCCGACGCCGAGTACTCGAGCGAGTCGGACGGGTCCTCGGTGACGTAGTGCCGGCTGACGTACCCGGACTGACGGCCGCGGATGGCCTGTCCCTGCTGGGTTCCGCCGTTGGAGCTCTTGTCCATCAACGTCAACGCCGCCGCGGTGTCGAAGCCGCGGACGCCGAAGGCGTACATGCTGCCCACGATGATCGGCCCGGGGTCACCGGTCATCACGAAGTGCTCGTTGCTGTTGTGCGACCACTTGGGCAGCAGCCCGCCCTGCTGGCCGTCGAGCACCATCGACTTCGCGATGTCGCTCGCTTCCGCCGGCGCCACCAACCCGATCAGCGCGGCCCACGACCGGTAGATGTCCCAGCCGGAGTAGTTCTGGTAGACGGTGTGCGACGCCGTGTGGATCGCCTGGTCGAACCCGCGGTACTGGCCGTTCGTGTCGCTGGCGATGTTCGGGTTCTGGAAGACGTGGTACAGCGCCGTGTAGAACTTCTGGAGGTCCGCCGTCGCGCCCCCGGTCACCTGGACGCGGTTGAGGATGGTGTTCCAGCTCGTGTCGGCCGCGCCGCGGATGCCGGCGAAGTCGAAGCCGGGGTTCTCGGCGGCGAGGTTCGCCTGCGCGCCCGCGAGGCTGACGAACGAGATGCCGACCTTCGCCTGCACGGTGGTGTTGCTGGAGGTGTCGAAGGTGACGTAACCGCCCGAGTTCGTGCCGCTGGTGCTCGACGACCCGGCGCTCACCGTGCCACCGAGCCAGGTGCCGAACCCGCTGGGCGCGCGGTCGAACTGGATCACGTAGAAGATCTGGTAGGTCTTCGACGAACCGCAGAAGCCGCCGCCGGTCACCGAACCGGTGAGCTGGCTGCCGTTGATGGCGATCGAACCGTTGCGGTTGCCCGTGGCGCTGCGGCCGGTGTTGACGAGCAGCCGCGCGGACGTCGTGGTGGGGTAGGTCAGCTTCATGAAGCCGGACCGCTTGGTCGCCGAAAGTTCGACGGTCGTGTTGTAGTTGTCGAGCTTGTTCTTGTAGTAGCCGGGCGCGGCCGACTCGTTCGCTTTCGTGTAGCGGCCCGCGTAGCCGGTCCAGCCGGTGCCCGGCGAAGTCCCGATCGCGCCGGTGATCGGCAGCAGGCCGAGGTCTTCGTTGTTGGCGCAGCCGGCGCCGTTGAAGTGGGTGAGGCTGAACTCTTCGATGCTGGTGTCGGCGTAGCGGTACCCGGACGGCGACGCGGTCGGGGTGTCCGGGCTGAATTGCACCATGCCGAACGGCACCACGGCACCGGGGTACGTGCTGCCGCCAGCCCCGCCGGGAACCGGGTTCGGCGAGTTGCTGTTGTCCGTGCCGATGAAGGGATTCACGTACTGCGTAAGGGCCAGCGTGGCGGCGCCGGCGGGCGGCGCGACGAGCCCCACGCCCCCGGCGACGACGGCGGCCGCGAGCACGGCCGTGCGCAGCCGTCTGGCGAATGGTCCGGACATGAACCTTTCCTCTCCTTGCCGCACGCGCTTTCCGCTGGGCGACAACGTTGTCGGGCGGGCGAAGCAGGTGGTGACAACGTTGTCAGCTCGGAGCAAGCGACGCTGACAACGTTCGGGTGATCGAGGTGGTACCGGAACTCGGTGGCACGACATGGTGCCACGGAAGGACCCTCGGGCGGAAGCGCCGAAAGTCCGTTGCGCGCCAAGCGGTTCCGGACCGGACCACGCGGCGGCGGTGGACCACTGGCCTTCAGCCCACCACCCAGTGGTCGCCGAGTTCGGTCGTCGACGCCTCACCGTTCGTCAAGTCCGCCAGCCACCCCTCGAAAGCCGGCCCCTCCCCCGGCGCCAATCCGATCTCGAAGCGCGCGAGTTCGTCGAAGCGGGTCGCGTGCACCAAGTACGACGACGCGCGCAGGTCGTTCTCGAGCCGGCCCGCCCGGTCGTAACTCACGGCCACCTCGACGAGCCTGAGACGCCGGTGTTCTAGTACACCAACAACTTCCAGAGCGTCCGAAACGGACTGACCGTACGCGCGGATCAGCCCGCCCGCGCCCAGCAGCACCCCGCCGAAGTAGCGCGTGACGACCGCGACCGTGTCGGTCAGCTCACGCCGTCGCAGCACCTCCAGCATCGGCGTGCCCGCGGTGCCGGCCGGCTCACCGTCGTCACTGGACCGCCGGGTTCGCCCGTCAGCACCCAAAACGAACGCGTGGCAGTGGTGCCGCGCACCCGGATCGGCCCAGCGGCGGGCCGCGATGAACTCGCGCGCCGCCTCCTCCGACGTCACCGGGGCAACGGCGCAGAGGAACCGCGAGCGCTTGATCTCGAGCTCGTGGACGCCGGAACGAGCCACGGAGAGATAACGATCAGTCATCGGACGAGTCCGCCATGCAGCCAGCTTCTCACCCCGGCAGGGCACCGCACCACGCGCCCCAGACCACTTGCGACAGACGTTTTCGCAGGTCAGCGCCTACTTTGACCGATACTCGGGAGAGACGGCCCGGCATATGGGACTACCCTGGGCCTCGTCAACGCAACCGTGGCATTTCCCACCCGGGCGCAACGACGTATGTCGATAACAGCGAATTCACACTATCGTCATAAGACCCGGCGAACCCGGGAGTAACACCGCGCGCTCTGACCGGCCCCCACCACAGTGGCCGGTCCGTGCGCGCACGCAGCACCCGACATGTTCGGCTGCCCAGTGTTGTGCGGCCTCCCAGATGACCCGCGTCCGGTCTCCGAGCATCGACGCTCGGCCGGTACCTCGCGGCATCTTGCACTGTGACACCGACAGCGCAGACACGACCGACGCCGACAACAGCAACTGTTCTCGACTGACCATCGCGGTACCGGACCACTTCGTTAACCGGTTCAGCTCGAACCACTCGATGAGGTGAGTACCGGTCGCGCCAACGCCTTGGGAGGCGGCCAGCCGTGACCCACCGTGCCCGTTCCCTGCCCCCGGCGGGGCAGCAGCTCAGCAACGCCGAGGCCGAGGGCCTCTACCGGAGCGACTACGAACACGACGCCTGCGGTGTCGCCTTCGTCGCCGACCTGACCGGCCGCCGAGATCATTCGATCGTCGCCAAGGCCCTGGTCGCGTTGCGCAACCTGGAACATCGCGGGGCTCGCGGCGCCGAACCCGACACCGGCGACGGCGCCGGGCTGCTGATCCAGATCCCGGACGAGTTCTACCGCGAGGTCGTGGACTTCGAGCTGCCCGAGCCGGGCACCTACGCCGTCGGCACGGCTTTCCTGCCGCAGGACGAAAAGCGCCGCGGCCGGGCCATGACGACCATCGAGCGCATCGCCGCCGAGGAGGACATGCGCGTCCTCGGCTGGCGCGAGCTGCCGGTGCACACCGAGCACTGCGGGCCGACCGCGGCCGAGACCATGCCGCACTTCACGCAGCTGTTCCTCACCGCGCGCCGCCCGAAGCCGGAGCACTCGGACCCGCTGCACATCGAGCGCAGCGCGTTCTGCGTCCGCAAGCGCGCCGAGCACGAACTCGTCGAGGACGACGTGTACTTCCCGTCGCTGTCCTCGCGCACGATCGTCTACAAAGGAATGCTCACCGAGCCGCAGGTCGAGCGCTTCTTCGCCGACCTCACCGACGAGCGCGTCACCAGCGCCATCGGCCTGGTGCACTCCCGCTTCTCCACCAACACCTTCCCGTCGTGGCCGCTGGCGCACCCGTACCGCTACGTCGCGCACAACGGCGAGATCAACACCCTGCGCGGCAACCGCAACTGGATGGACGCCCGCGAGGCCCTCCTCGAAACCGACCTGATCCCGGGCGACCTCAAGCGCGTCTACCCGGTGATCACGCGCGGCGCCAGCGACTCGGCCTCCTTCGACGAGGTGCTGGAACTGCTGCACCTCGGCGGCCGCTCGCTGCCCCACGCCGTGCTGATGATGATCCCGGAAGCCTGGGAGAACCACCAGGAGATGGACCCGGCGCGACGCGCCTTCTACGAGTTCCACTCGACTTTGATGGAGCCGTGGGACGGGCCGGCGCTCGTCGCGTTCACCGACGGCTCCCAGATCGGCGCGGTGCTCGACCGCAACGGCCTGCGCCCCGGCCGCTACTGGGTGACCGACGACGGCCTCGTCGTGCTCGCCTCCGAGGTCGGCGTGCTCGACATCGACCCGGCGACGATCGTCCGGAAGGGACGCCTCGAGCCCGGACGGATGTTCCTCGTGGACACCGCCGAGGGCCGGATCATCGAGGACGAAGAGGTCAAGACCGAGCTGGCCACCGCGCACCCGTACGACGAGTGGGTCGAGGCCGGCCTCCTGCACCTGGAGGACCTGCCCGAGCGCGACCGCGAAGTCCCGCTGCACGCGGCGCTCGTCCGCCGTCAGCAGGCGTTCGGCTACACCGAGGAAGAGCTCGAAGCCATCCTCGAGCCGATGGCCCGCACCGGCGCGGAGCCGATCGGCTCGATGGGCAACGACTCGCCGATCGCGACGCTGTCCAGCCGGCCGCGGCTGATCTTCGACTACTTCATCCAGCTCTTCGCCCAGGTGACGAACCCGCCGCTGGACGCCATCCGCGAGGAGCTCGTCACCGCGCTGGGCACGCAGATCGGCGCCGAGCCGAACCTGCTCGACGGCAACGCGTCGTCGTGCCGCCGGATCGTGCTGCCGTTCCCGGTGCTCGACAACGACCAGCTCGCCAAGCTGGTGCACGTCAACGACGACGGCGACCTGCCGGAGTTCCAGGCCGTCACGGTGCTCGGCCGCTACAACGTCCACGGCGGCGGCGACGCGCTCGTCAAGCGGCTCGACGAGATCCGCGCCGAGGTGTCCGAGGCGATCGAAGACGGCGCGCGGCTGATCGTGCTGTCCGACCGCGGGGTCGACGAAGACCACGCCCCGATCCCCTCGCTGCTGCTGACCGGCGCGGTGCACCACCACCTCGTCCGCGAGAAGACGCGCACGCAGGTCGGCCTCATCGTCGAGGCCGGCGACGCGCGCGAGGTGCACCACATCGCGCTGCTCATCGGCTACGGCGTCGCCGCGGTGAACCCGTACCTGGCGATGGCGACCGTCGAGGAGATGGCCCACCAGGGCCTGATCCCCGGGGTCACGCCGAAGGAAGCGACGTACAACCTGATCAAGGCGCTCGGCAAGGGCGTCCGCAAGACGATGTCCAAGATGGGCGTCTCGACCGTCGCGTCCTACACCGGCGCGCAGATCTTCGAGGCCGTCGGGCTCGGCGAAGAGGTCATCGACACCTGCTTCGCCGGCACGACGTCCCGCCTCGGCGGCATCGGTTTCGAGACCCTCGCCGACGAGGTCGCGAAGCGGCACGAGTACGCGTTCCCGGCCGACGGCGTCCGGGCCACCCACCGCGAGCTGGAAACGGGCGCGGACTACCAGTGGCGGCGCGAAGGCGAGCCGCACCTGTTCAACCCGCAGACGGTGTTCAAGCTGCAGCACTCCACGCGGGCCGGGAAGTACGACGTCTTCAAGGAGTACACGAAGGCCGTCGACGACCAGGCCGAGAAGCTGCTGACGCTGCGCGGGCTGTTCGACTTCAAGTACGGCAAGCGCTCGCCGGTGCCGATCGAGGAGGTCGAGCCGGTCTCGGAAATCGTCAAGCGGTTCGCCACCGGCGCCATCTCCTACGGGTCGATCTCGATGGAGATGCACCAGACGCTCGCCATCGCGATGAACCGCCTCGGCGGCAAGTCGAACACCGGTGAGGGCGGCGAAGACCCGGAACGGCTCTACGACCCCGAGCGCCGGTCCGCGGTCAAGCAGGTCGCGTCCGGCCGGTTCGGCGTCACGAGCGAGTACCTCGTCAACGCCGACGACATCCAGATCAAGATGGCGCAGGGCGCGAAGCCCGGCGAAGGCGGGCAGTTGCCCGGCGCGAAGGTGTACCCGTGGATCGCGAAGACGCGGTTCTCGACGCCGGGCGTCGGCCTGATTTCGCCGCCGCCGCACCACGACATCTACTCGATCGAGGACCTGGCGCAGCTGATCCACGACCTCAAGAACGCCAACCCGAACGCGCGCATCCACGTGAAGCTCGTGTCCGAGGTCGGCGTCGGCACGGTCGCGGCGGGTGTCTCGAAGGCGCACGCCGACGTCGTGCTCATCTCGGGTCACGACGGCGGGACGGGCGCGTCGCCGCTGTCGTCCATCAAGCACGCCGGTGGCCCGTGGGAGCTGGGTCTGGCCGAGACGCAGCAGACGCTGCTGGCCAACCGGCTGCGCGACCGGATCGTCGTGCAGACCGACGGGCAGCTCAAGACCGGGCGTGACGTCGTCGTCGCCGCGCTGCTCGGTGCCGAGGAGTTCGGCTTCGCGACCGCGCCGCTGGTGGTGTCGGGCTGCATCATGATGCGCGTCTGCCACCTCGACACGTGCCCGGTGGGCGTCGCGACGCAGAACCCGAAGCTGCGCGAGAAGTTCAGCGGCAAGGCCGAATACGTCGTCAACTTCTTCGAGTTCATCGCCCAGGAAGTGCGCGAGTACCTGGCGGAGCTCGGTTTCCGGTCGATCGCCGAGGCGGTCGGGCACGCCGAGTTCCTCGACAAGCGCAAGGCGATCGACCACTGGAAGGCCGCCGGGCTCGACCTGTCGCCGATCTTCCACGTGCCCGACATGGCCCCGGCGGGCCTGCGCCTGCAGCAGACGCTGCAGGACCACGGCCTGGAGAAGGCGCTCGACAACACGCTGATCCAGCTGGCCGAAGGCGCGTTGAACTCCGGTGACAAGGTGCGGCTGGAACTGCCCGTCCGCAACGTCAACCGGACCGTCGGCACGATGCTCGGCTCGGAGCTGACCAAGCGGTGGGGCGGCGAAGGCCTGCCCGACGACACCATCGACGTCACCTTCACCGGGACCGCCGGCCAGTCGTTCGGCGCGTTCGTGCCCAAGGGCATCACGTTGCGGCTCTACGGCGACGGCAACGACTACGTCGGCAAGGGCCTCTCCGGCGGCCGGCTGATCGTGCGGCCGCCGAAGGAAGCGACCATCGCCGCCGAGGACCACATCATCGCCGGCAACGTCATCGCCTACGGCGCCACGAGCGGCGAGATCTTCATCCGCGGCAAGGTCGGCGAGCGGTTCTGCGTGCGCAACTCGGGCGCGCTGGCCGTCGTCGAAGGCGTCGGCGACCACGCAGGCGAGTACATGACCGGCGGCCGGATGGTCGTGCTGGGCGGGATCGGGCGCAACTTCGCGGCCGGCATGTCCGGCGGCATCGCCTACGTGCTGGACCTGCCCGCGCACCGCGTCAACCCGGAGATGGTCGACCTCGACCCGCTCGACTCCGAGGACGCGGACTTCCTGCGCGAGACGCTCGAGAAGCACTACGACGAAACGGAATCCGCCGTCGCGCGGGAACTGCTGGCCGACTGGGACGCGGGCGTCGACCGCTTCGGGAAGGTCATGCCGAAGGACTACAAGCGCGTGCTCGCCGCCCAGGTGCAGGCCGAGCGCGACGGGCGCGACGTGAACGAGGCGATCATGGAGGCCGCACATGGCTGACCCCAAGGGCTTTCTGACCACCACCCGCGAAGAGCCGAAGCGCCGTCCGGTCGACCTGCGGCTGATGGACTGGCGAGAGGTCTACGAGGACTTCGCCACCACGAAGCTGCAGAAGCAGGCCGGCCGCTGCATGGACTGCGGGATCCCGTTCTGCCACCAGGGCTGCCCGCTCGGGAACCTCATCCCCGAGTGGAACACGCTGACCTGGCGCGAAGACTGGCAGCAGGCGATCGAACGGCTGCACGCGACCAACAACTTCCCGGAGTTCACCGGCACGCTGTGCCCGGCGCCGTGCGAAACCGCGTGCGTGCTCGGCATCAACGACGACCCGGTGACGATCAAGCGCGTCGAGATCTCGATCGTCGACCGGGCCTTCGACGAGGGCTGGGTGACCCCGCAGCCGCCGTCCGCGCTCACGGGCAAGAAGGTCGCGGTCGTCGGGTCCGGCCCGTCGGGACTCGCCGCGGCGCAGCAGCTCACGCGCGCGGGCCACAGCGTCGTGGTCCTCGAGCGGGCCGACAAGATCGGCGGGCTGCTGCGCTACGGCATCCCCGAGTTCAAGATGGAGAAGTCCCGCCTCGACCGGCGCCTCGACCAGATGCGCGCCGAGGGGACGGAGTTCCGGACGTCGGTGAACGTCGGCGAGGACATCACGGCTTCGGAGCTGACGGCTTCTTACGACGCCGTGGTGCTGGCCGGCGGGGCGACCGACTGGCGTGACCTGCCGATCCCGGGTCGCGAACTCGACGGCATCCACCAGGCCATGGAGTTCCTGCCGCCGGCCAACCGGGTCGCTTCGGGCGACCTCGATGCGTCTCCGTTCGACGCCTCGGGATTGGACGTCGTGGTCATCGGCGGCGGCGACACGGGCGCGGACTGCGTCGGGACGTCGCACCGCCAAGGCGCGCGTTCGGTGACGCAGCTGGAGATCATGCCGAAGCCGCCGGAGGCGCGTTCGGACGCGCACCCGTGGCCGACGTACCCGATGATCTACCGGGTGTCCTCGGCGCACGAAGAGGGTGGCGAGCGGCTGTACGCGGTGAACACGCAGGAGTTCCTGGGTGACGATGCCGGCCGCGTGCGGGCGTTGAAGCTGGTCGAGGTGCGCAACGAGGGCGGCAAGTTCGTCCCGGTGCCCGGTTCGGAGAAGGAACTGCCGGCGCAGCTCGTCCTGCTGGCGATGGGCTTCCTCGGGCCGCAGAAGAAGGGCCTCGTCGAAGACCTCGGCGTCGAGCTGGACGCGCGTGGCAACGTCGCCCGCGACAAGGCGTTCAAGACGAGCCTGGACAACGTGTTCGTGGCCGGTGACATGGGCCGCGGCCAGTCCCTGATCGTGTGGGCGATCGCGGAGGGCCGCAGCGCCGCGGCCGGCGTCGACGCCTTCCTGACCGGGCGGGACGTCCTGCCCGCCCCGATCGCGCCGACGGACCGGCCGATCGCGTAGAACCCGGCGCCGGCGGGGGTGTCACTGTCGCCACCTCCGCCGGCGCTGTCCCACTTCTTCAGCCGTAGTAACCGTTTCCGAGGTCGTCGAGCAGTCCCGGGTGGGTGGGCTGCCAGCCGAGCAGCGCCTGCGTCTCCTTGCTGGACGCGGGCTGGTCGATCGCCAGGAGCGGCCCGAGGAAGCCGAGTTCTCCGGCGTCGACCGACGTGGGTGGCAGGCCGAGGCGGCGCCCGGCCACTTCGGCGACGTCCCGGATCGCCACGCCTTCGTCGCCGACCGCGTGCAGCACCGAGCCCGCCGGCGCCTGCTCCAGCGCGAGGCGGAACAGGTGCGAGGCGTCGGCGACGTGCACCGCGGGCCAGCGCTGCGCGCCGTCGCCGACGTACGCGGCGATGCCCTTCTCCCGGCCGAGGCCGATCAGCCGCGCGACGAGACCGTGCTCATCCCCCTCGCCGTGCACCGACCGCGGCAGCCGCACGACGGACGCGCGCACGCCCCGCTCCGCCGTCTTCAGCACCGACCGGGCGACCTCCATGCGGCCGGCGACCGGCCCGAAGCCGTCCGGGTCGTCCCGTTCGGTCGCGGTCCCGCCGGCCACGATCGGCGTCCCCGAGGCGGCGATGAACGGCTTGCCGTCGAGCACCGGGCCGAGCGCGTCGACAAGGGCCGCGTCGGTGCGGATCGACTCTTCGATCCGGCTGAAGTCGTGGCCGAAGGCGAGGTGGACGACACCGTCGGCGCCGTCGGCGGCCTTTCGGAGGGCTTCGAGGTCCTGTAGGTCGCCGCGAAGCACGTCGGCGCCCGTTTTCGCGACGGCTTCCGCCGAGGCGTCCGACCGGGCGAGCCCGACGACGTCGTGGCCGGCTTCGAGCAGTTCGGGGACGAGGGTCCGGCCGATCCAGCCGGACGCCCCGGTGACGAAGACACGCATGAGAACCTCCCTGTGATGACACCTGGTGACATCACCGTAGCACGTGTGACGACACTCGGTGTCATCGCCTAGGCTGGACGGCATGAGCCGCTGGGAGCCGAACGCACGCGAGCGGCTGGTGCGCGCCGCGGTGGAGTCGTTCCTGGAGCGGGGCTACGACGTCGTCACGGTCGCGGAGATCACCGAACGCGCGGGGTTGACGAAGCGGACGTTCTTCCGGCACTTCGGGGACAAGCGCGAGGTGCTGTTCGCTGGCCAGGACGTCCTGAGCGGCCTCCTCGCGGACGCGATCACGGCAGCGCCGTCGTCCGCGACGCCGATCGAGGCGATCTCGGCGGCGTTGACGGCGGTCGAGACGACGTTCGACGCGGAACGGCGGGAGTGGGCGGCGAAGGTCCAGCGGGTGGTCTCGGGTCAGCCGGATCTTCGCGAGCGCGAGTTGTTGAAGCGCGCGAAGCTTCGGGGCGCGATGGCATCGGCGTTGCGCGCTCGTGGAGTCGCGGACCCGGCGGCGAGCTTGGCCGCGGAGATCGGCGGGTTGGCGTTCACGACAGCCTTCGCGCGCTGGGTGGAGCCGGCGAACTCGAGGGGTTTCGGTGAGTTGGCCCGGGAAGCTTTGGCCGAACTCGTGAAAGCCGCCGGCGCCTTGAGCTGACCGCGCGAGCCGCGCGTCAAGTGTCCAGGAGCGCGCTTCCCAGCGGCGTGAGCGAATGCAGCACCGTGTTCCGCTCCCGGTGCGTCGTGATCAGCCCGGCCCGCCGCAGCACCGTCGTGTGCTTGCTGACCGCCGACGGCGTGACCCCCAGCCGCGCCGCCAGCTCCGACGTCGAACACCCCACCGCCAGCACCGCCAACGCAGCCGCGCGAGTCGGACCCAGCAGGTCCGCGAGAGCCTTTTCCGACGCCTTGTGCGCACCGCGGCCGAAGCCCGCCGGCGGCGCGGCCTGGCGGACGCACGGGTAGTGCAGCCGCGGCGTACCGCCCGGAGCCGCCGGGACCAGGCCTGGGCACACCGAGTAGTACGTCGGCACCAGCAGCAGGCCCGTGCCCTCCGAGGGCACCGTGCCGGCGATCCGGTCGTCGGTCTCCAGTTCGGGCGCGTCCCAGCGCACCAGGGGGCGGAGGCCGGTCAGCAGCGCGTCGACGCCGCCGTGGAGCAGCAGCTGCGTGCGCATCCCGAGGTCGGCGTCCACCTGACCGGACACCGTCTCCCAGCCGGGCGCGATCGCGACCTCGTGGTAGTCGCGCATGGCCTGGACCAATCGCGGCAGGCCCGCGGTGTCGCCGTCGGCGAGCGCGGCCGCCCACGACGGCAGATCGCGCCAGACCGGCGCGGTGCGCAACGCCGTCTTCAGGCTCAGCGGATCCGTCTTCAGCACCGCCGCGAGCCCGGATTCCAGTTCGTAGCGCCCCGCCGCGGGCAGCAGGAATCCCGGGAGCGGCGCGTCGGGACGGCACAGCCACATCAGCACCGCGGCCGAGTCGGGCAGGCTCTGCCACACGCGGTACCGCCACCGGTTGAACGCGCCCGAAGCCGCAGTGCGGCCGCCGTCGCGGCGTTGCAGGACCTGCAGGCTCGCGGCGAGCTCCCCCATCGGGTCGGCCGCGGCGGCGAGCCCGACGCGGACGAGGTCGGGCAAGGTCAGCTCGATGCGCAACGCCACTCCCCCCGGTGTCTGCCCCTCTATCGGCGCCGGTTCCGTTCCGTTACACGCCTGACGTGCGTTTTGGCCCCTCGCGGAAATGACCTCGACGACGACGGGACCGCACTGAATGATGGTCCGAGAGACCGCTTTCGGGGGTTTGACGGTCTCGACGAGGGGGATTCGCCGGCACGTCCACGCGCCGGGTCCACACGGGCCCGGTGGCGGTTGGCGCCCTTTCGTCACCACGGGTGAACCGACGAAAAGGGGAAAGCATGACGAAGATGAAGCGGCTGATGGTGACGGCCGTCGCGGCGGCGGGCCTGTTCGGCCTCGTCGCCGTTCCGCAGGCCGGCGCGGCGCCCGCCGAAGGCAAGGGGACCGCGGTCTCGGTGCTGGCCGGCGGGATCAAGCTGCGGCCGGCGAAGGTCGGTGCCGCGCACCGGTCCACCCCCGGGGTCGCGGGCGCGCAGGTCGCCGAGGCCGACGCGTACCTGATCGAGTCCGCCGCCTTCGGCCGCTGCTGGGACGCGGACCTGGGCACGATCGGCGGCAACGGCACGAAGATGCAGCTGTGGGACTGCGACGTGTACGCCGCGAACCAGGCGTTCTACGTCACCTCCATCCCGGAGGGCTACCTGCGCTTCCAGAACGTGCAGAGCGGCCGGTACCTCGACGCCGACCTCGGCACGGCCGGCGCCAACGGCACCAAGGTCCAGCTGTGGGACTACCGCGCGGGCGCCAAGAACCAGTGGTGGGCCGACACCGTGAACCCGGAAGGCTACCTGCGCCTGCAGAGCCCGCAGAACGGCCGCTACCTGACCGGCGAGGGTTCGGTCGGCGCCAACGGCACGCGCCTGCAGCTGTGGGACTACATCGCGGGCGGCAAGTCGCAGTGGTGGTACTGACCAATTCCTGACGAGACGCGGGTCCCGGTTCCGGGGCCCGCGTTTTCGTTGCGGGCGAACGGTTCCGCGTTCAACTTAATCTTTCGTGTGAATGCCGGGATTTCGGTGGCACGCGACAGGACGGCGAGGGCAGCCTGGTTCCAGGGGGCACGCACCGCACCGGCGAGGGGGTTCGGTGCGGGCGTGCGCCCGTTTCACACGGGAGGGGAGCCCGCAATGAGTGTCGATCTGTCCACCACTTTGTCCTGGACCACCGCGACCGGGGACGCCGAGGTGATGCTCGGCGAACTGCAGCCGAACATCCTGAAGGCCCACGTCCGCGACCACCTTTCCGCGCTGCTGCTGGGTTTCGGCGACCCGGCGGAGGCGCGGGCGTTCCTGGTCTCGGTCACCGGGAAGATGAAATCCGCCAAGGCCCACCTCGAGGAGGTGGGTGCGTTCAAGGAGTCCGGCGCGGCGGGCACACCGTACGTCGGAGTCGGGCTCACCGCGGCGGGTTACGGCGTCCTCGGCGTCACGGAGTTCCCGTCGGACGAGTCATTCCGGCGTGGAATGGCGGCGCCGGACACCCGGCAGCGGCTGAACGACCCGCCGCGGTCGACGTTCGATCCGGGTTACCACGGCGAAATCCACGCGGTGGTACTGGTCGGCGCCGCGACGGACAAGGCGATGACCGCCCGGCGCAACGAAATCCTCGGTCTGCTGCCGGATTCGGTGACGGTGCTGGCGGAGGAAACGGGCCTGGGCCGCGTGAACGCGCGCGGCGAGGGCATCGAGCACTTCGGGTACGTCGACGGCCGGAGCCAGCCGCTGTTCCTCACGGAGGACGTCGACGCGGAGAAGAACAACACGGACGGCATCAACGTGTGGAACCCGGCGGCGCCGCTGTCCCAGGTGCTGGTGCCGGACACCGCGGCCCCGGACCCGGGCGTGCACTTCGGCAGTTATTTCGTGTTCCGCAAGCTGGAGCAGAACGTGCGCCGGTTCAAGCAGGCGGAGTCGGACCTGGCCGACACGCTGGGCCTGACGGGGGAAGACCGCGAGCGAGCGGGCGCGATGCTGATCGGCCGGTTCGAGGACGGAACACCGTTGACGACGCAGCGCGAAGACGGCGCGGAAAGCCCGGTGTCGAACAACTTCACGTACGACAGCGACCGCGCGGCGCTGAAGTGCCCGTTCCAGGCGCACATCCGCAAGACGAACCCGCGAGGCTCGGGAGGAGCCGAGGACCCTTCCGGCGAGCGCCTGCACTTGATGGCGCGTCGCGGGGTGACGTACGGAGAGCGCCCGGACGACCCGAACGCGGACGTACCCCCGGCGGCGCGTCCCAGCGGCGGCGTGGGGTTGTTGTTCATGGCGTTCAATTCGGTGCTGGGCAACCAGTTCGAGTTCACCCAGACGCTGTGGGCGAACAACCCGGGCTTCCCGATCGTCGAGGGCGTGACACCGGGACTGGACCCGGTGATCGGCCAGGGTGAGCGGGGGACCTCGGAGTACACGGTGGAGTGGGGCGGATCGGTGCAGCAGACGGCGGAGCCGGTGCCGCAGGCAGTGACGTTGCGGGGTGGGGAGTACTTCTTCATGCCGTCGCTGGCTTTCCTGCGGGCGCTCTGACGGCGTCGCGCGCCTGTTGTCAAAAGCCGTGAATGCCACATTCAGGGACAAAAGCCTTCGATGTGGCATTCACGGCCTGGCGGCACGTCAGTCCTTCAGCAAGTCGAGCGCCAGCAATCCCGCACCCAGCCGGCCGGCCTCGTCGCCCAGCTTCGCGATCCGCAACTCCGGCATCCGCTGGAAAGTCAAATGCGCCGCCAGCCATTCCCGAACCGGCTCCAGCACGTAGTCCGCCGCGGTGAACAACCCTCCGCCGAGCACGATCACCTCCGGACCCAGCAACGTCAACAGCGTGCGGATCCCGTGCCCCAACCCGTCCAGCGCGTCCTGGACCACCGCCACCGCCACCTCGTCGCCGTGGCGGGCCAGCTCCACCACCTCGCGCGCCCCGTCGGCGGCTCGGCCCGTTCTCTCCGTGTACCTCCGGGCGATCGCCGCCGCCGAGGAAATCGCCTCCAGGCAGCCCGTTGCGCCGCAGCCGCACTTGCCCGGGTGGCCCACGTCGATGTGCCCCACCTCGCCCGCCTGCCCGTGCGCCCGGTGGATCCGGCTGTCCAGCAGCAGCGCCGCCGCGATGCCCGTGCCCACGGGGATGAACGCCGCGTTCGTCGCGCCCTGGCCCGCTCCGACCCGGAACTCGGCGATGCCGCCCGCCGTGACGTCGTGGCCGAACGCCACCGGCAGCCCCAGCCGTCCCTCCAGCAGCTCGCCGAACGGCACCTCGCGCCAGTCGAGGTTGGCCGAGAAGTGGCAGACGCGGGTCTCCTCGTCGACGATCCCGGGCACGACCACGCCCACCGCCGACGGCCGCCCGGTGCCCGCCTGCTCCGCCAGCGCCGTCACGATCTCCGCGACCTGCGCGGCCAGCGCCGTGCCGTCGGCGCTGCGTGCCGTCTCCGCCCGCAGCGTCGCCTTGGGCTGGAGCTGCTCGTCGAGCAACGCCGCCTTGATCGTCGTCCCGCCCACATCGAGGGCCGCCACCATTCGAGTCACCGCGGCATTGTCACATTGACGCGGCCCAAACGGCGGACCTACGCTCAACCGGCCAGACGAGGAGATTCCGGAACGCGGTGCAAGTCCGCGCGGTCGCGCCACTGTGACCCCACCAGGGGGAAGCCAGACCCGGATCCCTTCGTGCAGTCCCCGATGAGGCCGCGAAAGCCCGAGGAGGCCACGCTCATGTCCCACACGGCAGTTCCCGCCGTCCCGCTCCCGATCCGCATCCCGATCCGTGAGATCGTGCCGTGGGCGGTGTTCGTGGTGCTCCTCGCCCTGATCGCGCTGTACTTCGTGAGCGCCGAGCAGGGCGCGACGGCGGTGTTCGCGAACTCCTACGTCCACGAGTTCGTGCACGACGGCCGGCACCTGCTGGCCTTCCCCTGCCACTGAGCGGCGGCGCAACTTCCCATGATGAAGACCTTGCTGGTCCGCGGCATGCTCGCGGGCCTGATCGCCGGCGTGCTCGCGTTCGGGTTCGCCTACGCCTTCGGTGAGCCGTCGGTGAACACCGCCATCGGCCTCGAAGACTCCGGTGGCCACTCCCATTCACACGACGCCGGCGCCGCGCCGGCCGAAGAACACGAGGAAGAGCTCGTCCCGCGGGACATCCAGAGCACCGTCGGGCTGCTGACCGGCGTGCTGGTCTACGGCGTCGCGATCGGCGGCCTGCTTTCGCTGGCTTTCGCGTTCGCCCAAGGCCGCCTCGGCAACCTCCGCCCCCGCGTGACGGCGTTGCTGCTCACCGGCGGCGCGTTCGCGGTGGTGTTCCTGGTGCCGTTCCTGAAGTACCCGGCCAACCCGCCGGCGGTCGGCCAGCCGGGCACGATCGGCTCGCGCACCGAGCTGTACTTCGGGTTCGTCGCGGTGTCGCTGCTGGTCGGCATCCTCGCGACGGTGTTCGGCCGCAAGCTCGCGGACCGCTTCGGAGCTTGGAACGGCTTCCTCCTGGCCGCGGCGGGCTACGTCGTCGTGATCGGCGTGGCGGCCTGGCTGATGCCGGCGGTGGACGAAGTCCCGGCGGACTTCCCCGCCTCGACGTTGTGGAGCTTCCGCACGGCGTCGGTCGGCACGCAGGTGACGCTGTGGCTGGCGCTCGGACTGGCGTTCGGCGCCTTCGCCGAGAAGGCACTGACCAAAAAGGCCACTGTCGCCGCTTCGTGATCTCGGGCCTCTAAGGTTTCTCCCGCCGGGTCGGGGGATTCCGGAGGGGACCCGTGTTCGACGAGACGCGCTCGACGCTGTCCAGTCATGCCCAGACGACCGTCCGCGGACCCGTCGAGTCCCCCGGGACCGACGGGTTCGCGATCACGGCGTTCGTCCTGGGGTTGCTGGGGGTGGTCCCGCTCGCCGTCGGCTTCGGGATCCGCGCCCTGGTCCGGATCGGCCGCACCGGCCGGGACGGCACCGGCCTGGCCATCGCCGGGCTGGTGCTCGGCGCGCTGTGGACCCTCGGCGGCTTGGTGGCGATCACGCCGCAGCAGGCCAAGCACGCGGCGGCGGCCCCGGACTACATCGACACCATGGCGGTCGGCGACTGCCTGGACTCCGACGCGGACAGCGCGCAGGTGATCCGGGTCGCCTGCGACCTGCCGCACGACGAGCAGATCGCCGCGCGGGTCGACGTCGGCAACGGGTACGAGACCTACCCCGGGCTCACCGCGCTGCAGGAGCTGGCGCAGCCGTTGTGCCGCATCGCGGCGGCCGCGTCCTTCCCCGGCGGCACCACGCCGCCCGGCATCGAGTTCGCCGCGCACGTCCCGACCGAGTCGTCCTGGAACGCCGGGGCCCGGGAGGCGGTCTGCACCGCGCGGCAGGTCAGCGGGAAGCTCACCGGCCCCGTGCGGCCCTGACCGTCAGGGCGCGCCGGGCGGGACGAGCGGCAGGTCCTTCGGCGTGCCCAGCTCCAGCAGGGTGCGCAGCGCCGCCGTGTCCAGGTGCTCGTCGATCGCGTCGGCCAGCTTGTCCAGCATCTGCTCCCGCAGGTCGGCGAAGCCGGGGGCATCCGGCGCCGGGGTCCACTCGACGCCGGACTGGGCCGCCGCTTCGGTGAGCCAAGCTCGGCGGAACGCGTCGTTCTCGAAGGCCCCGTGCCACATCGTGCCCCAGACCGCGCCGTGGCGGCTCCCGTCCAAAAAGGACTCCAAGGGCGCCTCGGTGGTCACCGAGCCGTGGTGGATCTCGTACGCCTCGACGGGGGTACCGCGCCACTCCCCTTTTGGTCGAGCGAGGACCTTTTCTTCGGCGAACGTCACCCGAGCCGGCAGCAGGCCGAGACCGGGCACCTCGCCCGCACCGGACTCGACGTCGTCCACAATGGACTCGGCGAGCATCTGGTAGCCACCGCAGATGCCGAGCACCGGACGTCCGGCGGCCACGCGGGCCGCGACCGCCGTGTCGAGGCCGCGCTCGCGCAGCCAGGCGAGGTCGGTGACGGTGGCACGCGACCCGGGCAGCACGACGACGTCGGCGTCCGCGACGGTGTCCGGGTCGGCGGTGAGCGTGACGGTGACACCGGGTTCGGCGGCGAGCGCGTCGACGTCGGTGGCGTTGGACGCGCGCGGGAACCGCACGACGGCCACCCGCAGACCGCGGCCGTGGGCCTCCCGGCGCCACCCCGCGGCGGCGAGGGCGTCCTCGGAGTCGATCCAGACGCGGTCGAGCCACGGGAGCACGCCGAGCACCGGCCGTCCGGTCACCTTCTCGAGGCTGTCGAGGCCGGGGCGCAGCAGGCCGACGTCGCCGCGGAACTTGTTGACGACCCACCCGGCGACGAGCGCCTGGTCATCGGCCGACAGCAGGGCGAGGGTGCCGAACATGGCGGCGAGGACACCACCGCGGTCGATGTCGCCGACGACGAGCACCGGCAGCCCGAACCGCCGGGCGAGCCCCATGTTGACGTAGTCGCCGCCGCGCAGGTTGATCTCGGCGGGACTCCCGGCCCCTTCGCAGACGACGACGTCATAGCGCTCGTTGAGATCTTGAAAGGCACCGAAGGCGATCTCGGCCAGCCCGGCGCGCCCGGTGGCGTACTCGCCGGCTTCGAGGGTGCCGAAGGGCTGCCCGAGCGCGACGACGTGACTGCGCCGATCACTGCCGGGCTTGAGCAGAACGGGATTCATGGCGGCTTCGGGCTCAACGCGAGCGGCCCGCGCCTGCACCCACTGGGCGCGCCCGATCTCGGCACCATCGGCGCAGACCATGGAGTTGTTGGACATGTTCTGAGCTTTGAAGGGCGCAACGCGCACCCCGCGCCGGGCCAGCCACCGGCACACCCCGGCGGTGACGAGACTCTTACCGGCATCGGAGGTGGTGCCGGCGATGAGAAGGCCGCTCACCGGGCGGCTCGTGCTTTGCCCAGAGCCGGCACTGCGCGGGCGAAGTTGTCGACGACCCGCGCTGCGCGGGGCGAGTTGCCCGCGGCCCGCGCTGCGCCGGCCGAGTTGCCCACGACCCGCAGTGCGCGGGCGAAGTTGCCCACGACCCGCACCGCCCCAGCCGAGTTGCCCACGACCCGCAGTGCGCCGGCGAAGTTGCCCACGACCCGCACCGCCCCAGCCGAGTTGCCCACGGCCCCCATTGCGCGGGTGCTGTTGTTCGCGACCCGCGCTTTGCGGGCAAAGTTGTCCACAGCCCGCAGTGCGCCGGCGGAGTTGTCCACAGATCGCCGAACGGCCCTTCCCCGGCGCGCCCTGCCGATAGACTGGACAGGGGACGCCCCCCAGGGAGTGGTGGGGGCTGCGACGGCGGTGGCGATGGCTGCTGCAGCTGCTCCGACCAGGCGCGATAGGCGCACTGCTCGGCGCAGGTCGACCGGTTGCGGGTCGCGTCCCTCGCCCAGCCGGGCGCGGCTCTCCAACTCGCCGCCGTAGCTGTTCGTCCCGCCCAGCCGGATGTTCAGCGCTCCCGCGAATGCCGCCTCGACCTGGCCCGCGTTCGGGCTTGGGTGGCGGCTGCCGTCTCGGCGCCAGATGCGCCACGCCTCGCCTGCGCGTCCTCCCGCCAATGGTGCGCACAGCGCCGTGATTGCCGCGCCGATCCGCGATGGCACCAAGTTGGCCACGTCGTCGGCGCGGGCCGCGGCCCAGCCGAACCGGCCGTAGCGCGGTGACCGGTAGCCGACCATTGCGTCCAGCGTGTTCAGCGCCCGGTAGCCGAGCAGTCCCGGCATTCCGGCGACCGCGCCCCAGAACAACGGGGCGACCACGGCGTCCGACGTGTTCTCGGCGATCGACTCGGTCGCCGCGCGGGTGAGCTCGGCTGAGTCGAGCGTCGTCGCGTCGCGCGCGCACAGGTGCGAAAGCCGCTTACGCGCCGAAGGTACTTCGTCCGCTTCGAGCAGCCTGGCCATTTCGGCGCCTTCGGCGGCGAGGCCCCGGCCGCCGAGCACGACCCACGTACACACCGCCGTGAGCGAGAAGCGCGCGAAGGGGCTTCGCCGCGTCGCCGTCTGAAGCGCGACTCCGAGGCCGACGGCGCCGAAGGAGCACAACCCCGCGTACACGGCTCCGCGCGGCTTCGAGTCCGCCCACACGAGACGTTCGAGGCGTGCCGCCGCCGAGCCGAACAACGCGACCGGGTGACCCCGTCGGGGGTCGCCGAACAGGGTGTCGGCGGCGTATCCGGTAACGAGTCCGGCAGCGGTTGTCCCTAGACGGAGTGGCACGTGGCGCACGGTAGCGCGTGCACCACAATGCCGGGTATGACTGTGCCCACCGCCTCCGCGGGAAAAAAGACGTCGGCGAGGCTGACGGCCCGCCTCGCGGGCTACCTCGAGACCCTGGCACGCGCCCTCCGCCGGTACGGCCGCGACGAAGGCAAGGTGCTCGTCCTCGGCGGCGTCCGCTCGGGGAAGTCGCGGCACGCCGAACGGCTCGTCGCCGGCCACCCGCACCTGGTCTACGTCGCGCCCGGCCTCCCCGCCGGCGAAGACGACCCGGAATGGGCCGCGCGGGTGGCCGCGCACCAGGCTCGGCGGCCGTCGCACTGGAAGACCGTCGAGACCACCGACCTCGCGGGCACCCTCCGGAAGGCGACCGAACCGCTGCTGATCGACTGCCTCGGCACGTGGCTGTCCCGCGTGCTGGACGACGTCGGCGCGTGGAAGCAGAAGCCGGGCTGGGAGCACCGGCTGGACGACCGGCTCGAAGACTTCCTCGCCGCGTGGGCCGCGGCGCGGGTGCCGGTGGTCGCGGTCAGCAACGAGGTCGGCAGCGGTGTGGTGCCCGCAACGTCGTCCGGACGGCTGTTCCGTGATGTGCTGGGCGCACTCAACAACCGGGTGTCCGCCGACGCCGACCGGGTCGTGCTGGTCGTCGCGGGCCGGGCGCTCGACCTGTAGCCAGGAGGCGCCCGTGTTCGACGTACCCGTCCCCGATGCCGCCGCCCGCGCCGCCGCGCAGGAGCGGCTCGACGGCCTGGTCAAGCCGCTCGGCTCGCTCGGCAGGCTGGAGGAGATCGCCGCTTGGCTGGCCGCGGCGCACGGGAGCGTGCCGCCGCGGCCGCTGGACGACGTCCGGGTGGTCGTCTTCGCGGGCGACCACGGCGTGTCGGCGCTGTCGGCGTACCCGCGCGAGGTGACCGCGGCGATGGTGCGGGTGTTCCTGGCGGGCAAGAGCGGCGTCAGCGTGCTGGCCGCGCAGGTCGGGGCGAAGGTGCGCGTGGCCGACTTGGGCGTCGACTGGGACGGCGCGGACGTACCGCCCGAGGTCACCGCGCACAAGATCCGCCGCGGTTCGGGCTCGATCGACGTCGAGGACGCGCTGCTGCCGGGTGAGGCGCGGGCGGCCTTCGAGGCCGGCCGGGCGATCGCCCGCGAGGAAGCGGACGCGGACGTGCTGATCCCGGGCGACATGGGGATCGGCAACACGGCGATGTGCGCGGCGCTGGTGGCGGCCTCGCTGGGGCTGCCGGCCGCCGAGGTGGTCGGCACAGGGACCGGCGTCGACGCGGACGGCCTCGAGCGCAAGACGGCGGCGGTCGCGGCGGCCCTGACGCGGACGGCGGGCCGGACGGAGGACCCGTTCGACCGGCTGACGGCGCTGGGCAGCGCGTGCGTCGCGGCAACGGCCGGCTTCCTGGTCGAGGCGGCGGTGCGGGGGATCCCGGTGCTACTGGACGGCGTGTTCTCGGGCGCGGCGGCCCTGGTCGCGCGGGACATCGCGCCGGGCGCGGAGCAGTGGTGGCTGGCCGGGCACCGGTCGACGGAACCTTCGCAGGCGTTCGCGCTGAAGGCGCTGGGACTGGAGCCGATCTTGGACTTCGGGCTGCGGCTCGGCGAAGGCAGCGGGGCGGTGCAGGCGGTCCCGACGCTCCGCGCCGCGCGCGCGATCTTGGCCGACATGGGTCTGCTGGCGGACCTGGCATGAGGGCAGCCCCCGCCACTCCCTGGGGGGCGTCCCCTGTCCAGTCTATCGGCCCCCACCGGGGAAAAAGCCCCGCTCGGCGATCTGTGGACAACTCCGCCGTCGCCGGTCGCGCTGTGGACAACTCCGGGCGCGCTGAAGACGACTCCGTCCGGTCCGGTCGCGCTGTGGAGCACTTCGCGTGAGTCGCTGGGCGGACTCCTTGCGGATGGCCGTCGGGACGTTGACCACCGTTCGCGTTCCGGCGCCTCGCGTCATCGACCGGCGTGTGGCCGGGGGTGCCATGCTGCTGGCTCCCCTTGCCGCGCTGCCGCTTGCCGTGGCCGCCGGGCTTGTTGTCGCCGGTGGACTTGCCGTTCACCTCCCTTCTCTCGCTACTGCCGCCCTCGCGCTCGGGGTTGTCGCCCTGGGCAGCCGGGGGCTGCACCTCGATGGGCTCGCCGATACCGCCGATGGACTTGGTGCCTCTTACGACCGCGCCAAGGCTCTCGACGTCATGCGCCGCGGGGACTCCGGGCCCACCGGGGTTGCCACGCTTGTCTTCGTCCTCCTCGTCCAGGTCGGCGCCCTGACCGCCGCCGGTCCGGTCACCGCGGCCGCCGGCGTCCTCATCGGGCGGTGCACCCTCTCGCTCGCCTGCGCCCGTGGTGTCCCCTCAGCTCGGCCGGAGGGTCTGGGCGCCACCGTCGCCGGCTCGGTTCCCCGCGCCGCCGCCGTCGGCGTCGGGCTCGCCGCCGCTGGGCTCGCCACCTTGTTGCCCGGGCTTCCGTGGTGGCGTGGGCCCGTCGCCGTCGCCGTCGCCTATGCCGTTGCCGGTGCGCTCCTGTGGCGGTGCACCAAGCGGCTCGGCGGTGTCACCGGGGACGTTCTCGGCGCTTGTGTCGAAGTCGCCGTTGCGGCCGCGCTGCTCGCGCTCGTCTGAAACTGTCGTACCCCCTTCCTAGAGTGCGACGCGTGAACCGAACCGATCGGCTGTACGCGCTCGTCGAAGAACTTCGTGCTGTCTCCCCTCGTCCGCGCAGCGCGCGCTGGCTCGCGTCCCGGTTCGAGGTGAGCGTCCGCACCGTCGAACGGGACATCAGCGCGCTGCAGCAGTCCGGCGTGCCCATCTACGCCGAGACCGGCCGCACCGGCGGGTACTGCCTCGACAAGGCGCACACGATGCCGCCGGTCAACCTGACGCCCGCCGAGGCCGTCGCCATGGCCCTCGCGCTGAAACACCTCGACGGCACCCCCTTCCGGGAGGAAGGGCGTTCCGCGCTGCGCAAGCTCGTCGCCGCGATGCGGCAGGAGGACGCGACCGCGGCGAAGAACCTCGCCCTCAGCGTCCACCTGCTCGGCGGCGAGCCCGTCCCGCCGATGCCGCAGGTGCTGAGCATCCGCCGCGTCCTGCGCATCCGGTACACCGACCGCGCGGGCACGGCCACCCGCCGGGAAATCGAGCCGCTCGGCTACGTCGGCAAGCCCGAGCACTGGTACCTCATCGCCTGGTGCCGGCTGCGCCGGGAGATCCGGGCGTTCCGCACCGACCGCATCACCTCCTTCTCCGTGCTGGCCGAGGTCCCGCCGCTGCGCCGGCTGCGGCCCGAGGACCTCGACATCCCCTACGGCGACGTCGAGCAGCTCACTTTGGCGGGGTGAACACCGAGAAGTGGTTGCCGGCCGGGTCGAGCACGTGCGCGAACGTCACGCCGACCGGGTTGACGCTCGGCGGCCGCTGCACCCGGCCGCCGGCCTTCTCGACCTGGCGGCAGGTCGCGTCGACATCCTCGACCAGCACGGTGAAGATCGCGTAGTTCTCCTGGCCCGTGAACAGACCGCCGCGCGAGCCGCCGGTGTCGACGACGCGGTAGGCGGTGTCGGTGCTCGCCGTGTCGTCCTGCGCGACCTTCCAGCCGAAGACGTCGCCGTAGAACCGTTCGGCGGTCGCCGGGTCGTCGGTGCCGATCTCGAACCAGGCGACGTCGTTGAATCCGGGCATGTCGTTCCTTCCGCTGGGGCGCCGGGCGTTTCCCGGCTGCACCCACTTTCGGCGGCGGTGACGACAGCCCCCTGTCGGTGTTTACAAGATTTTCCGCAACTCGGTCAGGAACGCGTCCGTCGTCGCGCGGTCGCGGACCGCCAAGCGCACGTGGTCCGGGCCGAGGCCGGGGAACGTGTCCCCCCGCCGCACCGCGTAGCCCGCTTCACGCAGGCGCGCGCGCAGGGAAGCGCCGTCGGGGACGCGCACCAGCACGAACGGGCCGCGGGGGTCGCCCAGCACCGGCACGCCCGCCGCCGTCAGACCCGACACCAGGTACTCGCGGTCCGACTCCGCCGCGGTCGCCAGCTTTTCCGCTTCCTCCAGGGCGGCCGGGCGGCAGCAGGCCACCGTCGCCACCCCGGCCAAAGTGGACACCGACCACGGCACCTGCACCGCGCGCAGCCGCTCGACGACGTCCGCCGAAGCGAGCACGTACCCCGCCCGCAGCCCGGCCAGGCCCCACGTCTTCGTCAGGCTGCGCAGCACGACGACCCCGGGAAACCCGGACGCCAGGCTCTCGGCCTCGCCCGGGATCGCGTCCAGGAACGCCTCGTCCACCACCAGCAGCCGCCCGGGTCGCGTCAGGGAAAGCAGCGACGACGCCGGGTGCAGCACGGACGTCGGGTTCGTCGGATTGCCGACGAACACCAGGTCGGCGTCAACAGGAACCAGCGCCGGGTCCAGCACGAAACCGTCCGCTTCGGACAGGATCACGCGCGAGACGTCATGACCCGCCGCCCGCAACGCCGCCTCGGGCTCGGTGAACTGCGGGTGCACGACCACCGCACGCCGGGGCCGGAACGCCGACGCCAGCAGCGTGAACGCCTCCGCCGCACCCGCGGTGACCAGCACCTCCGAAGCAAGACGGCCGTGGCGAGCGGCAACGGCCGCGACGGCGTCCTCAGTGGACGGATAAGCCGCCAGGGAGTCCAAAGCGGACGCCAGTTCGTCCCGCAGCCAAGCGGGTGGCCGCGGCAGCCGGACGTTCACGGCGAGGTCGACCAGCCCCGGCCCGACCTCGCGATCGCCGTGGTGGTGCAGGTCGTACTCAGGCATGAGCCCGGACCCGCGCCGCGAACCGGTGGGCCAGCTCGGGGTACCCGGCCCAGTGGACGTGCAGGTAGGACGCGTGCAACGTCGGCGACGCAAAGCCGTCCAGCTGCCGGTCCCAGCCCCACGCCGCCGAAGTCCCGTGCGAGGGCGTCACTTCGGTGCGGTGGAACTCGTGCCCGGTGACGCGCTGCCCGGCCGTGGCCAGCACGTTGTCCTCGACGGCGACCGCGCGCCGGTAACCGAGCTTGCCGCGGGCGGTCATCTTCGCGTCCGCGGGGACCGCGCCGACCATCGGGACGCCGTCCAGCGACTGGCACAGGTACAGCAGCCCCGCACACTCCGCGCTGACCGGCATGCCCCGGGAGATCGCCGAAGCCACTTCGGCGCGCAACGCCGTGTTCGCCGACAGCTCCGCCGCGTGCACCTCGGGGAACCCGCCGCCGAAGTACAGCCCGGCACAGCCCTCGGGCAATGCCGTGTCCCGCAACGGATCGATGTCGACCACGTCGACGCCGCAGGCGGCCAGCAGCTCGACGTTTTCGGTGTAGCGGAAAGTGAACGCCGGTCCCCCGGCGACCGCGACCGTCACCCGCGGACCGTCCACTCCGGACGGTTCCCAGGCCGGCGCGGACAACGGCGGTGCCGCCGAAGCGATCTGGACGATCGCTTCCAGGTCGACCCCGTCGGAAACCCACGCGGCCAGCGCCGGCAGCACGTGCCGCGCTTCGGCCGCCCGTTCCGCCGCCGGGACGAGCCCCAGGTGCCGGCTCGGCGCGTGAATCTCTTCGTTGCGGTACAACGCTCCCAGCAGCGGGACGCCGGTGGCTTCCAGCGCGGACGCGATCTCGTCGAGGTGCCGCTGCGAGCCCAGCTTGTTGAGGATCACCCCGGCGAGCCGCACACGCGTGTCGTACGAAGCGAACCCGAGCACGGTCGCCGCGACGCTGCGGGACGCCGCCGACGCGTCCACGACCAGTACCACCGGCGCGTCCAGCAGCCGCGCGACGTGCGCGGTCGAGGCGTAGCCCTCGGTCCCGAGAGCGCCGTCGAACAAGCCCATCACGCCCTCGATGACGGCGATGTCCGCGCCGCGAGAACCGTGGCGCAGCAACGGGATCAACGCGTCTTCGCCCTGCAGGAACGGGTCGAGGTTCCGCGCTGGACGGCCGGTCGCGAGAGCGTGGTAACCCGGGTCGATGAAGTCGGGCCCGACCTTGTGCCCGGACACGCGGTGCCCGGCCGCGCGCAGCGCCGCCATCAGCCCCGCGGCGACGGTCGTCTTGCCGTGCCCGGACCCGGGCGCGGCGACGACCACGCGCGCTACCACTCGATCCCCCGCTGGCCCTTCTGACCGGCGTCCATCGGGTGCTTGACCTTGGTCATCTCGGCGACCAGATCAGCGGCTTCGACCAGCTCCGGCGGTGCGTACCGGCCGGTGACGACGACGTGCTGGTGCCCGGGCCGGGAGACCAAAGTGGACACGACGTCTTCGACGTCGAGCCAGCCCCACTTGAGCAGGTAGGAAAACTCGTCCAGGACGTAGAAACCGTGTGCCTCGGCGGCGAGCCGGCGCTTGATCTCCGCCCAGCCCTCACGCGCGTTTTCGGCGTGGTCGTCCTCGGTGCCGGACTTGCGCGCCCAGCTCCAGCCTTCGCCCATCTTGTGCCACTCGACCGGGCCGCCCTGGCCGGTGTCGTCGTGCAGCTTCCCCAGCGCCTTGAACGCGGCTTCCTCGCCGACACGCCACTTCGCCGACTTGACGAACTGGAACACGCCGATCGACCAGCCCTGGTTCCAGGCGCGCAACGCCATCCCGAAGGCGGCGGTCGACTTGCCCTTCATCTCGCCGGTGTGCACGGCGAGCAGCGGCCGGTTGCGGCGCTGGCGGGTGGTCAGGCCGTCTTCCGGCACGACCGAAGGTTTTCCCTGGGGCATCAGGCGGCCTTCCCGGTCCGGGCGCGAACGGCGCTCGCCAGCGACTCGGCGGCGACGTCGGCCAGCGGCACGTGTTCCGCGCCGAGGTGGGCGGCCAGCTCGGCGGCCAGGCCGAGGCGCATCTTGCCGCTTTCGCAGTCCATGACGATGGAGGTCACGCCACCCAGCAACCCGGCCGCGGCCTGGGCGCGCGCGACGGCGTCGGGTCCGCTCGTGGCGCGGCCGTCGGTGACGACGACCAGCAGCGGACGGCGCCGCGGGTCGCGGATTTCCTCGACTCGCAGCACCCGCGCGGCCTCCAG
Source organism: Amycolatopsis sp. NPDC098790 (assembly GCF_044759945.1). NCBI lineage: Bacteria > Bacillati > Actinomycetota > Actinomycetes > Pseudonocardiales > Pseudonocardiaceae > Amycolatopsis > Amycolatopsis sp. NPDC098790. The sequence continues at coordinate 165,312 of NZ_JBIWAI010000004.1, forward strand.
AAGACCTTCCGCGAGCGGCGTCCGGCCGCCGGTCGGGAGTCCTTCGAGGCGGGACGCGGCCGCGTCGACGCTGATCGTCGGCGGCAGCGCGAGTTCGGCTTCACTCCCGCGGAACGTGACCAGGCCGACCTTGTCGCGGCGCTGGTAGGCGTCGAGCAGCAGCGAGAGCACCGCGGACTTGACCTCGCGCATGCGGGCCTTCGCGCCCATCGAGCCGGACGCGTCGACGCAGAACAGCACGAGGTTGCCTTCGCGCCCTTCGCGCAGCGCGTACCGCAGATCTTCCGGGCGCAGTTTCAAGGCCGCGCCGTCGCGACCGCGCGACTTCTGGTGCGGCGCCGCGGCTTTCACGGTCGCGACCAGGTGCGGCCGTCCGTCGCGGACGCTCGGGGGCTGCACGCCGATGGTGCGGCCGCTGTCGGTGATCGCGCGCGAGCGACGTCCGCGCTCGCCTTCGCCCATGCCCTTGACGCGGAACACGCGCGCCTTGAACGTTTCGCCGGCGCCGACGGTTTTCTGCTGACCGCCCGCGTTCTGCTGCGGCTGCCCCTGCGGCGCGTCGCCCGGTGGGACTTCCTGCGGGGCTTCCTCGGGCGTCGAGCCCGAACCGGGGCCGTCGTCCTCGGGTCCCGGGTCCGGTTGCGCGTCCTGGAGGGCCTGCTCCAGCTGCTCTTCGGAGATTCCCGGGGCGTCGAACGGGTTGCGGCGGCGCCGGTGCGGCAAGGCGAGCCGCGCGGCGACGCGGACGTCGTCGGTGGTCACCTCGTCGCGGCCGGCCCAGGCCGCGTGCGCGACGGCCGTGCGCGCCGTGACGATGTCCGCGCGCATGCCGTCGACCTCGAAGGACGCGCAGATCTCGGCGATCTGGCGCAGGGCGTCGTCGGGGAGCTTGACGGCGGGCAGAAGCTGTTGCGCCGCTTCGATGTCCGCGGCGAGCTGCGCGTCTTCCTCGGCGTACTGCGCGGCGAAGGCGTCAGGATCCGCTTCGTAGGCGAGACGGCGCCGGACGACTTCGACGCGCTGCTCCGGGTCGCGGCTGGAGGCGACCTCGACGGTCAGCCCGAACCGGTCCAGCAGCTGCGGCCGCAGCTCGCCTTCCTCGGGGTTCATGGTGCCGATCAGCACGAACCGGGCCGCGTGCGACACCGAGACGCCCTCGCGCTCGACGGTCGCGCGGCCCATCGCGGCGGCGTCGAGCAGGGTGTCGACGAGGTGGTCGTGGAGCAGGTTGACCTCGTCGACGTAGAGCAGGCCGCGGTGTGCGGCGGCGAGGAGGCCGGGCTGGAAGTCCGTGACGCCTTCGGCGAGCGCGCGTTCGAGGTGCAGCGAGCCGATGACGCGGTCTTCGGCGGCGCCGACCGGCAGTTCGACCAGCTTCGCCGGGCGTCGATGGCTCTGCGCACCGTCGTGGGGGCCGTCCGGGCAGAGCGGGTCGGGAGCGGCGGGATCGCACGAAAAGCGGCAGCCGTCCACGACGTCCACGCCCGGCAGCAGGCCCGCGAGCGCGCGGACCATGGTCGACTTCGCGGTGCCCTTCTCGCCGCGCACCAGCACGCCGCCGACCGCAGGAGAAATCGAGGAGAGGACCAGCGCCAGGCGCAGGTCCGGCAGCCCGACGACGGCGGTGAACGGGTACGGCTTCAACAGCACTCCTCCGGCTCGGCGACCGGCCGATCATCGCACAGCGCCCGGCTCGCTTAGGGTGGGAAATCGTGCGCGAAAAATCACGGTTGACGGTGGTGGGGATCGGGGCTGACGGGTGGTCCGGCCTGTCGGAACAAGCCCAGGCCCTGGTGCTCGGCGCCGATGTCGTGATCGGCGCTCCGCGGCAGCTGGAGTACCTGCCGCCCGGGGTCACCGCGGTGCCGTGGCCATCTCCGTTGCTGCCCGGTCTGGACGCGCTGCTCGCCGAGCACGAAGGGCAGCGGATCTGCGTCCTGGCCAGCGGTGATCCGTTTTTGTCGGGGGTCGGCAGTACGCTCGTGGCACATGGATACGAGGTCGAGGCGCTGCCCGCGCTCTCGTCGGTGACACTGGCCCGGGCCCGGCTGGGCTGGTCCGCCGAGGAGACCGAGGTGGTGACGCTCGTCGGCCGGTCGTCGGCCCGTGTCGCCCGGGTGCTGGCGCCGGGGCGGCGGGTGCTGGTCCTGGGGGCCGACGCGGCGGCGCTGCGCTCCCTGCTGACCGTGCGGGGGTACGCCGAGAGCGAGTTGTTCGCGCTGGAGAACCTGGGCGGGCCGGAGGAGCGCATCTCCGACGGCTGGTCGGGCGAACCTGGCCCGCTGACGGTGTTCGCGCTGGCGTGCGCGGGTCCGGCGCTGCCGCTGATCGGCATCCCGGACGACGTGTACTCCCACGACGGCCAGCTGACCAAGCGCGACCTGCGGGTGTCGGCGCTGGCCCGGCTCGCGCCGAGCCCCGGCGAGCTGCTGTGGGACGTCGGGGCGGGCGCGGGCAGCGTCGGCATCGAGTGGTCGCGGCTGCACGGGCTGAACCGCGCGATCGCGATCGAGCGCGACCCCGGCCGGGCAGAGCGGATCGGGCGGAACGCGCTGGACTTGGGAGTACCGGAACTGGAGGTGGTGACGGGCGAGGCACCGGACGCGCTGAGCGCGCTGCCGGCGCCGGACGCGGTGTTCATCGGCGGCGGGGTGACGGTGCCGGGCGTGCTGGACGCGTGCCTGGCGACGGAGGCGCGGGTAGTGGCGCACGGAGTGACGTTGGAGGCGGAGCAGGTGCTGGCGCGGGCGTATGCGCAGTACGGCGGTGAGCTGGTGCGGATCGGCGTGGAACGGGCGGGGACGCTCGGCGGGTTCACCGGGTGGACGCCGGCGCGGGTCGTGACCCAGTGGAGCAACCGATGAGGAGCGGGCTGAAGGGCACCTTGCTCTCATCGGACGTGACGAAGGTGCCCTTCAGCGCGCCACATGCGACGAAGGTGCCCTTCAGCCCACGTCACCTCGGGGGTGGCCGGTGACCGTGCACTTCGTCGGGGCCGGGCCGGGGGCCGCCGACCTCATCACCGTGCGGGGCCGCGACCTGCTCGCCCGCTGCGACGTCTGCCTCTACCCCGGCAGCATGACGCCGACCGACCTCCTGGCGTACTGCCGTCCGGAAGCGGACCTCGTCGACACGGCGAACCTCAGCCTCGAGCAGATCGTCGGAAAGCTGGCGGAGGCGCACGAAGCCGGCCACGAGGTCGTCCGGCTGACCTCCGGTGACCCTTCGCTCTACAGCGCCGTCGCCGAGCAGATGCGGCGGCTCGACGCCCACGGCGTCCCCTACGACGTCGTGCCCGGTGTGCCCGCCTTCGCCGCCTCCGCGGCCGCCCTCAAGCGGGAACTCACCGTGCCCGAAATCGGGCAGAGCCTGGTGATCACGCGCGTCCAAGCGCGGTCGACCAAGATGCCGCCGAAGGAAACCCTCGCCGCCTTCGCCGCCACCGAAGCCACTCTCGCGCTGCACCTCGCCGTCAACCACGTCGAACGCGTCGCCGAAGAACTCGCTCCGCACTACGGCGCCGACTGTCCCGTCGCCGTCGTCGCGCTCGCCACGCAACCCGGCGAGACCGTCGTCCGAGGCGTGCTCGGCGAACTGCCGAAACTCGTCCGGGAGGCCGGGATGACCCGGGCCGCCACCATCTTCGTCGGGCGGGTGCTCGCCGCCGCGAACTTCCCCGACAGCTTCCTCTATTCCAGTGCCCGCGACCGGGCGAACCAACCGGAGTCGTTGTGACCGAACTGCGTTGGGGCCTGCTGGCCGCCGGGACCATCGCCGCCCACTTCGCCGCGGGCGTCGACGAAAGCAAGCACGGCACGCTCACCGCCGTCGCGGCGCGGGACGGCGGCCGCGCCCGCGAGTTCGCCACCCGCTTCGAGATCCCGAAGGCCTACAGCAGCTACGAAGACCTCCTCGCCGACCCGGACGTCGACGCCGTGTACGTCTCGACGCCGCACGCGCTGCACAAGCAGTGGGCCATCGCCGCCATCGAGGCGGGCAAGCACGTGCTGTGCGAGAAGCCCCTGACACTCACGGCCGCCGACGCCGAAGAGGTCATCGCCGCCGCGCGCGAGCACGACGTCTTCCTCATGGAAGCGTTCATGTACCGCCTGCACCCGCAGACGCGGCGGCTCGTCGAACTCGTCGCGAGCGGCGCGATCGGCGAGGTCCGCGCGGTCGACACGACCTTCTCCTTCGACAGCAACCCGGAGGAGACCGCGCGCCTGTCCGACCCTGCGCTCGGCGGCGGCGGGATCCTCGACGTCGGCTGTTACTGCACGTCGCTGGCGAGGCTGGTCGCCCAGGCCGCGACCGGCCAGGACGTCGTCGAGCCCACCGAAGTCAGCGGTATGGCGAAGCTGTCCCCAGAAGGCGTCGACGAGTACGCCACCGGCCTGCTGCGCCTCCCCGGCGACATCCTCGCGACGATCTCCTGCGGCATCCGGCTCACCCGCGAGGACGGCATCCGCGTCTACGGCTCACGCGGTCAGCTGTACGTGCCGCAGCCCGCGTGGATCCACCCGCTGCGCAAGCCCGGCGTCTCGCAGATCGTCCTCACGCCGGCCGACGGCGAACCGGAGGTCATCGACGTCGAAGCGACGCAGGGCGTCTTCGCGCGCGAAGCCGATCACGTCGCCGCGCACGTCGGCGACCGGCAAGCACCCGAGCTGACCTGGGCGGAGACCCTGGCCAACATGCGGACCCTCGACCGCTGGCGCGAGGCCGTCGGGTACGGAAAGCCGTGATCCTCATCCTCGGCGGCACCGGCGAAGCGCGGAGTCTCGCCGAAGCGCTCGTCAAAGACGAACGAAAAGTCGTGTCTTCGCTGGCCGGACGCGTCGCGCGGCCCCGGCTCCCGGCGGGCGAGGTACGCGTCGGCGGCTTCGGCGGCCCGGACGGGCTCGCGGACTGGCTGCGCGAGAACGACGTGAAGGCCGTCGTCGACGCGACGCACCCCTTCGCCGAACGCATCGGCGCGAACGCGGCCAAAGCGGCCGAGTGCACCGGAGTCCCCCTGCTCCGGCTCGCCCGGCCGGGCTGGGAACCGGGCGAAGAAGACGTCTGGCACTGGGCGGACGACCTCCAGGATGCCGCGACGAAGCTTCCCGGCCTCGGTAAACGCGTCTTCCTGACCAGCGGCCGCCAGGGTCTGCCCGTCTTCGCGCACCTCGACGACCTGTGGTTCCTGATCCGCTGCGTCGACCCGCCCGAGCCGCCGTTGCCGCACAATCACGAACTGATCCTCGCCCGCGGCCCGTACGAGGTGGCCGCCGAACGCACGCTCCTCGAACGGGTCGACGTTCTGGTCACCAAGGACTCCGGCGGCCCGCAGACCGAAGCGAAGCTCACCGCGGCGCGGGAACTCGGGAAGCCCGTCCTCGTGGTCCGGCGGCCGCCGAGACCGCGCACCGAAACCGCCGAAACCGTGGCCGAAGCCGTCGAATGGGTCCGCAGCCGATGATCGAAGAGTTCTACGAAGTCCTCCGCAAGCGGCGGGACGTCCGCGGCGAGTTCACCGGCGAGCCGATCCCGGAAGCGACGCTCACCCGGATCCTCGAGGCCGCGCACACCGCACCCAGCGTCGGGCTCACCCAGCCGTGGGACTTCGTGCTGGTCGACGACGCCGCGACGCGCGAGACGTTCGCGAAGCACGTCCACGAGGAGCGCGAGGTCTTCGCCGCGCAGCTCGACGACAATCGCGCGAGCACCTTCGCGAACATCAAGATCGAGGGCATCCTCGAGGCGAGCCTCGGCGTCGTCGTCACCTACGACCCGGCGCGCGGCGCGCCCGACGTCCTCGGCAGGCACGCCATCGCCGACGCCGGCCTGTACTCGGTGTGCCTGGCGATCCAGAACCTGTGGCTCGCGGCGACCGCCGAAGGCCTCGGCGTCGGCTGGGTCAGCTTCTACCGCGAGCCGTTCCTGAACGAGCTGCTCGGCATCCCCGACGGCATCCGGCCGGTCGCGTGGCTCTGCGTCGGGCCGGTCAGCAGGCTGGAAACCGTGCCCGACCTGGAGCACCACGGCTGGCGCAGCCGCCGTCCCCTGACCGAGGCCCTCCACCACGGCCGCTTCACGCCGCGTGACCCGGGGGTTGCGTCAGCCGCCGACGTCTGACCCGTTAGCGTTGCGCCGATGCGTCTGATTGCCGTAGCGCTGGGGTTGCTCTCGGCCTTGTGCGCGCTGGCTTTCCCCTTCCTGCCGGTGGTGCAGGACACGGCGGAGGTCGTCTGGCCGACCGGCAGCGACACCCGCTCCGTCAACGCGCCCTTGACCGGGTACTGGGCCCAGGACCTGCGCGTCGAGCTGCCGTGCGCGGCCATCCGCTCGGTCGACGCCCGCACCAACGGGCCGGGCCTGCTGTTCGCCACCGTGCCGGACGGCCGCACCGACCCGAACGCAGGCAAGGGCGTCGGCCTGCAGCTGCGCGTCGACAACGGCGTGCTGTTCGCTTCCAGCCAGGGCCAGCAGATCGCGCAGCAGCCGCTGCCGGCCGAGAAGTGCGACGTCGAGCTGGACGTCGACGCGACGCAGATGACCCTGGCCGTGGCCGGGACGCCGATCTTCCACGCGAACGGCGACGTCCGGCCGCGCGTGGTCGGCATCTACTCCTCGATCAATTCGAGCAAGGACCCGATCGCCGGCCTGCACGTCTCGGTCGTGCCGGACACGCGCTACCAGACGTCGCCGACCGCGCTGAAGATCACCGTCGGCGTGCTCGCCGTGCTGTCGCTGATCGGCTGCATGATCGCCGTCTGGCGCCGCGACTCCGGCTTCGCCCGGCGCGCGCCGCGCTGGGCGCCGGTCGGCTGGTGGCGGCTGACGCTGCGGGACGTCACGGTGATCGCCGCGCTCGGCGCGTGGGTCTTCATCGGGCCGGTGACCTCGGACGACGGCTACATCCTGACGATGGCCCGGGTCACCGAGCAGACCGGGTTCCTGACGAACTACCACCGCTGGTTCGGCGTCGCCGAAGCGCCGTTCGGCTGGTTCTACCACGTCTTCGAGCTGATGACGCACGTCAGCACGGTGCCGCCGTGGATCCGGCTGCCGTCGTTCCTGCTCGGCGTGCTGAGCTGGCTGCTGATCAGCCGCGAGGTGATGCCGCGCCTCGGCACCCAGATCCGCACCAGCCGCCCGGCCAGCTGGGCCGCCGCGACGGTGTTCCTGATCTGGTGGATGCCCTACAACAACGGCGTCCGCCCGGAACCGGTGGCCGCGCTCGGCTCGCTGCTGGCCATCTGCGCCGTGGAGCGCACGCTGGTGACGCGGCGGCTGCTGCCGCTGTGCCTCGGCCTGACCGCGGCCGGGTTCACCCTGGCCGCGACGCCGACCGGACTGATCGCGGTGGCGCCGTTCCTGGTCGCCGCGCGGCCGCTGTTCAAGCTGGTGCGCCAGCGCGCGAACGAAAACGGCTGGATCCCGGTGCTCGCGCCGATCGCCGCGGCCGGGCTGCTGGTGCTGGTCGTGGTGTTCGCCGACCAGACGTTCGCGACCGTCCAGGAGGCGACCCGGATCCGGACCCAGGTTGGCCCGAACCTGTCGTGGTTCCAGGAGCTCGCGCGCTACCAGTTGCTGTTCGCCGATCTGCCGGACGGCTCGGCGCCGCGGCGGTTCCCGGTGCTGCTGGTGGTGCTGTGCACGGCCACCTGCCTGGTGATGCTGTTGCGCCGCGGCCGCATCCCGGGCGCGTCGCTCGGCCCCGCCCGCCGCCTGATCGGCACGACGGCGGTGTTCTTCCTGCTGCTGGCCCTGACGCCGACGAAGTGGACGCACCACTTCGGCGCGTTCGCCGCGGTCGGCGCGTCGATGGCCGCGCTGGCCGCGCTCGCGACCAGTTCGACGGTGCTGCGGTCCAAACGCAACCGCGCGGCGTTCCTCGCGGCGCTGCTGGTGGTCGCCGCGCTCGCCGCGACCGGGCCGAACACCTACTGGTTCGTCTCGCGCCTCGGCGTCCAGTGGACGAACGTGGCGCCGTCGATCGGCGGCATCCCGCTGTCGACGATCCTGCTGGTCGCGGCCGCGGGCGCCGGGATCTACGCGTTCGTCGAAAACGTCCGCGCGCACCGGCCGGGGCTGCCGGCCCAGCCCCAGGAGGGCCGGTTGCGCGCGCTGCGGCTCGGGTCGCTGTCGCTGGTGGTGGTCTGCGGCCTGGTGGCCGCGGGCGAGTTCGTCACGATGGCGTGGGCGATCCACAACCAGTCCGGCAGCTACAGCCTGGGCGCGGCCAACATCGGGCACCTGTTCGGCAAGAGCTGCAACCTCTCCGACCACGTGATGGTCGAGCGCGACGCGGCGACGAGCATCCTGCGACCGCAGTCCGAGCAGCGGACGGTCGCGGAGAAGCCGAAGGAGACCGACTCCCCGCTGCCGAACCCGGACCAGGACAACGGCCGCGTCCAGACCGGCTTCCACACCCGCGCGGTCGACGACAAGGACCCCCTGGCCGAGCCGCCGCACGGGTTCACGCCGGAGAACGTGCCGATGTGGTCGAGCTACCTCGACCCGGAGACGCGCGCGGGCCGCCTGCGCAGCGACTGGTACGCGCTGACGGAGAAGCCCGCGGACGGCCAGATCGTGGTGGCGACGGCCGGTGCCGCGCGGCGCCCGACGTCGGTGAGCCTCGACTACGGCGTCGACACGCCCGAGGGCGTCAAAGTCCTGCGCAGCCAGTTCATGCTCCCGCCGGGCTCGGGCACGGGCGGCTGGAACGACACACGCATCAACCTGCGCGACCTGCCGCCGGAGACGAACGCCGTCCGCATCAACATCGTCGACAACGACCTGACCGAAGACGGCTGGATCGCGGCGTCGGCCCCCCGCGTCCCGACGTTCACGACGCTGACCGACCGCATCGGCTCGAAGCCGGTGTACGTCGACTGGCCGGCGTCGTTCGTGTACCCGTGCGTCCAGCCGGTGACGTCCCACGACGGCATCTCGCAGGTCCCGGACTACCGCATCACGGCGGGCGGCCTGGCGGACGAGGCCGAGTGGGCGTCGTCGACGAACGGCGGGCCGATCGGGTGGCTGGAGGAGCTGGCCGAGGAACCCGAGGTGCCGAGCTACCTGATCGGGCAGCCGAGCCAGTCGTGGGGTCAGCTGCTGCAGATCGAGCCGTTCACGGAAGGCATCGCGCCGACCGTGGTGCACGGAGAGAAGACCGTCCCGGGCTGGTGGTCGCCGGGACCGGGGCCGAGCCAGCCCAACGGCAAGGACCCGACGCGCTAAGGCTTCGTCCACGCCGTCCGGCGGTGGAGCCGGAACCCGGCCCGCTCCAGGTTTGCCACGCTCGGTGACCCGGGGCGGGTCGTCGCCACCGCCAGCGTGCCGCCCTCCGCCGCGGCCGCTTCGAGACGGCGGCGCAGCAGCTTCGGCTGTGCTCCCCGGCCGCGGAACTCCGGGAGGGTCGATGCCGCGCCGAGGATCGCGACCCCCGCGTCGATCGTCATGCCCGCGGCGGCGATCGGCGTCTCCCCCTCCCGCTCGAGGAACCGCCGTATGACCGGGAGCCGGTGTTCCGCGGCCATGAACTCCGCCACCGGTCCGCTCACCCCGAACCCGGCCAGCAGGACGCGCACGAAGACTCCCTCGTCCGCCGGTTCGCAAGGCGAAGCAGGCGCGGGCTCGAGCCGGCGGACGGCCAAGAACCGTTCGCCCGCCGGCACCAGGCCCGGCACCGGCAGACCCGCCGGAGCGACGACCGCCGGACGTACGTCGGACCACTCCGGTGAGCGCAGCAGACCGGCCACCTCGGGCAGCGTCTCCGGTGTCACCCCGGTCACCGTCGACAGGTACGCGAGCGCGGGATCGGTCGCCAGCACCGCCAGCAGCCCCGCGTGCTCCCACGTGTGGAAGCGGCCTGGTACTCCCGCGGCCGCCGCCGCCCGGCCCGCCAGCGCCGCCCGGCGGTGCAAGGCCCGCTCGGCTGTCAGTAGCTGCGCGGGGTCCACACCACCCCGTTCTCCGCGCGGGTCCGCGACGAGCCCACGATGAGCAGGCAGCGCATGTCCACTGTGGACGGGTCGAGGTCGCCCAGGGTGGTGATCCGGATGTCCTCCTCCGGGCCGCCGACGTCCCGGGCGACCACCACCGGCGTCTCCGGGGCGCGGTGGCGCAGGAGCACGTCCCGGGCGTCGGCGAGCTGCGTCGTCCGGGAGCGCGACGCCGGGTTGTACAGCGCCAGCACCAAGTCCGCCGCGCCCGCCGCGTCGAGGCGCTTCTCGATGATCTCCCACGGCTTCAGGCGATCCGACAACGAAAGCACGCAGTAGTCGTGGCCCAGCGGCGCGCCGACCCGCGAGGCCGCCGCCTGCGCCGCCGTCACGCCCGGGACGATCCGGACCCGGACGCCCGCGCCGTGCCCGGCGGACACCTGTTCCAGCACCGCCGACGCCATCGCGAACACCCCCGGGTCGCCCGAGGACACGACGGCCACCCGGGCACCGCCGGAAGCCAGCGCCAGCGCTTCACGGGCCCGGTCGGCCTCGACGCGATTCCCGGACGCGTGCCGCTGCTGCCCCGCCTTCTGCGGGACGCGGGCGACGTACGGCCCGTACCCGACGACGTGCTCGGCCGCCTCCAGCTCCGCCGAAGCCTCCGGCGTCAGCCATTCCGGTCCCGCCGGGCCGAGGCCGACGACGACCACTTCCCCGCCGTCCGACGCGGCGGCCGCGGGTTCCGCCGGCGGAGCCTGCCGCGACGCATAAGCCGGCGAAGGCAGCAACGCCAGGGAAAAGTACGGAACAGTCGAAGGATCCACCGAAGCGAAGGGCTCGATCCGCTGCTGTCCCCAGGTCGCGCGTTCGACGTAGACGGCGTCGTCGAGCTTCCCGGCCTCCGCCAGCGCCTCCCGGACCGAGCCGAACGTCCGGCCCAGCTTGAGGACGGCCGCCGCGTCGGTGTCCGCGAGCCGCCGCGCCAGTTCCGGCGCCGGCAGCGTGCCCGGCAGGACCGTCAGGACCTCGTCGCGCTGGACCAGTGGCCGGCCGAGCACCGACGACGCCGCGCTCACCGACGTCACCCCGGGTACGACGACCGCCTCGAACCGGCCGGACAGCCGCTCGTGCATGTACATGTACGAGCCGTAGAAGAACGGGTCGCCTTCGCAGAGCAGGACGACGTCGCGGCCGGCGTCGAGGTGCTCGGCGAGCCGCTTCGCGCTCAGCTCGTAGAAGTCGGCGATCGCGCCTTCGTACCCGCCGGGGTGGTCGGTCGTCTCGGTCGTGACCGGGTAGACGAGCTTCTCCTCGATCTGCCCCTCGCGCAGGTACGGCTCGGCGACCGACCGCGCGATGCTGCGCCCGTGCCGCGCGCAGTGGTACGCGATCACCGAAGCCTCGGAGATCAGCCGGGCCGCCTTGACCGTCATCAGTTCCGGGTCGCCGGGGCCGAGCCCGACGCCGTACAGCGTTCCCGTCATTCTTCGGCGCTCGCGAGTGCGTTGATCGCGGCGACCGCCATCGCGCTGCCGCCCCGCCGTCCGTGCACCACGAGGTAGGGCGCCGGAGCCCGCTTGGCGAGCTCCACTTTGGACTCCACCGCGCCGACGAACCCGACCGGCACGCCGATGATCGCCGCGGGCGCGCCGACGCCTTCGTCGAGGATCTCGAGCAGGCGGAACAACGCGGTCGGCGCGTTGCCGATCGCGACGACCGAGCCGGGCAGCTTGTCGCGCCACAGTTCCAGGGCCGCGGCCGAGCGCGTGGTGCCCATCCGTTCGGCGAGCCCGGGCACGCTCGGGTCGGACAGCGTGCAGAGGACTTCGTTGCCCGCGGGCAGGCGGCGCCGTGTGACGCCGCTGGCGATCATCTGCGCGTCGCACAGGATCGGCGCGCCGGCTTCGAGGGCCGCGCGGCCGGAGTCGACGACGTCGAGCGTGTAGCGCAGGTCGTCGACCAGATCGACCATGCCGCAGGCGTGGATCATCCGGACCGCCAGGCCGGCCACGTCGTCGGGCAGGATCGCCAGGTCCGCCTCTTCGCGGATCGTGGCGAACGAATGCCGGTAGATCTCGGCACCGTCCCGCAGATAGTCGATCACAGGTTCCCTTCCATCTCGTCGAGCGGCACCCAGCGGCCGTCGATGCGGTAGCCCCCCGCTTCGGCGACAACGTCCACATGGGACCGCGACGGCTTTCCGCACCGCCGTTCGCAGCCCGAGAAGTGCGCGTGCAGGCCCGGCCGGAAGACGGCGTCGGCCCGCACGTCGGCGCGCGACTTGGCGCAGCCCGGCCGGCCGATGCACGCGGTGGTCCCCAAGGCGACGCCGCCGAAGCCGAGCCGCGCGAAGACGTCGGCGGGGACGTCCGGCAGGACCAGCGACTTCCACGGCGTGACCAGCGCCGGGCCGAAGTCAGCCAGGGCGCGGGCCTGCTCGGCGGTCAGCTGCCCGAAGCGCGGGACCACACCCGCGGCCCAGCCGCCGTCTCGCTCGATGAGCCCGGCCGGGACTTCTCCCGGCGCCCTCGGCACCGGTGTCCCGCACCAGGCCGGGTCGTCGAGTTCGGCGACGCGCCAAGCGGATCCGCGCACGCGAAGGAACTCCAGCGCGACCTCGACGAGCGTCGCCACGGCGCCGGCGCGCGCCACACGACGTCCGGTGTCGCCGCCCGCGAGCAGCAAAGTCCCTTCCGAGGGACCGGTTGCCCGCCAGCAGACGTCGGCGCCTTCGCCGGCAACGTCACCGCGTCCGTCGTCGAAGGCGAAGAGGAAACGGCCTGGCAGCGAAGCCAGCTCAGGGGTGGCACACAGCAGAACGTCGAGGTCGCGGGCCAGTCCCCGGACGTCCGCGAGCCCACCGCGGACCCCGCTCAACGGCGACGCGAGGACGTTCCGGACGCGCTCGTGCGACGGCGAAGGCAGCAGGCCCGCGTCGGTCAGCCGCGCCGCGAGGCCAGGCCGGGTGACGCCGCGCAGCTGGACGTTGCCGCGCGAAGTGAGGTGGAGGTCGCCGTCGCCGCACGCCTCGGCGCACTCGGCCAGCGCGCGCAGCTGCGCCGCGGAAACCGCACCGCCGGGGAGCCGGACGCGGGCCAACGGGCCGTCGGCGGCGTCGTGGGGTGCGAAAACACCCGGGCACGCGTCGGCTCGCACACGCGCGGGGGTCGGCATGGGGTCACTGTAGCTGGCGGTTTTCCGGCTCCCGCGGGCCCGAACGGGGCCGGATCCGGGCGATTCCGGCGTCCAGGTCCACGTCACGCAGGGGTGGCGCGCCGTCGGCGTCCTGCTCGACGAGCAGCGACATCGTTTCCCGGTGTTCCAGCTCACGCCGCTTGGTGCCGTAGAGGAACGCGGTGGTCTCTTCGAGGTAGGTCGCCGACAGCCGCGCCTTGAAGCGCGAGCCGTCCTTGCGCGGCCGCAGTTCGATCGCGGCCATGACCAGCAGGATCACGACGCCGCCCGGAAGAGCCAGCCCCAGCCAGGTACCCATGCCCGGCGAACCGGGTGACCGCCGGTCAAGTTCCCGGCGCAGCAGAACTCTGATCGAATGTAGTAGGTGTGCTATATTCGATCGCATCAGTCCGATGGGGGTTGGCGATGAGAGATCCAGCTGTCCCCGTGGTCCGCGTGCGCGGGCTGCGGATGCGCTACGGCGCGAACGACGTGCTCCACGACGTCGGGTTCGAGGCCCACCGGGGCGAGGTCGTGTGCCTGCTCGGGCCGAACGGCGCGGGCAAGACGACGACGATCGAGATCCTCGAGGGGTTCCGGATGCGGTCGGCGGGCGAGGTCGACGTCCTGGGCGCCGACCCGGCGCACGGCGGTGAGGACTGGCGGGCGCGGCTGGGGGTCGTGCTCCAGTCCTGGCGCGACCACGGGAAGTGGCGTGTCCGGGAGCTGCTCGCGCACCTCGGCCGCTACTACGCGCCGTACTCGACGCCGTCGCACCCGCGGCCGTGGGACGCCGACGAGCTGATCGCGGCCGTCGGGCTCACCGAACACGCGCAGAAGAAGATCAAGAACCTGTCCGGCGGCCAGCGGCGGCGGCTCGACGTCGCGATCGGCATCGTCGGGCGGCCCGAGCTGCTGTTCCTCGACGAGCCGACCGCGGGCTTCGACCCGGAGGCGCGCCGCGAGTTCCACGACCTGGTGCACCGGCTCTCCGACGAGCTGGACACGACGATCCTGCTGACCACGCACGACCTCGACGAGGCCGAGAAGCTGGCCGACCGGATCCTCATCCTCAACGGCGGCCGCATCATCGCCGACGGCTCGGCCGACGCGCTGTCGCGGCAGATCGCCGGCGAGGCCGAGGTCCGCTGGACGATCGACGGCCAGCGCTTCGTGCACTCGACGACCGAAGCGACGAAGTATGTGTACGACCTGTTCAAGCAGCACGGCGAAGCCGTCTCGGACCTCGAGGTGCGGCGGGCGTCGCTGGAGGACACCTACATGACGCTGGTCCACCGCGCGGAAGCCGGCGGCGAAACGGAGCTGGGCCTCCAGGAAGCGGGTGCGCGATGAACGCCAGGACCGCCGCCCTGCGAGCCGGGCTCGACCGCGGCTGGATCGAGTTCAAGCAGACGTGGACCAACCGCGACGACGTCATCGGCCAGTTCGTCTTCGTCGCGCTCTTCCTCGCCACGCTGTTCTTCATGCGGAACGCGACCCTGCCCGGCACCGGCTTCTCGCTCGGCGCGGCGACCGTGCCCGGCGTGCTCGGCGCCGGGATCGTGTTCAACGGCCTGAACAGCACGGCGGGCTACCTCGCCATCGACCGCGAGGACGGCACGCTGCTGCGGGCGAAAGCAACGCCGAACGGCATGCTCGGCTACCTCGTCGGGAAGACGGCCGCGGTGGCGATGGCGCAGGTCACCAGCATCCTGCTGGTGCTGGTCCCGTGCCTGTTCCTGTTCGACTCGCTGGCCCCGGACGGCGGCTGGTCGTACCTGCACCTGCTGTGGGTGCTGGCGCTCGGGCTGGTCGCCACCCTGCCGCTCGGGGCCGCGCTGGGCTCGCTCACCAACAGCCCGCGGTCCCTCGCGCTGATCACGCTGCCGATCATGGGCCTGGGTGCGATCTCCGGGATCTTCTACCCGGTCACCGCGATGCCGGAGTGGGTGCAGGGCGTCGCGCAGGTGTTCCCGATGTACTGGCTGGGCCTCGGCATGCGCTCGGCGCTGCTGCCGGACAGCGCGGTGGTCGTCGAGATCGGCCAGTCGTGGCGGCCGTTGCCGACCCTGGCCGTGCTCGTGGCGTGGGCCGTGATCGGATTGGCACTGGCCCCGGTCCTGCTGCGCCGCATGGCGCGGCGGGAAGCGGGTTCGTCGGTGGCCGAACGGCGGGAGAGGGCCATGCAGCGTGTGGGGTAGTGATGAGTGAGGTCGTCTACAACCGGATCGCGATGCTGCGCGCGGAGCGGTCGATCTCGCGCCGCCAGCTGGCGGACGCGCTGGGCGTGCACTACCAGACGATCGGCTACCTCGAACGCGGCGAGTACAGCCCGAGCCTGTACGTGGCGCTGCGGATCGCGGAGTTCTTCGAGGTCCCCCTGGAAGTCCTGTTCTCGACGAAGCCGTTCCCGCGGCTGGGCGAGCAGTCCGCCTAGGGCTTGGTGAGCTCGGCCTCGACCAGCGCGTCGACGACGTCGTCCCGGCGGGTCTCGCGGACGGTCCGGTTCAGCTCGACGTGCAGGAACGGCGTGTCCCCGGTGGCCTGGCTCTGGACGTTCGTGGTCCCGGCCAGGCCCCGGCAGGGCTCTTCCCAGGCCCGGCACACCCGGAACCCGGCCTCGGCGAGGCGGTCCGCCGCGCGCCGGGCCGCGTCCCCGGCCTCCGCGGCGCCGGCCGAGAGCACGACGTCCGCCGTGGTGAGGGTGGTGTCGTTGAAGCCGTGCAGCTGGACCTGCGGCAGGCCGCGCCGGGCCAGCAGCGTCGTGACGACGTGGAAGACGGTCCCGGTGTCGTGCGCGGGGTCTTCTCGGCGCCGGTGGGCGCCCCCGACGGCGAGGATCGCGCCCGGCGTTCGTTCGAAGAGCGCGAGGCCGACCAGCTCGGTGCGCAGGTCGGACGACGCGTGCGGCGCCTCGATCACCAGTGACGGCGGCGCGGACCGGTCGAAGGCGTACAGGCCCCAGGCGCGGTCGGAGCCGGGTTCCTGGTGGACCACGTCCGCGTCGATGGAAAAGCCCAGCTCGCCGAGGGCGTGCGGAGCCCGGTCGAGGAACGCGGCGAACCCGGCTTCGGCGGCCGCCAGCTCGGCCGCGGTCGCCCGGCGGTAGGGCCCGCGGCTCGACTGGGCCGCGGTGAAGTCGCGGAGGAAGGCGTCCAAGCCGCCAGGTTACCCAGCGCCGGGTCAACGTCACCTTGACGCACCCCGACCGGCACCGGAGAGTGGAGCCGATACCCACGCGTCGGCAGGTGGAGGAACCCGGTGAAAGTCCGGGGCGGTCCCGCCACTGTCATCGGGGAGCGATCCCCGGGAGCCAGGAACTCCGGCCGGCGCGCCCGTCTACCCGGGGCGCGGACCCCGAGGAGGAACCTCGTGATCCTGCTTCTGTCCACTTCGGACACCGACCTGCTCAGCGCCCGTTCGGCCGAGGGCTCCTACCGGCTGGCGAACCCGTCGCGCATCGACGTCGCTTCGCTGCCGGGCCTGCTCGAGGGCGTGCGGATCGTGGTCGTCCGCATCCTCGGCACCCCGCGGACCTGGCAGGACGGCCTGGACACGCTGCGGGCGTCGGGCGCGCACGTCGTCGTGCTGGGCGGGGAGCAGACGCCCGACGCCGAGCTGATGAAGCTCTCGACCGTCCCGATCGGCATCGCCGCCGAGGCCCACGCCTACCTCGCGCAGGGCGGCCCGGAGAACCTCACTCAGCTGCACCGGTTCCTCTCCGACACGCTCCTGCTGACCGGCGACGGCTTCGAGCCGCCCGTCCAGCAGCCTTCGTGGGGCGTGCTCGAACGTCCTGCCCCGGCCTCCGGCGGTCCGGTCATCGGGATCCTCTACTACCGGGCCCACCACCTGTCCGGGAACACGAACTTCGTGCACGCCCTCGCCGACGAGATCGAAGCGGCGGGCGGGCGCGCGTTGCCGATTTACTGTGCTTCGCTGCGTACGCGCGAGCCGGAAATGATGGCGGAGCTGGGGAAGGTCGACGCCCTGCTGGTCACGGTGCTCGCGGCGGGCGGCACCCGGCCGTCCGAGGTGGGTGCCGGGGGCGACGACGAGGCGTGGGACGTCGCCGAGATGGCCGCGCTCGACGTCCCGATCCTGCAGGCGCTGTGCCTGACCAGCGACCGCGAGACGTGGGCGGCCAACGACGACGGCCTGTCGCCGCTCGACGCCGGCAACCAGATGGCCGTCCCGGAGTTCGACGGGCGGCTGATCACGGTGCCGTTCTCATTCAAGGAGCTGGACGAGGACGGTCTCCCCCGGTACGTGCCGGACGCCGAGCGCGCGTCCCGCGTCGCCCGGATCGCGCTGGCGCACGCCCGGCTTCGGCACACGCCTCCGGCGTCTCGACGCGTGGCTTTGATGCTGTCCGCGTACCCGACGAAGCACTCCCGCGTCGGCAACGCGGTCGGACTGGACACGCCGGCGTCGGCGATCGAGCTGCTGCGGCGGATGCGCGCTGTGGGGTACGACCTCGGTCCGGACGCTTTCCCCGGCGTCGACCCGACCGGCACCGACCAGCCCGACGGCGACGCGCTGATCCACGCGTTGATCGCGGCCGGTGGGCAGGACCCGGAGTGGCTGACGGAGGAGCAGCTGTCCGGCAACCCGATCCGAGTGCCCGCTTCCCGGTATCGCGAGTGGTTCTCGGAACTGCCGGCCGAACTGCGTGACGGCGTCGAGGAGCACTGGGGTCCGGCGCCCGGTGAGCTGTACGTCGACAACGGCGACATCGTGCTGGCGTCGCTGCAGAGCGGCAACGTGATCATCATGATCCAGCCGCCGCGCGGGTTCGGCGAGAACCCCGTCGCGATCTACCACAACCCGGACCTGCCGCCGAGCCACCACTACCTCGCCGCGTACCGCTGGCTGGAGGAGGAGTTCGGCGCGCACGCGGTCGTCCACCTCGGCAAGCACGGGTCCCTCGAATGGCTGCCGGGCAAGACGGCCGGGCTGTCGGCGTCGTGCGCGCCCGACGCCGTCCTCGGGAACCTGCCGCTGATCTACCCGTTCCTGATCAACGACCCAGGCGAGGGCGCGCAGGCGAAGCGGCGGGCGCACGCGACGATCGTCGACCACCTGATCCCGCCGATGGCACGCGCGGAGTCGTACGGCGACCTGGCGCGGCTGGAGCAGCTGCTCGACGAGCACGCGAACATCGCGGCGATGGACCCGGCGAAGCTGCCGGCGATCCGCGCCCAGATCTGGACGTTGATCCAGGCGGCGAAGCTGGACCACGACCTCGGCGTCGGCGAGCGTCCGCACGACGCGGAGTTCGACGACTTCCTGCTGCACATCGACGGCTGGCTGTGCGAGGTCAAGGACGCGCAGATCCGCGACGGGCTCCACGTCCTGGGTTCGGCGCCTACCGGCGAAGCGCGGGTCAACCTGGTGCTGGCGATGCTGCGCGCGTCCCAGATGTGGGGCGGCAAGCAAGGCGCGGTGCCGGGCCTGCGATCCGCGCTGGGCTTGAAGGAAGACGCACCACTGTCCGATGTGGACGCTGTCGAAACCACGGCGCGCGAGCTCGTCCAGACGATGGAGATGCGGAGCTGGGACGCCACCGCGGTCGCCTCGGTGGCGCCGAACCCCGACGTCGCTCGCGTGCTTTCGTTCGCGGCCGAGGAGATCGTGCCCCGGCTGGCGGGGACGACGGCCGAACTGGACGCGGTGCTGCACGCGCTGGACGGCGGGTACATCCCGGCGGGGCCGAGCGGGTCGCCGTTGCGCGGGCTGGTGAACGTGCTGCCGACGGGCCGCAACTTCTACACGGTCGACCCGAAGGCCATCCCGAGCCGGCTGGCGTGGGAGACGGGCCAAGCGCTGGCGGACTCGCTGCTTCGCCGCTATCGCGAAGACAACGGCGATTGGCCGCGCTCGGTCGGGTTGTCGGTGTGGGGGACGTCGGCGATGCGCACGTCCGGCGACGACGCGGCGGAAGTCCTGGCGCTGCTGGGCGTCCAGCCGGTGTGGGACGAAGCCTCGCGGCGGGTGACGGGCATCGAGGCCATTCCGCTGGCGGAGCTGGGCCGTCCCCGCATCGACGTGACGATCCGGATCAGCGGCTTCTTCCGGGACGCGTTCCCGCACGTGATCACGCTGCTCGACGACGCGGTGCGCCTGGTGGCCTCTTTGGACGAACCGTCGTCGGAGAACTTCGTCCGGGCGCACGTGGCCGACGACTTGGCCACGCACGGCGATTCCCGTCGCGCGACGACGCGGATCTTCGGCTCGAAGCCGGGCGCGTACGGCGCGGGCCTGCTGCCGTTGATGGACAGCGGAAACTGGCGTGACGATAAGGATTTGGCGGAGGTGTACGCGGTCTGGGGCGGTTTCGCGTACGGCCGCGATTTGGACGGCCGCCCGGCGCGCGAGGACATGGAGAGTTCGTACAAGCGCATCGTGGTGGCGGCCAAGAACACGGACACGCGCGAGCACGACATCGCGGACTCGGACGACTACTTCCAGTACCACGGCGGGATGATCGCCACGGTCCGAGCGTTGACGGGCACGGCTCCGACGTCCTACGTGGGCGACAGCACGTCCCCGGACGCGGTCCGCACACGGACGTTGGGCGAGGAGACGGCCCGCGTGTTCCGGGCACGAGTGGTGAACCCGCGTTGGCTGGCCGCGATGCGACGTCACGGCTACAAGGGAGCGTTCGAGCTGGCGGCCACAGTGGACTACCTGTTCGGCTTCGACGCGACGGCCGGCGTCGTCGGGGACTGGATGTACGAGAAGCTGACCGAGTCGTACGTGCTGGACGAGGTGAACCAGGAGTTCCTGCGGCAGGCCAATCCGTGGGCGTTGCGCGGGATCGTGGAGCGGTTGAACGAGGCAGCGGACCGGGGACTGTGGGAGGAGCCGGACCCCGCGCTGCTGGAGAAGATGCGCGAGGTCTACCTGTCCCTGGAAGGTGACCTCGAGTCGGAGTGATCAGCCGTGCCACCGGACGGCTTGGGTGACGGTACCGACGAGACGATCAACGGTTCGGGCAGCGAACGTTCCGGAGTGCCGGCCTCGCTCGTGTTCGGCGGTGACGAGGCCGGCGACTTCGGCCCATGTCAGCCATGCACAGCATTCCGGCACCCGAGCTCGCAGCTCCTCGAGCGGCCACGGGTGGGGAGCGGCCTTGGCGTAGACGGCTTCCAAGTTCGCGGCGACCGCCTCGGCGACCTCGAACCGCCCGCTCCGGCCCCTGATGGCAACCGGCGGCGCCGTACCCAAGACGAGAAGCAACAGTGGTGTGCGCTCTCCCGCGGCGGCGGTGACCGCGACGTACTCACGCGCCAGCTGCTCCGGCCCGAACGTGCCTGCACGGATGGCCTTCGCCTCGACCAGGACGAGGCTGCTCGGCGAGGTGATCGTCGCGTCCGGCTGCACAACCAGATCGGCCTTTCCGCGGGCCGTTCGGCTGAGCACGTACTCGTCGGGCAAGAAGACGAGTTCGGCGTCTTCGGCTTCATCGGCGGCGCGACCGACCGCGGTGGAGGCGCCGTGCGCGTGGCGGAGAACGTTGCCGAGGTAAGCACCACGCGGCAAGTAGTCCAGAGCGGTGAGGACTTCCGCGGTGAGGACGTTCTCCTTGCCGCGGCCGCCGTCACGGTACTTGACGACCGACCTGCCCTCCCACGAAATCTCCTCCAACAGGCGGGACAGCGGGGTGCGGGGCAGATCGCCGGGAGTGGTCACCCGGGCCACTCTAATCCGGAAACGCCCGGGAAACGCGGGCCCGAGTTGGGTGAGCGGCATGATCACCGCCGCTCCCCCGAAGACCCGCTCCTGGGCGCTCCCACTCGTTTGCCTCGGCGCCGCCGTGCTCTACGCCTGGAAGATCGGCGACGGCCAGCTCGGGAACACCTACTACGCCGCCGCCGTCAAGTCGATGACGGAGTCCTTTCCCAACTTCCTCTTCGGCTCCTTCGATCCCTACGGCGTCGTCACGGTCGACAAACCGCCTTTCGCGCTTTGGCCGCAAGCGCTGTCCGTGCTGGTCTTCGGCTACCACGGCTGGGCGCTGCTGCTGCCCCAGGTCCTCGAAGGCGTCGCGGCGGTGTTCCTCCTGCACCGCACCGTCCGGATCTGGGCCGGCGAAAACGTCGCCCTCCTGGCCGCCGCGATCCTCGCGCTGACGCCCGTCACCGTCATCATCAACCGCGACAACAACCCCGACACCCTGCTCG
Source organism: Amycolatopsis sp. NPDC098790 (assembly GCF_044759945.1). Taxonomy (NCBI): domain Bacteria; kingdom Bacillati; phylum Actinomycetota; class Actinomycetes; order Pseudonocardiales; family Pseudonocardiaceae; genus Amycolatopsis; species Amycolatopsis sp. NPDC098790. Next base: position 186,607 of record NZ_JBIWAI010000004.1, read on the forward strand.
TCCTCTTCCTCGTCGCCGCCGTGTACGCGCTCACCCACGCGCTCCGCGACGGCCGGAAATGGCTGTGGTGGTGCGCCTTCTTCGTCGGCTGTGGCTTCCTGACCAAGATGCTGCAGGCGTGGATCATCGTTCCCGCGCTGGTCGCCGCGTACCTCGCCGGGACGAGCGGGCCGCTGCGACGCCGTCTGCTCGACGTCCTCGGCGCCGGCCTCGTGCTCGTCGTTTCGTCGTTCTGGTGGATCGCGCTGTACGACTGGTGGCCCGGCGCCAAGCCCTACATGGGCGGCAGCGAAGACGGCTCCGCGTGGAACCTCGTCTTCGGCTACAACGGCTTCGGCCGCCTCTCCGGCAACGGCGAGGGTGGCGGCATGATGATCATGCGCAACGGTCAGCAGACGATGTCGTCCTTCGGTGGCGACCCCGGGCCGGGCCGGATGTTCAACGACCTGGTCGGCGGCCAGATTTCGTGGCTGCTGCCGCTGTCCCTCGTCGTCCTGGCCGTCATCGGCCGCCGGTGGCGTGACGCCGGCTGGCTGCTCTGGGGCGGCTGGCTGCTCGTGACGGCCGTCGTCTTCAGCTTCGCCGGTGGCATCTGGCACCCGTACTACACGACGGCGATGGCGCCGGCCGTCGCCGCGGTGTCCGCCGCCGGACTGGCGCTGCTGTGGCGCCGGCACCGGCGGACCCTGCTCCCCGCGGTCATCCTGCTCAGCGCGGCCTGGGCGTTCGTGCTGGCTTCGCGCGACACGTCGTTCTACGGCTGGACGCGCTGGGCCGTCATCGGCACCGCTGTCGCCGCCGTTGTCGGCCTGGTGGTCACCCGCGACCGGTGGACGCTCGTTGCCGCGCTCGTGCCGCTGCTGCTCACGCCCGCCGTGTGGTCCTACGTCGCCGCGCAGAGCACGTCGGCCGGGACGCTGCCCGCCGCCGGCCCCGCCACGGGTCCGGGCGCGCCGCCTCCGCCGTCGCCCGGCGGCCAAGGACCAGCGCCGCGGATGATCCTCTCCGGCGGTGACGGCACCGCCACGCTGTCCGACGAGCAACGCCGCATCCTCGACTACGCCCGCCGCGACGGCACCGAGATCACCCTGGCGGTGAACGCCGAAGCGGGCGCGGTCGCGCCGTTCCTCATCGATTCCGACGCGACCGTGATCGGCATGGGCGGCTTCGGCGGCCGCGACGACGCGCCGTCCGTCGCGCAGCTCGACCGCTGGCTCGCGGAAGGAAAGCTGCGGTTCGTGCTGAGCGGCGCCGGCACTCGGCCCGGGCCGCCGCGGAGCCCGGTCCAGGGCGAGCGCCAACGCTGGATCGAAGGACACTGCACGGTCGTCGACCCGGCCGCGTACAGCGGGTCCGGTCCGATGCGGGCCGTCGGCGGCGCGGACACGCTCTACCGGTGCTAACGGCGAGGAAACACCGCCGCGGCGATCATCGGGGCATGCGGGTGCTGGTGGTGGAGGACGAGCCGATGCTCGCGGACGCGATCGCGGAGTGGCTGCGCGACGAGTCGCACGCGGTCGACGTCGCCCACGACGGCGGTGCGGCGCTCGACCGGATCGCCGTCCACGACTACGACGTCGTCGTGCTCGACCGCGACCTGCCGGTCGTGCACGGCGACGACGTCTGCCGCCGGGTGGTGGCGTCCGAGGCGGCGACGCGGGTGCTGATGCTCACCGCGGCCGTCGAGGTCACCGACCGCGTCACGGGACTGTCCCTCGGCGCCGACGACTACCTGACGAAGCCGTTCGCCTTCCCCGAGCTGGCCGCGCGCATCCAGTCGCTGGGGCGGCGCTGCCGTCCGGCCGCGCCACCGGTCCTGCGCCGCTCCGGCGTCACGCTGGACCCGGCGCGGCACGAGGTGTTCCGCGACGGGCGCTACCTGCCACTGTCCAAAAAGGAGTTCGCGGTGCTCGCCGAGCTGCTGCGCGCGGACGGCGCGGCCGTGTCCGCCGAGCACCTGCTGGAGAAGGCGTGGGACGAGCACGCGGACCCGTTCACCGGCGCGGTCCGGCTCACCATCCTCAAGCTGCGCCGCAAGCTCGGCGACCCGCCGCTGGTGGAGACGGTCACCGGCGTCGGCTACCGGCTCCGGTGAGCCTCCGGCTGCGGCTGACCGTGTTGTACGGCGGCCTGTTCCTGCTGGCGGGCGGCGTGCTGCTGGGCGTGACGTACCTGCTGTTCACCCAGCAGGTCGGCCGGCGGGTGACGGTGATCTCGGGCAGCCCGCCGCCGGACTTGCCCGGGTTGCCGTCGCTCGAGGCGCTCGACGAGCAGGCCCGGCAGGTGCGCGCGGCAGCGGCGACGTCGCTGCTGACGCAGGGCGCAATCGCGCTCGGCGCGGTGGCGGTGCTGGCGGCCGGCCTCGGCTGGCTGGTGGCGGGCCGCGCGCTGGCGCCGTTGCGCAAGGTCACGGACACCGCCCGCGGCATCGCGGCGGCGGCCGACCCGGGCGGCCACGCGCGGATCGCGTTGCGCGGCCCGGCCGACGAGGTGAAGGACCTCGCCGACGCGTTCGACGTGATGGTCGAGCGCCTGGACCGGTCGTTCGACGCGCAACGCCGGTTCGTCGCGAACGCGTCGCACGAGCTGCGCACGCCGCTGACGTTGAACAGGTCGTTGGTCGAGGTGGCGATGCACCGCCGCACGGCCTCGGCCGACGTCCGTGACCTCGGGGGCAAGCTGCTGGAGATCAACGCGCGGCACGAGAGGCTGATCAGCGGGTTGCTGCTGCTGGCCCGCTCGGAGAGCGCGCTGACGGAACGGTGTCCGGTGGACCTGGCGGCGGTGGTCGCGCACGTGGTCCCGCCGGAGGTGCGCGCGGACCTCGGCGAGGCGACGGCGCTGGGTGACGCGCTGATGCTGGAGCGGCTGGCGCACAACCTGGTGGAGAACGGCCTCCGCCACAACGTGCCGGAGGGGTGGGTCCGCGTGACGACCCGGTCGGTGGGGGGACGGGTGGAGTTGGAGGTGGCGAACAGCGGGCCGGTGATCCCGCCGTCGGAGGTGCCGGCGCTGTTCGACCCGTTCCACCGGCGGGCCAGGGTGGCCGCGGAGGGCGCGGGGCTGGGGTTGTCGATCGTGCGCTCGGTGGCACACGCGCACGGCGGCGAGGTCGTGGCGACGGCGCGGCCGGAAGGTGGCTTGGTCGTGGTCGTGACGCTGCCGCGAGGGTGACCTTCTCACCTGCTCCCCGGACGAATATCGGATATTGCGGCGCTTTTCGCCCGTCGTTCGACAGTAACCGACGATCGCGTCTTGACTTCGTCAATGGTCTAGTCCAATAGTTTGTCCACCCTCGAACCCCACCGGGAGGACAGATCATGCGCCGGAGCAGACTGGCCGCCATCGGGCTCGCCGCCGCCACTTTCGCCGCCACCGCCGTGAGCCTCGTGCTCGGTGCGCCGTCGGCCACCGCGGCGTTGAGCAACAACTGGTACGCCGCCGCGCCCTACCTGATGCCCGTGAGCAACAACCCGCCCGACCCGATCACCGTGATGAACGCGACCGGGCTCAAGGCGTTCCAGCTGGCGTTCATCCTCGCGCCCAACGGCGGCGGCTGCAGCCCGACCTGGGACGGCACCAACGCGGTGTCCTCCGACACCACCGTCGCGAACGTGATCTCGCGCATCCGCTCCAACGGCGGCGACGTCTCGGTGTCCGTCGGCGGTTACGGCGGCACGAAGCTCGGCCAGACCTGCGGGAACGTGGCCGCGACGGCCGCCGCCTACCAGCAGGTCATCACCAAGTACTCGCTCAAGGCGATCGACTTCGACCTCGAAGAGCCCGAGTACGAGAACACCGCGGCCATCGCGAACGAGCTCGGCGCGGCGAAGACGTTGCAGGCCAACAACCCCGGCCTGTTCGTGTCGGTGACCATGCCCGGCACCGCGGCCGGCACCGGCTGGTTCGGCACGCAGCTGATCGACCAGGCCAAGTCGATCGGCTTCACACCCAACAACTTCTCGATCATGCCGTTCGACGGCGGCTTCAACGGCGGCTCGTCGCAGGTGTCGGCGCTGGAAGCACTGCACGGCCTGCTCATGTCGCACATGGGCTGGGACAGCGCGACCGCGTACTCGCACGAGGGCTTCTCCGGCATGAACGGCAAGTCGGACGCCTCCGAGATGTTCTACACGGCGGACTTCCAGACGGTCTACGACTACGCGACCAGCCACGGCCTCGGCCGCTTCACGTTCTGGTCGGTCAACCGCGACCGCGCCTGCGTCGGGACGACCGACAACGGCGTGTGCAGCAACGTCCCCCAGAACGACTGGGACTTCACGAAGTTCAGCGTCCGGTTCGCCGGCGCGACCCCGCCGCAGACGACGCCGACCCAGCCGACGACGACCCCGACCACCCCGGGCGGCGGCTCCTGCACCGCGGCGGAGTGGGACCGGACGAAGGTCTACGTCAAGGACAACGCCGTCTCGCACAACGGCCACAAGTGGACGGCCAAGTGGTGGACGCAGGGCGAAGAGCCCGGCACCACCGGCGAATGGGGCGTCTGGGCGGACAACGGCGCCTGCTGAGTGTTCAGAATGTGAGGTGGGTGTTCTCGCGCTGGACCTCCGGGGTCAGCGCGGGAACCTCCACGACGTGCCGCCCGGCTTCACGCAGCAGCTCGGTCCCCCGGGCGTCGACGAAGACGGGCGGCTCGCGCCACGCGAAGACGACCCGCGGGATCCCGGCGTCGAGGATGAGCTGCGTGCAGCTGCGCGGGTGGGAGCTGCGGTGGCTGCACGGCTCCAGCGAGCTGTACATCGTCGCGCCGGCCAGACGTGGATCGCCGGCGCACTTGGCGAGCGCGGCTTCTTCGGCGTGGTTGAGCGGGTCGCCCTCGCCGGAATGCCCGGTCGCGACGACGTCGCCGTCGACATCGGTGATGACGGCGCCGACCCGGAAGGTGTGGCTCGGCGGGCATTCGGCGGCGAGCGCGATGGCTTCCCGCAGACGCGCGATGTCCCGGCCGGCCGGCTCGTCCGCCGCGCGGTACCGCAGGATGGCCATTCCCTGCAGTTCTTCCGCGCTCGTGAGGACCAGCGGACGCGGGTAGAGCCCGGGCCCGACGAACCGCGGCGCGTCCGGCTGCCCGACGAAGAACGGCGCGATCGCGAGCCGCAGCTCGTCGGCGAGACCTTCGGTGAGGAACCCGGTGTGGATCCCGCCGCCGCCTTCGACCAGCAGGTTTTCGATGCCGCGCGCGCCGAGGTCGTCCAGGATCCGCGCGAATTCGGGCGGATTTCCGGCGTCGACGACGGTGGCGACGTGCTTGAGCGCGTCGGCGGCGCCCGGCGGGGCGTAGACGATCTTTTCGGTGTCCCCGACGGTGAAGAACTGCGCGTCCGGGTCGAGGCCGCGGGTGGTCGCGGTGACCTTGACGGGTTGTTCGGGCTTCCCGCGTTCGACGCGCTGTCGCCGCAGCTCCGCGGACCGCACGAGCAGCCGCGGGTTGTCGGCCCGCACGGTCCCGGCGCCGACGAAGATCGCGTCGGCCTCGGCCCGCAACCGGTCCACGACGGCGAAGTCGTCCTCAGTGGACAGCACGAGCCGCTCGGGCGAGGTGTCGTCGAGGAAGCCGTCGAGCGACTGCGCGGCGGACAGCAGGACGTGCGGCCGGGTGATCACCGGGCCCAGTATGCCGTAACGCCTTCGGCGGTCCGGGCGTCTCACGACGTATCCCTGTCGAGCCCATCCCCCGGAGCTTTCTGAACATGACAACGCGAGGCTGGTACAAGGAGCGGACGCTGACCACGGTCGACACGGTCGGCCGCGAGGTGTCGGTGACGACCGGGCTCACCCGCGACCCGGAGGGCCGCCTGGTGGCGGCCATAGCGATCAGCGACGGCCCGACGGCGATCTACCGGTACGCGGGCGAGGTGGCAGAGGGCACGGAACTGGTGCTGAACGCGGCGGACACGGTGAAGGAACTCCGCCGGCTGGCGAACATGGGGCCGACGATCTAACCGGGTAGCGGGAGCGGCCGCGCCGGCTGCGTTCGGCGCAGTACTGCCCTTCCCCTCCGGGGGCGAGTGTGCACGGCACGGCCGCGGCAGTCCCTCGGCCTGCGCGGGAGCCCGCTCGTCCGCGCAGGTCGTGACCGTCAGGCGGGCAGGACCGCGTACTGGCGGACGTACAGGTCCGTGTACGTCACCGGGCCCCGGGGGCCGGGGACCTTGTCGAGGTTGATGCCGGTCTCCGGGACCGCCAGCAGCTTGAAGCCGTCGAGGAGGCGGGTCGGGGCGTTCCAGAACACGCCCGTGCCCGTGTAGCCGTCGAAGAACGCGTCGGCCGCCGACGTGTCCTCCGTTGCGATGCCCGCCGCCAGGCCCGAGGTCTGCTCGTTGGCGATCTCGACCGCGTCGGCGAGGGCGCCGACCTTGGCCACCGTCACCGTCGCCTCGCGGTCGGAGTCCAGCGCCCACTCGTAGCCGATCGCGTGCTCGTGCGGGGCCAGCGACGGGGTGACCCCGCGCTCGGCCAGCGCGTCGGCGATGCCCGGCCAGACGTCGTCGTGGATGCCCTCGTGGATGAGGAGCAGGTTCAGCCGATTGCACACCCCCAGCCGGTCAAGGCTCGCGAAGACGAGGTCACGCGCCTTCGTGACGTCCGCGCCGCGGTCGACGTACAGGACGCCGCCGCCGTCGGCGTGGGCCAGCGTGCGCACGCCGTGGACGGCCGCTTCGGTGGCCAGCGCCCGGGTGCTGTCGCCGCTGCCGCGCAGGATCACCAGCGGGACCAGGTTCGGCAGCCGGACCAGCGCGGACGCCGCCTCGCGCTCGACCCGCGGCACCAGCTGGACGCAGTCGGCGTCGATGCCGGCCTCGGTCAGCGCCGGGGCGATGACGACCTCGCGCAGCCGCTGCGCCGAGCCGAGCGCGGCCGAGCCGGTGCGCAGCACGCCGCCGTTGCGCGACTTGACCAGCTGCGACGCCACGTCGACGGTCACGTTCGGCCGCGCCTCGTAGTTCGCGCCGATGACGCCGACCGGGCGTCGCCGCTCGACCAGCTTCAGCCCGCCGTCCAGCGTGGACACGTCGACCGAGCGCTCCTGGTGCGGGGCGCCGGCGAGCAGCCGCAGCTGCTCGGCCATGCCGGTCAGGCGCTCCGGGGTGATGGTGAGCCGGTCGAGCAGACCGGCGCTCATCCCGTCGGCCTTCGCACGCTCGACGTCGGCCTGGTTCGCCTCCAGGATCTCGTCGCGGTGGGCGAGCAGCCGCTCGGCCATCCCGGTCAAGGCGGCGTCGACGGCTTCGGCACTCGCGGCGGCGAGCGACGGCGCGGCCAGCTTCGCCGCCCGTGCGCACTCCTCCACGGCCTTGGCGACCTCGTCCATCGTTCGTCTCCCTCCGCGCGGACCAGCGAGAGACCAGTTTGCCGCATGGCCCTGGCTAGGCGGCCGCGGGCTCCAGCAGCCACAGCCCACCGGCGATCAGGCAGCTGACCGTCGCGACGGCGAAGACCAGCACCCACAGCACCGGCGGCACCGCGGTGAGCCGGCCCAGCTGGTCGGCGTCGGAGTCGCGGGCCTGGCCGCGCCGCCGCTTGACCTGCAGCTCGACCACCGGCCGCACACCGCCGAACAGCAGGAACCACGTCACCAGGTAGCTGAACGGAGCCTGCACCTCGACCGGCGCGACGAACGCGACCAGCGCGAGCACGACGGCGCTGACGACGACGGTGAACACCCCGTAGGCGTTGCGCACCATCACCAGCACGCCGAGCAGCAGCAGCGCGATCAGCACGAGGACGGTCCCGACCAGGTCGGCGCCGAGCAGGCTGGCGAACAGCAGCCCCAGCACGGACGGCGCCAGGTACCCGGCCATCGCGGTGAAGGCCATGCCCGGCCCTTCGGGCTTGCCGCGCGAGACGGTGACGCCCGAGGTGTCCGAGTGCAGCTTGATGCCCTGCAGCCGCCGCCCGACCAGCACGGCGGCCAGCGCGTGCCCGGCCTCGTGCACGATGGTGACGCCGTTGCGCGCCATCCGCCACGGAGTGCCGCCGACGAGCACGACCAGCAGCGCCACCCCACCGGCGACCAGCGTGATCACGGCGGGCGTCTGGGCTTGCTCGAGCAGCGACGGAGTGGTGGCGGCCGCACGAAGGGCAGCACCGAGCGCGAGGTGGACGGGCGAGCTCACCCGAACACCTCACCACAGGCGACATCTGGCTACGGTGAGTCCCCACGGCTCGCGGTTTCGCGGCTTCGGGTAAGGGGTCGATGCGGTCTCCTTCCTGGGGATGGTGGTCTGGCTTCGATGGTGCGCGGACGGTGGGTTGACCGGCGGCGCGCTTGATCACCGGCGCGCGAGCCGAGTCGCCGGCCCAGGCAAGGTGGGAGCGCGGCCGCCGGAATCGAGCCGGGCTCGGAGCAAAGCAGGAGCGAGCGCGTAGCCGACACCAGCGACCAGCGAGGGGTCGCCCTGGCCGAGGCGACGGCGCCACGCAAGTCGTCAGTTCATCGGGACTCCCTCAGCCTGGCCTCTCCCTCCACTCTGAACAGGAACGAAGCCCAGCTCCGGAACGGCGCCCACGCCTCGGCGATCTCCGCCAGCTCGTCGACTCCCGCGTCCGGCAGGTGGTACGCCTCCCGCATGATCTCGTGAAGCCTCGTCTCCGCTCTGGGGAACACGTCCGGGTAGCCCGCGCCGCGAATCAGGATCAGCTCCGCGCTGAACTTGCCCACTCCTGGCAAGAACTGCAGCTGTTTCAGTGCCTCGTCCGCTGGCATTGAGCGCAGCGAAGCCGCGTCCAGCAGGCCGTCGGCGGCCGCTTCCGCGATTGCTCGCAAGCGCTGCATCTTCGGACCCGACAAGCCCGGCAGGTACTCCAGCTTCGCCAATACCGCGGGTGCTGGGAACGACGTCAGGACGCTGCCGCCGACCTCGACCTCCGTTCCGTGGCGCTCGGCCAGGCGGCGGCGCAGGCGGACCGCCTGCGTCATCCAGATGCGGTGGCTCAGCACCGCCCAGCACGCCGCCTCGTACGGGGACGCGAACAGCACCGGGCGCAAACCCGGGTGCAGCCCCTGCAGCAGGGACACCACCGGATCACGGCCGGCGACCGCGCCGAAGCCGGTGCCGTCGATGTCCAACGAGCACATCCTCGTCACCTGCGCCACCACCGCCTCCGCCGACGCAGGCGGGCCGTGGACCTCGACCGACACCTCGCCCGGCGATCTCTGGCGCAACACCGCTCCCACCGGTGTCCACTTACCGTCGAGCGGGAACGCCACCCGGAGCGCCCCGGACTCCGCTTCCGGCTGCCCGGCCGGCGCGAAGCCGGTCAAGAACCTCGCCGCCGCGGTCAGGTCGAACTCGCCCTGCACTCTGATCTCGTTGCCCACCATGGAAATCGTCATCTCTCCTCCTCGGATCGGAACCTCGCCTGCGACGCTAGGCCGGGGCACCGACAATTCCGGGGCTCGAACGCCTGAGCCCGCGCATTGTTCACTCGATCGAGTGCGGCAGATTTGACACACTGCCGGTATCCGAGAGGAGCGCAATGCCGACGAAGACCGCCACCGAACGCCTCGAAGCCCTGCTCGAAACGCCCGCGAAGACCGGCGACGGCTACCTCGACCTGCTGGGCACCGCCACCCAGGCCGGGCCGCCGACCGGTCTCACGCAGCGCCTGATGCGCACCACCCTCCTCCCGCAGGTCTACGAGCACTACTGGCGCCCCGCACTCGGTCGCGTCCTCAAAGGTCCGTTCGGGCCGAGCATGGCCGGCGAAACGAGGCTCGCGACCAAGCTCCTCGCCCTCGAACCCGGCGACACCGCGCTCGACGTCGCCTGCGGGACCGGCCGGTTCACGCGCGCGTTCGGCACGGTCGTCGGACCACAAGGGCTCGCCATCGGTCTCGACGGCGCGCGTTCGATGCTCGGCAAGGCCGCGGCCGAAACAGGCACGGACTCCGTCGTGTACCTGCGCGCCGACGCCGTACGCCTTCCCTTCAGAGAGTCCACAGTGGACGGCCTCTGCTGCTTCGCCGCCCTCCACATGTTCGCCGAGCCCGAGACCGCATTGGACTCCTTCGCGCGCGTGCTGAAACCCGGGGGCCGGATCGTGCTGCTCACCAGCGCCCGGCGCGGGTGGCAACCCGCGCGAGTCGCGGAGTCGATCGGCGGGATCCTGAGCGGGCAGCGGATGTTCGACCGCGGCGAGATCGCCGCGAGCCTGCGCGCCCGCGGCTTCACCGGGATCACCGAGCGGTACGCGGGCGTCACGCAGATCGTGGCCGGCCGGTTGAGCTGAGCACCGCGGATTGTCGGTGGCGGCGGTTAGCATCGCCCCATGACCCACCACGAGCCCGTCCCGCCCGACGACAGCTACCTGCGTTCCCTGGTCGAGGCCACCGCCGACGCCGTCGCGGCCGCCGAACCGCTGTCCTCGCCGTACCCCGGCGCGGACGAGGCGACCCGGGCCGAAGTGACCGCCGCGGTCGAGCGCAGTTCACCCGATCTGGTGGCGTTGAGCCAAGATCTGCACGCGCACCCCGAGGAGGGGTTCACCGAGCACCGGTCGGTGCAAGCGCTTGCCGACCTCTTGAAGCGCCACGGCCACGAAGCGACCGTCGGCGTCGGCGGGCTCGACACCGCGCTGCGGGTCAGCACTCCGAAGCGGGACGGCCCGCACATCGCCATCCTCGCCGAGTACGACGCGCTGCCCGGGCTCGGCCACGCCTGCGGTCACAACGTCATCTGCACCACCGCCGCAGGCGGCTTCCTCGGCGCGGCCACCGTCGCCGAGCGGCTCGGCGGCCGCGTCAGCCTGATCGGCACGCCGGCGGAAGAAGGCGGGGGCGGCAAGGAGATCCTCGCCCGCGCCGGCGTGTTCGACGACGTCGACGCCGTGATCATGCTGCACCCGTTCAGCCACGACATCGCGCTGCACCCGTTCCTCGGGCGCCGCCAGCTGGAGATGGTCTTCCACGGCGTCGGCGCGCACGCGAGCGCCCAGCCGTTCATGGGCCGCAACGCGCTCGACGCCGCCGTCGCGGCTTACCAGGGCGTTTCCGCGCTGCGCCAGCAGCTCCCGCAGAGCGACCGCGTCCACGGCGTGTTCACCGACGGCGGCGCGCGGCCGAACGTCATCCCCGCGCGGGCGGCGCTGCTGTTCTACCTGCGCTCGCAGTCCCCCGAGACCCTGCGCGACCTCGCCGCCCGCATGACGTCGATCGCGGAGGGCGCGGCGGCGATGACCGGCTGCGGGGTCGAGCTGATCTGGGACGCCCAGGCCGCGTACCTGCCGATCCGGTTCAACACCGCGCTCGCCGGGCGCTGGACGGTCAACCAGCTCGGGACCGGCCGCAAACCGCTGCCACCGGGCATCGTGCCGGAGTCCCTCACCGGGTCGACGGACCTGGGCAACCTGTCGTACCGGATGCCCGCGCTGCACCCGATGCTGGCCGTCTCGGGACCGACGGTCGCGTTGCACACCAAGGAGTTCGCGGCCGCCGCCGGATCGGAGACCGGTGACGCCGGAGTCCGGGACGGTGCCTTGGGGCTCGCCCTGACCGCCGCCGACTACCTGGGTGACGCCGAGCTGCGGCAAGCGGTGCACGACGAGTTCGAAGCGGCTGGAGGTGCACTCGACGTACCGTCGTTCTTCGCCTGACGCCTGAGGATTGCCTGAGTTTTCTCAGCTGATTCTTCTCAGCAAAGCCTGAGGTGTTTCCACAGGCTGCTCACAAGCACGGGCGCGAACCTTGGTACATGACCGAGAACGAGAGTCGGCCCGGCCCCGCCTCACCCGGTGGGCACCAGCCGCACCAGAGCACCCCGCAGTACGGGCCGTACGCGCAGCAGCCGCAGCCGCAGCCGCCGCACTACGGCTACCAGCACCAGGCCGCGCCGAACCCTCTGTTCACGCACCAGCCGCCGACGGGCCAGGCGCCGACGGCGCTGAAGACCAAGCCGCGCAAGGGCGGCCGCGTCGCGATGTTCGTCAGCGCGACCGCCCTCGGCGCCGCGCTGGTCGGCGGGGTCGGCGGCGCCGCGATCGTCGGGCTCACCACGAACTCGGCCGACGGCGCGACGACGTCGGTCAGCACGCCGGCCGCGAGCGGGCAGACGGTCGCCAACTCGACCGCCTCCGGCGACGTCAGCGGCGTCGCGGCGAAGGTGACGCCCAGCGTGGTCCAGATCAACGTGACCACCGACCAGGGCGAGGCCATCGGCTCCGGCGTCATCCTCACCTCGGACGGCCGGATCCTGACCAACGCCCACGTCGTCGACGGCGCCCAGAACGTCGTGATCACGACGTCCGACGGCAAGAAGTACCAGGCCAGCGTGGTCGGCGCGGACACGAAGGCGGACATCGCGGTGGTCCAGGCGCAGAACGCCAGCGGGCTGACCGCGGCGACACTGGGCGACTCGAGCAAGCTCGTCGTCGGCCAGCAGGTGATCGCCATCGGCTCGCCGGGCGGCCTGCAGAACACCGTCACCACCGGCATCGTCAGCGCGCTCAACCGCAACCTGTCCGACATCGGCGAGGGCCAGCAGCAACAGCAGTCGCCGTTCAGCCGGACGTCGAACCAGGCGCAAGACTCGCCCAGCTACACCGCGATCCAGACGGACGCCTCGATCAACCAGGGCAACTCCGGCGGCGCGCTGGTCGACGCCCAGGGCAACGTCATCGGCATCAACTCCGCCCTCTACAGCCCGACGGCCTCGGCCAACGGCTCGGCGGGCAGCGTCGGGATCGGCTTCGCCATCCCGATCGACGACGCCAAGAAGATCGTCGACCAGATCGTGAACAACTAGAACGCGGACGGGCCGTGTCGGGGCGGTCCGTTCCACCCGCTTTCGGGGAGCGGGGATGAGCGAAGGCCGTTTCGAGAGTCAATCGGGGGCTCTCGAAACGGCCTTCGTGCTGTTCAGAGCGTGTAGGTCAGGGTCAGCCGGTGGTCTTCGCCGTCGATCTCGATGTCCGCCTTCCCGGTGATGCCGGTCAGCTCGCCCGTCCCGGAACCGGGAAGGATCGTCACCGTCATCCCGGAGTCCTCGCCGGCGGTGTGGTGCAGGACGAAGCTGCCTTTGCGGGCGTCGACCGCGACCTCGAGCCGCTCGAAACCGACGTACGCGCGCGATGTCGCGTTGTTCGCCGTCAGAAGCTCGACCTTGCTGGTCCCCTCGACCGCCCCGGTGAACGTCTTGGCGATCGCCACCCGGGCGAGCTCGGTGCCGCCGAACTCGTCGGTCGCCTGCGGCTCCCACTGGTCGACGGTGAACGACGCGGTGGCGGTGCTGGTCATGGTGATCCCCTTCTTCGATGTGGGCACCAGCCTCGCAGCCATACCTGACAGCTTGCGTCAGGTTTTGTCAGCGCTTTCGATTGCCGAACAGCCCACGCGTGATCTCCCGGCCCAGCGCACTCGCCGCCGACCGCATGAACGACTTCACGGCCGGGTTCTTCATCGCCGACTCGATGAATCCCGGATCGTCCTTCTTCTCGGGCGCGGGGACTTGGGGCGCGTCGGGAGCCGGCGCGGCCTCCGGAGCGGGTGCGGCGACCTTCGCGGCCAGCTTCTCGTACGCCGACTCGCGGTCGATGGTCTCCGAGTACTTCGCGTGCAAGTCCGACGAAGCGACCGCGGCGGCGACGGCCTCGGCGCCGATCGAGCCCATCTTCGACCGCGGCGCCCGCAGCCGCGTCCACGCCACCGGTGTCGGCGCGCCCCGCTCCGAAAGCACCGTGACGATCGCTTCGCCGATGCCCAGCGACGTCAGCGCCGTGTCGAGCTCGTAGAACTTCGTCTTCGGGTAGGTCTTGACGGTCTTGGCCAGCGCCGCCTGGTCGTCCGGGGTGAACGCACGCAGCGCGTGCTGGATCCGCGCGCCGAGCTGCGAAAGCACGTTGTTCGGGATGTCCGTGGGCAGCTGCGTGCAGAAGAACACGCCGACGCCCTTCGACCGGATCAGCTTCACGGTCTGCTCGATGCGTTCGAGGAACGCCTTCGACGCGTCGTTGAACAGCAGGTGGGCCTCGTCGAAGAAGAAGACCAGCTTCGGCTTGTCGAGATCGCCTTCTTCGGGCAGCTCTTCGAACAGCTCGGCCAGCAGCCACATCAGGAACGTCGAGAACAGCGCCGGCTTCGACTGCAGGTTGTCCAGCTCCAGCAGCGTGACGACACCCTTGCCGTCGGTCTGCCGCATGAGGTCGTGGACGTCCAGCTCAGGCTCGCCGAAGAAGTCCTCGCCGCCCTGCGCTTCGAGGTTGGACAGCGCGCGCAGGATCACGCCGGCCGTCGCGGCCGAGACCCCGCCGATGCCCTTGAGGTCTTCCTTGCCCTCGTCACTGGTCAGGTGCGTGATCACCGACCGGAGGTCCTTCGTGTCGAGCAGCGCGAGGCCGCGCTGGTCGGCCCAGTGGAAGATCAGGCCGAGCGTCGACTCCTGCGTCTCGTTCAGCCCGAGCACCTTCGACAGCAGCACCGGCCCGAAACTCGTGATCGTCGCGCGGATCGGCGAGCCCTTCCCGCCGGTCCCCAGCGACAGGAACTGCACGGGGAACGCCGTGCCGGCCCAATCGTCGCCCAGCTCCTGAGAGCGCTTCACGACCTTGTCGTTCGCTTCGCCGGCCGCGGCCAGCCCCGACAGGTCGCCCTTGACGTCCGCGAGCACCACCGGCACGCCGGCCGCCGACAGCTGCTCCGCGACCAGCTGCAACGTCTTCGTCTTGCCCGTTCCGGTCGCGCCGGCCACCAGGCCGTGCCGGTTCAGCGTCGCCAACGGCAGGCGCACCGCGGCCGCGGCGTCCGCCTGGCCGTCGATCACCACCGCGCCCAGCTCCAAGGCGGCACCCTCACTCGCATAACCGGCGGCGATCTCACTCGCCGGCGACCCCTGCTCGGTCACTCGCAGCTCCCCGATCGTGTGTCCTGAACCACACCTCGGAGCGTAACGCGCCGTACGCGCAGGTAACGCCCGTCTTGTCCCCGTGTCGGGTTAGGGTCACCAGGTGACCGACCGCCTAGTCTGGATCGACTGCGAAATGACGGGGCTCGACCTCGGCAAGGAAGCGTTGATCGAAATCGCCGCCCTCGTCACCGACGCGGAGCTGAACGTGCTCGGCGACGGAGTCGACATCGTCATCCACGCCGACGAGGAAAAACTCGCCGGGATGCCCGACGTCGTCCGCGAGATGCACGCCCACTCCGGCCTCACCGAAGAGGTCCGGCGCTCCACCGTGACCATCGAGGAAGCCGAACGCCGCGTGCTCGAGTACATCCGCGAGCACGTCCCCGAGTCGGGCACCGCGCCGCTCGCCGGCAACTCGATCGCGACCGACCGCGGCTTCATCGCCCGCGACATGCCGGCCCTCGACGCCCACCTGCACTACCGGATGGTCGACGTCTCCTCCGTCAAGGAGCTCGTCCGGCGCTGGTACCCGCGGATCTACTACGCCAAGCCGGAGAAGGGCCTCGCGCACCGGGCCCTGGCGGACATCCGGGAATCCATCGGCGAACTCGACTACTACCGGCGCGTCGCCTTCGTGCCCCAACCGGGTCCGACCAGTGACGAAGCCAAGGCCGTGGCCGCTGAAGTGCAGGAACAGCACCAGAGGTAACCCCGTGAAAACCGGTCGAAGGTACCCGCTACGATTACTTCCAGCGAGGTGATCGCAAGCGGATTCCCTCGGCGATGGTGGGCGTAGCTCAGCTGGTAGAGCACCTGGTTGTGGTCCAGGAGGTCGCGGGTTCGAAACCCGTCGCTCACCCCATCACCCCAGTTCGGACCTCGGTCCAAGCTGGGGTTTTTGCGTTGGGCCGTGCGTGGCAACCCTCACGACCGGATGGCTCAGCGTGCGAGCCGCCGAATGCCGGTGCACCGTGTTCTGGTGGCACGTTCAGGACCGAAGCTCAGGCGGAAGAAGAAACTGCGGTACGAGGACATCACCGTCGTCGACCAGTCGCTGCTCAAGCGCGCGGTGGGAGCCGCCGCGCTCGGCAACGCCATGGAATGGTTCGACTTCGGCGTCTACGCCTACATCGCCGACACCATCGCCGAGGTGTTCTTCCCGCCGACCGTTTCCCCCGGCGTCCGGCTGATCGGGACGTTCGGCGCGTTCACCGCCGCCTTCCTCATGCGGCCGCTCGGCGGGCTGGTCTTCGGGCCGCTCGGCGACCGCATCGGCCGCCAGAAGGTCCTCGCCGTCACGATGATCATGATGGCCATCGGGACGCTCTGCATCGGCCTGATCCCGTCGTACTCGAGCATCGGCGTCTGGTCGCCGATCCTGCTCGTGGTCGCGCGGATGGTGCAGGGCTTCTCCACCGGCGGCGAGTACGGCGGCGCCACCACGTTCATCGCCGAGTACTCACCGGACAAACGGCGCGGGTTCATGGGGTCCTGGCTCGAGTTCGGGACGCTGTCCGGGTACGTGCTCGGCGCGTCCGTCGTCACCGGGATGAAGGCGTGGGTGCCGCACGAAACGCTGCTCGACTGGGGCTGGCGCATCCCGTTCCTGGTCGCCGGGCCGCTCGGGATCATCGGTCTCTACCTGCGGCTCAAGCTCGAGGAGACGCCCGCGTTCCAGAAGCACGCCGAAGAGTCCGAGAAGCGCGGTCGCTCCGGCGAGCCGTTCTGGAAGATGTTCACCGAGTACTGGCCCGCCCTGCTCATCTGCATCGGCCTGGTGCTCGTGTTCAACGTCACCGACTACATGCTGCTGTCGTACATGCCGACGTACCTGTCCGAACAGCTGCACCTCGACGCCACGCACGGCCTGCTGCTGATCATCGTCGTCATGGTCGTGATGATGCTGATCATCCTGGTCGGCGGCCGGATCACCGACCACGTCGGCCGCAAGCCGGTCATGATGGCCGGCTGCATCGGGTTCGTCGTCTTCTCGTGGCCGCTGATGCTGCTGGTGCACGACGGCGGCCTCGTCCTCACCTTCCTCGGGCTGATGGGCCTCGGCCTGCTGCTGCTCTGCTTCGAGGTGTCGATGCCCGCGGCCCTGCCGGCGCTCTTCCCGACGGCGATCCGCTACGGCGCGCTGTCGATCGCGTTCAACATCTCGGTGTCGCTGTTCGGCGGGACGACGCCGCTGGTGATGCAGGCGCTGATCTCGTCGACCGAGCACGACTTCTGGCCGGCCTGGTACCTGATGGCGGCCGGCGTGGTCGGCGCCGTCGCGGTGTTCTTCAGCCGCGAGACGGCGAACCAGCCGCTGTGGGGCTCCGGCCCGTCCGTCGCGACGGAGGCCGAGGCGCGGAAGCTGGTCCGCGACTCGGGTTAGTTGGCCGCCGTCCGCCACTCGTCCCAGGACAGCTGCCAGACGCTCCAGCCGTCGGTCGGCTCGAGCTTCGGGCCGCCGCTGTTCTGGACGGTGACGACGTCGCCCTTCTTGGACGTGTCCATCAGCCACTTCGTGTTCTCGGTCGAGAGGTTGAGGCAGCCGTGGCTGACGTTGCTGTGGCCCTGCTGCCGCACCGACCACGGCGCGGAGTGGTAGAAGATGCCGCTGTAGGACAGGCGCACGGCGTACTGCACGAAGGTGCTGTAACCGCCGGGTGAGTCCTCCGGCACGCCGTAGGTGGCGGAGTTCATCGTGTAGCCGGTGTGCTCGCTCATGACGGTGTACGTGCCGGCCGGGGTGGTGTGGCCGGGCTTGCCCATGGAGGTCGGCATGGTCTTGACCTCCTTGTCGTTGATCGTGACGGTCATCTGGTGGGTCTGGCCGTCGGCAACCGCGACGAGCTTGTCGCCGACCGCGGCGGTGATCGTCTTGTCTTCACGGCCGTAGCTGCCCTTGCCCAGCGCCTTGCCGTAGACGGCGGCGGCCACCTTGATCTTGGTGCCGCTCTTCCAGTAGTCCTTCGGCCGCCAGGTCACCTGCTTGTCGCCGGACCAGCGGAAAGCGCCCTCGGTGGCCGGCTCGGCGGTGACCTTCAGTGCCTTCTCGGCGGCGGCTTTGTCGGCGACGTTCCCGGTGAAGGTGAAGATCAGCGGCATCCCGACACCGACGGTCTCGCCCTCGTCGAGGTTCACCGAGACACCGAGCTGGCGCGCGGGCTTGGCGGTGCTGAAGCTCGACTCGGCGCTCACCGGCTTCCCGTCGGTGCCGGTGGCGGTCGCGGTCAGCTTGTAGGTCTTGTTGTAGCCGAGCGGCTCGGCGGAGTCCCACCCGGAGCCATCGGGGCGCGCCTTCCCGGCGACGACCTTGCCGTCGGCCCCGGTGAGCGTCACGGCCCCGACCTTCCCATCGGCAACGGCAACGCTGACGGGCTCCCCGGGCGCGACGTCCTTGGCGTCCTTGGCGGGGGTGAGCGTGAGCGCGGCCGGCTTCACGACGACTGGCGCTTTGCTTTGAGACGACGTCGGCGCCGGCGGTTCACCCGAAGGGCTACTGCTGCAGCCGGCCACCGTGAGGCCGATCACCCCCGCGGCCACGAGCCGCCACACCCCCGAAGTCGCCATGCGCACCTGCCTGTTTCGCCGTCGATGTCCGACTACAGTGTGCCCGACCAGCCGGGATGACGGTGCGGCAACGCCCGAACTCGGGTTGGGGACCCCCCGTGGAACGGCCTCTGAACCGGGTGCTAATCTTTTCCACGTCGCCGAGGGAAACCTCCGGCAGACACCGGCGCCATTAGCTCAATTGGCAGAGCAGCTGGCTCTTAACCAGCGGGTTCGGGGTTCGAGTCCCTGATGGCGCACCCTCCACCACCCCAGGTTCGATTTCATCGGCCTGGGGTTTTGTGGTATCTGGAAACGTTGCTTCCGCTTCCTCTCTGTCCACTGTGGTCGTTCGGGAGCCCGAGGGGAGCCCGAGAGCGCACGCCGGGTGCAACGCCCTCCTCCGGATCGCTCCGGCCTGCAAGGCCGAGCGAGCCGGCGAACGCGGAGTCCCGGTCGTCTCCGTGGACGCTTTCCTGAAGGCGCTGGCAAGACTCGGCGTGTCCCCACCTGACCGGCCGCTAAGGCCGTGAGGGGTCGGTAACCGCTTACAGCGCCTGGCTCGCCCGGCCATGGGCTCTGGGCATCCTGGTGACGGGCTTGGTCGCCGGCGCGGCCGGCCTGCGCTGATTCCAGCCGTGGCAACTCGTGGTGAACGAGAGGGTGCAGGAGGACGTATCGACCGCCGTCCCAGAGCCATTGTCGCCGGCGCGGGCTGATCAGCCACGAGCACCGGACCACCGGCACCGTCCGGATCCTCCGGACGGCCGACGGATCAAGGAGAGATCACCCTCACCAGCTGACGCACGAAGCCGAGCACAACGTGCGGCGACGGATCGACCATGGCCGTCGGCAGGAGGTCGAACCGGATACGGGAGCGGAGGTGGTGGGCACGAAGGTGTCGGTGGAGGACGAAGACCGCGATCAGGATCGCGACCGCGACGGTGGTCACCGACCAGACCGCGCCGCTGGCGAGACCGTCGCCAACATCGACCCCGATGAGCACCTTCGTCGATTCGCCCAGTCCCATGGAGATCCACCTCTCGAGCTTGCTCCAGCGTTGGGCTAGACACGTGCGCCGCCTCGAGCTTCTATACGTTGCCGCCGGTCAACAGCCAGAACAGCGAACCTGTTCACGGCCGGCGACCCGGAGGCTCGAGCCAAGCGTCGATCGTGATCGCGACAAGGCGGCCGATGACGAACCTGCTGGCCCGGATACCCAGCGGCGTCCGGTCCAGCACGCCGGTCGCGCGGACCCGGACCGTCGTGCCGTAGGCGGCGGGGATGGGACCGGTGAGGAGGTCCAAGGGGCAGGACATACTGCCCAGCCGCAGCTCCCCCTGAGCGACCCAGCCCGTGGCCTGCCGACTGATGGCCGTGGCAACGAACGTCATCGACGACGCTGCCGCACTGTCCAGCAGGTGCGGTTTTCGTAGCTCGGCGTCGCGACGGGAATTCCCCGTGTCGAGTGCGCTGAGATCAAGGTCGGCTCGAATCAGCGTGACGACGCCGCGCGGGCCGACGCGCGCCAGTCCGCCGCAGACCGGGATCGCGCCCCGGACGACCTTGAGTCCGCAGGTGCGGACCGCGAACGCCGCCCGCGTACGTCCCGGCTGGACCGTCCAGGTTCCGGTGTCCGGCGTGGCAGTGCGAGCCGCAAGCGGACGGGTGATCAGCTGCTCAGGCATCTGAGGAATCCGTCCGAGTGCGGAGCATTGCGGTGATGATCGGGACCGAGCCGGCGATGCGCAGCGCCGCGATCGGCAGGGCCAGCAAGCCGATCCCCAGAACCATCGCCGCCGGGAACAGGCCACCCAAGGCGACGGCCAGCGCCGCCCACCGGGACAGCGCGCCCGCCCGGTGAAGGGCGACGGCCTGCAGGATCGATCCGACGAGGAACAGTGGGAAGAGGTAGAGAAAGGCCAGGGGCGGCTGGGCCAGGCGGCCGGCGAGCTCGTCGAGCGGGGCGTGCTCGGCGATGCCGTTCATGAGCACGATCGGGACGCTCAGCATCGCGTTGGCGGACATCGCGGACAAGCCGAGCACCGAGCACGCCAGCCCGGCACCAGCGAGCCGGGGTGCTCTGCGAGCTGCCAGGGCCAGCGCGAACACCGAGCCGAAGAGGAACGGGAACGCCGCCGCGGCCAGATTGAACGAGAGCATCAGCAAGCCGTGCTCGTGGTCGACGACGTCGTGGTTCGGCAGGTCGCCGAGCCAGGGCTCGTGGAGCGTGGCCAGGGCCAGCGCGATCAGGGCGGGGCCGAGGACGAGGCTGGCGGCGCCGGTCAGCGTGCCGAGCGGACGGTGCGTGGTGGCGAGAGCCGAAAGGGCCGTTGAATCAGTCATGGCGACAATACTCTGCCGCCGGTCGCGGGAAATCATGAGTGCGGACCCACCGCTTTTCTCCGGGTTCTCCCGGAGAAAAGCGCCCCGGGTTCGCACGGTGTCACGATTCCTCCAGTCGGTGCGACAATTTCGGTGTGAGCGCAGGCGTCGACCGGGCGGATCTGCTGCGGACGGCCGGCTGGGCCGCCGGCGGCCTCTTCGCGTTGTCCGGCGTGCTCGGGCCGGTTCTGGCCGGCGCGGCGGACCCGACGTCCTTGGTCGGTGTGCTGAGCGGCTCCGGCGCCTGCGCTCTGGGCGCCGTGATCATCGACCGGAGACCGGCCAACAGGGCGGCCTGGGGCTTCCTCGCGGGCGGGGTGCTGCTGGTCGCGTTCAGCCTGTGTTACAGCTGGGCGGCCGGCCAAGTCCGGGCCGGAACCGCCACGCCCGCGGTCGCGCAGGTCACCGCCGTCGCCGAAGTCATCGGTGCGCTGGCTGGTGGTTCCCTGCCGCTGTTCCAGTTCTTCTTCCCGGACGGGCGGCTGCCTTCGCCGCGCTGGCGGCCGGTCTTCGGCCTCTACCTGCTGGCCTGGCTCGGCAGCGCGATCGCGGTCGCCGCGGTGGTGCTGCCGCATCCGGACGTCACGTTGCTGACCGATCTCGGACCAGTGCAGCTGACCCCTTCGGCATCGCTCGGACCGGCTCTTGCGGCGATCGCGGTGTCCGAAGTGGTCGCCGCCGCGTCCCTGCTGGCCGGTGTCACGGCCGTCGCGGTGCGGCTACGAGGTGCACGCGGCCACCGGCGCGCCCAAGTGCTGCTGGCGGTCTGGGGCCTGGGCCTGACAGCCCTGTTGATCGCGGCGACTGCCCTGAGCCACCAGGTCGGCGCGTACTGGCTCGAGAACATCACGGCGCTCATCGCGCCCGCCCCCTTCTTCGTCGCCGTCACCCTGGCGATGCGGCGCCACCGCCTGTTCGACGTCGACCGCCTGGTCGGGCGAACCATCACCTACGTCGCGATCACGGTCGTGTCGACCGTCCTCTACGCGGTCGTCTCGGTGAGCTTGGGCACCGTGCTGTCGACGCTGAGCTTCGGGTCCTCGATCGAGGTAGCGGCCGCGACGCTGGCCGTCGCCGCGGCGTTCCGGCCCCTGCTGCGGCTCATCCGCGCCGTCGTGGACCGCCGGTTCGACCGCCGGACTTGGCTCGCCGTTCGCGTACTCGACGATTTCGCTCGCGACCTGCGCGACGGCACCACCACCCCGGCCGACCTCGTGGGTGCGCTCCGGCGCGCCATCGACGACCCCACCGCCGACGTCGCCTACCTCGACGGCGACCGGACGATCGCGCTGGACGGCTCGGCCCTGACCTGGGATCCGCCCCGGCCGGGACGGCTCCGCCGGTTGGTCACCGCGGGCGGTGCCGCCGTGGCCGACGTCGACCTGGCCGGCCGGCTCGAGCACGAGCCGCGGCTGCTGGACGCGGCGCTGTCCGCCGCCGCACTGCCGCTGGAGAACGCCGCGCTTCACGCTCGAGCCGCGGTCAGCCTGGCCGAGGTTCAGGCGTCCCGCAGCCGGATCGTCGCGGCCGAGGACGCCAACCGGCGGCGCATCGAGCGCGATCTGCACGACGGTGCACAGCAGCGTCTCGTCGCGCTGGCGCTGCGGCTGCGGATCGCCGAACGGGAGCTGTCCCCTACCTCGGCGCAGGCCGCTGCCGTCCTGTCCGGTGCCGTGACCGAGCTCCGGGAGACCGTGACCGAGCTGCGCGAGCTCACCCGGGGCATCCTCCCGCCGGTCCTGACCGACGAAGGGCTCGCGGTCGCGTTGCGCACCGCCGCCGCACGGCTGCCGATGCCGGTGACTCTCGACCTCGCGTCCGGCCGGCTCCCCCAAGCGGTCGAAATCGCCGCCTGGTACGTCGCCTGCGAAGGCATGGCGAACGCCGCCAAGCACGCTGCCGCCGCACGCCTGACCATCACCCTGCGCCACGACGGCGCGACCGCCGTCCTGCGCGTCCACGACGACGGCCCCGGCAGCGCCCGGATGAGCCCGGGCGGCGGCCTCCAAGGGCTCGCCGATCGCGTCGCCGCCATCGGCGGCCGGCTCACTCTCGTCAGTGCACCGGGCAGCGGCACCCAGCTGGTCGCGGAGCTGCCATGCGCATCGTGATCGCGGACGACAACGTGCTCCTGCGCGAAGGCATCGCGCACCTGCTCCGCTCCGAAGGATTCACGGTGACCGGCACCGTGGGCACCGCCGAGGCGCTGCTCGAGGCCGTCGGAACCGGAGCCCCCGACATCGCGGTGGTCGACATCCGCATGCCGCCCACCCACACCGACGAAGGGCTCCAAGCCGCGGTCTCCCTGCGTCGCACGCACCCGGCGCTCGGGATTCTCCTGTTGTCCCAATGGGTGCACGCCGGACGCGCACTCGACCTCTTCCGCGACGGGGGTGCCGGAATCGGCTACCTGCTCAAGGACCGGGTGACCGACGTGGACGAGTTCGTCGACGCTCTGCGGCGCGTCGCCCGCGGCGGTTCGGTCCTCGACCCCGACGTCGTCGCCGCCCTGCTGACCGTGACCTCCGGCAGCGATCCGCTCTCCAGCCTCACCGCTCGTGAACGCGACGTCCTCGGGCTGATGGCCGAAGGGCGCAGCAACGCCGCCCTCGCCGAGCACCTCCACCTCGGCCGCAAGACCGTCGAAACCCATGTCAACGCGATCTTCACCAAACTAGGCTTGTCGCCGACCCCGGACGACAACCGCCGGGTCCTCGCCGTCCTCGCCTGGCTGCGATCCGGCTGACAGCCACTTCGTCTGCGCCGCCGAAACGCATCGGTCTCCGCTCCCCGACAACCGGTGCCCACGGTCGAGAAGGTTCGCGGGCGCAGACCGCACCCGCGGGCCGCGCCCAGTGTCGGGAACCTCAACTGGTCCGTTGGCGGGACGGCAGAGCCAACACTGTCGCGGTGACCCGCATGGAAGCGATGTTATCGGTGAGCCCGCCGTAGGCGCCGCGCGTTCACGGCTCATCGAGATGCGCCGAACGGAATTTCGCATGGACATCAGCGAGCGGGTTACGGCCTTTGTCAGTTGGTGTACGCAGCCCCGAATATGACCTGCCCTCTACTGACGGCTAGTAGTGCTTTGTCGGCCCAGCCGGCAACAGCTGAGCTTCTTCCTGATGGCGCGCATGCCGATGGGGTTCGACCGGTCCGAAACTCCTCGTCGGTGCGCGTCACGCAGGTGTCGCGCGGGCGCTGGTCTTCGTCGTGGCCGATATCGGAGCGACGATCTACGTTCCTCGTCCAGCCGTTCATCGATCACGCGCCGATCGCGATGCTGGTCATGGTCGTCCTGGTGCTGCCGTGGACCCATCGCAACCTTGCGGACGAGGTCGTCGAGCGAGCAGCAGGCACCCGAAGCCGTCACCGGCTGATCGACCTGATCAATGCGGGAGCAGGAAGAGAAGGTCCACCGCCACGATGGCAGCAGGAATCGAGCCGAGTGCGATACAGGACAACCCGGCGAGCCAAGTCGTGCGACCACGGGTTCGCCGCGACACGCACACCGCGAGCCCGCCGGCAAGCAGGGTCCACCCTGCACCCCCGATGAACATCGTGAACGTTGCCTCGGAACCGGCCCAGTCGCGACCGCCGTGCGCCAGCGCGAAGAAGAGAAGAAGCGCGCCCGAGGCGACGACCCCCAGAGCGATCAGGACGAGACCCGATGTCATGACCACCGCTCTCGCCACACCTACGCTCCGGGCGCCGTCGTCTCGCACGATCGATAGCCTACCGGTGGCCGAACCGGCGTCGGACGGCTCTCTCGCGGGCTGCGGTCAGCTTCCCTTCGCCAGTGCGCCAGCGCCTTGGTCGGGATGGTCTCGCCACGTGTTGATCCGGGATGCGATGGCGTCGAGCCTTGGGTCGTTGGGACCCACGTCGATCTGGAAATGCGATTCCCACGCGCGGTCGAAGGTACCGCCCCAGCGGACCACGCCGGAAAGTTCGGACACGATATCAGCGATGAGTAGCCTCTGGTGAGCGGTGTGGCCGTCGGCCGCGGCGGGCGGGAACCACCCGGGTCGGATTGCCACCGCTGTCCCGGAGGAGTAGTTGCTTTCAGGCCCTGTGGGGATGGAGGCGACCGGGTGGTGACCGATCACCTCGCCAGCGATCAGGTTGTCGATCTCGTAGTGGTAGCGCCGGACGACATGGGTCAGGATGGCTGCCACGCTGCCTAGGCGCACGGCGAACTCAAGTGACGTGCCGGGTAGGGGCCTGGTCCAGATCGCGCCGCCGGAGTCGGCCCTCGGTTCGACGGGCCAGCCGTTGGCGCTGAGCTCGGTGGGATCTGCCGTGGCGGACCTTTTGCCTGGTGGCGCCGGTACACCGGGAGTCGCGGCGGCGATGGGCGCCCATACGGCCGTCGACACGGTCGCGATGGTCGCGCCGATGACCAGGCGACGGCGCAGTTGTCTCGCTGATGGGTTCATCTCGTCCTCGGGTTGACTTCGGGAAGGTTCAGAGGGCGCGCTGCGGCGCGTAGTACTTTTCGTAGATCCTGTACAGGCCGAGCATGACCGTCCCGTAGCCTTGGGCGCTCGGCGCGGTGCCGTTGTAGCGGGCCATGATCTGCCGTGTGTCCTCCTCGGAGGTGTGCAGCCCCGGCAGCGGGACGCTGATGAGACTTGCTGCGTGCATGAGGACCAGTGGGATCGTGCTCACGTTGAATACATCGTCGTTGTGGAGCTGCTGCCACACTTGCCAAAGGTCGGCCTCGTTCGCCGGATCCAGAAACGTGCCCGAGATCAGATTGCGACCGATGCAGAAGTTCTGAGCTCTGATCGCGGTCGCTGCGAAGATCTGGCCCGGTCCCGTACTGCTGTCCGTGCTCGAGCTGAGGCCGGTGCCGGAGTAGTGGTCGATGACGAGGTCGTCGGCGACCGCGTCGTCGGTGCGGAGCGCGCGAAGCTCCCACAGCAAGGGGCACTGGATCATCGCTTTGCGGATCCCGAACTGCCGGGCGAGGCGGGTGGCGAGCCAGTCGATGTTGAGAACCTGGTCCAACGACTGAGTTGTCGTCCACACAGTGAAAGCCTGGGCGCCCGAGCCCCCGGACTCGGGCACGCCGAGGCCTTCGAAATAGGCTTGGACGTCAGCGAGCAGCGCATCCCGCATGCTCCTGTCGAACGAGACGTCCAGTTCGGCGTCCGACCCGCCGGGGTCGTACCTGTTCTGCCCCGTATCTCGCCCGGACGCGATGTCACTGTCGATCTCCACTGCCCCGTCGCCTGTCCCCGCGGTAACCGTGACGAACTGGTCGAAGGCCCAATCGGCCGGCATCGTGTAACCCAGGTTTCCCGAGTATCCGCTCGACATGTCCGACACGAAGCTCGCGGAGCTCAACCCTGCCGCCCCGACCCTGCTGCAGACGTTCCGCGGGCCGTAGACACCGACGGTGTAGCCGTAGACGGCGCCGTACCTCGCGAACGTGTCGCGAATTCCGGTGAAGTGCGGAAGGACATTGTCCGTGATCTGGAAGTCGAGTGCGTCGAAGTCGACGCCGAAGTAGATCCTCGTGCCGCCCTGGAACCCGAAGTGCCGTGCTCGTTCCAAAGCCGCCAAGGCGTCCGCGACCCCTTGTGAACGGTTGAAGTACGAGGCCTCGCCGCCGTAGGTCTGGTAGATCGGGAAGGCGGAGAGCCCGTACCGGGCCATCAGCGCGAGCTCCCCCTCGTGGATCGCTTTGTCCAGCGTCGATCCGGGAACGTTGGAAAGATAACGACCCACTGTTCGGTAGCCCGCGTTGAACAACGCGAGGGCCTTCTCGTCGGTGATCCTCGTCACGGTGTCGCAGGCGGTCCCGCGGCGGCTGGTGTCACCATGGGAGACAAGCAACGAGGCCCAGGTCGGGAAGTCGCCGTTGCCCGTGGCCGGCAGCTTGACGAAGTTCTGGAACGCCGATACCGCGGCTGAGATCTCCGACGTGAACGTCGACGAGAAAGCTATGTTGGGGCGCTTGTTGAAGATCAACGCAGAACTGAACAGATTGACCCATGTACCGGTCGAGCCGACGGTGAGCACGTGACCGCGGAGGCCGTTCTCGGTCATCGGGCCGAGTGCTCCGGTGGCAACGTCGTCGGACATCCCCAGTTCGTATTGGATCGCGTACACGAGCGCTTTCTGCACGTCACGAGAGAAGTTCCCGTCACAGGGTATGATGGAAAAGTCTCTTCGTCTGATGTATCTGGAATTCAGCCACTGCTGCGCCGACCTGGTTTGCTCGTTGCCGCCGGACGTGACGACGTAGGCATCCATATTGAGCAACGCCTTCAGGACCTTTGGGGTTACTCCGTCGACGGAGTAGACGGCGGCTACACCCATGTTCTGCTTCGCCTTGAGGACCGCAGCGGAAACCCGGGAGTTGTAGGTTCCGTCGATGTCGCCACCGTCGTAGCCCTTGCAGTACAGGCCGGATTGGATCACCCGATAGAGGTTGACGTGGTTGGTAGCTGCGTTGATGACGGGGTACTTGGCCTGAAGGGTGGACATCGTCGTCGGGCCGAAGTTGTCGGAGAGCGTTGCTATCCCGAGTTCGTACTGGAGAATTCGAGTGAGCGCGTACATCACCGACCAGCTCGTTTTCCCATTTTCTTCAAGGCGCGGGATGCCCGACACCGTGTAGGAGTTTACGAACTGCTGTGCCCTGATTACGGCTTCGTCGACCATAGTTGTTCCTCGGCATTTCATGGGCGCGCAAGGAAGCGGCGATCAGCATCGATGCGATTCGCCGGATGCGCCTGATGGGGACCGCGTCAGAAGGGCGCGCCCTCCCGTCGCACCCGCACTCCTCAATCTATGGTCAACTACGCATGCGGGGTAGGTGCATTCGGCTGAATCGGTCCCGGTGTCATCACCAGGCCCTCATTAGCACGATGACTGTTACGTGTCGTATGTCTGCTTAAGCCGAGTTTCCTCCGCCGGTCCGGCTCGATCATGTCGAGCCGAGTAGTCGAACTCCCCTGCGCTCGCCGGTGCGCACCATCGCCATATCGGAACGGCCGGACTCTTGCGCACCGCCGGCCGAGGGCGCCTGGTTGGCATCCCGGCGCGACCGAAAGCAGCGCACTGCCCCAGCGGCCCGGCCGATCGCGGATGCGGCCGAGGCATTGACAGCCAGGTCGCCTTCGCCACGGGTCGGCGTCGCAGTAGTGCGGGGCCAACGGCAGAGCAAGGTCTTGAGCAAGCCAGGCCCTGAGCCGCCTCTTCGCCCCGCCCGACGCCGCTGAACACCGCGCCCGAAGCCGTGGCGACCGGAATCCTGAGCGGCTAACGACGTGGTCGGCCGCCACGGCTCTGGCGACCTCGATCGGTTCCGGCCCGGCGCCACACGGACTAATCGCTGCCGGTCACCGCGGCGGCCGGGAACACGTAGTGGACGTCGGAACCCCGGTCGAACAAGCGCCACTGCTCGATCGGGCCGCCGGAAGCCGGGAAGACCTCGATCAGTACGGAACCCGTCAGCTCCAGCGTCAGCGTGCCCGCCCGGCCCAACGTCGCCGCTTCGACTACGTACTCGACCGACTGGAAACGCTCGCTCACCTGGCGCGCCCTTTTGTCGAACATCGTCTTGTTCTTGCGGTAGGCCTCGTCCGGGTCGGTGTCGGACGTTGCGGGGTAGGCCATGTCCACCGTGCCGAACCAGGTCGACTCGCCTCGGGTCACCCGGAACGGGCATTGTGCGTGCAGCCAGGTTTCGACCTCGCCGCGGGCGAAGCCGACTTCGGCGATGTTCACCGTCCTGCCGAAGCCGATCACCCTGGCCGACACCAGTTCGGCCAGGGCGGCCTTCAGCTCATCGACCGTCGACAGCGGACTCATCCTCCACAGAACAGGTGCAGGCCTTCACGCAGGATTCCATTGTAGTCGAGCCCACGGTGGCTGATCGCGTCGTGCCAGGTCCGCCGGTCCGCTTCCGTGAGCCGCTTGCCGAGCTGGGACGCACGCCGCTGGATCTCCCGCCAAGCGCTGTCGGCTTGTTCCTGCTGGACGTCCCGGCTCTTCGACGTGTGCCAGCCGTCGTCATCGTCTTCACCGTCGCCCGGATCCCACTCCATGTCCTCGAAGCGGCCGAGGCCGCCGGCCATCGCCGCCGTCATGCCACCGGCGGCCGCGCCCGCCGCGCCGATCACCGCGACGGCGCCGGCGTCGATCGCGATCGCGCCGCCGACCCCGACGGCGATCGCGCCGCACGGTTCGAGGACGGCACAAGCACCGATGGCCAGTGCGGCGCCCGCGACCATCAGGCCGGCGGTGAACGAACTCCAGAAACTGCGGCCGGTCGGATCGGTGTAGTTCAGCGGGTTGCCGCCGGTGTAGGCGTAGGGCGTGCGGGTCTGGTCGACGAGGGGGTCGACGGTCAGGAACTGTGCCGTCCCGGGGTCGTAGTACCGGGCGCGGAGGTAGACCAGCCCGGACTCCGGATCGGTGTACTGCCCCGTGTACTGCAACGGTGTCCGCGCAGTGCCCGCGGCGGTCACCCGGCCGTACGGGGTGTAGGTGTAGCTGCCGGCGACCGCTCCGGAGTTGTTCAGCAGCGCGACGGTCGAACCCACCTGGTCGTGCACGTACCAGAACGAGCCTCCCGCGCCGACCTGTTCGACGGGGGTCCCGCCCGGGCCGTACAGGTAGCTGTTCGTCCCGTCGTTCAACAGGTTCGGCGTCGCTTCGGCGTCCCAGACGAACCCGGTGGTGACGCCGGCGACCGTCTTCGAGACGCGCAGGTCGTCGCCGTCGTAGGTGTAGGTCGCCTGAGCCGGCCCGGCAAGGCTCGTCAACCGGCCGACCTGGTCGTAGCCGTAGGACGCGGAGCCCGCCGTCTTCCGCTCGCCGAGGTTGTCGAAGGTGTACCCGGTGGCGCCCGCAGGAACCGTTGCACAGCTGGGAGTTCCCACCGTGCCGCTCGGCAACGACCAGCACAGCTGGCCGGCCGGATCGAACGCCTGGGTGGCGGTGCCGACGGTGACCGGGTTGTTCGCCGCGTCGTTCGCGTAGGTGGTGGCGCCGTCCGAACCGAGCTGTTCGCGGACGGAATAGCCGAAGTTCTGGGACGTCGAACCCACCGTCCGGGCCGACAGCTGGCCCATCGGGTCACGGCCGAACGTCATCGACACCGCGGTGGCGGTCCCGGCCGCGGCCGTCGTACCGGTCAGCGCAGCGGTGTCGTCGTAGCCGTTGGTGACCGTGATCCCGTCCGGGTAGGAGGTGGTCTTGACGGCGTTGTCGTTGTCGTAGCCGAACGTCGTCTTGTTCGCGTTCCAGTCGGTCACGGTCTTCAGCCGCTCGGCGTCGTCGAAGCCGCGCACGACGGGCGTGGCCTGGCCGGGGTAGGTGATCGAGGTCAGATTCCCGTTGTCGTCGTAGCCGTAGCCGACCACGGCGCCGGAACCCTGCTTCTGGGAGGTGATTTCGCCGAACGTGTTGTAGGTCCAGGTCGAGGTGCCGGTGCCGTCGGTCATCGACACCCGGTGGCCCGCGGGGTCGTACCCGTAGGTGACGCCCGGGGTCACTCCGTCCGAATAGGACACCGTCTTCGGCTGACCGGCCGCGTCGTAGCCGATGGTGACGATCCGGCCGGCCGGGTCGGTGGTGGACAGCGCCCGGCCGGCCGGATCCAGGTGCGAACCGGTCGTGCGGTTGTCAGCGTCGGTGCGCGAGTTCTTCCGTCCCTGGCCGTCGTAGCCGTACGTCGTCTTGGCGTTGAGGCCGTCGATGGTGTCGGCGACGGTTCCGTCCGGGTTGTGGTCGATGACCTGCGTGGTGTTGTCCGCCTGCGTCACCTTGCCCAACTGGCCGACCGGGTCGTAGGTCGACGTCGTGGTGTGGTGGTTGGCGTCGGTCACCGAGGTCTGGTTGCCGTCGGCGTCGAAGCCCGCGGACGTCTGGTGGCCGAGCGCGTCGGTGGTCAGGGTGACGTGGCCGTGCGCGTCGTGCCCGTAGCCTGTGCACCCCTTCGCGGGCGGGGTGCAGCCCGGGACGACGCCGGCCGCGACACCGTTTCCGTCCACAGTGGACGTGTGCAGGCCGGTCTGGGCGTCGTAGCCGAACCGGGTCTCGTCGCCGGCGCCGTCGGTCACCGAGACCTTGTTCCCGTAGCCGTCGTACGCGGTGGTGGTCGTCTTGCCGTTCGGATCGGTGGTGCGGCTCCGGTCGCCGGGGTGGGCGGCGTCGTCGTAGTAGTAGTTCGTGGTCCGGACCGGCGCCGGACCGAAGTTCCCGGTGGTCGATTCGACGACGTTGTTGGCGCGGGTGGTCGTCGTCGACGTCGGCACCCGCACCCCGGTGGCCCCGGCGGGGATGTGGCCGGCCTGGTCGAACTGGCTGACCGTCGCGACGCCGTCGGCGTCGATGGTCTCGACGAGGTTGCCCGCGTCGTCGTAGACGTAGTCCGTGGTGAACCCGAGGGCGTTCGACTCCGAGGTCTTGTTGCCGTGGTCGTCGTAGGTGAACGTCTGCAGGTTGCCTTCCGGATCGGTCAGGGTGCTCACCCCGAGGGTGACCGGGTCGTAGGTGTAGGA
This sequence comes from Amycolatopsis sp. NPDC098790, assembly GCF_044759945.1. Lineage (NCBI taxonomy): Bacteria > Bacillati > Actinomycetota > Actinomycetes > Pseudonocardiales > Pseudonocardiaceae > Amycolatopsis > Amycolatopsis sp. NPDC098790. The sequence continues at coordinate 217,919 of NZ_JBIWAI010000004.1, forward strand.
GGTCGTTCCCGCGTCGGACGTGCCGTAGCCCTTGGTCTCGGAAACCAGCAGGCCGTTCTGGTAGGTGTCCAGCTTCCGGTGCCCGGCCGGGTCGGTCACCAGGGTCTGCCCGGCCGCGAGGCCGCCGTCCGGGCCGTAGGTGAACGTCGTGGTGTGCCCGTTCGCGTCGGTCTGGGTGTGCACGCGTTCGGCGCTGTCGTAGACCATGGACGTCGCCGCGGACGCCGGCCCCGCGTAGTTCGCCGGCGAGCGCATCGACGTCATCAGGTGGTTGCCGTCGTAGGTGAACTTCGTGTGGTCGTCGTCTTTGAGGACCGGCGTACGCGTGGTTCCGATCCCGTAGACGTCCGTGAGGTTGTCGCCGGCGTCGTACCCGTAGGTCACCTGACGCCCGGCCGTGTCGGCGAGACCGGCGATGTGGTTGCCGTTCCAGGTGAGGGTGTACCTGCGGTTGCCGGGATCGGTGATGGTGGCGAGGTGGCCCGAGCCGTCGTAGGCCAGGCTCGTCTGGTACGGCGGCGAAGCCTCGCGCCCGGCCAGGTCGGTCTCCGCCGTCAAGTGTCCGCTCGGGACGTCGAAGGTGAAGATCTGGTTGCCGCGCCGGGTGTAGGTGTACGCGGAACCGGACTTCGCCAGTGTCGCGTCGAAACGGGGTGCCGAGGGCGTGTAGCTGCCACCGCTGTTGACGAACGTGACGGAGGACCCGTCTTCCTGTTTCACGGTGACGTTCCCGGTCGAGGAGTCGGTGACCGCGGTGATGTTGTAGGAGAAGGTCCAGCCCCAGCCGAAGGGACCGTCGGCCGAGAGCGCCTTGTTGGGGCCGTCGGGGTCGGCGATGCTCTCCGCGTACGTGCGGTTGAAGTTCAGCGCCATGCCGCGTCCGGGGGTGGCGAGGTCGGTGAAGCTGTCGCCGAAGTAGCCGGTCGAGGTGTCGACCGGGTCGCCCGCGGTGCGGCGGGCGCAGCCGCAGGCGATGTAGGCCGGATTGGAACCCTTGGGCGCGTCCTGGATCCCCGGCGGTCCCCCGATCGGCTGGCCCGGCGTCCCTCCCTGCGGAACGAACGCGACCGCGTCGAAGGCGACGTCGAAGTCGGAGTAGCCGAAGCCGCCCTGGTCCTGGGAACTGCCGTTGTTGTTCAGGGTGACGTTGCCGCCGTTTTCCATGGCGAACGTGCCAATGGTGACCCACTGCTCGGAGTTCCAAGCCTGGTTGACCCGGATCTTCCACGGCGAGACCCCGCCGCCCGGGTTGATGTTGTAGACGACGTTCGTCGCCTGCGCGCCGAGACCGGGCAGGTGCAGTTTCACCTTGTAGTACTGCAACGACGGCAGGTTCGGCGTCCAGACGCCGGTGTTGATCAGGGCCGGGTTCGAGCCGTCTTCGGTGTGGGTGAACAGGACCCGGCCGCCGAGCCCGGTGCCGAGCTGGTGGGTGTCGATCGCGCCGATCGGGTCGCCCGCGGAGTTCGTGCCGTAGGTGTAGGTGAACGTGCCGTTGCTCGACCAGTTCGCGCCGCCGCAGCCTTGCAGGTTCAAGCGGTTCGGTTCGTCGTCGACGATGATCGAGCCGCCCGGCACCTTCGAGGTGTCCTGGCTGCACGTCGGCGGGTTCTGCGTCGGGTTCGCCGGCTCACTCCCACCCGAGACCGCGTACGGGCTCGTCGCGCACGTCGTGGCGCAACTGGGGATCCACGTCACCGGGTTGTGCCACCAGCACTGGAAGTCGTCCAGCATGCAGTGGCTGGCGCCCGGGTTGGACGTGTTCGTGGCGTTCGGGTCGCACTGGTTGGCCGCGAGGGAACACATCGCCGTGTACGGCGCGGGCTGCACCCAGTGCTGCCCGCCGTTGTACGCCGGCTTCGCGTACGCCGGGCTGCCGTAACGGATCAGCGGGCTCGCGGTCCAGCCCAGCACGCGCTCCTGGTACGGCCAGCTCGCCGGGTGCGCCGCGTCGGCGTAGGTGTCCTGCAGGTAAGGGTCGCGGTTGGGCGGGTAGTCCAGGTTCGCCGGGTTGTTCGTCCACCCCAGACCCCAGGTGCCGTGCGGGCCGGTGCAGGACGGGCCGGGCGTGCAGCCGGTGGTGTTGCCGTTGGCCGCGTTCGGCTGGATGCCCGAGTTGTACGCCCAGGCCGCGAAGTACCAGTTCTCCAGGTAACGCGGGTCGGCGTTGTTCGCGGTGATGCCGGCGCTGTAGAGCTGGTTCCAGGTGGTCTCGAGGATCTGCAGGCCGGCGGCGATGTTCTCCTGGTAGTCGACCGCGACCTTCCACTGGCCGTGCTCGGAGAGCGAGTGGTCGCCGAGGTGCATGCCGTCGGTGACCTGGCTGATGCCGTACCCGCAGTCGGAAGCGGCGTAGTTGATGGACACGATGTCGCCGCCGGCGCCGTAGTAGCTGGCGATCAGCGGGTCGCCCGCGGTGCCGGCCGGGGCGTGCCAGGACGCCTGCGACCAGTTCGACTCCTGGGCCATGATGCCCTCGAAGATCGACCGCGGCACGGTGTTCGTGCCACCGGCCGGGTGCGACAGCGGGATCAGCGGGAAGTCGCTGTTCGGCGCGTACGCGACCAGGCCCATGTTCCCGAAGCCGGCCGGGCGCGTGTAGGCGCTGCCGGTCAGCAGGCCCTGCTCGGCCAGCTGCACCGCCCAGTTGACCTGCGCCGGGTTCGGCTGCATCACCTGCCGGTTGGCGTTCAACGGCGGCACCGCGCACTTGGGCGACTGCGCCTGGGCGGTGTTCGTCGTCTGCGCGGCCGCGTCCCCCTTGGGGCTCAACCGGTTCTGGTGCAGGACCTGGGCGGTCGTCGGCGCGGCGGAGTAGGTCGGCACGGCGGTGGTGACCTTGGCGGCACTGGGCGGGACCGCGGGGGCGAAGACCTTGCCCGTCTTCGTGGCCAGCACAGCGGGCGCGGACTTTTGCCCGTCGGCGTCCGGGCCGAGCAGGGCGTCACCATCCAGCGACGCGGTCGAAGCCCCGCGCGCGAGATTCGTGTCCGCGACGGCCGTGACGTTCGCTGCGGCCAGCACACTCGGGTTGGCCGGGGTGGCGCCGGAGAGGATGGCGTGCCCCGCGCGGCCCTGGGACAGCTGCACGCGGGTGAGGTCGCCGCTGCCGAGGGTCGTGACGACGCCGCCGTGCTCGTGGGCCGCGGTCGCGACCTTCGCGCCGGATGCGGTCTGCAGGAAGCTCACCCCGCCGTCGGCCGAGGGGCGGACGTCGTACACCGCCCCGGCGACGGACGCGAGCACCGCGGGATTCCCCATGGCGGGCACGGAAACCAGGCGGTTGCCCGCGGCACCGACGACGCCGGTCCGGGTGGGCACGGCCGAGGTGATCTGCCCCGGCGTGGTGATCGCACCGGTGATCTTCCCCGCGGAGAGATCGGCGGTCAGCAGCTTCGTCTTCTGGTCGGCCGCGACGGTGAACACGGCGTCGTCACCGGTACCGCAGCCGGGCGAGTAGTACTTCAGCCCGACGCCGCCGGCGAGCGCGTGCACCGCACCCGAGCCGAGGTCGACGGAGTAGGCAAACGCGCCGTGGTCGCGCGCCGCCTGCACGTTCACGGCCGACGCGGGCAGGATCGCGAGCGCGGCGAACCGGCCGTCCCCGGACAGGCACTGGTAGCCGGTCCAGGACGAGTCGTCGAAACCGGCCGGGTGGAGCAGCGCGATCTCGTGCCAGGCGAAACCGGAGCTCTCCCGGCCGACCTCGAGGTGGTAGCCCTGCGCGTCACCCCAGCCGTCGACGGCGACGTCCGCGGACTTCGCCGCGTCCGGGCCGAAGTCGGCGGCCTTCGCGGGGGCAGCGGGACCAGGCCTCGCGGCGGCCACCGGCATCGCCTGCACGGGGGAAACGACGCCGGCCGCCAAGGCGACCACGCTCAAGAGGAGAGTGAAGATTCGGGCAAATCCCACCGAAAACCGGATGACGGATCTTTTGCGCGCGCCGACGAACAAATCGGGCATAGCGAACCTTCCCCCAGGCAGCCTGCAAGAGGCTTTCAAGTCAGCTGCCCGGGAATCCGGAGCCGCAGACGAAACCTAACGCGCCTCACGACTGCGCCCATCAGCCGTTGGGGTGAAGTTTTCTCCACAGATTCAAAACCCGTGATTCGCGTACATTAATTAGCCTTTACCGTGACGAGTTCGCCCGTCACGTGGTGAACCGGGGCGGCGTGCGAACGTCGTGCGGCGGGCCCGCTTCAGCATGCGCCGCGCGAAGCGAGGGATTTCCCGGTCGTCGACCGGGTTCTCCACGAAGTCGTCCGTCTTCACGGTGCCGAGCCTACGCCCGGCCGCTCAGCTCCAGCCGGATCCGTTGTGGCGGCGACATTCCCGCGGTTCGACTTCGCGCGTCCGTCCTTTACCCACCGACGCCTGACAGGAGGCGGCCGCTTGCGATCAGGGAGCCCGCCTGCTTGAGCGGGCGGACTCGGACGCTCACCTCGTATCCTTCGATCTCCCTGATCTTCGCAATGCGCGTGGTCAAGTAGCGGTACAGCCCCTCGGAATCCCGGCAGATCACTACGGCCATCAGGTTGTCCGGTCCGCTCACCGCCAGCGTCACGGCGACTTCGTCGTGGCGCGCGAGTTCCTCCCCCACCTGCTCCAGGTTCCGCGGGGCGACGCGGATCCACACCGTTGCGTGGGACTGGTAACCCAGCCTCTCCGGCAGCAGGTCGACGTCGTAGTACAGGGTTCCGGACGACTCCAGGACCTCCAGGCGGCGCGCCACCCGGGTCTTGGTCCAGCCGGTTTCGCGGGCCAGCCGGGAGTGGGCGGCCCGGCCGTCCTGGGCCAGCATTGCCAGCAGCGGTGCATCCTCCGCCGCCGGCTCGACCGGGGGTCCGGCGACCGGGGGCAGCTCGTCGCGCAGTTCCCGCTCCTGTTCCGGGCTCAGGCGGCCTTCGTAGCCGGTCCAGTCCGACGTGCCGGGTGGCCCGAAGCGGTGCATCAGCAGATCTATGCGCACTCCGAGCACCGACACCGACTTCGGCAGCTGCTGCAGCAGGACGTCGTGGCCGGCGCCGGCCCGGAGCAGGCACATGACCTCCGCGCCGCCGGAGGTGATGTGGGCGAACGACACGTCGGGACGGCGGGCGAGCGCGTCCGCGACCGCGTCGACGCGGTCGGGGCGGCAGCGGATCCGGGCCACCCACTCGTCGTGCCGTCGCGACGCCGGCGCTATCCGCCCCAGCACCCGCAGGACGCCGTCGCGGCGCAGCGCCTGGTAGCGGCGGGCCACCGTCTGCTCGGACACCCCGATCAGCTGCGCGACCCGGCGGAACGTCACCCGCGGCGAGCACTGCAGCGCGTGGAGGATTTGCGTATCGACCAGGTCGAGCATGGAGGAATGTTTCCACATGTTCCGGCCAAGTGGGGATAAGGCGCGGTGTTGCGGTCGTCAATGGATGCGCGTCGGCGTGGGCGCGCATGCTGGCGACGTCACCTCGAACTGGGAGGAACCATCGTGACGACACTCGTGATCGGCGCCCGCGGGAGCGTCGGCCGCCACGTCCTGGACCAGCTGCTCAGCGCGGGCGAGCCGGTCCGCGCCTCGGTGCGCGACCCGGCCGCGGCGCGACTGCCGGACGGCGTTCCGGTCGTCGCCGCCGATCTCGGCGCGCCGGAGACGCTGCGGGCGGCTCTGGCCGGCGTGCGGCGGGTTTTCCTGTACGCCACCGCGGAAGGGACCGCCGCCTTCGCCGAAGCCGCGCGGGCGGCCGACGTCGAGCACGTGGTGCTGTTGTCCTCCGGCAGCGTGCTGCTGCCGTCCGCCCGCGGGAACGCCGTGACCGAGCACCACCGCGACGTCGAGCGGATCCTCGACGACTCCGGGCTGCGGTGGACGCCGATCCGGCCACTGGTGCTGGCCAACAACGCGCTCGGCTGGGCGCCTTCGGCCCGCGCGACCGGTGCGGTCCGGCTGCTGCACCCGGAAGCGGTCACCGCGCCCATCCACGAGCGGGACATCGCCGCGGTCGCCGTCGCGGCGGTGCTCGACCCCGGCGCCGAGGGCGTCAGCGACCTGCTGACCGGTGGCGAGCTGATTTCGCAACGGCGTCAGGTCGAACTCATCGCCGAGGCCGCCGGCCGGCCGATCCGGGTCGACGAGGTCACGCCTTCCCAGGCCCAGCAGCAGTTCGAACGCTTCCAGCCACCGGAGATCGCGACGGCGATCGTCGAGTTCGTCACCGCCGCGGCCCGCGGGGAGTCGCCGGCAACCACTGCCGTGCGACGGGTTCTGGGCCGCGAGCCGCTTTCGTTCGCGCAGTGGGCGGCCGAACACGCTGTCTCGTTCGCCTGATCTGGCGGGGGCCGCAGACGGCCGTGGCGGGTGTCGCCCTGGTGGTCAACGCGCTTTCCTACGTCCTCGAACGCCGTCGGCTCACCTCTTCTTGACGACCCCCGTCCTCCCTGGGAGTGACAGGACCAGGCACGACGCGACCGGGCGGCATACCGTCGAGCGGTGACCGACGACAAGCACCTCCTGGCCGACTTCCTGCGCGCCCGTCGTGGGCTGGTCACCCCCGAGCAGGTGGGGATCCCCGTCCTCGGCGTGCGGCGGGTGCCCGGCCTGCGCCGGGAGGAGGTCGCGATGCTCGCCGGGATCAGCGCCGACTACTACCTGCGCCTGGAGCAGGGCCGCGACCGCAGGCCGTCCGCCCAGATCCTCGAGTCGATCGCGCGGGCCCTGCAGCTGGACGAGGAGACGACCGCGTACCTGGTCAGCCTCGCCTCCGACCGGCCGAAGCGCCGGCGCCGGCCGCCCAGGGAAACCCTCCCGTCCGGCATCGCGAAGCTCGTCGAAACCCTGCCCGTGCCCGCCTTCGTCGAAGGGCGCTACCTCGACGTCCTCGCCGCCAACCCGCTCGCCACCACGATCTCACCGCGGCTCGTCGCCGGCGCCAACCGGCTGCGGGACGTCTTCCTCGATCCCACCGAGCAAGCGCTGTTCCCCGATTGGGAACTGGTGACCCGCGGGCTGATCGCCGGGTTCCGCCAGTCCGTCGGCACCGACATCGACGACCCGCGCTTCATCGAGCTCGTCGGGGAGCTTTCCCTGGCCAGTCCGCACTTCCGGCAACTCTGGGCGCGCCACGACGTTGCGCCGAGGCAAGCCGGGCTGATGCGGTTCGACCACCCGCAGGTGGGTGAGCTGATCGTCAACCGCGAGAAGCTCCTCGTCACCGGCACCGAGGGCATCATGCTCGTGGTCTACCACGCGGACACCGGCAGCGAAGCCGCCGGGAAGCTCGCCCTGCTGGCGTCCGCCGCGCTTCCGCCGGTCGGATCCCCCACTCGGACCGCCTAGGCATCGGCATCGGGTTCGAGCCGTGGCGGCTGCTCTACGGCGCCAAACGACTCCCCGGAGGCTCGGGCGACGGCCCGCTGATGATGCGCCGCATGCTGGACTTCAGCGCCGAGCACAGCATCACCGCGGTCAGCGTGGGAGTCCGGCGAAGAAACGCGCCATGGCGGGAGCCGTCGCGGTCGAGTCGTGGCCGGCTCCGGGCACCGTCGTGGTGGTGACCGCGAGGCCGTGGTCGCGCAGGTTGCCGGCCAGCGCGGCCAGCCGCTCGAGGCGGGTCCGGCCCGGCTGGTCCTGGCCCGCCGTCTCCGTGGCGGCCAGGTCGGCGAGCCCGTCGTCCTCCTCGCCGATCACCAGGTGCACCGGGATGCGGCGCAGCGCCGCCGGGGCGACGCGGATGCCGAAGCGGGCTTCGGTGTCGCGGGTGCCGGACCACCAGTCCGCCGTGTCGTCGAGGAGGGTGACCCGGCCGGGTGCGCTCAGGGCCAGCGCGGCGACGCGGTCGGGGTGCAGGTAGCAGAATCGGTGGGCGAACTGGGCGCCGCCGGAGTGCCCGCAGAGCAGGACCCGGTCCGTGCGGGCGTTCCAGCGTTGCTCCACCTGCTCGAGGATCTGCAGCAGCACCAGGTCGAAGCGGATCGAGTCCGACTCGACGAACTTGTAGTTGTGCAAGTCGTCGGGGTCGCCGAGACCGGCGGGGAAGAGCGGGGCGACGACGATCAGCCGCTGCTCCTCCGCCAGTTCGATGTAGCGGTCGCGGGTGTACTCGGCGTCGCGCCGCGTGCCGTGCACGGCGACGAGCACCCCGGCGGGTTCGGTCCCGTCGTAGCCGGTCGGCACGTACGTCGTGTAGCTGCACCGCGGCTCGGACGGCGCGGCGAAGAACGGCGTCCGGCCGGTGAGGATCCGCCGGCCCGGGTGTCCCTCCGGGAGGTCGGCGAGCCGGGTCAGCTGCGGGTCGGCGACCTCGACGAGATCCAAGGTGTCCAGGACGGCCGCGTACTGCTGGCCGCCGTAGCCGTCCATATCGGACAGCTCGCCCTGAACCACGGGACGGGGCAACGAAACCTTGATGGCCATCGCGGCGTCGTGGTGGAAGAAGCGCACCTGCTCCTCGGGGGTGGCGAACAGCCGGGCGAACAACGCGGGCGTGAGCAGCTCGTGGCGCCGCAGCTGCTCGTAGGACTCCCGGTCGTGGGCCATGAAGTCGAAGGTCAGGTCGAACGGCCCGGCGTTCTTCGAGCGGATGAGCGAGCACCAGCGCAGGAGCAGGTCCCGGTGGGTCACGGTCGGCATCAGAGGTTCTCCAAGGTCGTGCGGAACGGCGCGAGGGGGTCGGCCGGCGTCATGGTGTGCTTCAGGGTGAAGCGGTAGGTCGCGCCGCGGTTGATCTCCGGCGGCGAGAAGGGGTACGCGATCGTGCTCACCAGGCCGCCGTACTGCGGGATCGGCAGGTGCGCCGAAGCGTGCGAGACGAACGCGGCGACGTCGTGGGCGAGCTCCTGGCTCGGCGCGGTGACGGTGATCAGGACGCCGACCTCGTGCGGCCGGGGCAGGCTCGGCAGTTCGTGGTCGCCGAGCACGCCACCCGTGCCGTAGAGGGTGAACGCGATGTCCACAGTGGCCGGATCGACGCCGGGGAACAGGTCCGCGATCCGCTCGGCGAAGTACTTGCCCGCCAACGGGATCAGCTCGGGCATCTGGTCGATGACCACCCGGTCCCGGATGCCGCCGACGATGATCGTCTGGTAACCGGCGAGAACAGCGCCTTCGAGCTTGACGGTGTAATCGGCGGCGGGCTCGAACTTCGCTCCGCTCACGCGCACGCAGTGGTCCGACACGGCTTCGTAGACGGCGTCGCGGGTGTCGAGCACGCCGTTCGGCTCGGTCACCAGGTACGGGTCGGCGTTCTCGTAGAGCGAGTGCGCGGCGACCGACCGAGGTGTGAGCCGGCGCTCCGGCACCAGCGTCTCCACGGTGAAGTGGTCGTCGTGCAGGGTCACGAAGAGGCTGTCCGCGCCGGGCGGGAGCGCGCACGCCGCCCCGCATTCGATGGTTTTCGCGGCGTGCCAGGTGAGCCCGGGATCGGCGCCCCGGGACTGCGGGAGCGCCGCGTACAGGGCGGTGTCGCTGGCCCGGCCGGCGAGGACGACGTCGGCGCCGTCGTCGAGGGCGCCGACGATCGGTTCGATGCCCATCATGGCCACGACGTGCCCGTCGAGGATGTCCTGCTCGCGAACGTCGGGAGCGTTCGGCAGGGGTCGCAACCCGCCCTGGCGCAGGAGATCCGCGATTTCCCGCGAATCCTGCTCGGCGTAGATGCGGGCCAGCCGCAGCCGGAGTCCGTGCTGCTCGGCGATTTCCCGGACGATCCCGGCCACCCGGTCCACTCCGGCGTCCCGCCCGGAGGTGCCGCAGGAGCCGATGATCAACGGCACGCCCAGCTCGTCGCGCGCGAGCAGCAGCGATTCCAGGTCACGCCGCAACGCCGCGTGTGACGCCTTTTGCCGCCCCGAACCGAGGGCGGCGGGCCCGCTGTCGGTCGACCCGGCGTCGCAGGCGATGAAGTCCGGTTTCCGCCGGACCGCGGCCGCGAGTCCCTCGCGGGAGAACCCCGCGCCGAGCATCCCGGTCGCGGCGAGCATGCGGATTTCCATCTGCTGTTCCTTTCTCGGACGTCAGGAGCGCCGGCGGGCGATCCGGGCGAAGACGGCCAGCGATACGGCGGCGAGGACAGCGGCGTTGAGGTAGAACGCGTGCCAGCCCGTGAGGTCGACCGACCAGCCGAGCACCGCCGGCCCGAGCGCGCCCCCGGTGGACGCGGCGACGGTGTACAGCCCGGTGTAGACGCCGAGCTGGTGCCCGCTGGGCGCGCTGTTCCACATGGCCACGACGGCATTGACGCTGAAGGTCGCGTAGCCGACGGTGGCCACGGCGATGAACACCATCGAAGCGACCGGCGTCTGCCACGCGAAGGCGCCGAGCGTGCCCACGATGAACACGCCGATGCCGTAGGCGATCATCCGGGCCTGGCCGACCCGGTCCGACAGGTAGGCGATCGGGGCGGCCGCGATCAGGAACGCGATGGACCCGGGCAGGGCCAGGCCGCCCGCGACGCCGCGCGACAAGCCCAGGACTTCGGTGCCGTACGGCGTGAGCAGCGCGCGGGTGCCGGCCCACGTCCCGGCGAAGCACAGGATGCCGAGCATCAGCGCGAGCCGCCGCCGGTCGCGGAAGGCGCCGGTGAACACGCGCCAGAAGGACGGGTGGTCGAGGTGCTCCGGCTCGACCGGGGCCGGGGCCGGGATCCGGCGCAGCGCGATGCCGACGACGGCGAAGCACACCAGCATGAACAGGGCGGGGATCGCGAACGCCAGCCGCAGGCTCCGGTCCACCACGAACAGGCTCACCAGCGACGAGGAAACGATCGTGAGGCTCGTGGCGATCTTGAGAAAACCGTTGGCTCGGCTGCGCTTTCCTGCTGAGACGTAGTCGGGCAGCAACGCCTCGGTGACGCCTTTGAAGCAGTTCGACACGAAGGCGAACGAGATGATGAACACCAGCAGCACCGGCAGCGAGTGCGCCCACGGGATGAGGACGAAGAACACTGCCGCGACGGGCGCCCCGACGAGGATGATCGGCACCCGGCTGCCCTTGCGGCGCCTCAGCCGGTCCGAGAAGTGCCCCATGAGGGGCTGGAGGACGACGCCGAACACGTTGTCGACGCCCATCAGCAGGCCGATGACGCCGGCGGAGGCGATGTAGACGCGCAGCGACGCGGGAACCTGCGCGTCGTAGAAGTTCCACACCGATTCCTGGGCGAACACGGCGATCGAGAGCAGCAGCACCACGCGGCGGCCGGCTTTCGGGCGCACGGTGGCAGTGGGAGGCGAAGCGGTGCCGGACGTGCCGGTCGGCTGGGTCGGAGATGCCACACCTTGCTCCTTTGCAATGTGCTATAGCAATAACGTCCTGCAGGAATCGGTCGTCGGGATGGGGACGGTCAGGTCGAGAGGTGGATGAGGGCGGCGAGGTGGTGCCGGATCACCAGCTGCTCCGCGGCGTCCTCGTCGCCCCGCCCGATGGCGTCGACGATCGGCCGGTGCTCGGCGTACCGGCGTTCGAACTCCTCGCGGCCGGCCTCGATGCGCTCGCTGGTCCGGAGGTGCCGCTCGCTGTCGGTGAAGACCTGCGACTGGTCCAGCAAGGCGTCCACGACGGGGTTGCCCGCGGCCTGCTCGATCCGGCGGTGGAACCGGTGCAGCACCGTGAGCAGGGCGACGAGGCCGTCCTCCTGCTCGGCAACGGGCGCGGACTCCAGCGCGGCCCGCAGGCGGTCGGCCTCGTCCAGGTCGCTCGTGAGTGCCGAGACCAGTTCGGGGGTGCGCTTGCGGGCGGCGAGCCGCGCCGCCATCCCGTTCAGCCGGGCCTTCACCTCGGCGAGTTCGTGCAGGACCCCCGCGTCGAAGGCGGCCACCCGCAGCGACCGCGAGCCGGTGCGCTCGACGATCCGGTCGCGCAGCAGCTGCCGCAGGGCCTCGCGGACGGGGGTGGGACTGACGTTGAGCCGGCTCGCCAGGTCCCGCTCGGTGATCTTCTGCCCGGGCCGCAGCGAACCGTCGCCCACGGCCTGCCGGATCCGGACGTAGACCTGATCGGCGAGGCTCTGGGCGTGCAGGGGTTCGAGCGAGGTGGAAGCCACGACCCGACCTTACGCTATAGCAAATGGCAACGGCAAGGATCAGACAGCTTCAGGACAGCGGAAGCCCCTCCCCGGTGAACGGGACTACGCTGGGAATCCACCGGACTCGAAGGAGCTGCCGACGTGGTGGAGACGCACGACATCGTTCGCCCGCCCGCCGAGCTCAGTGCGGCTCTTGCGGCCATCGGCAGTGCCACCGCTGCTGGTGAGCTCAGTCGGATGGGGATTCGCAGCGCCTTCATCCAAGGGCCCGTCTCCGTCACGCCCGGGTTGCGCGTGGCCGGTCCGGCGCTGACTCTTCAGTTCCTGCCCAAACGGGAAGACCTCTACCCCGTCGACGAATACGAGGAACCGGAAAAGCAACTGCACCGGCACGTCATGTACCACGCCCGCCCGGGGGACATGATCGTCGTCGATGCGCGCGGGGACATGAGCAGTGGGGTCTTCGGCGAGATGATGCTGACCTACTTCAAGGGCCGCGGTGGCGTTGGTGTCGTCGTCGACGGGTGTCTGCGGGACACCGGTGAGGCCAAGCAGCTCGGGCTCGGGCTGTGGATCCGGGGTGCCACCCCGAATTTCCACGCCCAGACCGGCATCGTGCCGGCCGCCGTCAACGTTCCGGTTGCCTGTGGTGGCACCGTTGTCGAGCCCGGTGACATCGTCGTTGCCGATGACGATGGGGCCGTTGTCGTTCCGGTCAAGCTCGCGCCCGCCGTGGTGGCTGCCGCTCAGGAACACGCCGAGTGGGAAGAGTTCTCGCGGATCCGGCTGTCCGAAGGCGGCGATCTGCGGCGGTACTACCCGCTGTCGGACGAGGCCCGGCCCGAGTACGAACAGTGGCGCGCCGAGCAGGGTCGCTAGCTCCACAGGCGGTCGTGGCTCGACTCCGCGTCCCAGTGCGTCGTTTCGGCGAAGAACACCGGGTCGCGCGGGTCGAGGTGGCGGCGCAGCAGCTCCTCGTTGAGGTCGCCGAACCCCAGGCCCGGTGTGTCCGGGACCGTGATGTGACCGTTTTCGACGAGCGGGCCGGTGACCAGGTCGCTCCAGAACTCCACGTCGGCCGCGTGGTGTTCGAGGGCCAGGAAGTTCTCCGTGGCCGCGGCCAGGTGGACGCACGCCATCGTCGCGATCGGGGACGCCGCCAGGTGCAGTGCCATCGGGATCCCGCGCTCCTGTGCGTAATCCCCGAGCCGCTTGGTCTCCGCTATCCCGCCCGCCGTCGCCGGGTCGGGGTGCACGACGCGGATGGCGCCCGCGTCCAGCAGCGGCCGGAAGCCCTCCACCAGGTAGATGTCCTCGCCCGTGCACGTCGGGACGGCGACGGCCGCGGTGAGCTGGCGCCACTGGTCGGTCAGCTGCCACGGGATCAGGTCCTCGATCCACGCCAGCGTGAACGGTTCCAGCGCGCGGCCGATCCGGATGCACGAGTCGAGGGCGATGTGGCCGAAGTGGTCGGCGGCGAGCGCGACGTCGTAGCCGACGACCGACCGGACGATGTCCACATAGGACACCAGGTGCTCGACACCTCGGGCGGTGACCTGGATCCCCGTGAACGGGTGCATCGTCGTGACGTCCGAGCGGGCGCCCGGCGGCGCGATCAGCGCCCCCGGCACGTCCCACAGCAGGTCGATGCCCACGTCCATCTTCAGCATCGTGAACCCGCGCTGCTTGCGCTCCAGCAGCCGGGCGCCCATCGCGTGCGGGTCCGGCAGTGACGGCGTGTCCGCGTAGCAGCGGATCTCGTCGCGGAACCGGCCGCCCATCAACGCGTACGCCGGCACACCGTACGCCTTGCCCGCCAGATCCATCAGCGCCATCTCGACGCCGGAGACCCCGCCGCCTTGCCGTCCGTGGTGCCCGAACTGCTTGATCTTGCGGAAGATCTTGTCGACGTTGCAGGGGTTTTCGCCGACGAGCCTGCTCTTGAGCACGAGCGCGTAGGTGGCGCTGGCCTGGTCGCGCACCTCGCCGTAGCCGGACAGCCCCTGGTTGGTGTCGATCCGGACGAGCGACGAGCGGAACGGGACACCGTCCACAGTGGCCACTCGAAGGTCGGTGATGCGCAGGTCGCTCGGCCGGGACGCGGTCGCGACGTGCTCCTCGGTGATCATCCCTTCACCGCCCCGGCGGTGAGGCCCTCGGTCAGGAACCGCTGCCCGAACCCGTACATGAGCACGACCGGGATGCTGACCAGCAGCGAGGCCGCGGCCAGCTGGCCCTGCGGCACGACGTCGCCGAAGATCATCGACTGCATGCCGACCGGCAGCGTCTTGTAGTCGTCCTTGGTGATGAACACGAAGGCGAACAGGAACTCGTTCCACGCGTTGGTGAGCGTGAACAGCGCGACCGCCAGCAGGCCCGGTTTGGCCAGCGGCAGCACGATCCGCAGGAACGCCCCGAACCGCGTGCAGCCGTCGACCAGCGCGGCCTCCTCGAGGTCGGCCGGGATCGACTTGAAGTAGCCGACGAGCAGCCACGTCGCGAACGGCAGCGTGAACGTCGGGTACGCGAGCACGAGCGACCACAGCGAGTCGTTGAGCCCGATCCAGCTCACCAGCTCGTACAGCGGGATGAACAGCAGCGCGCCCGGCATCACGTAGGTGAGCAGGATCGTCACCGTGAAGCTCTCCGAACCCCGGAACTTCAGCCGTGCCAACGCGTAGCCGGCCAGCGCCGCGCAGACCAGGGCGATCGCGGTGGACGCCACCGAAACCAGGATCGTGTTGACGTACCAGGTGCCGAACCGGCCGGTGAACAGATTGGTGAACTGCTCGGTGGTCCACGGTGTCGGCCAGAGGTCGTCGGTGCGCGCGACGATCTGGTCGTCGGACTTGAAGGCCGTGATCGTCATCCAGTAGAGCGGGGCGAGCACGAAGCCGAGCAGGCCCAAGAGCGCGATCCCGCTGCCGGTGCCCCCGACCAGGCGCGCGGCCAGGCGGTTGCCCCGGATGGCCAGCACGGAGACGATCCGGCCGACGACAGCCGCGAGCACCACGAACACGCCCAGCACGAGCGCGGCCTTCCAGACGATGTGCGGTGACGCCCACGCCAGCACGAGCACCGCGGCCAAAACCAGCACCCACGGGAGTGCCCGGCGCTGACCGGGTGTCAGTCGCCGACGTCCGAGATCCGCCGCACCCGGCCGGTCGTCGCGGCGCATCAGCCGCACGAGGATCACCACGAGGATCGCGATGATCGGCAGCATCACCAGCGTGACCGCGGCGCCCGCGCCCAGCTGCAGCTGCTGGATGGCCTTCGAATAAGCCACCATCACGTACGGCGCGGTCGCGTCGCCCGGCCCGCCCTGGGTCATCAGCCAGATCAGGTCGAAGTTGTTGAACGTCCAGATCGACGACAGCAGCACCGTCACGATCATGACGGGACGCAGGCCGGGCAGCGTGATGTGCACGAACCGCTGCCACGGCGAGGCGCCGTCGACCATCGCCGCCTCGTGCAGACCGCTGTCGATGGCCTTCAGACCGGCGAGGAACGTCACCGTGAAGAACGGGATGCCCTTCCAGACGTTGACCAGGATGACCGCCGGCATCGCGAGCGCGGGATCGGACAGCCACTCCGCGGGCCACTTGTCGACGAGCCCGAGCGCGGCGAGCGCGGGCCCGATCCCGGAGTCGGTGAGCAGGACGTTGACGCTGCCGAAGATCGGGTCGAACAACGACCGCCAGGTGAAGGCCGTGACGACGGTCGGGATCACCCACGGCAGCAGGATCACGCCGGCGACGAGCGCCTTGCCGCGGCGCATGTGGTGCAGCATCAGCGCCGCGATGAGACCGAAGGTCACCTTGAAGATCTCGGCGTACGCGGTGAAGACGAACGAGTTGAGCACGCCCTGGTGGAACAGGCCGTCGCCGATCAGTGCGGTGTAGTTGTCCAGCCCGACGAACACCGTCTCCGCGCCGTGGCGTTCGGTGGCGCTGGTGAAGACCGAGCTGACGATCGGGACCAGGATCAGGCCGGCGACCAGCACCAGCGTCGGCCCGACGAACACCGCCGCGAGGCGCCAGTCCCGCCCGAGCAGCCGCTGCGTTCGCGTGAGCGAGGAAGACGCGCCCGGCGCCGGGCGGGCCGGCGCCGGGCGCGAACGCAGGACGGTCATTGCCGGTAGCCCTGTTGCTCGAAGATCTGCACGATCCGGCCGTGCGTCGCGGCGACGGCGTCGGCGGGCTTGGTGCCCTGGATGACCGACTGCATCATGTCGGTCAGCAGGTACGCGGCGAGGGCGGCCTGCTCGCCGGGGCTCGGGGCCTGGGGGAACGCGTAGCCGGTCCGGGTCTTCACCGGGAGCTGCACGCGGGTCTGCTCCCGCAGGGCGGGGTAGGCCGGGTCACCGCTCGTGTAGTACGGGTCGGAGTCCCACACCTTCGTCCACGACGGGTTCACCAGGCACGGTGCTTCCTTCGCGACGCCGAGCAGCGCGCTCCCGCCGACCATGAACTTCGCCACCAGCTTGGCCAGGTCGGGGTTCTTGGCCCCCTTGAAGACGACGAACGAGTTGGACTCGCCGTACGCCAGCGGCAGGTCGATCGCCGGCCCGGTGGCGCCGTTGAACACGTGGGTGTTGGCGTAGACCGGGTTCTTCTTGGTCTTCGAGTCGGCGTAGACGCTGAACTGGTTGAGCGTGAGCCCCAGGATCTGCGCCAGCCAGTTCTCGTTGTTGCTCGAGTCGGTCCAGCTGCCGATCCCGGGTGGCAGCATCGGCTGGTACTTCGGGTTCGTGTAGATGTCGCCGATGAACGTGACGGCATCGACGGTCTCCGGCGAGTTGAACACGACCTTCGTGCCGGTGTTGTCCGCGATCGCTCCACCGTAGACGTTGACGACGTTCTGGATGAAACCGTTGGCGTCGCCGGAGCGGTTCACCGTGAGCCCCCAGCCGAAGCGCCGCTTACCCGGGTCGGAAACCGCCAATGCGTTGTCGCGCAGCTCTTCCCACGTGTAGTACGGCTTGAGCGGGAGCCCCTTCTCCTGGTACCAGTCCTTGCGCAGGTACATCCCGGACGCGATGAAGTGGTACGGGATCGCGAACCAGCGGCCGTCGAACACGCAGTAGTTGGCCGCCTCCGTCGCGGGCTCGCCGTAAAGCGCTTTCATTTCGGTCACCACGTCGGTGACGTCGGTGAGGGCGCCGAGGTTGTGGAGCTGGCCGACGAACCGCCGGTCGCTCATGAACGCCAGGTCGCGGTTGGTGCCCGCCTTCACCTCGGCGTCCATCTTCGCGACCATGTCGCCGGCGTCACCGGAGACCAGGTCGTTGCGGACCGTGGTGCCGGTGGCCTGTGCGAACACCTGCAGCGACTTGTCCAGCGCCTTGTTGGCGGCTTCCGAGTACAGCTTCTGCGAGAGCATCCCGACCGACCCGCCGCGCAGCCCGGCCGCCTGGTCGAGCAGCGGCTGGGGCACCTGGACGTCGACCTGCGGCGCGGGGGCGGGGCCGCTCCCGCACCCGGCGAGACCGAGCGCGCCCAGCGCGCTCACCCCCAGGAACGTACGCCTCGACAGGCCTGTTTTCTCTTCCATGACAACTCCTCGTACCGACGGGGCGACGTTGCGACCGGCGGGACAGCGAGGCGAGTGCCGCGCTGTGAGACCTCAAAGCTGGGTCTTTTCATGCGGCGAAGGACGCCGTACTCCTGATGCGTTGTCCTGGCAGCCCGTCGAAGAGCCCGGTCGAGCCACGGGGCCGCCACAGCGGTACCGGGCCCGCGCCGGGCACGGGGTCGAGCGCCAGTACCGCCGCCCGTTCCGCGGAGTCGAGCGCCCGCTGGACGACCATCGTGTTGGCCACGCTCTGGGCCACGCTGCCGACCGGCCGCGCGCCGAACTGCACGGCATCGGCGAAGTCGACGAGCTCCGCGCGGTAGCCGTTGTCGCTACCGCGGAAGACTGTCGTGTGGGTGGTGGCGTCGGGACTGCTGCGCGTCACGCGGCGCTCCGACTCGTCCCCGGCGAGCACGAGCACACCCTCGGTGCCGTACAGCCGCATCTCGTTGGGTTCGGGCGGCACCGGGATTTCGGGGAAGGACGCGGTGTAGTTGCCGATGGCGCCTCCGGTGAAGACGAGGGTGAGCGCGAGGTCCGACGGTGCGTCGATCGTGCTGTTGGCCGCCTGCACGGCACCGTGCAGGCGCGCGATGTCGCCGCAGAGCAGCCTGATCTGGGCGATGTGGTGCACGCCGAAGTCGAGGTGCACACCACCGCGGTACTGCGGCCGCTGTCGCCACGGCGTACTCGTGAAGCCGCCCGGCCGGGGCACCGACTGGCCGGCGTACCGCCACGCCATCAGGTGCGGGCGGCCGATCGCGCCGCTGTCGAGCAGGGCGCGGGCGTAGCGCAGGTCGTCACGGTAGAAGAAGTTCTCGCCCACGACGAAGGCGCGGTCCGGGTACCCGGCCGCCAGGTCGAGGAAGGCCGCGGCCTGCTCCGCGTCGACGCCGGCCGGCTTCTCGCAGAACACCTCCTTGCCCGCCGCGAGCGCGTCGCACGCCACCTCGTACAAGTGCGGGATCGGCACCGAGATCAGCACGGCGTCCACGTCGTCGCGGGCGAGCAACGCGGCCCGATCGGTGGTGGCCAGGGCCGGATCGGTTCCGCTGTAACCGGTGAACCGCTTGCGCTGTTCCGCGGAGGGGTCGGTGAACGCGGTGACGACGAACCGTTCGGCGAGCCCGCGCAACGCCGGCCAGTGCAGCTTCTCGACCGCGAGCCCGGTGCCGATCAGCCCCAGCCGGATCGGCCGGATCGCAGGTGCTGCCATGGCTCGTCCGTCCTCGTCATCGGTTCCGGATCGGTCGTGCAGTGTGCTAGCGACGTCTGCGTCGCTGCTCCTTCTCCGCGAGGAGCGTGGAATAGTTGTTGCTCAAGTGCTTCCGCATCGCCGCGCGGGCACCTTCCGGATCGCGCGCCACGAGCGCCTCGTAGATCTCCGTGTGCTGGGCGGTGGCGCGGCGCAGCCCGGCCGGTGCCAGGTTGGTGACGCGCCGGCTGGCCGTGCCGAGCCAGCGGACGGAGTACATGATCCGGTCGAGGATGCGGTTGTCGGCCGCCCGGCAGATCTCCATGTGGAATTCGTGGTCGACCTCGAGGTAGGCGTCGGGATCCGCCTCGAGCGCCGCCATCCGGTCGATCTCGGCCTTGAGCCTGCCGAGCGTCTCCCCCGTGGCGGCGGCCGCGGCCATCGCGGCCAGTTCGGGCTCGAGCAGCACCCGCGTCTGGTGCAGTTCCTGCAGCAGCTCGTCGACGATCTCGGTGGGCAGCCACTCGATCAGCAGCGGGCTCAGGTAGTCCCACTCCGCGCGGGGGCGCACGACGACGCGGCGGCCCTGCGCGACGTCGACGATGTCGAGCGAGGCGAGGATCTTCAGCGTCTCCCGCGCCACCACGCGGGACACCCCGAACTCCTGCGAGATGTCGAGTTCCGACGGCGCCCGGCCGTCCGCGATTTCGCCGCGGACGATCCGCCGGGTCAGGTGGGCCGCCACCTGCACCGGAAGGGTCCGGACCTTGACAGCGTCCGGAGACTCTTGTCTCCTTGGCATGTCATCAGCTTATCGGACAAGTTCGGCATCGCGACAGCCCTTCACACGCAATAATCGGCGGCGGGAGAGCAATGCGGATCGTGAACGTCACGACGGCGGTGGTCGCCTACCACGGCCAGGCGACGCTGGTGCGGATCGACACCGACGAGGGCATCAGCGGGTTCGGCGAGGCCAACCCCGACGCCGGCGCGGACGCCGTAGTCGGGATGATCCGGTCCCTGACGCCGCTGCTGATCGGCGAGGACCCGCGCAACGTCGAGCGGTGCTGGGAAAAGCTGCGTCGCAACAAGGTCTTCGCGGGCGCGCAGAGCGGGGTGTTCGTGATCGCCCTGTCCGGGATCGAACTCGCGCTGTGGGACCTCGCGGGCAAGGCCGCGGGCCAGCCGGTCCACCGGCTGCTCGGCGGGAAGTTCCGCGACCGGATCCGGCTCTACGCCGACTGCGGCGACGGCGACGACCCGGCGGGCTCGGTCGCCGGGTGCGTCGACCGGGCGCAGCGGATGGTCGCCGAAGGCTTCACCGCGCTCAAGTTCGACATCGACAACTTGCGCCACCCGGCCAAGTTCGACGATTTCAACCACACGGTCAACGCGGCCGAGCTGCGTTCGATGGTGGAGCGGGTGGCCGCCGTCCGGGACGCGATCGGGCCGGACGTCGACCTGGCCATCGACCTGCACGCCCGCTACGACGTGCCGAGTGCGTGCCGGATCTCGTGGGAGCTCGAGCCGTTCCGCCTGATGTGGCTGGAAGAACCGGTGCCGGCGGAGAACGTCGACGCGCTCGTGCGGGTGCGCGCGCAGACGCGCACGCCGATCTGCGCCGGGGAAAACCTTTACCTGCGCTGGGGTTTCCGCGAGCTGCTCGAACGCGGGGCCGTGGACGTCATCGAGCCGGACGTGCCGAAGTGCGGCGGCCTCGCCGAAGCCAAGAAGATCGCCAACCTCGCGGAGCTGCACTACATCCCGTTCGCCCCGCACCTGGTGTCGACGCCGCTGGGCACGATGGCCACGTCGCACCAGTGCGCGGCGATCCCGAACTTCTACGTCCAGGAATGGCACGCCCTCGAGGAACGCGCGGTGTGGGACAGCTACGTCCACGCCCCCGACGGGAGCGGCTCGATCGTCAAGGACGGCTACATCACGCTCCCCGACGCCCCCGGCATCGGCGTGGAACCCGACATGGACGGCGTCCGGGCCCACGCCGTCGCGGGCTTCGGGTTGTTCGAATAGCGGAGCCGCTGCGTCTCCGGCCACTCGTTCCTGCCCGATGGGGCACGGGTCCGGGCGGCCGGGAGCCGGGTTCGCTAGTGTCGGCTCGGTGAGTAATCCGCTGGTTGCGCCGGTGAAGGATTCGACGACGGCCATTTCCGGCGTGTCCCTGCTGGAAAGCGCCTCCGACCTGAAGTCGGCGATCGAAAGCGGCGACTGGGCGTCCGTCGCGATGGGTGCGGTGGGGACCGCGCTCGACGCGCTGTCGATGGCGATGGACCCGTTCGGCGCCATCCTCGCCGCCGGGGTCGGGTGGCTGATCGAGCACGTCGGCCCGCTCAAGGAAGCCCTGAACGCGCTGACCGGCAACGCGGACGAGATCGCGGCGCAGTCGGAGACCTGGTCGAACGTCGCCAAGGAGCTGGAGAGCGTCTCCGCCGACCTGGTGGACGCGGTCAAGGCGGACCTCGGCGGCTGGACGGGCCCGGCGGCCGACGCCTACCGCAAGCGTGCCGAGGACACCTCGACGCTGATGGCGAGCGCGCAGAAGGGCTGCGAAGGCGCGGCCAGCGGGGTGAAGACGGCCGGCGAGGTCGTCGCGGCGGTCCGGGCCCTGGTGCGCGACATCATCGCCGAGCTGATCGGGCACCTGATCTCGTGGGCGCTGCAAGTGGTGTTCACCCTCGGCATCGGGCTGACCTGGGTGGTGCCGCAGGTCATCGGCGCCGTCGCGAAGACGGCGTCGAAGATCAGCCAGCTCACCACCAAGCTGGTCAAGGCGCTGCAGGCGCTGATGCCGCTGCTCAAGCGCGCCGGCTCGCTGTTCGACGACGCGGGCAAGGCGCTGAAGAACATCAAGCCGGGCAAGGCCGCGCCGCCGCCGAAGCACGCCGACATCAAGGGCAACCCCAAGGACCTCGGCGGGCCCAAGGGCAAGGGCGACGACTCCACCAGCACCACCGGTGACCACGGCGGGGGCGCCCCGAACGGCCACAAGAACGATCCCCCCGGTGGCACCGGGGACAAGGGCAACGGCTCCCCGGGCAACGGCGACTCCACCGGCACCGCCGGCGCCCACGGCAAGGGCCCGGACAACTCGGGCCAGGGCGGCACCGGCTCGCGGGGCAACCCCGACGGCGACGGCACCACGCCGCAGGGGATCCGCGGCCAGGGCGAGAACAACCGCTCGATCGGCAACGAGGTCTGCGTGACCGACCCGGTCGCCGTCTCGACCGGGCAGATGGTGATGGAAGAGGTCGACGCGAGCCTGCTCGGGGTGCTGCCCCTGGTGTTCCGGCGGACGCACTTCTCCGGCTACCGCGCGGGACTCTTCCTCGGCGGCGGCTGGGTGTCCACTGTGGACCAGCGGATCGAGGCCGACGAGCACGGCGTCAGCTTCGCCGCCGAAGACGGCACCCTGCTGCGCTACCCGATCCCGGGCACGGACGACTGGGTCGTCTCCGAAAGCGGCCCGCTGCGCCCGTTGAGGCGCGCACTGGACGGCGGCTACCTGGTCGACGACCAGGAACTGGGCCGGCTGCTCTACTTCGCGCCGGGCAACGGGCGGTCGTTGCTGACGTCGGTGACCGATCGCAACGACAACGCGTTCGAGGTCGTGCGCGCCGACGACGGCCTGCCGCTGGAGATCCGGCACACCGCCGGGCACCGCGTCCGCTTCGAAACCCGCGACGGGCTGGTCACCGCGCTGTTCGCGGTCGCCGGCGACGACGAGGTCGAGCTGGTCCGCTACGCCTACGACCGCCGGAACCTCGTCTCGGTCACCAACCCGTCGGGGCAGCCGATGACCTACGCCTACGACCGCGCCGGGCGCATCGTGGGCTGGACCGACCGCAACGACGAGTGGTTCCGCTACCACTACGACCACGCCGGCCGCGTCGTCCGCACCGAAGGTTCGGGGGGCTTCCTGGACTGCGTGCTGGAGTACGACCCGGAGAACCGCGTCACGCGGTCGACCGACGCGCTCGGCCACACCTCCGAGTTCCACTACGACGAAGCCGGGCAGGTGGTCCGCGAGGTCGACCCGCTCGGGAACGCGACGCTGTCCGAATGGGACGCGCACGGCAGGCGGCTGAGCACGACGGACCCGCTGGGGCGCACCACGCGCTACCGCTACGACGAGCTCGGCAACCTCCTCGCCGAGATCCGCCCGGACGGCACGGAACGCACCTGGGAGCGCGCCGCGGACGGGCGCTCGGTGACGGTCCACGACGCGCCCGGCGTCGCGACGCGCCAGGAGTTCGACGAGCGCGGCAACCTCGTCGCGGTCGTGGAGCCGGACGGCGCGACCACCCGGTACCGCTACGACGACCGCGGGTTCACCATCGCGCGGACCGACCCGGCCGGCGCCACGGCCACCATCGTCAACGACGCGGCCGGCCTGCCGGTCGCGGTGACCGACCCGCTCGGCGGCGTCACGCGCTACGAGCGGGACGAGTTCGGGCGCGTCGTCACGATCACCGACCCCGTCGGCGGCGTGGAGCGCTTCGGCTACTCCGTGGACGGAAGGCTGGCCTGGCACCAGAACCCCGACGGCAGCCAGGACCGGTGGGTGCTCGACGGCGAGGGCAACAATCGGGCGCACACCGGCCCGGCCGGCGGCGTCACCCGTTACGAATACGGCGGTTTCGACCAGCCGACGGCGCAGATCCTGCCGGACGGCAGCCGGATCTCGGTCGGTTACGACGGCGAACTGCGGGTCGAAGCGGTGACCAACGAGCAGGGCCGCGTCTGGCGCTACGAGCGGGACGCGGCCGGGAACCTGGTGCGGGAAACCGACTTCGCCGGCGGCGTGACGGCGTTCGGCTACGACGCGGCCGGCCGGCTCGTCGAGCGCGTCCGCCCGGACGGGCAGCTCACGACGTTCCGCTACGACCTCGCCGGCCACCTGGTCGAGCAGACCGACGGGAACCGCACCACCCGGTTCGAGGTCAGCGCGACCGGGCAGCTGCTGGCGGCCGACGACGGCACCACGCGGATCACCTACGAACGCGACGCGGTGGGCCGGGTCCTGGCCGAGACGGTCAACGGCCGCACGGTGCGCTCCGCCTACGACGCCGCGGGCCGCCGGGTGCACCGGAGCACGCCGTCCGGCGCGGAAAGCACGTGGGAGTACGACGCCGCCGGGCTGCCGGTCGCCGCCCGGCTCGCCGGCCGGGACCTGCGGTTCGCCCACGACGCCGCCGGCCGCGAAGTGCGCCGGACCCTCGGCACCGGCGCCACCCTGGTGCAGACCTGGACGCCGAACTCGCAGCTGGCGTCCCAGGTGATCACCGACCGGTCCAACGCCACCCGCCAGCAGCGCTCCTACGGCTACCGGGCCGACGGCGAGCTGGTCGCGCTGCACGACCAGGCGACCGGCCCGCGCGAGTTCGGCCTCGACCCGCTCGGCCGGGTCACCGACGTGCGGTCACCGCGCGGGGCGGAGTCCTACCGCTACGACGAAGCCGGGAACATCACCGAAGCGGCGTGGCCCACAGCCGAGGCGGACCTCGTGGGCAGGCGGACGTTCGCCGGCCCGCTCGTCACCACGGCCGGCGGGACGCGCTACGGGCACGACCGGCGCGGGCGGGTCGTGCTCCGAGAACGCACGATGCCCGGCGGCGTCAAGCTGACTTGGCGGTTCACCTGGGACGGCGACGACCGGCTCGTCGCGGCCGCGGTCCCCGACGGCAGCACCTGGCGCTACACCTACGACGCGCTGGGCCGCCGCGTCGCGAAGGAGCACGTGGCCGCCGACGGCCGGACCGTGCTCGAACGCGTCGAGTTCACCTGGGACGGGCAGCTGCTGGTCGAGGAGGCCCGGCACACGCCCGAGGGCGTGCAGGCCACGGTGTGGGACTACGAGCCCGGCGACTACCGGCCGCTCGCGCAGCGCGGCCGGGCGGCCCGGCCGGGCCAGGCGTGGGTGGACACCCGGTTCGACGCGATCGTTGCCGACCTGACGGGCAGTCCCGCGGAGCTGGTCGACGACCACGGCCGGATCACGTGGTGCGCGCGCACGAGCGTGTACGGGGTGGGTGGTCCGTCGGCGACCCCGCTGCGGTTCCCCGGGCAGTACTTCGACGCCGAGACGGGGTTGCACTACAACGCCCAGCGCTACTACGACCCGGTGACCGCGCGCTACCTGAGCCCGGACCCGCTCGGCCTGGTGCCGGGGCCCAACCCGTACGCCTACGTGGACAACCCGTTCGGCCAGATCGACCCGCTGGGCCTCGCCCCGCAGTCGTGCGGCAAGCCCAAGCTGACGATCGACACGAACGTCGGCAACAACCCGATCCAGCAGTCGCCGGGCGGCGGCAAGTACAGCCAGTCCCCGGGCGGCGGCTGGTACAAGGAGTCGGCGCCGGCGGGGCCGAACAAGAACAAGAAGAACCGCCCGGCGGCGGGCATGGACAACCCGAGCTGGACCCACCAGAACATCCGGCCGATGTTCGAAGACGCGCTGGTCAACAAGAACCAGATGCCGCCCGGGTTGAAGACGGACGCGCAGAACAAGTGGATGCAGAAGCACGGCCAGTTCCAGACCTACCACCAGGACGGCACGCCGGACCAGATCGTCCCCAAGAAGAACGCGATCATGGGCCACAACAAGGCGGCGGGGACGTACTTCAACGAGACCGGGCACAAGCTGCCGATCGAGGACAACAAGCACTACAACCGCCAGGGCAGCAGCTACGGCCAGGTCGAGTACTCGAAGAGCTCGTCGGGAACGGGCGCGCACGAGGACAAGTACATGCCCCCGCGCCCGGACCGCGGTTCCCACCCGACGTACACGAACCCGGCGGCGCCGAACCACACGGGTGGCCCGTGGCCGTCGTACCCGCAGGCGCCGAACGGGTTGCCGCCGGGGTCTTCGGGGGTTTTGCCGGATGGGACGCCGATCCCGCACGCGCCGACCAGCCCGACCCCTTCGAGCGGACCTCCGCCGGTTCACACCCCGCCGGCGTCGCCTACGGGGCCCCCG
This sequence comes from Amycolatopsis sp. NPDC098790, assembly GCF_044759945.1. Classification (NCBI taxonomy): domain Bacteria; kingdom Bacillati; phylum Actinomycetota; class Actinomycetes; order Pseudonocardiales; family Pseudonocardiaceae; genus Amycolatopsis; species Amycolatopsis sp. NPDC098790. The sequence continues at coordinate 243,675 of NZ_JBIWAI010000004.1, forward strand.
TCGAAGCGGCCCAGGTTGGACTAGAGGGCACTGCTCGGTGCGTCCGCCGGCCGGGCGAGCAGACCTTGGAACAGCATCGCCATGACCGCGGACACCTGCTGGTCGATGGTCTCGTTCCGCCGCGTGAAGCAACGGAGGAACAGGCTGTTGACCACCATGGCGGCGGCGTCCTCCGCGCTCATGAGGCGGGCCAGCTCACCCGACTCCTGACCCGCTCGGAGAGCCGGGACCAGAATCGCCGGGATGTCGACGTCCGCCTTCACCCTGACCGCCACGTCGGGTGCGGCCGCGGTCTCGTGGGCGACGATCGCCAGCAGGGCGTCGATGTACTCCCGGTCGTTCGTGGTGATCGTGGCCAGCCGGCGGAGGAACCTCGTCACGGTTTCCGCGGTCGAGTAGCCCAGGGTGCGATCGTCCGCGGTGTCCTGCCGAAGCCGCTCGACATGAGGGCGCAGGGCCTCGACGACGATCAGCGCCTTGCTGGGGAAAAGCCGCTTGAGCGCACGCAGCGGCAGCTTCGCCGCCATCGAGATGTGGGTGAGCGTCGTGGAGAAGTAGCCGCGAGTCCCGAACTCCGAACGCGCGGCGTCGAGGACGAGTTCTCTCGGGTTGTCGGGAAGCGCGTCCACCTGGCCTGCCTCGTACATCACCTTGACGTCCCGTGCCAGTGGAGCGATGACGTCGTCGATTCGCTCATGCCCTTGGCCGGTGTCGACGATCGACCCGACCAGTGCGAGGACGGCATCGCCGAACAGCTCGCCCGATACCGCGTCCGGATCGGCGAGGTGGCGCACCACCAAGCCTTCGACGAGAGCGGACAGGACGACCGCCAGCTTTTCCGGGGTGAACGGCGAGCGCATGGACGCGCCCCATCGGGCAAGAATCGCCTCGTACGCACTCTTTCCGGCCTCGTCGTAGCTGGCATACGCCTGCTGCAGCTTTTTCATCGCACCGTCGTGATCGCGGCCCAGCACGATGATCGCCAGTTGAAGAATGGTGGACGGGTCGGCTCGCACCTGCTCGAAATCCCACGCGCAGACAGCGCGGATCGTGTCGCGTGGATCACCGCCCGATTCGACGAGCTGCTCGCGAACCTTCTCGCCCAGTTCCCGGGTGACGCGCAACGGGGCGACCGTCAACGAGGACAACATGCTCTCGACAAACTGGGTCTTCTGCCCGAACGTCTTGTAGAAGGTCTTCTGGCTCACGCCTGAGCGTCGCACGACTTCGTCGACGTTGACGCCACGCACAACGATGTCGATACCGTCTTCGAGCAGGTGCTGGACACCGGCACTCAGAAGCTTCTCTTCGGATACGGACGCTTCGCTGGTCATGACCTGCCTTGGGTTCGAGATCGGTTGCCGCGCACCTGTATCGCCGCGGTCCCGCCCGGCGTTAGAGGATGCTCACCCCCTTCTTCCGCATTCACCCACTCTGGTGAATCTCGGTGTCGTTATGTATCAGTGCGATCTCACCGAATGCGTCGGCACACTGAGGACACCCCGGCCTTTCCCCGCCGGTTTTTCCCTCACGAGAACAGGAATCACCGTGAAAAGAAGGTTCCTCGCCCTTGGCCCTGCCGTCGTCTTCACCGTGCTCACCGCCGGGTGCGGTCCCGAGCCCGTCACGCCGCACACGACGATCCTGATCGGAGCCACCGCGACCGCCAACGAACCCGCGGTCGACATGCACGACGACAACCTCGACGTCGTGCGCGACGCCGTCGGCCGCGGCACCGTCGATGTACTCGGGTTCGTCGGCTCCGCCACCGACCAGCCGGTCGTACGCCAGGACGTGTCCGTGTACTACGACGAGCGCACGAAGGAGCTCGAGACGGACTCGGAGCGCCTCGATACCGGTTACCAGAAGCACATGACGCCGGTGCGGGAGAAGATGGCGGCCTCGGCGGGCACTCAGTCGCAATTGGACCTGCTCGGCTTGCTTGGCGAAATGGCGCACACCAACGGCCCGGCGACGATGCTGGTCTACAGCAGCGGGTTGCAGACCACAGGACTACTGGATCTGCGCGGCTGGGGTTCGGATCTCGATGTGGACGCCACCGTCGAGGGGCTCCCCGAGGACAAGCTGCCCGACCTCACGGACAAACACGTCTTCTTCGTCGGCCTCGGCCAGGTGGCGGGCCCGCAGCAGCAACTCCCGCCGGAGATGTACTCGGCCGTGCAGGAACTCTGGCTCAAGGTCTGCCGTAAGGCGCACGGCCACTGCGAACCCCTCGTCCAGCGCAGCAGCGGCGGCCCGCCGCTGTCGACGGTGCCGGTACCGGTGATCCCGGTGCCTTCGCACCCGACGGTGACCGTGTTCGGCGACCCGGCCACCGGACAGACGGTGCGGATCCTCCTCCCCAACGGCGTCTTCTTCCGCAAGGAGTCCGCGGATTTCCTCCCCGGCGCGGACCAGGCACTGCGAGGCATGACGCAGTACTTCCGATCCGACGCGGCGAGCGTCGCCCGCTCGGCGACAGCGGTGGGGCACACCGCGACTTCCGGACCGCGTGACGGTGCCGTCGAGCTCTCGAAGAAGCGCGCGTGCCGCGTGGTCGACGCGCTGGCGGCCGACGGGATCGACCGGTCCCTGTTCAAGGTCGACGGTGTCGGCTTCGACCGTCCACTGAGCCCGGACCTCGATTCCGCCGGGCGCCTCATCCCGGAAGCCGCCGAGAAGAACCGCACGGTCGAGGTGACCGTCACCCGATTCAGGAGCACCCGATGACCCTGCAAGACCACCCGGCTTCACCGCCGGTCCCCGAGCCCGGCGGCGCCGGCCTGCCGGCCCTGGTCCAGCGACCGGGCAAGCACCCGCGCGTGGCCTGGTGGTACTGGCTGCGCCACCCCTGGCGCGCGGCTTGGATCACCTCGCTGATTCGCGAGGCGTTCCGGTGGCGTGCCGCTCCGAACCCGCAACCGGCCCGGCTCACGTGGACCGAAGAACTCCTGCTGCGCCGCGGCCAGAGAGCGCAGCAGAAAGCGGTCGACGCGGTGGCCGCTCGTGTGGAGCGCCTGGCCGGTGAATTCCGGGCGTTGCGCGCGAGGGCGGCGCGGGAACGCACGCTCGCCCAGCGCGCACAAGCCCGGCGCGTGCTCCCCGGCTCCGGTACCTACGTCTACACGGCCGGACCGATCACGGCCGCCGAAGCCGGTCAGGTCATCGACCAGTGCCGGCAGCGGATCGCTGAGGACACCGAACGTGGCGATACCCGCCACCAGCAACGGCCGTCGAAGACGTGGACCAGGGCGGCCATGGCACCGCTCGCCGTCGACATCGTGTCGCTGCTGACCGTGATCGCGAAGTTCTTCAACATCACGCCGGACAACGCGCTGCGCAAGCCTGCCGAGACCGCGACCGCTGCCGGGTTCGCCGTGATCGCGTCCTTGGTGCTGGCTCTGCTGGCTCATTCGACGGGGCACACGGCGGGGCACCTGAGGGCGGTTGACGGGCACGCCGGCGCGGAGAAGGAGCGGGAGCCTTCGTCGTCGAGGCTGGTGCTGTACGGCAAGCTGATCGGTCTCTTCGCCGTGAGCACGATGGTCGCGGTGTCGATCGCGACGCGGATCATCCACCCCTCCGACACCGTGAACACCGGAACCCTCGGTGTGGTGATCGGGATCCTCGTCGGGCTCACCGCGTTCATCGCACCGTGGCTGCTGGTGCTGAACCAGATGCGGGCGGTGGGCTCGCTGGAGGTCCGGACGATCGACGAGCTGACCGGGATGGTGCGTGGTATCGAGGACGCGGTGGCCCAGCACGAAGCGGCCGCGATGAAGGCGGACGAGCAGGCAGCCGGCAAGCAACGGTCCGCGGAACAGGCGAGGACGACGGAACTCGCCAAGTCGATGCAGGTCACCGCCATGATGGAAGAAGTCGTGCGGCTCGCCCGGAGCCTGCACACGACGGCCGGCCGGTTCGCGCTGTCCGGCAACGCCTCGGTCGACGACCCGTTCCTCTCGATGCGCTCGGTCCTCGCGACCGACGATTCGAGCATCGACGAGGCGATGAACCGTTTCGACGAGCCGGGCGCGCAGCCGGAAGACGACGAAGACGACAACAGGTAGGTGGGACCGGGTCGGCAGGTTCCTGCCGGATCAGCCTTTTGCTGCGTTCTGCACGGTCGGCCCTCGACAACGAGATCACCTCTCGACGCCGAGGGCCGATCGGCCACCGGCCGCAACGCGCGACACACCTCGCCGGTCACGAACGAACCCGTTGATGGTTCCGAAGCCACGTGTAACGCAGTTTCGCGCAGTCGCGACTCCTGCTGTGATCGTCGGCAGCGGAGGGACGCGGTATGGCATACAGGTTCAACCCACCGCCGAACTGGCCGGCCGTTCCAGCCGGATGGACACCGCCACCCGGCTGGCAGCCGCCTGCGGACTGGCCGGCACCGCCGAAGTTCTGGCAGCTGTGGACCCTCGAACCCGAACCGCGGCCCCAGCCGGTACCCGTTCAGGCAGGAGCCGCTCCGGCGGCATCGAGCAAGCCCGGATTGTTCGGCTCTCGGAAACGGGTACGAGAACTCGAGGCCGAACTGAGCACGGAGACCGCCAAGCTCCGGCAAGCAGCCACTCAAATTCGTGAACTCAGTGCACACAACGCCACGTTGAGCGCGAAACTGGCGGAGCTCGACGCCAAGTACGCCGAACTCCGCGGTAAGGACGCACTGGAGGTCGAGCGAGAAATCCGGCAGATGCGCCGAACTGCCGCCGAGCTCGAGCAGGACGCCCAGAAGCAGCGCGAGGCTCAAGCGCAGCGCCGGAAGGACGCCGAGGCGGAACTGGCCGCCGTCCGGCAGCAGATCGACGAAGCGTCGGCGAACCTCGATTCACTGCGTGCCCAGATCGTCGAAACCAAGGAGATCACGCTCCTCCAAGAGGCCGGTATCTACGAGTTCCGGCACCGGCTCGCCGACGCCGTCGCCTACAAGGCGGCCTTGCAGCGGCTCAAGGACTCCATCAAGATCGCCGCGAAGAACAACCACGCGATCACCGCGAGCACTGACTGGACGGTGAACGGCTCCGCCGTGGAAGGCCAGCGCATGGTCCGAGACTTCTCCAAGCTGATGTTGCGCGCCTACAACGCCGAAGCGGACAACTGCGTGAGGTCGATGCGCCCCTACCGGCTCGACTCCGCGAAGGACCGTCTGACCAAAACCCGTGACGTCATCTCCCGTCTCGGCAAGACCATGAACATCAACATCGCTCCCGGCTATCACAGGTTGCGCCTCGAAGAACTCGAACTCACCGCCGACCACCTCGCGAAGGTCGAAGAGGAGAAAGAGCGCATCCGAGCCGAGCGGGAGCGTCAACGGGACGAACAGCAGGCACAGCGGGAATTCGAGCGTGAAAAAGCCCGGCTGGCGAAAGAAGAAGCACACTGGCGCAACGCCCTGCAGAAGTGGGCCGAGTCCGGCGACGAGCAGCAGGCCGAAGCGGCGCGCACGAAACTGGAAGAGATCGGTGACGCGATCAGAGGGGTCGAGGAGCGCGAAGCGAACATCCGCACCGGGTGGGTCTACGTGATCTCCAACGTCGGATCCTTCGGCGACGGTGTGGTCAAGATCGGGTTGACCCGGCGGCTCGATCCGCTCGAGCGCGTGCGCGAACTCGGCGACGCCTCTGTTCCGTTCAGATTCGACGTCCACGCCAAGATCTTCGACGCCGACGCGGTGAGCTTGGAAACGCGGCTGCACCAGCACCTCGCCGACCGGCGCGTCAACCGGGTCAACCTCAGGCGCGAGTTCTTCTACGCCACCCCGTCCGAGGTCCTCACCATCCTCGACGACCTGGGACTGAAGGACAACCTCGTCGACTACGTCGAGGAACCCGAAGCGCAAGAATGGCGTTCCAGCCGGCAGTTGGCCGGCGACACCGACGTGCCGGCCGCCTCCGCGACGGTTTCGTAGTCCACGGCTACCGCGGTCGCCACCCTGACACCGGCCCCTCCACTCGAGGACTGCAAGCCGCAGTCAATCCCGCGGCGGCCCTAGCCGTCGACTGCGGTGAGGAGGCCCTGTTCGCGGACCATCGGTACCGACAGGGTCTTGTAGCCGTGGTCGTCGAACACCGCCGTCAGCGTTTGCTCGTCCGCGGACATCACCGTTCCCCGGCCCCACTCCGGGTGCTCGACCACGCTGTTCACCGGGAACTCGCCGTCGCCGGGTGAGGTTGCTTCGGCGGTGCCCGCGATGCACGTGTCGCAGTTGCCGCACGGTTCGGTCAGCCGCTCGCCGAAGTAGCCGAGGAGGAACTGTCTGCGGCAGCCCGTCGTTTCGGCGTAGCCGCGCATCATCTCGATGCGGGACCGGATCAGCCGTTGGTGGGCCTCGGCCGCCTCGATTCCGCGCTCGACGGCCTCCTCGGGATCCACATCGGACTGTTCGAGGCGGCCGTCGGGGAGGACGGTGATCGAGCCCGTCTGCTCCAGCAGGTTCACCGCCCGCGTGCGCTGGGCCGCCGGCATCCCCTTGCCCAGCTCCGCCGGCTTCAGGGGTGCGTCGTGCTCGGCGAGGGTCGTGGCCACCTCCGCCAGCGCCTTCTCCGGCGCCTTCGCCGCGGTCAGGAACTTCTGCCTGCCGAGGTCGCGCGGCCGGTGGTACAGCGTGATCTCCGCCGGTTCGCCGTCGCGGCCGGCGCGGCCGATCTGCTGGTAGTACGTGTCGAGCGACTCCGGGGCCGCCGCGTGCAGCACGAACCTCAGGTCGGCCTTGTCGATCCCCATGCCGAACGCCGAGGTCGCCACCACCGCGTCCAGGTCGCCGTCGAGGAACCGCTCGTGCACGCGTTCGCGGTCGGCCGCCTTCATCCCGGCGTGGTAGGCCGCGACCCGGACGCCCTCCGCGGCGAGTTCCTCCGCGTAGGTTTCGGCGTCCTTGCGGCTGGTGACGTACACCAGCCCGGGCCGGGTCGCGGGGTCCGCGGTCAGCGCGCGCGTCCGGGTGATGACGGCGTGGTGCCGCTCGTCGTCGTCCGGTAGCGGGTCGACGCCGAGACGCAGGTTGGGCCGGTCGAAGCTGGCCAGCACCTCGCGGTGGTCGCGCAGGCCCAGCCGGGCGACGATGTCGGAGCGGACCGGCAGCGCGGCGGTCGCCGTGAGCGCGATCACGCGCGGGTGCCCGAGCCGCTCGATCACCGGCGCCAGGCGCAGGTAGTCCGGCCGGAAGTCGTGGCCCCACGCCGAGACGCAGTGCGCTTCGTCCACCACGAACAGCGAGACGCCGAGCTCGGCGACCGCGTCGAGCACCTCGTCGGAGGCCAGCTGTTCCGGCGACAGGAACAGGTACTCGGCCTCGCCGGCCCGCAGCGACTCCCACGCGTGCTTGCGCTCGGCCGCGCGCTGCGCGGAGTTCAAGGCGACGGCCGCCGGGGCCCGGCTTTCTTCGATGCCCTCGATCTGGTCGTTCTGCAGCGCGATCAGGGGCGAGACGACCAGGGTCGGGCCGTCCAGCAGCAGGGCGGGCACCTGGTAGATCGCGGACTTGCCGGCCCCGGTGGGCAGCACGGCGAGCACGTCGTGCCCGGCCATCACGTGCTCCATCGCCGCCAGCTGCTCGTCGGTCAGCCGGGACCAGCCGAAGTCCTCCGCCGCGATCCGCTGGAGTTCGTCGCGTCTGCCTGCCATCCGCCGCAGGTACCCGCGCCCCGGCGGCAGAAACCCGGCTAGCCGAGCCGGATGACGATGCCCGTCAGTCCGCTCAGCACGCTCGCCACGCCCGCCCGGAGCGCCGCCGAGGCGCGGTCCGGGGTGAACGACGCCGGGTCGTAGCCCGTCGACGTCCCCAGGCCCTCGCCGCGGAAGGACGCGCCCGGCCAGTTGGCCGCCGTCACGTTCGCCGTGGGTTCGGCCAGCTCGGCGCCCAAGACGAGGAACTGCTGGTCGAGGTGGTTGGCCGTGACCAGGGCCAGCGCGTCCACGAGGTCCTTGCCCGTGCTGATGACCAGGTCCGGTGCCAGCTTCACCGCTTCGCCGATGCTCTCGGTGAACCGGCCGGTGTCGGGCGCTTCGACGGTCTTCAGGCTGACCTGCTCCTGCGCGGCCCAGCTCGTCACGGCGTCCGCCAGCGTCCGGCTCGGCGCGTCGTCGCCCGACTTGAGCAGGACCACCCGGTAGCCGGGTGACGGGCGGACCGCGTCCCAGGAACCCGGGCTCGGCGTCACCGTCGCCTCCGGGGTGGGTGACGCCGTCACGAAGCCCGGCCCGAGGGCCCCGATCGCGGCCGGCTTCGGGTGCGGGGCCGACCAGTCGTCGGCCGGACCGCAGCCGGCGGCCACGACGGCGAGCGCGGCCACCACGCCGGCGGTCCAGAGGCGCGAACGCACGCTGATCGTCCTTTCCGGAGGGTCGAGTCGCCTCTTCCTACCCCACGTCCCGTCCCGTGCGACGGCCGACGGCATCCCATCGCCGGTTGTTCGCCGGGCGTTCGCCTCGGGCCAGCAGTCTGCGGGGCGACCGGAAAGAGGACCCCATGCGCCGCCGTCTCGCCCAAGCCTTCGCCGTCGCCGCGTTCGCGGCCGTGGCCGTCACGTTGAGCGGGTCACCCGCCGGCGCTCACGGCTTTTCGTCGACCGTCTACGCCGACCTGACGTCCCCCGAACAGGGGCACGTCCGCGCCGTGCTCGGCCTCGAGTACGACCTGCTCGTCGTGTCGGCCGCGGACGCCGGACACGACGATCCGCTGTTCCGGCAGGGCACCGCGGCGTTCGAAGCACGCGACCCCGCCGGTCAGGCCGCCGCCCTGCAGGCCCACGCCGCGTCGGTCACGAAGTACGTGACCGAGCGGTTCCGCGTGACCGCCGACGGCCAGGCCTGCACGCCTGCCCAGGACGGCGGCTTCGGGATCGAACAACGCGACGGCGTGCCGTACACGCTGCTCACCCTGGACTACCGGTGCCCCGCGGCCGAGTCCCACGAGGTGGCCGCCACGCTGTTCGGGGACGCGGAGGGTTACGTCCGCGACACCAAGACGATCCTCACCTACCACCTCGACCTGACCTCGGGCAGCGCCGCCCTCGACGCGCGGCAGCCGTCGTTCTCCACCCACCAGGCCTGGACGCAGCGGTTCTGGGAGTTCTTCCGGCTCGGCGCCGAACACCTGCTGACCGGGCTCGACCACATCCTGTTCCTGCTCGCGCTCATCGCCGGGTCCCGCCGGCTGCGCGAGATCGTGCTCGCCGCGACGACGTTCACGCTCGCCCACTCGGTCACGTTCGTCCTGGCCGCGCTCGGTCTCGTGCACGTCCCGGCCGAGATCATCGAGCCGCTCATCGCGCTCTCGATCGCCGTGGTCGCCGCCTGGCCGCTGTGGCGGATGTGGCGTCGCGGTTCCCCGGCCGGCGAGCTCGGCGACGACGGCCGCTTCAGCCTGGACCGGGCCGGCTGGATCCGCCTCGGCGTCGTCTTCTGCTTCGGCCTCGCGCACGGGCTCGGCTTCGCTTCGGCACTCGGGATCGACGCCGCCTGGTCGTGGACGCTGCTCTGGTCCCTGCTCGTGTTCAACCTCGGGATCGAAACCGTGCAGCTGGCGATCATCGCGCTGGTCTTCCCGCTGCTCGCCCTGCTGCGCCGCCGGTCCCCCGCCGCGCCCCGCTGGACGACCGGCGCGATCGCGGCGGCCGTGTCCGTGGTGGGGCTGACCTGGTTCGTGCAGCGGGTGGCGGGCGGATGAGTTCTTCCGGCGCACGCAACCGGTTGTCCCGGCCCGGTTCACCTTCCTCACACCAGCGCCATCGACGCTCTGACCGCCTCATCCCGCTTTCCCCGAACGAAACGGACAAAACCCGATGAAGTTCCCGAGAACGATCGCGGCGGCCGCCCTGGGCGTCGCCGTGGCGTTCGGCACCGGCCCGGTCACCGCGGCCGCCGCCGACACACCCGTGACGCTGTCCGGCGTCATCCTCGGCGTCGGCGCCAAGGAGTCCCAGCGCGTCGTGAGCTGGTACGCCTCGTCCGACGCCAAGCAGGTGGTGCAGGTCGCGCCGACGAACGAGGTCAAGCACGGCCAGTTCCCGAAGAACGCCCGGACGTTCCCGGCCACCGTCGCCGCGAACAGCGTCAACGGCGGCTTCAACGCCCACACCACGATCGACGGCCTGCGCCAGCGCACCGGCTACTCCTACCGCGTCGGCTCGGGCGGCACCTGGTCGCCGGTGTACACCTTCAAGACCCAGGACTTCCGCGGCGACTTCGACTTCCTGTTCTTCGGCGACCCGCAGATCGGCTCGTCGGGCAACGTGGCCAAGGACGGCGCCGGCTGGGCCGACACGCTGAACGTCGCCCTCGGCGCCAACCCGAACGCCGAACTGCTCGTCTCCGGCGGCGACCAGGTCGAGACCGCCAACACCGAAGCGCAGTGGGACGCCTTCCTCGCCTCCGACAAGCTGCGCCAGTACCCGTGGGCGGCCACCATCGGCAACCACGACGTCGGCGGCAAGGCCTACGAGCAGCACTTCTGGACGCCGAACACCGACCGCTCGGCCGCGTACTACAACGGCGACCCGAGCACCCGCTCCGGCGGCGACTACTGGTACCTCTACAAGGACGTGCTGTTCATCGACCTCAACAGCAACGCCTACGCCACCGGTGCCGACGAAGCCCACATCGGGTACGTCACCGACGTCGTGAAGAAGCAGGGCCGCAAGGCGAAGTACACCGTGCTGGTCTACCACCACTCGATCTACTCGCCGGCCGACCACGCCAACGACGCCGACAACCAGAAGCGCCGCCAGGACTTCCCGACGGCGTTCTCGAACCTCGGCGTCGACCTGGTCCTGCAGGGTCACGACCACAGCTACTCGCGCAGCTACGTGATCAAGAACGGGCAGAAGGCGAACCCGGCCGAGCAGCCCGGCGCCACCCAGGTCGCCCAGGGCCCCGGCGGCGTCGTCTACGTGACGGCGAACTCCGCGTCCGGCTCGAAGTACTACGACCTGACCGACCCGGACACGAGCCAGGACCCGAACTACGGAGCCGACCCGCTCAACCCGGACAACCACTGGGCCAACTCGGTGGAGAACCAGGAGCACGTCCGCACCTACGTCAAGGTCCAGGTGCGCGACGACAAGCTCGTCGTGCAGAACGTCCGCAGCGGCACCTGCGCCGCGCCGAACGCGGCGGTCGAGCTGGGCAAGGTCTCCTGGTGCGGGCCGGACAGCGGCGCCACGCCGGCGCGGCCGGTCGGGTCCACTGTGGACAAGGTCGTCCTCCACCCCTACCGCGGCCACGGCGGCGGCGGGTCGCCCGCGCCGGGCAAGCCGTGCTGGCTCGAGCAGCCGGCCACCGGCCCGGGGCGCACTGTCACCGCCCTGAGCTGATTTCCCTGTCCCGTGCGGGTGGGGCGCCCGCCCCACCCGCACGGGCCTTCCCGACTGGACGTCCCATGAACGCCATCACCCGCGCCGCCGTCACGCTCCTCGCCGCGGCCGGCCTCGGTCTCGCCGTCGCCCCGCCCGCCGGCGCGCAGGACGAGGCGCCCTGGACGGTGGCCGCCGCGGCCAACGACTTCGGCGCCGACCGGGACAACTACAGCTACACCGCCGATCCCGGCGAGCGGATCGACGACGGCCTGGTGATCGCCAACCACGGCACGGCCCCGCTCGACCTCGCCGTGTACGCCGCGGACGCCTTCACCACCGGCTCCGGGCAGCTGGACCTGCTGGCCGAGGACAAACCGTCGACCGGCGTCGGCGCCTGGGTCCACCCGGGACAGGACCACGTGACCGTCCAACCCGGACAGACCGCCGCGGTGCCGTTCACCGTCACCGTCCCCGCCGACGCCGCCGCCGGCGACCACGTGGGCGGCATCCTCACCTCGATCGTCCAGGGCGACGTCGAACGCCGGGTCGGCACGCGCATCCGGCTGCGCGTCGGCGGCGACCTCCGCCCGGGCCTGACGGTCGAGAACCTGGACGTGCGGTACGCCGGCACGGCCAACCCGATCGGCGCGGGTGACGCCACTCTCGCCTACACGATCCGCAACAGCGGCAACGCCGTCGTCACGGCCCGGCAGTCGGCGGAGGTGACCGGCCCGTTCGGCAGCTGGCCCGCCGAGGCGGAACCGATTCCCGACTCGCCGCCACTGCTGCCCGGCGAAACGTGGCAGGTGACCGCGTCCGTCCACGGCGCGGCGCCCGCGCTGTACCTGGCCGGGACGGTCACCCTCGTCCCGCTGCTCACCGACGCGGCGGGCTCGACGGCACCGCTGTCCGGTGTGGACACCACCGCGCATTCGTTGGCCGTTCCGTGGACCGCGGTGCTCGTCATCGTCCTTTGTGTACTGCTGATCGTGTTTCTGATCGCGCGTCGCCGCCGGAAGCTCGCTCAGGCGGGGTAGCGTCGGTTGAACCGCGGCGGTTCGTAGCTCAGGTACCGTCCCGCCGCGCCGTCCACGGCGACCGAGAGCGCGTTCATCGTCCGGGGCGACGTGTCCGGCCAGTGCCCGGTGCGCAGCCGGGTCAGCACGCGGTCGACGGCCGCCTGCTGTTCGCCGGTCGTGTAGGTGCAGTGCCCGGCCGTCCGGACGTACGTCTGCCGCAGCAGGGACTCGTTGCCCGCCCGGCGGGCCAATGCGCCGTAGGACTGCTGCTGGGCCACCGTGGAGATCTGGTCACCGGTGCCGTTGACCGTGAGCACCGGGATCCGCAGGTCGCCGGTGAACACGATGCCCCGCTCCAGGTAGCGGACCGCGGCGGGATCGGCCTCGATGCGGGGTTCGGCGGCGAGGCGGGCGAAGTCGGCGCGCAGGTCGAGGCCCGCGCGGGTGTAGAGCCGGCGCACCGCGTTCTGCAGGCTGGGTGCGGCCGAAGCGAACTGGCGTACGTAGTCCACCCCGGTGTTCCAGGACGGGTTGCCGCCGGAGAGCTGCTCGATCGCCCGCCGGCTGCTGACCGCCTGCCCGAGGTAGGGCAGCGGGCCACCGGCGAGGGCCAGGAACGCGCCCTGTTCCACGCCGTCGACGTCGTGGCCGGCCGGGACCGGGGTCGCCGAGCCGTCCGGGGCCAGTCCCCACGCCGGCAGCTGGCCGATCGCCGCCGCGAGGGCGATGCGCGCCTTGCCCGCCGGCGAGCCCTGGGCCGCAGCCGTCGCCGAGAGCCAGTGCTGCTGCGTCCCCGGGACGTCGGCCGGGATGCCGGTGACCGGCAGGGCCGAATCGCGGAACAGCAGCGTCTTGAGCGTGAAGACGGTGTCGAGCTTCTGGTTCCACTGCCCCACCGCGCCGCCGAGCCCGCCGCACATCGGGATGGCCGCGGCGAAGCGGCCGGGGTGCGCCTGCGCCACGCCGGCGGCGACCATGCCGCCCATCGACCGGCCTTCGGCGATCGCGTACCGGGCCGGGCCGAACGCCGCTTCGAACCGGCCGAGCGCCTCCGCCTGGTTGTCGATCGCGCGCGCGATGTTCCAGCTGCTGATCGCGCGCGTGGTGCCGCCCACCGCGTAGCCGCGGTCCAGCAGGCTCTTCGTGAGCGGGCTCGCCAGGCCGCCCGCGGCGAAGTCGAGGTCGACCAGCACGGATCCGTTCCACCGCAGGGGTTTCGCGAAGGTGTACGGCGTGCCGTCGGTCAGCTGCCCGTCGGTGCACCTCGCCGCCGCGACGGGATCCGGGCACGGGTTCCCGGCCTCCGCCGCGTGGGCGGTGGCGGGAAGCCCGGCGGCGAGGACCGCGACCGCGGCCAGGAGGGTGAGCTTGCTGCGCATGGACGCTCCTGTCGGAAGTTCTTGCCGGTGACGGTCGGCCCGGGGTGACGGACGGACCCGGAAGTCCTTTCCGGACGGTCAGGTCAGTTCGCCGAGCCAAGCGGTCATCCGCGCGGTCAGGCCGTCTCCCGTGCGGGCGTCGACGTTGTCCGCGTGCAGTTCCAGCACCGGGATGCCGGCGGCACGCAGCGCGCGGGTGGTGAAGTAGCCGCCCCGGGCGTCGTCGGAGACGAGGTGCACCACGCCGTGCACGCCGTGGTGGCGCGCTTCCTTGACGTACCACTCCGCCGACCACGGCGGGGTGTAGAGCTGGTCGCCGAACGCGGCGAATCGGGCGGCTAGGGTTCGCAACGGGTCGTCGCCGTACCGCAAGTAGCCGTCCGCGGCGATCGCCAAGTACATGGACCAGACGAAGACCGCGCCGTGCGACTCCTGGAACCGCTGGTAGAAATCCAGGTCGAACCACAGCCCGCGGCCGATCCACATCAGCCGCAGCCGCTCGTCCGGGCACACCGCGACGCCGGCGTCGATGCGGTCGCGCACCTCGTCGTGGAACGCCCGCGCGGCGTCGCGCGCCCACTCGGTGCCGCGGTGCCACTGGGGCACCATGACGCTCGGGATGCCGTCGGTGACGGCGATCGGGCACGGCCGGGCGGCGGCGATCAGGTCGCGCGTGCGGCGGTTCCACTCCTGCTGCTCGTTGACCAGGTCCAGGACCTCGCGGAACCGGGTTTCGGAGAACACCCGGCCGGTGGTCTGCTCGAGGAACCGGATGAGCCCGGTCAGCTCACCGGTCAGCAGGTCGAGCCGGTCGCTGCCGATCGCCTCTTCCCAGCGGTGCGGCACGAGTTCCCACCACCGCTCGGGGACTTCGTTCTCCGCCGCGCTTTCCAGGGCGTAGTAGGTGACGCCGGGTTGCGCGTCCCAGACGTCGAAGATCTTCCGCGACGCGTCCCCGGTCGTCTCACCGAGCACGATCGACGGCGTCGGCAGGCCGCCCCACGGCGCCTGGCCGGGATCGTCTTCGAACGCCGACGCCAGCGAAGTGGCGCTGTACTGCTCGATGTAGTCCGGGTAGCCGCGTTCGCGCAGCAGGCCGAGATAGCGCTGGGTCTGGCGTTTCGCCGCGACGATCGACGCCCACCACTGGTTGACCACGTACGGGATGTCCATCGCCCGGAAGATCTCCTGGGGCGCGTCCGCGTTGACCAGCGCCAGCGGGCCCCCGTCGGCACGCACCCGGGCGAACCACCCGCGCTGGTAGGCGGTCGCGGTGGTCGCCGACGCCAGCCGGGCGGTCACGCGACCGCTCCCGCCGGTACCAGTGCGGCCAGCGCTTCCGCCGTCAGCTCGCCGTACGGCTGCCGTTCGGCCAGGACCGCCGGCAGTCCCGTCGCGGCGCGCTGCTCCGGGAAGTCCCACGGCGGCGCGTCGTCGTGCACGCGCGCGTAGGAGAACAGGACCTCGGCACGGCATGCGCGGGCTGCCGCGGCGGTGTGCGCCGCGCGGTGCCGGATGGACGCGCGCGGGGCGGCGGGGCCGTTGTGCTGGTAACGCTCGGCCAGCGCGAGTTCCGTCGGCGCCGCGCAGATGCGGGCGAACAGCAGCTCACCCCAGTCGTGGTCCTCCCCGGCGACGAGGAAACCGTTGCGCTCCAACGTCTCGTACACGTTTGGCGTGTCGTGGGAACTCCCGGTGAGGAACAGCCGAACTCCTTCGACCGCACGCGGGTCGGCGAGCACGCCGTCGACGAGCGCGGTGGCCTCCGCGACCGGCACGGCAGTGGTCGCGGCGACGGTTTCGAGGAATCGCGTGCCGCTCAACCGGTTCGCCCGGCGCAGGGCGGCGAGCCGGCCGAGCGACCGCCGCAGGGTGTCGTGCGCGGTGATGGCCGCGGCGAGGTCGTCGTCGCCGATGGGCCGCCAGCGCCCCAGCCATTCGCGCAGCTGGGCGATCTTCGCGTGGACGTACCGGGTGGTCGTGTGGTGCGGCAGGTGCAGGACGTCGACCAGCCGCAGCGGCGGCAGCCCCAGCGCCGGCTCGATCCGGTGCAGCTCCCGCAGGGCGTAGAACAGGCGCAACGACGCTTCGCAGTCGCGGGAGACGACGATGGCTTCGAGCGGCCCGTAGTCGTCGGTGAGGATCCGCGTCAGGATCGACCGCGCGACCGGGTCGACGCCGCGGCCGAGGTAGCGGTCGCCCAAAGTGCTGTCCGCGCCCGGCTTCCCGGTCAGCCGCAGCGGCCGCAACCCCGCTGCGGTGATCAGCTCGACCGGGACGTCGGCGCCGACGTACCCCACGGTGCTCAAATCACCGCCTCCGCGACCAGGTCCGCCACCTGCTGCTCGGTGTAGCCGAGCAGTTCGCGGTAGACGTGCTCGTTGTGCTCCCCGAGCCCCGGCGCGGGCCGGTCCAGGGCGACGCGGGCGGCGGAGAACCGGATCGGCACCCCGGTCCCGGCCAGGTCCGCGACGTCACCGTGCCGCGGGTGCCGCAGCGGCACGACCTCTTCGCGCGCCAGGACCAGCGGATCCCGTACCGCGTCACGCGGTTCGCGGACCTCGGCTGCGGGCACGCCTTCGGCGGTGAACGCGGCGAGGATGTCCTCCAGGGGCCGCACCCGGCACCACTCGCGGATCAGCTCGTGCAACTCGTCGGCGGCCCGGACCCGCTGGTCTCGCGTGCGGTAGCGGTCGTCCTCGGCCAGTTCGGGCCGGCCGATCGCGCGCAGCACGCCGTGGGCGAACGCGTCGGTCGGCGCGCAGAGGGCGAGGTAGCCGTCCAGCGCCGGCAGGATGCCGAAGGGCGCCAGCCGCGGCACCATCGACCCGGTGCGCTGCGGCAGGCCGACCGCGTCGAAGGCGTCGAAGGGCTCGCACGCGACCAGCGACGTCAGCGCGCCGAGCATCGACACGTCGACGTGCTGACCCTCGCCGGTGTGCTCGGCCTGCAGCAGCGCGGACACCGTGCCGACCACGGCGAACAGCGGCGCAAGGAGGTCGCCGATCGGCAGCCCGAAGCGGACCGGGCCCTCGTCGGGCTCGCCGGCCGTCATCATCACCCCGCTCAGCGCCTGGATGATCGAGTCCATCGCCTTGCCGGAACCCGGGCCGCCCTGGGCGCCGAACCCGCTGATGGACGTGTAGACCAGCCGGGGGTTGAGCTCCCGGACGCGTTCGTAGGAAATGCCGAGCCGCTCGGTGACGCCCGGGCTGTAGTTCTCGACCAGCACGTCGGCGTCGCGGACGAGGTCGGTGAACACCTGGTGGGACCGCGGGTTCTTCAGGTCGAGGGTGACGCTGAGCTTGTTGCGGCCGCGCAAGAGCATCGACACGGACAGGTCGTCCTCGTGGCGCCGGGCGAGGTTCAGCCCGTCGCGGCCGACGTAGGGCGCGTTGTTGCGGGACGAATCCCCGCCGGTGGCGGGGTTTTCGACTTTGATCACCGTGGCCCCGAGCCCGGCGAGCAGCAGCGTCGCGTACGGCCCGGCGAGCGCGGTGGTCAGGTCGATCACGGTGCGGCCGGCCAGTGGCTGGTCGGTCATGCGGGAACCCCCTCGGTGAGATCGACGAGCACTTCGGTGCCGCGGGTGGTGAACCGGCCGTTGAGCCGGGCCCCGCGCGTGATGTCCTCGACGTACTTCGTCACGGCGTCGCCGTCCGGCGTGCCGCCGACCGGGACCGGACGGCCCTGGTCGTCGATCCAGCACGGGACGAACCCGGCTTCGCGCAGCCCGGTCTCGTCGAAGCGGCAGAAGGCGATGGCGGTGTTGCGGCTTTCGGGGTGGAACGGGAAGAACGGCATGTCGGGGTTGGGCGCGAAGCCGTACAGCTTCGTCCGCCGCTCGGCCCACGCGCGCAGCTCGTCCGCGCCGACGCCCGCTCCCGGGGTCAGGGCGTGGGTGACCGTGGCGAAGTTGCCGAGGCCGTGGAAGATCGGCCGTCCTCTGTGGACTTCGATGCCGCGCATGATGTGCGGGTGGTGGGAGAACACGGCGTCGGCACCGGCGTCGACCGCCGCGCGGGCGACCGGGCTCTCGTACATCGCGACCACCACCGGGGTGTGGCCGACGCCCTTGTGCAGCGACACGAGGACGACGTCGACCTCGGTCCGCAGGCCGCGGATGTCTTCGGTCATCGCGTCCAGGCTGTCGGGATCGGCGAAGGTGTAGACCTTCGGCGGCCCGCCCGGGCTCGCGTGGTCCAGCTCGTAGTGGGTGAGGACGTGGACGTACGCGCAGCCGGGCTTGCGGGAGGTGGCCCACGAATCACGCGGGCCGACGCAGTTGTAGGACAGCACGCCGATCCGCAGGCCGCCGCGCTCGACGATCGCCGGGCGCCGCGCCTCGGCGAGGTTCGTTCCGGCACCCGCCGTCACCATGCCCGCCGCGCGGGAATAGGCGATGGTGTCGGCCAGCCCGCCGGCACCGGCGTCGAGGACGTGGTTGCCCGCCAGCGTGACCACCTCGAAACCGGCCCCGGCCACCGCTTTCAGTGCCGCGGGATCCGCGGGAGGCGCCGGTACGTCGGTGCTTTGCTGGACCGCCGTGGTCGAATGCGGGACTTCGACGTGCCCGATCGCCAGATCCATCCCGCGCAGCACCGGCGCGGCCGGGGCGAGGAAGAACTCCGGGTCCGGCTCGTCCAGGATGAGGTCGCCGACGGCGCCGACAGTGATCACGAAGCACCTTCCTTTTCGGACAGATGGCGGGACAGGAACGCGCGCAGCCGGTCGGTCCGCGGCCGGGTGAACAGCTCCTCCGGCGGGCCCTCTTCGACGATCCGGCCCGCTTCCATGAACACGCACCGATCCGCGGCCTCGCGCGCGAAGGCCATCTCGTGGGTGACGACGACCATCGTGGTGCCCGCCGCGGCGAGGTCGCGCAGCACGGCCAGGACCTCGTCGACCAGTTCCGGGTCGAGCGCGCTGGTGGGTTCGTCGAACAGCATGATCCGCGGCCGGACCAGCACGGCACGGGCGATGGCGACGCGCTGCTGCTGCCCACCCGAGAGCTGCCGCGGGTAGTGGTCTTCTCGCCCGGCCAAGCCGATGCGCGCGAGCAGTTCACGCGCTTCGGCCTCCACAGTGGACCGATCGCGCCGGTGGACGCGGATCGCCGCGTCGGTCACGTTGCGCAGCACGGTGAACTGCGGGAACAGGTTGAACTGCTGGAAGACCATGCTCATCCGCCGCCGCTGGGCGGCGATCCGCCGCTCGGTCAGCGCGCGCAGGCCGCCGGGCGAACGCCGGTGGCCCAGCAGCTCGCCGTCGAGGTACAGCGCGCCGCCGTCGACGGGCTCCAATTGGTGGGCGCAGCGGACGAGCGTCGACTTGCCCGACCCGGACGGCCCGATCACCACGACCGTTTCGCCTTCGTGGACGTCGAGGCTCACCCCGGCCAGCGCGGTCACCGCGCCGAACTCCTTGCGGACGTCGCTGATCCGCAGCACCGGGGCGCTCACCGGGCACTCCGGTGGCCGCGCGAGAACCGGCGTTCCAGCCGGCGCTGCCCGGCGGTCAGGACGGTGACCACGACCAGGTACCAGAAGCAAGCGACCAAGAGCATCGGCACGATCTCGTAGGTGCGGTTGTAGATCACCTGCACCGAGTGCAGCAGGTCCGACATCGCGATGACCGAGACGAGTGCCGTTCCCTTGAGCACGTTGATGAACTGGCTGCCCGCGGGCGGGATGATCACGCGCATCGCTTGCGGCAGCACGATCCGCAGCAGCGTCTGGCCCGGCGGGTAGCCCATCGCGCGGGCCGCGTCGCGCTGGCCGGGGTCGACCGACGAGACGCCGGCGCGGAAGATCTCCGCCAGGTACGCCGATTCCACCAGCGATAAACCGATCACCGCGGCCGTCAGCGGCGTGATCACGGAGTTGGCGTCCCACGTCCCGAAGACCGGGCCGAACGGGACGCCGATCGACAGCCTCGGCAGCAGGTAGGCGAGGTTGAACCAGAAGATCAGCTGCACCAGCGGCGGGATGCCGCGGAACAGGCCCACCCACAGCGTCGCCACCCACCGGGCGGGCGCGAACCCGCTCAGCTGCATCGCCGCGACCACGCCGCCGCCCAGCGAGCCGAGCACCATCGCGGCGACCGCGAGCAGCACCGTGGTGCCCAGGCCGGCCATGACGCTCTTCTCGAAGAGGTACTTCGCCACGACGTCCCACTGGAAGCGGTCGTTGCGGACCAGGAACACGACCAGCTGCGCGGCCAGCACGACCAGCACGAGCACGAACAGCCAGCGCAGCGGGCGGAAGCGGCCGCGGGCTCCGGCGACGTCGTCGCGGACCGGCGCTGTTTCCTCCACAGTGGACACGGCGGTCATTTCGCGGTCGCCACGTCGAACAGCGGCTGCGGGACCGTGACCTCGTCCAGGCCCCACTGGTGCATGATCCGGGTGTAGGTGCCGTTGCGGAACAGCTCCTCGAACGCCTTCTGCAGCACCGGACCGAGCTTCGCGGACTTCGGGGTGTACAGCGCGAGATTGTCCTTTGTGGCGCCTTGCTCCTCGGTCTGCGTCACGTACTCGTACTGCCCCTTCTGCTGCGTGGTCACGTCGATCGCGGCGGCCTGCGTCATCCCGGCGGCCTCCGCCCGGCCGGACTTCGCGGCCAGCAGGGTCGCGTTCGTGTCGTCGAGCCCGACCACCTGGACGGCCGCTTTCTGTGCGCGTTCACAGAAAGCGGAGAGCTTGGCGAGCTGGTCTTCGACGACGCTGGCGGTCACCACCGCGACGCGCTTGCCGCACAGGTCGGCGGCCTGCTTGATGCCCGCGGCGGACCCTTCGGGGACCACGTAGGACGTCCGGGTCGTCATCCACGTGACGGTGTCGAACTGCTTCTCCCGTTCGGCGGTGGCCTTGACGGGCCCGTTGAACGCGTCGTACCGGCCGCTGAGCATGCCCTGCAACGCAGCCGGGAGCCCGCTGACGATGGTGGTTTCCGTGCGCACGCCCAGGAGCTGGCCGAGCGCCTGCTGGAAGTCGTGGTCGATGCCGGTGACCGTCTTGCCGTCCGGGCCGACGGTCCGGTACGGCGGGTGCGAGTCCCCGGCGAACCGGAGGACACCGGCGTCCTTGACCGGCTGCGGCAGCTGGTCGTGCAATGCCGCGTCGGTGGTCAGGGCGGCGGCCGAGGGGGCCGGGGCCGCGCCGTCGTCGACCGTGCACCCGGCCAGGACGAGGCCGGTGGCGACCACGGCGAGCGAGCTTCGACGCCATTGACGAAGTGAGGAACCCATGTCGTTTTCTTCCTGAGGAAGGCCGTCCGAGCGGGCGGCGCGGGAACCCGGGGGATGAATTGGTTGCTATCTGGGCGCCGATCGTCGCATGATGTGTCGCGTGATTCAACCCCTCGATCCGGCGGGCCGGACGGCACTGCCACCATGGACCCCCACGGCGGGCGGCCCCGGCCGGCCGCCGACCCGAGTCCCGGAGGCAGGCGCGCGATGACGGTGACGCCCTCGGGGCCGCTGCCCCGCTCCCAGCAGGGAGCCGAACCCCAGCTGCTGCTGACGTCCCTGCTCGGCGACTTCTGGTACTGGCGCGACGAGCACATCCCCTCGGCCGCGCTGGTGCAGCTGCTCGGCGAGTTCGACATCAGCCCGGCGAGCGCGCGGGCGGCGATCCGCCGGCTCGCCGCCCGCGGCCTGCTCACCGTGTCGCGCAGCGGCCGGACGACGGCGTACGGCATCCCGGCGCGCACGTCCGAAGTGATCATCGAGCGCACGCACCGGATGCTGACCTTCGGCACCAGCGCGCCCGACTGGGACGGGCGGTGGACCGTGGTCACGTTCTCGGTGCCCGAACAGGACCGCGGGCTGCGCACGGCACTGCGGTCGCGGCTGCGGGTCCTGCGGTTCGCCGCCCTCTACGACGGCGTGTGGGTCAGCCCGCACGACCTCGCCGAACCCGCGTCGGACGCGTTGCGGGAGCTCGGCCTGCGCAGTGCGACGGTCTTCCGCGCCACCGAGGTGCCCGGTCCGGCCGCGGCGGTGACGGCGTTCGACCTCGAGCCGCTCGCCCGGGAGTACGACCAGTTCGTCGAGCGGTACGAACAGGTGCTGACCGGCGTGGAGGCCGGCCTGATCAGCCCGGCGCAGGCGTTGCGCACGCGCACCGAGCTGCGCGTCGACTGGCGCCGCTTCCCGGAGACCGACCCCGACCTGCCGGCCGGACTGCTGCCCGCCGACTGGGCACGCGACCGGGCACAGAAGGTGTTCCTGCAGATCTACGACCGGCTCGGCCCGCTGGCCGAGCTGCGGTTCCGGCAGGTGCTGGCCACGACCGACCCCGAGCTGGCCGAACTGGCCACCCACCACGACTCGCTGAAGGTGGCCGCGTTGTTCGCCGAGCTGGGCGACCGCCACCCGGCGGGCGACACGCCGTTCGAGCAAGCCGCCGAGGCTCGCCGCCTGGACGACGCGCGGCGCCAGTAAGGGCGGCACTTACCGAGCCGACCGTGCGGTGATTTGCCGCGTTCGGCATCGGTCTCGACGTTCGTCGGCAGGCTCGGAAGCATGGTGTTCGACTCGGCCCGGTTCGACCTCCGGCCGGGCGGACGCGGGCTGGCGATCCCCCGCTGGTGCAACGGTTCGAACACGTCCCAGTCGCCGAGGAGCTGCCCTTCCCGCCGCCGCCGACCTGCACCTGACGCTGCCGATGTCGGGGCGGGCCGAACTGGAGACGCGAACCGGCGGGCGAGCCGTGGTCGACCGTACGGTGACTTGCCGCGTTCAGCGTCGGTCGGTACAGCCGTCGGTAACCTCGGAAGCATGGTGTTCGACTCGGCTCGGTTCGACCTCCGGCCCTACACCGGCTTCGAGACGGATCGCTTCGTCCGCCGCACCTTCTGCAGCTGGGTGGACGCGGGCTGGCGATCCCTGCTTGTGCAGCGGTTCGAGCACGTCCCGGTCGCCGAGGAACTGGCCCTCCCCGCGGCCGCCGACCTGCACCTCGTGCTGCCGGTGTCGGGACGGGCCGACCTGGAGACGCGGGCCGGCGGGCGGGCCGTCGTCGATCAATGGCTGCCCGGCCGGCTCCAGCTGGGCCTCCCGCAGCAGGCCGTGGTCCGCCGCTACCGCGGGGACGGGGACATGCGCAGCGTGCAGGTGCACATCCCGCGCGACACCGTCGATGCGGTCGCGGCGCGGCTGGGCGGCGACGTCCCGGACTTCGAGGCGATGGCCGCGTCCGTCGCCGGCGGTGACCCGCTGCTCGAGCATGCCGTCCGGGCGCTCGGGTCGCCGGGAACCGCGGACGACCTGTACGCCGAGACCGCGGCCGCGTTCCTGGCGACGCACCTGCTGACCCGGCACGGGCGGCTGCGAGCCGGCCGGCCTCCGGGAAAGGAGGACGCCCGCGTGCGCGCGGCCGTGGCGTTCCTGCGCGAACGGCTGGCCGAGCCGGTCACCCTGGCCGATCTCGCCGGCGAGGTGCACCTGTCGGTCTACCACCTGGTTCGCGTGTTCCGGGCGGCGACCGGCCAGACACCGCACCGGTTCCTGACCGAGCTGCGGGTCGAGGAAGCGAAACGGCTGCTGCGCGAAACGAGCCTGCCGCTCGACCGGATCGCCCCGCGCTGCGGCTTCGCCGGCCCCGGCGCGCTTTCGGCCGCGTTCGTCCGGCACGTGGGCGTCCGGCCGTCGGCGTACCGCAATTCCTGACCGGTACACCGCAATTCCGTGCCTGGGCCGCGGTCCGCGCCGGTCGTAGCCTGCCTGCATGAGTCAGCAGTCGTACGACGTCACCGCCGATTCCCCGGCACCGCCCTCGGTCGTGTGGGCGTTGCTGCTCGACCCGCACAGCTGGCCGGCGTGGTCCCGCATCGACGCCTTGGAGGCAACCGAGTCGACGGGCCTGTCTTCAGACGGCCGGGACGGCGTCGGCGCGGTGCGGGCGTTCCGGACCGGGAAGGTCGTCGCGAAGGAACGGATCACCGCGCTCGAGCCGGAACGCCGGTTCTCCTACGAGGGAGCCGAAAACCCTCAGCTGACCGACTACCGAGCTGCGATCGAGCTGACGGAACTGCCGGGCGGTGGAACGCGGATCCGTTGGCACGGAACGTATTCGGCGCGCTGGGGCATGCGCTGGTTCATGCAGCGCTATCTCCGCCACTTCATGCGTGACATGGCGACGGGGCTGGCCGGCCACGCCAGGGTCCGCGCCCGTCGTCCGAACTGAACGCCGTTACTCACCGTCCGA
Organism: Amycolatopsis sp. NPDC098790; assembly: GCF_044759945.1. Classification (NCBI taxonomy): domain Bacteria; kingdom Bacillati; phylum Actinomycetota; class Actinomycetes; order Pseudonocardiales; family Pseudonocardiaceae; genus Amycolatopsis; species Amycolatopsis sp. NPDC098790. The sequence goes on from NZ_JBIWAI010000004.1 coordinate 267,586, forward strand.
ACGCGACCATTGAGCAGCGTCCGCGGCATAGCGGACGAGAAGCCGCGCGAACTGGACGCGCTCCTCCGGCGACCACCCTGCGGTGATGTCCTCGAACGCCGCGCGCTGGTCGGCGGCGAACCGGGCCCGCTCGGCCTCCCCGCGCTCGGTCAGCTCGAGCACCGTACGCCGGCCGTCGGCCTGGGAGGCCGCCCGCCGCAGCAATCCCTCGGCGATGCACGCCGCCACCGTGCGGCTCGCCACCGGCTGGACCACGCCCATCTCCGCCGCGAGGCCGCCGACCGTCATCTCGCCCGGGGCGTCCGCGACCACGTTCAGCACCAGGTTGCGGGACAGGTCGCGGCTCGACGCGGGCGTGCGCCGGCGCAACCGCGACAGCGCCGGCCCGATCTGGTCCAGCAGGAGGTCGTCACCGCTCACCCCCGAGATCGTAGTACCTCGCGCATTTGCATACCAGTCGCAAACTGCATAGCATCAGGTATGTAACCGCGAACGAGAAAGCGAGGCCGCCATGGCCACCACCGCCATCACCGGCGCCCGGGTCTTCGACGGGGAGAAGACGCTGGGGGTGCAGACCGTCGTCCTCGACGGGCGGAAGATCCGCGCGATCGGCGGCGAGGTGCCCGAGGGCGCCGACGTCGTCGACGGCCGGGGCGCGACCCTGCTGCCCGGACTGATCGACGCGCACGTCCACTCCAGTCCCGGCTCCCTGGCGCTGGCCCTGCGGTTCGGCGTCACCACCGAACTGGAGATGCAGGGCCTGAACACCCGCGAGAACCGGGCGCACGTCACCGAAGACGACACGGTCGCCGACGTCCGGTCGGCGGGCTTCGGCATCACCCCGCCCGGCGGGCACCCCAGCGAGCTGATGCCCGAAGGGTTCCGGCCGGGCGGCGACCTCCCGCCGGTGATGCCGCTGATGCCGTTCTCCACCACCCCGGAGCAGGCCGCCGCGTACGTCCCGCAGCTCCTGGCGCGCGGCTCCGACTACATCAAGTTCATGGTCGACGACGGCAGCGTCGAAGGACACCCCGGGCTGCCGATGCTCGACCAGGCCACGCTGAACGCCGGGGTCGCGGAGGCCAGGAAGTACGGCGCCCTCACCGTGGCGCACACCTTGACCCTCGAGGCGACGCGGATGGCCGCCGAGGCCGGGGTCGACGGCGTCGTCCACGTGTTCATGGACCGCCCGCACACCGCGGAAATCGTGGACGTGATCGCCGGATCGGGGATGTTCGTCGTGCCGTGCGTCTGCCTCGACGCGTCGATGATGGGCATCACCGGCAGCGAGCTAGCCGACGACCCGCGGGTCGCCCGCCGCCTCGACGACCGGTGGGAGAAAACCCTGCGCGCCAGCTACGACCGCTACCCGCAGGGCCGCCTCGACGACGTCCTGGACACCGTGCGGGCGCTGGCCGCGGCGGGCGTGGACCTGCTCGCCGGCACCGACGCCTCGATGGCCGAGACCTTCTTCGGCGGCCTGGCCCACGGCGCCAGCCTGCACCACGAGCTGCAGTACCTCGTGGCCGCCGGCCTGACGCCCGCGCAGGCCCTGCGCGCCGCGACGGCGACCACCGCACGCCGCTTCGGCCTCACCGACCGGGGCCGCGTCGCCGAAGGGCTGCGCGCCGACCTGCTGCTCGTCGACGGCGACCCGACGACGAACATCGGCGACAGCCTCAACACCCGGGCGATCTGGCGGCGCGGCAGCCGGCTCGAGAACTGCTGAGCGCGTTCGTCAGCAGTTCGGCGCCACCCCGGGCCGGACGACGACGGTCGGGGTCCGCGCCGGCTGGTCGCCCTCGGCCGGGCGCGGCGGGCACACCCGGACGACCGGCGGACCCGCGTCGGCGCGGTTCCCGCTGTTGTCGAACGTGATCGGCCCGCCGGCCCCCACCACCGCCTGGCCGCTCGAGGAGAACCCGCTGATCGCGGTGTTGACCTGGCTGCGCTGCACCGGTTTCGCCGACGGGAGCGTCCGCAACGCCGCCGAAACCGTCGTCACGGCGTCGTAGCCGTTGACCGCCCAGCCGTCGTCGAGGTGGGCCGCGTCGAAGCCGGCACCGGCGAAGGCCGCCTCGAGGTCGCGGAACCCGGGGTTGTCCCCGCGGAAGCGGTCGGCGCCGGACACGAGCGTCGACAGCAGCCGGATCCGGCCGTCGGTGAAGCTCTGCGACCGCAGCGCCCGCAGGCGGAGGTCCTCCAGCATCGCGGTGTCTTCAGGCGAGCGGACGCGGAGGCCGTCGGACGTGCTGACCACGCTGACCGACGTGGCCGCGCACCGCCCGCCGAGGAACGCCTCGTCCAGGCTGAAGAGGAACCGGGCGAGGTCGCTGCCGCGCGCGATGTAGAGCACTTCGACGTCCTTCGCCGTTCCGCAGACCCGCTGGGCGGTCAGCGGGACCGTGCTCGCTTCGTCGGCATCGAACTTGACCTCGGTGATCTTGCCGCCGAAACGGCGCTGCATCATGGGCAGCGCGGTGCACGGGTACGGGTCGGACCCGCCGGTGGGCACCATGATGAAGTCCGGCCGGCCGGGCAGCACCGCGGCCAGCTGCTCGATCTGCACGGCGTTGCGGTAGGCGACGCGGTAGAAGTAGTCCCGCCCGACGCCGCGGGGGTAGGTGATGTCCGGGTCGCACGCGCGGAAGTCCGGCTGGTCGTCGCGGGACCCGGTCTGGTCGAACCCTTCGGCGGTGATCAGGTCGGACACCATCGGGACCTTCGCCGCCGCCAGCAGGTCCGCCACCTCGGCCGAGCGCTGCTGGCTCAGCCCCAGCCCGGCGACCGCCACGACGTGCGGATCGTCGGCGAGCTCCCGGGCGACGTCGACGGCCTCGTTGTCCGGCCCGTACGCGCCGACGTTCGCGACCACCAGCCGCATCGGGTGCAGGCACCCGGTGTCGTTGGCGTGCCGCTGCCCGGCCGCCATGCCTTCGAGCTCGTGCAGCGCGCGGGCGCCGGCGTTGCGGTCGGTCAGCGTCAGCAGCACGCCGACGGTCACCGGGGTGCCCTGCGGGTCGCACTTGTCCGCGGCGGCGGCGTTCTGCTGCGCGACCACGTTCAGCACGCCGGCGAAGGAGTCGAGCCCGTAGTCGTACGAGCCGTCGCTCAGCCCGACGCACTCACCGCCCGCCGACCACGCGGAGTTGTCGAACCAGCCGCAGCTGAAGGTGCGCTGCAGCGGTTGCCGGAAGACGAGGCCACCCGCCACCAGCAGGGCGACGACGAGCACGACGGCCACCCGCCACCAGTCCGTCCGGCGGTGCGGGAAGTCCCGGTTCGGATCGGGGAAGACCCCCAGGATGTGGCGCGAGGACAAGTCGGGTCCTTTCGGGACGGTGGTCAGTACCAGCTGCCGTCGGCCGAGTAGCGGCCGGCCCGGTCGAGGAACGGCTCCTTGTCCGCCACCCCTTTGGTTTCGGCGAGCCGGACGAAGCCGTGCCGGGCCAGCTTCCGCAGGGCGGCGATGTCCTCCGCCCGCGTCACGCACGGGTCGCGCTCCAGCGCGGGCACGATGCCGAGCAGCGCGTCGGTGTGCCCGGCCGGGGTCGGCGGCCGGCCGAGGCCCTTCACCTCGGCCGGGTCCGTCACCCGCGGGTCGGGGGTGACCACGACGGCGTCGAACAGTTCGAGCCACTCCGCGGCCGGCAGTTCGGGCAGCAGGGCGGCCAGCTCGTCGGCGACCTTCGCGCGGCCGCCGAGCATCCGCTCGTGGTGCCACCGCCCGGCCCGGTCGTCGGGGTGGATCTTCCCCCGCAGGATCCGGAAGACGGCTTCCCAGCCGGTCTGCGGGTCCGGGCGCACCGCCAACGCCCGCAGGCCGAGGTAGCGCGCCAGCGGGTGGAGCCGGCGTTCGCCGCCGCCGGGAGCGGCCCACAGCGTCGGCGAGGTGTAGAGCGGCGAGTCGAGGGCGAAGGGCGGTGGCAGCAGCGGAACGAGCGCCGCAGCCTCCTTCCACGTCCGGGCGGCCGCGAGCGTGATCAGCGCCTCCACCGACGTCTCGTCCGGCGGCCGCTGCGGGTCGAGGCCGCGGACGAAGACCCGCAGCAGGTGCCGGTCGACGCGGACGTCCTCGTCGGGTTCGCGGCCGTCCAGGAGCGCGTTCAGGTCGTCCGCCAGCGCCGGGTTCTCCCCCAGCAGGCGCAGCACGAACTCCGTCGCGAAAGCGTGGCCGTGGGTGAGGCGCCCGGCCACGGTGCCGGTGCGCTCCGAGGTCGCCCAGTCGTGGCTCTTGGCCAGCTGGAGCGCCTCCGCGGGCGTGAGGTCGGCCACCTCGACGCGCACCCGCGGCCCGGCGACCGGCCCGGTCCCCGGCCACGCGGTGGCGCCGGCCGCGGCCGGTCCCGCGCTGCTGGTGACCACGGTCAGCGGATCGGGCAGCCGGTTCTCCGGGGTCGGCCGGCTGTCGGCGATCGCCTGGCGCACGCGCAGCAGCGAGCGGACGAACGTCACCGCCGACGGGACGTCCCCGTCGTCCAGCAGCAGGAGCATCTGCGGCGGCCGTCCGCGGACGCGGGCGTGGCTGCGCCGGAGATCCGCGAGGAACGCGGCGACCAGGACGTCGTCGACGCCCCGCCGGACCACCGGGTCCGCGCTCTGCGCCCGGGCGCCGAGCTGGATCAGCGTCGCCTCGGCGTCCTTGGCGAAGTCCTGGTCCTGGTGCCCGAACCAGTCCACGGCGTCGCCCCAGGAGAACCGCGTCAGGCCGCGCCCGCGGTACAGGCGGTTCAGCGCGCTCTCGGCGGCTTCGGCCGCCAGCCTCGGGACCAGGTCGGACAGGCCGGGCACCTGGACGTGCACCAGCGCGAAGGAATCGTGCGCCAGCGCCTTCAGGAAACGGTCGAGCGCCGGTTTCCGCTTGTAGTCGTTGAGCCGTTCCCGCAACCGGACCCGCTGGTCGCCCGCGGGCAGCCCGGCGAAATCCGCGCTGAGGGCGAGCTGCGCGACCACCGAGCGCGGGAACGACACCGAATAGCCCGGAACGCCGACACCCAGCCCGAGCATGACCGACGTCAGCAACGGCCGCACCGACGTCCGGTCGCCGTCCAGCACGAGGGGCTGGACCAGCACGGAAGCCGTGCGGCCCCGCCAGGTCCGCAACGTCTCCTCGAGGATCGCGGTCCGGCCGGATCCCCCGCAGCCCGTCAGGACCACGACCGGCCGCGGACCGGCGGAATCCGCTTCGGCACGCGGTTCGACCAGGCCGCCGATCAGCTCCAGAACCGACGTCCGGCCCACGAACATGCGTCCCCCTCGACACCCCAGCCGCGCTTCGCCACTCCCCAGCGAAGATCGGCACTTTATCGTTTCGGATCCGGCGGGGTGGCGGAAAAGGGCGAAGGTCAGCCGAACGCCTCGGCAATGACCCGAATGTCGCAGCGCGCGGCACGCGGAGTAACCGGTGCTGCCGGACGGACGCACCTCCCGAGATTATCGACACAGTGTCGATTTTAGTCGACACCGCGTAGAGTCGGTGGCGACGACGTCCCAGGACAGGAGCACCCGATGTCCCCCAAGACCTTTCTCATCACCGGCGTCAGCAGCGGCCTCGGCCGGGCCTTCGCCCAGGGCGCGCTCGACGCCGGGCACACCGTCGTCGGCACCGTGCGCCGGGAGGGCGACCTCGGCACCTTCGAAGCCCTCGCACCGGGGCGCGCGCACGCCCGGCGGCTCGACGTCACCGACGACGACGCCGTGTTCGCGCTCGTCCGGGAGGTCGAAGCCGGGATCGGGCCGATCGACGTGCTCGTCGCCAACGCGGGCTACGGCCACGAAGGCGTCTTCGAAGAGTCGCCGCTCGCCGAACTGCGCGCGCAGTTCGCCACGAACGTCTTCGGCGTCGCCGCGACCGTGCAAGCCGTGCTGCCGCACATGCGGAAGCGGCGGTCCGGGCACGTCTTCGCCGTCAGCTCGATGGGCGGGCTGATGACCGTGCCCGGGCTCGCGTTCTACTGCGGCAGCAAGTACGCCGTCGAAGGGATGCTCGAAACCGTCGGCAAGGAGGTCGCCGGCTTCGGCGTCCACGTCACCCTCGTCGAGCCCGGCTCCTTCCGCACCGACTGGGCCGGCCGCTCGATGGTGCGCACCGAACGGTCCGTCGCCGACTACGACGAGCTGTTCGCCCCGATCCGCGACGCCCGGCAGGCCGCCAGCGGCAACCAGCTCGGCAACCCCGCCAAGGCCGCCGAAGCCCTCCTCGCGGTCGTCGACGCCGCCGAGCCGCCCACGCACCTGGTGCTCGGCTCCGATGCCCTGCAACTGGTCGCGGCCGGCCGTTCCGCCGTCGACGCGGACATCGAGAAGTGGGCGGATCTCTCGCGGTCCACGGACTTCCCCGACGGGCACCGGATCGCCGCGAACTAGGATCCCGCCATGGCCACGACGCGCAAGCGGCGCGACGCACCGCGCAAGGGCGACCTGCGGGAACAGGCGATCCTCGACACCGCCGAAACCCTGCTCGAACGCGAGCACGTCGAGCCGATGACCGTGGAGACCATCGCGAAGGGCGCGGGGATTTCCCGCGCGTCGCTGTACTTCTACTTCGGGTCCAAACAGGACGTGCTCACCGCGCTCGTCGCCCGCACGGTCGCCGTCCTCGGCGAGGACGCCCGCACCGCCTCCGCGGAAACCGCTTCGGCGCCCGCCGAGACGGCGCGGGCGGCGGTGCTGCTGACCGCGAAGATGTGGCGCGAACACGGCCCCGTGATGCGCGCGGCCGTCGAGCTGTCCCCGACGGTGCCGGAGATCGCCCGGCTGTGGAACGGCACGGTCGACCGCTACGCCGAGGCGATGACGGCGGTGCTGCGGCGAGCGGGCGTGCCCGGCGGTGACCAGCCGGCCGCACTGGCGCGCGCGTTGTGCTGGATGACCGAACGCGTCTTCTACCACGCGTCGCGGGCCGGGGAACCGGGCGAGCTGGACGCCGCGGCCGAGACCTGCGCCGAGGTCTGGCGCCGCGCCATCACCGCCGGCTGAGCGGGCCGCCTCTTCCCCGATCCCGGTTCCGCGGCTACCATTCCGACTCACTGGGAGCGCTCCCAGTCGTCTCGGGCGCGGCGAGGACGGAACACTTCACGGTCGTTCGAAGGAGAACGTGCATGCGAAGCAGAACCGTGGCCGCCGGTGCGGTCGGCGCCCTGGCGGTGAGCAGCGTCGTCGCGCTGACCACCTGGGCCGGTGCCGAAGCCGCCGGGTCGGTCTTCTACGTCGATCCCGGGACCAACGCCGCCAAGTGGGTCGCCGCCAACCCCGGTGACTCGCGCACCGCCGTCATCCGGGACCGGATCGCCGCCGTACCCCAGGCCCGGTGGTTCACCACGACCAACACGTCCACCGTGCGCGGTGAGGTGGACGCCTACACCGGGGCCGCGGCCGCCGCCGGGAAGATCCCCATCCTGGTCGTCTACGACATCCCCAACCGCGACTGCGGCGGGGCCAGCGGCGGCGGGGCGCCGTCGCACGACGCCTACCGGGCCTGGATCGACCAGGTTGCCGCAGGTTTGGCCGGGCGACCCGCGGCGATCGTGCTCGAACCCGACGTGCTGGCGCTCATGACGAACTGCCAGAGCGGCGACCAGCAGAGCCAGACGACCGCGTCGATCGCCTACGCGGGCAAGCGGCTCAAAGCCGCGTCCTCCCAGGCGAAGGTGTACTTCGACATCGGGCACTCCGCCTGGCTTTCGCCCGCCGACGCGGCCGCGCGGCTGCGGGCCGCCGACGTCTCGAACAGCGCCGACGGCATCGCCACCAACGTCTCCAACTACCGCGCCACCGCCGACGAAGCCGCGTTCGACAAGGCGGTCCTCGGCCAGCTCGGCGACTCGCGGCTGAAGGCCGTGATCGACACCAGCCGCAACGGCAACGGCCCGCAGGGCAGCGAGTGGTGCGACCCCGCCGGACGCGCGATCGGCACCCCCAGCACCGACCAGACCGGCGACAGTGCGATCGCCGCCTTCCTGTGGGTGAAGCCGCCGGGTGAGGCGGACGGCTGCCTCGCCGGCGCCGGCCAGTTCGTGCCGCAGCGGGCCTACGACCTGGCCGTCGCCGCCGGGCCGGTCCCGACCACCACGCCGACGACCACCCCCACGACCCCCACCAGCAGCACCCCGCAGCCGACCGGGGGCTGCAAGGTGACGCACCGCGTGGTCAGCACGTGGTCGACCGGGTACACCGGCGAGATCGTCGTCGAAAACCGCGGCGCGCCGGTCAGCAGCTGGACGCTCACGTTCGCCGCGCCAGGGGTGACCGTCGGCCAGGGCTGGAACGGCAGCTGGACCGACACCGGCGACGTCGTCAAGGTGGACAACGCGTCCTGGAACGGCAGCCTCGCCACGAACGCGTCCGCGACGATCGGCTACAACGCGACCTATACCGGCGGCACGCCACCGTTCCAGTCCGCGACGCTCAACGGAACCGCCTGCGGCTGACACCGTTCCCGCGAGGTCACGGCGGTGTGCCCGGCAACCCGGGCGCACCGCCACTCGCGCGGGTCGCACGGGCGGCCAGATCCGCGAAGGCCGTCCGCAGCTCCGGCGGACCCACCACCTCGACCTCGGCGTCGAACCGCAGCAGGCCGGCCGCCAGTGCCGGCCACGACCAGGAACCCGTGCGCAGCAACGTCTTTCCCGGCGCTATCTCCTCGGCGACGCCGTCGCCGGCGAACGGCGCCACCTCGGCGAGTGGCAGGCCGAGGATCACTTCGCCCTGGCACGGCCACGCGTCGGTGGTGGCGGAGCCCTTGAACCGGGCGGCGAGGAACGTCGCGACGTCGCCGCCGGGTACCTCGCGCGGCGTGAACCGCGGGCCGTTCGGCACGCGCAGCTCCAGCCGGTCGACGCGGTACGTCCGCCAGTCCTCGCGGGCGGCGTCCCAGCCGACCAGGTACCAGCGGCCGCCGCGGACGACGAGGTGGTGCGGCTGGACCTGGCGCCGGCGAGGCGGATCTCCGTAGTCGAACCGCACTTCCTCGGTGGCGCGGATCGCCGAGCTGAGCGCGAGCAGCACGTCGGTGCCGACTTGGGTGCCGCGCGCGGCCGCGGTGATCTCGAGCAGGTCGACGCGCTGCCGCAGGCGTGACGGCATCACCTGGCGCACCGTGGCGAGGGCGCGGGCGGCGGCTTCTTCGATGCCCGCGCCGGTCCCGACGGCGATCCGCAGGGCCACCGCGAGCGCAACCGCCTGCTCTTCGTCGAACAGCAGCGGCGGCATCTGGCTGCCGGCCTCGAGCCGGTAACCGCCTTCCGGCCCCTTGACCGCCTGGACGGGGTAGCCGAGTTCGCGCAGCCGGTCGACGTCGCGGCGCACGGTCCGCTCGCTGACGCTCAGCCGGTCGGCGAGCAGCGCGCCCGGCCAGTCCCGGCGGACCTGCAGCAGGGACAGCAGCGAGAGCAGACGACCCGAGGTCGCCGTCGAGGAGGCGGTCGGCACGACTTCGATGATGCCACGAGAAGCGGACGTTCCCTGACCGCTACTGCTGACAGTGTGGCTCTCGTCGGATCACCACTCGCAAAGGACCACCATGTCGCTCACCGCTTCCACCCACCTCAACTTCACCGGCCAGGCCCGCGCGGCCCTCGAGTTCTACGCGTCGGTCTTCGGCGGCCAGGCCACGATCGTCACCTACGCCGACTTCGGGATGCCCGCCGAGCTGCCCGACGCGGGCAAGGTCGTCTTCGGCCAGGTCACCGCGGACAACGGCTTCCGGGTGCTGGCGTACGACGTCCCCGGCACCGACGGGCCGGCCACCCCGGCCGCACCCACCACCCGCCGCGAGAACGGCACCACGATCACGAAGGAGCCGTTCTTCCTTTCGGTCCGCGGGTCCTCTGTGGACGAGGTCGCGCCGCTGTGGAAGGGCCTCGCCGAGGGGGCGACGGTCATCGAGGAGTTCGGCCCGGCCCCGTGGGCGCCCGCGTTCGGCATGCTGGCCGACCGCTTCGGCGTCACGTGGATCGTCGACGTCGCCCAGGGCTGAAACGTTCGCGCGGTGGGGTCGCCTCACGCGCCCCACCGCGCCCGACCATCGGAGAACCGCTGTGCAGACCCGTCCCCTGGGCCGGACCGGCATCCAGGTCAGCGCTTTTTCCCTCGGCACGATGATGTTCGGGCCGTACGGCAACCCGGACCCCGAGGCGTGCGTCCGGATCGTCCACCGCGCCCTCGACCACGGCATCACCATGATCGACACGGCCGACGTCTACGGCGGCGACGGCGAGAGCGAGCGCATCGTCGGGAAAGCCCTGCGCGGCCGCCGCGACGACGTCGTCCTCGCGACGAAGGGCAACGGCCCGATGGGCCCCGGCCCGAACCGGCGCGGCAACTCGCGGCGGTGGATCGTCTCCGCCGTCGAAGGGTCGCTGCGCCGGCTCGGCGTCGACCACATCGACCTCTACCAGCTGCACCACCCCGAGCCCGGCACCGACATCGAGGAGCCGCTGAGCGCGTTGACCGACCTGCTGCGCGCGGGCAAGGTGCGGGCGATCGGGCACTCCAACCTCCCGGCCTCCGACATCGTCGAGGCGCAGTGGGTGGCGCAACGGCGTGGCCTGGCGCGGTTCCGCACCGAGCAGCTGCACTACTCGATGCTCGACCGCGGCGTCGAACGCGAGATCCTGCCGGTCTGCCAACGCCACGGCCTCGGGGTGCTCGTCTGGAGCCCGCTGTCGATGGGGCTGCTGTCCGGCCGGCACCACAGTCCGTCGGCCGGCCGCCTGCACTGGGTGCCGCGGCACCTGACCGACCAACGCAAGCTCGACGCCGTCGAAGCGCTCGTCCCGCTCGCCGACCAGGCCGGGATTCCCCTGCGGCACCTCGCCTTGGCGTTCGTCACCGCGCACCCGGCGGTCGCGTCGGCGATCATCGGCCCCCGCACGGAGGAGCAGCTGGACGACCTGGTCGCCGGTGCCGGGGTGGCCCTCGACGACGAGTTGCTCGACCGGATCGGCGAGATCGTCCCGCCGGGCACCGACCTCGGCCCGATCGACGTCGCCTACGAGCCGCCGCACCTGCGCCGGGCCACGGGCTGATGCGCCCGGCCCCGGCAGTTGGCAGACTGTCGGCATGGCCGAAATCGAGGGTATCGACGTCACCGCCGCACCGAGCGGAACCGGCTGCGCGGAATGCCTCGCCGCCGAAGGCTGGTGGGTCCACCTGCGGCGCTGCGCCCAGTGCGGCCACATCGGCTGCTGCGACAGCTCGCCCGCCCAGCACGCGACGGCGCACTACAAGGCGACCGGGCACCCGCTGATCCGCAGCTTCGAACCGGGCGAGGACTGGTTCTACAGCTTCGAAACGGGCGAGGCGTACGACGGCCCCGCGCTGGCCCCGCCGGAGCACCGCCCGGTCACCCAGCCGGTGCCGGGCCCCGAAGGCCGCGTGCCGGAGGACTGGCAGACGCACGTCCACTGAGCCAGGAGCCGGCGGCGCTGCCTCGGCCGCGGATTAGCCAAAAGTAGAGTGCGCGCGTCAGCGGGACATCGCGCGGGCGTGCAGGTGCTCTAGAGCGTCGAGGACGATCGTGCGGCCGTGCCAATCCAACCAGCGGCCCGCGTCCGCGCAGACCCGGTCCACCAGCTCCAGTTCCGGCGTTCCCGGCAGGTCGGCCGCGTGGTCGTGGTGCGTGGTCAGCACGCCCGCGCACGCGCCGTCCGGGGTGAGGATCGGGGTGCTCTGCGCCGCTCGCGCGCCCGTCTGCAGGACGGCGTCGCGGTGCTCGGCCGTGTACACCGGGCTCGACGCGACGTCGGGGACGACGACCCGCTCGCGGCGGTGCTGCGCCTGGGTGCACGCCGCGCCGCTGTCCAGGTGGGTGAACAGGTCCACGTACTGCCGGCCGAGGCCGTGGTGGTGCTCCAGCGCGAGGCCGCCGGCGAGCGGTTCGACGCTGTGCACCGCCGCGTGCGGCGCGCCGGTCACGCGCACGGAAACGGTGAGCGCGGCGGTCAGGAGCGCGGGCGGGGTGCGGCCCGCCGGCTGCAGGGCGGTGGCCGGTGCGGCGCGGCGGGTGCGGCCGGGGAACCACACCGGCCCGGCGGGCGCGGGCACGGCGTGCACGGCCGCGGCGAGCGTGCGGATGGTGACGTTGTGGCTCTGTGACGCCTCCCGCACCAGTTCGAACGCCTCGTCGGCCGTCGCCAGCCCGTAGCGCTCGCACAGCACGTCGAGCGCGCCGGCGATCCGCGCGCGGTTGCGTGCCCGGCGCGCCTCGACCGCGTCGTTCGACGCGGTGGCGTTAAGCCGGGCGAGCGCTTCGGCGCGCGTGGGCGCGACGGTCATGCGGCGGTCCGCCTGCCGCAGGCTCCAGGCGACGAACCGGTCGCGGGTGACGACGACGAGCCGGTGCCGCCGCCGCAGCGCGAGGTCGTGCAGGCGCACCAGCGTCCGGACGACGACGGCGGAGACGAGCGTCGCCCCGGCGAGGTCGACGACGACGTCCTCGTCGAGAGCGCCGACGACGCGCTCGATGTGGGGCACGGCGGTCATGTCGAGCTCACCATGCCAGGCCAGCGTGCGGACGCCGCCGGAGCCGGCGCGGCGCAGCGTGCCGGTGGTGGAGTGGTGCTGTTCGGACATTCGCGTACCCCAAAGCTAGGCCAGGGAATCTGGCACGCCACTCTGCTGGACGCGGAAGCCGGGAGTTTACTTTGGCAGATCCGTCGGCCGGGCGCGACCGGGACGCCGGCGGCCCCCGAACGGCGACCGCCGGCGTATCCGGAACCACACACCTGCGGGTGGCGTTCCGTTTGTCCGGGGCGGGCCCGGGTACGGGAAGGCATGTCCCTCAGCACGGCGTGCACGGTCTGGCAGGTGCGTCCGGTCGGCGGTTCCCGGTACCGGGTGCGCTACTGCTGCCGCGGCGGCCCGGCGGGCACGTTCGACTTGGTGCTGGGCACCCGCGAGGACCTGCCCCCGGTCGCCGACGCGGACCTGGTGCTCGCGGCGGCGGGGGTGGTCATCGACACCGTGCTGCGGGCCGGGCTCGACGTGCCGCCCGAGACGGACCTGGAGAGCCTGGCCCGCGCGGACCCGGAGTTCGTCCCGGAACTGCGGCGGCGCCTGGGCGCGGTGCCGCAACCCCTGTGAACGGGAGGACCCATGTCGAAGGTGACCATCGACGACCTGCGCGGCCTGCTGGCGTCGTCGCTGCCGGACCCGGTGCTGGTGCTGACCGGCGGGCGGCTGCGGATCGAGCCGGCCGACGCGGAAACCGCCGGCGCGAGCGACGTCATCACCCGCGCGGACCTGCGGGCCAGGCTGGACGGCGAGGAAGCGACCGACCGGGAACTGGACCTGATCGCGGCGACGCTCACCACCGCGATCGTCCAGCGCGGCGGCTGAACCCCGTCAGCCGCCGCGGGCGGCCCGGTCCCTCAGAGGATCGGCGTGCCGCCGGTGACCGCGACGCGCGCGCCGGACACGTAGCTGCCGTCGTCGGACGCCAGCAGCACGTACACCGGGGCCAGTTCCGCCGGCTGGCCCGCGCGGCCCAGCGGCACCTGCTGCCCGAACGACTCGACCGCCTCTTCAGGCATCGTCGACGGGATCAGCGGCGTCCAGATCGGGCCCGGCGCCACGCTGTTGACGCGGATCCCCTTCGGGCCCAGCAGCTGCGCCAGCGCCGCGCACATGTTGGCGACGCCCGCTTTCGTGACGTCGTAGGGCATCAGCTGCGGGGTCGGGTTGTCCGAGTTCACCGACGAGCTGCCGATGATCGACGCCCCCGGCTTCAGGTGCGGGACGGCGGCCTTGGCGAGGTGGAAGAACGCGCTCAGGTTGGTCGCGAGCGTGTGGTCCCACTCCTCGTCCGGGATCTCCTCCAGGGTTTCGTGCGTCATCTGGAAGGCGGCGTTGTTCACCAGGACGTCGAGCCGGCCGAACTCCTCGACCGCCCGGCCGACCAGGGCGCGGCAGTGCGCCGGGTCGGCGACGTCACCGGGGACGACGACGGCCTTGCGCCCGGCCTCCTCCACCCAGCGCTGCGTCTCCTTCGCGTCTTCGTGCTCGTTCAGGTACGAGATCAGGACGTCGGCGCCTTCGCGGGCGTACGCGATCGCCACCGCGCGGCCGATCCCGCTGTCCGCGCCGGTGATCAGAGCCGCCTTGCCGGTCAGCTTGCCGGAGCCGCGGTAGGTGTGTTCGCCGTGGTCGGGCCGCGGGGTCATCTGCTCGGTGGAGCCGGGCGGGTTCTGCTGCTGGGCGGGCTGGGACACGGCGGACTCCTCGGGCGGGGGCAGGACCCGAGGCGAATACCCGTCGATAACGAGTTCACACAAGCGTCCGACAGGGCGTAACGCGTCACCCGATCGGTCGATAACTCGTTCGTGTCCGGACCACCCGGACCTTCACGAGGGGACCCTTCTCCATGTCTCGTTTCCACTGGTCGGCGCTCGTCGCCGCCGGGGCGGCCGCCGCCCTGATCTGCACGGGGTGCTCGAGCACTGCCGGCACCGCCGAACCCGCCGCCGCGGCCGGCTCGGCGTCGGCGCCGACGTCCGCGACCCCCGCGGCCGCCTCGCTCGACGCCGCGAAGGCGGGCACCGCCGTCGTCGAAGCCGCGAAGCAGGCCAAGGCCGTGCACGTCCGCGGCGTCGTCTCCGAGGGCGGGAACCTCAACCTCGACCTGCAGCTCAACCCGGACAGCGCGAGCGGCACCGTCGTGCAGGACGGCCTGGAGATCCCGGTCCTGCGCACCGGCGACAAGTACTTCTTCCGGTTCAGCGACTCGCTGATCAAGAAGGCGGGCATCCCGGCGTCGGTCGGCAAGCAGCTCAAGGACAAGTGGGTGCCCTCGACGTCGCAGATCGGCGCCGGGATCGGCGAGGCGTTCAAGCAGTTCCTCGACTACAAGACGTTCACCGACAACACCGTCGGCCAGCTGGACTCCACCAGCTTCACCGCGAGCGGCCAGACCACCACCGACGGCATCCCGGCCCTCACGTTCACCTCCTCCGACGGCACCGCGACCATCGCCGCCGCCGAACCGCACTACCTGCTGCGCATGCAGGAGCCCAAGAGCGGCACGCTCGAGTTCTCCGACTGGGACAAGCCGACGACCGTCACCGCCCCGAAGGCCTCGGAGATCTACTCCGGCCCCGGGGCCTGACAACCTCAGTGCAGTTCGGTCGTGTAGCCGCCGTCGACGGTGACCGTGGTGCCGGTGATGTTCGCCGCCACCCGGTCGCTGGCGAGGAACACGGCCAGGTTCGCGATCTCGGCCGGCTTGGTGAAGCGGCCGGTGACGGCGTGGGCGGCGGCCTCGTCGGCGACCGACCCGGCGTCCGCCCCGGTGGTCGCCGCGATCGTCTCGGCGACGCCGCCCACGCCGAGCCACAGGTCCGTGGCGACCGGGCCCGGGTTGATCGCGTTGGCGCGGACGCCGCGTGGCCCGAACTCCTTCGACACCGACTTCGTGAAGCTGACGAGCGCCGCCTTCGCCGCGCTGTAGTCGATCACGCCGGGATCGGGCAGGGTGGCGTTGATCGACGCGATCGTGACGACGCTCCCCCGCCCGGCCGTCACCATCGACGGCAGCACCGCGCGCGTGGCCCGCACCGCGCTCAGCAGGTTGAGCGTGAGCGACCGCGTCCACTCCTCGTCGGTGACCAGCAGGAAGCCGTCCGGCCGCGGCGTGACGGCGCCGACGTTGTTGACCAGGACGTCGACGCGCCCCAGCTCGGCGAGCGCCAGCTCCACGAGCCGGCCGGGGCCCTCGGGCGTGCCGAGGTCGACGGCCAGCGCGTGCGCCTTCCCGGCGCGGACGAGCGCCTCCAGGCCGGGCCCCGGCTCGCGGGCGCCGGCCACGACGTGGGCGCCTTCGGCGACGAGGGCTTCGGCGACGGCGAGGCCGATCCCGCGGCTGGCCCCGGTGACGACGGCGACCGCGCCGTCCAGACCCAGGTCCACGGGCCTAGACCCCGTGCTCGCGCAGCCAGCCGAGCACGGCGTCGGCGACGTCGCGCCAGCCGCTGTCGACGGTCAGCGAGTGGCCGCGGCCCTCGAACTGCTTCAGCTCGGTGACGGCGGTGGAGTCCCGGTACTGCTTGAGCGTCGAGCGGGTGACGACGTCCGGGACGGTGTGGTCGGCGGTGCCGGAGACCAGCAGCAGCGGGCCGCGGTCCGCGCGGTGGGTGTCGACCTTCGCCTGCGAGTGCAGGACGAAGTTGGCCGCCGCGGCCTGGAACAGCGGCCGGGCCGGCGACGGGATCGTCCACCGCCGGAACAGCTCGGCCGACTCCTCGTCGCTCAGCGCGTTGCCGAAGCCGAACCGGAACTCCTTCTCGGTCAGCGAAACGGACCGGTGGAGGTTCGCGGGGTTGCCGAGCGCGGGCAGGCCGGCGCGCAGCTGGGCCAGCGGCAGCGGCAGGACGCCCTTGATCTGCGCGGGGTCGATCGCGACGCCGGCGAGCCCGATGCCCTGGCCGAGCAGCTTTTCGGTGATCAGGCCGCCGAACGAGTGCCCGACGACGACCGGCGGCCGGTCGAGGGCGGCGATGATCGACGCGTAGTGGTTCGTGGCGTCGTCGATCCCGATGTCCGCGACGGCGTCGGGGTTGTTTCGCGCTTCCTCGACGGTGGCGGGTTCGTTCGGCCAGCCGGGCGCGACGGGTGCGTACCCGGCGGCCCGGAAGTGCTCGATCCAGGGGTCCCACGACGTGGCGTGCAGCCACAGACCGTGGATGAACACGACCGGGGTTCCGGTGTCCGCCATCGCTTCCTCCGCTTCGTGCAGGTTCTCCGCTCAGCCAACCCGATCCGCGGCCCCGGCGTCCAAGACCTGGTGCGTGCGCATCGATAGCCGGGGTGGCATCGTTGGTGCGCTGCTTCTGTTTCGTCGCGCGGGAAGGCCGGGATGGACCTCGACCTCAGGCTGGTGCGGTACTTCGTCGCGGTCGCCGACGAGCTCCACTTCGGACGGGCCGCCGCCAAGCTGTTCATCAGCCAGCCGGCGCTGTCCAAGCAGATCCGCCGGCTCGAAGCCGACGTCGGCGCGCCGCTGCTGGTGCGCGACAGCCGCCACGTCACGCTGACCCCGCGCGGCGAGCGGTTCCTGCACCACGCGCGGCAGCTGCTGGCCACCGCCGAGCAGATGCTGCGCGAGCCCGCGCCGAACCGCGTGCGGGTCGCGCACATCTTCGAGCTGGACACCAGCCGCGTCGTCGCCGACGCGTTCGTCGCCGCCCACCCCGGCGTCCAGGTGGTGCAGAGCCAGATGGACAGCGCCCGCCAGCTCGCCGCGCTGCTCGACGACCACCTCGACGTCGCGGTCATCCGCGTCACCGCCGCGCTGACGGCCGAGTTCCCGGCGGGCTGGCGGCACGAGCGGCTGCGGCTGGAGCCGTTCCGGCTGGTCGGCAGGCCCGGCGACCCGCGGCGCGCGGTCGCGTCGCTGCACGAGCGTCCCCTCGAAGTGTTCGCGGACGCTCCCGGCACCGCGCTCTACAACGTGCACGGCCGGTACCTGACGTCGCTGGAGCAGCAGACCGGCCTGACCCTGCGCTGGCTGGGCAACCCCGGCACGTTCGAGCACTGCCACGCCGCCCTCGGGCGCGCGACCGACAGCGCGTTCCTGCTGGAGTTCGACAGCTACGCCCGCCGGTACGCCTCGCGCGGCGTGCCGGTCCACCGGCCGCAGGAGCTGCAGCCGGTGTACCCGTGGTCGCTGGCGTGGCGGGACGGCGAGCCGCCGGAGCCCGTCCGCGAGTACCTGCGGATCGCCCGCGAAACCGCGGGCCGGCACCGCTGGCTGCACCCCGAGCGGGCCGACGCCGCGCCGCTGTGGGCGCCGCCGGAAGACCTCGCCTGACGCGTGTCAGCCGGCGTGTCAGGCCGGTGGCCGCCGGGTGTCAGCGCGCCCGGACATCGTGGTTCTCGTCCCCACCGACGGGGGCCCGGAACCACAGGAGACCACGATGCCGAACTTCACCACCCCCGCCCCGATCACCGCCGTCCTGGACCTGCCCGCCGGGCGCGTCCACCTCGCCGCCGGCGACCGGGCCGACACGACCGTCGAGGTCCGGCCCGCCGACCCGGGCAGGAACCGCGACGTGAAGGCCGCCGAGCAGACCACCGTCAGCTACGCCGACGGCGTCCTCGAGGTGCGGGCCCCGCAGGGCAGGAACGCGTACCTCGGTGCCACCGGCGCGATCGAGGTCGTCGTCGGGCTGCCGGCCGGTTCGGACGTGCGGGCCACGACCGCCGCGTCGGAGCTCGTCGGCACCGGCCGCCTCGGCGACGTCGCCTTCGAGGGCGCCTACCGCCTGATCCGGCTCGACGAGGTGGCGAGCGTCCAGCTCACCGCGACCGACGGCGACGTCGAGGTCGGCCGCCTGGACGGCCCGGCGCGCATCACCACGGCGCGCGGCGACATCCGCATCGCCGAAGCGGTCCGCGGCGACGTCGTGCTGGACACCCAGAAGGGCGCGATCACGGTCGGCGCGGCACCGGGTGTGTCCGCGTCCCTGGACGCGGGCACGTCGTACGGCCGCATCGACAACGGCCTGAAGAACACCCGGAAGCCCGAGCTGGCGATCAAGGCGACGACGTCGTACGGCGACATCGTGGCCCGGAGCAAGTGACGGCTAGCGAGAGCCGGCGCCGATGCAGACGAAGCCGGCCGATGCCGCCAGTGCGCCGGGTCCGTCGGCCGCCACCTTCTGCTGCGCGGACGCCAGCGCCGCCGCCGGTGCCTCGCCCGCCGCGAGGCGCCGGTGGACCTCCGTCATCAGCGGGGTCGTCGCGAGATCCGGCACCGGCACCACCGACGCGACGAGCTGCGCGGTGCCGCGTTCGATGAACGTGGCGCTCAGGCCGAGCAGCTCGTTGCCCGGGCACACCACCGACCGGCCGACGTCGCACGCGGCGAGCAACACCGTCTCGGGCACGCGGGGCAGGCGCCGCACGTCGTGGCCGAGGAGCGGGCCGTCGTGCAGGCGCAGCGCCGAGAACAGCGGGTTGTCCACCGCCAGCGTGCCGTGCGCGGCCAGGTGCACGGTGCCCGCCGTGGTGAGCGCCGCCAGAACGGCCTCGACCGTCGCGGCTTCGTCCACCAGAGCGGTCCGCCCGTGGATCCCCGCGACCGCCAGTGCCTCTTCGCGAGCGCCCGGCAGTCCCGGGCCGCCCGCGACGGCGACGGCGCGCGCCGGGCCCGGCGGCCGGGTCGCCGCCGCGTGCCAGAGCGTCGCCGACGGCGAGACGGCCACCGGGCGGCCCGCGCACGACGGCAGCACCGCCCACGGCACGTTGTGCAGGATCCCGGTCGGCACCACGACCAGCGGACGGTCCCCCAGCTCGGCCGGCGGCCCGAGCACCACGGCGTCGAGGCGCGCGCCCGCGCCGTGCAGGAACCGCTCCACCGACGGGTCGGCCGCGCGAGCAGCCAGCTTGCGCAGCGCGAAGGGGATCCGGTCCAGCAGGCCGGCCACCTCGGCCACCGGGCCGAGGGTGTGCAGCCGCAGCCGACCTTCGACCAGGCACAACCCCAGCAACGTCCCGTCGACCTCGACGAACTCCAGCAGCGCGCGCTCGCCGAGGGCATCGGCGAGGTCGTCGACGGACACCGGACGCGCCGGCGCGTCGCCGCCCGCGGCGGGCAGCAGCCGGCTGCGGTCGCGGATCCGCCGTTCCAGCTCGACCTGCCGGTGCGGCAGCCGTCCGGTGGGCGAGCCCGCGGCCCGGGCCTGTTCGAGCGCCCCGGCGGTGGCCCGCAGCCGCGGCAGGAGCGCGGCCAGTTCGGGGTCGTCGGGCGGCAACGCCGGGCGGTGCAGCAACCGGCTCGCCCGGCCGCGTTCCGCCCACTCGAAGACCCCGCGCACCCGGCCCTCCTCCAGCGCGACGCGCAGCCCGAGGCCGACGAGGTCCGCGCGGTGCGACGCCGAGTACGCCCGCAGGTCGCTCGCGCCGAGCGCGGCGTGGTGCTCGTCCAGGATGCGCAGCCCGGTCCGCGCGGCGGTGAGCGCGCCGCGCGGGTTCTCACGGCGACGTCGCAACGCCTCGGCGTACCAGCCGCGTGCCCGCAGGGTCGCCGGCCCCGATCCCCGCCGCGCCCGGGCCGCGACGGCGAGGTGTTCCGCGGCGACGGCCGTCCGCCCGCGGGCCTCGGCGAGCCGGGCCGCGTCCACCCGGGCCTGCACCGCCGCCAGTGGCCGGCCGTTCGCGTCCAAAGTGGACACCATGGTTTCCGTTGCCGCGCCGCTGATCCGGCTGCTTTCACCGGCGCCGAGCTGCGCGCGCAACTGCGCCGAACGCGCGAGTGCGGCCCACTGTTCTCGTCCCTGTGCGGTGAACGCGCGCAACGCCGTGCGGGCCTGCTCCGCGGCCGTCGCCCAGTCTTCGTCCAGCAACGCGATCTGCGCGAGCAGCAGCCGCATTTCGGGCACCTTCAACCGCCGGTTCTCCGCGGCGAACACGCGCACCGCGCGCTCGGCCGTCCGGCGCGCCTCGGTGACGAGCCCGACCGACAGCAGCAGTTCGGCCCGGTCCTGCAGCACCGGCGCGAGCTGCCCGCCGTGCGCGCCGATGATCTCCTCGGCCCGGTCGAGGCAGGCGAGCGCGGCCGGGACGTCGCCGCGCTGGCTCTCCACGAACCCCAGGTTCTCCGCGATGATCCCGACGACGAGGTCGCGGCCGAGCTCCCGCGCGAGGACGTCGGCCTCGGCCAGGTCGCGGACGGCGGCGTCGAACTCGTAGCGCTCGGCGTGCAGGATCCCCCGGTTCATCAGCGCGCGCTGCAACCCGAGCCGGTCGTCGCCGCGCCGCAGTTCCCGGACCGCGGCCTGGTAGTCGACGGCCGCCTCGTCGAGCCGGCCGACGTGGTAGCGGATCACCGCGCGCTGGGCGAGGACCTTGCCGATGCCGTCGAGCTCCCGCACGGCGACGTCGATCTCGCGCAGCGCGGCCCGCGAGCTGCCGCGCTGCACCAGCGCGAACGCCAGCTTCATCCGGCTTTCCCCGGCGAGCGCCCGCCGGCCGGCGCGTTCGCCGTGCCGCACCGCGCGGCGCAGGTGCCGCACGGCCTCGCCGACTTCGCTGCACTGCAGCAGCGCGTGGCCCCACGCCTGCTCGGCGAGCGCGGCGGCGCGGGGATCCCGTTCGCGCAGTGCCCGCCGGACGGCCCCGGCCGCGGCCGGAACTGCCCTTCCGGGCTGCAGATCGGCCAGCCGCATGGCCGCCAGGGCTTCGGCGAGCGCCGACTCCGCCACCATGGACACCAGCATTCCCGGCGGCGCGGTCCTCCGCCAGCGCGTATCAGCGCGAGCCCCGCGCACGTCTGTAGAGGTGCCACCACAGCGAGGAGGGATTGCCGTGTACTACCTGCCCGACGTACCCGAAGACGCCCCGCCCGACGAGCTGATCGTCGACCTGCGCCAACGCCCGCTCGTCGAAGCGGCGCTGCGGGACCTCGGCATCATCGTCACCCGCGCCGGCGAGGTCGAGCCGTTCGACCTGGCCAAGCTGGAGCTGACCTACGGTCTGAGCATGGCCCCCGATCTGCCGTTCGTGATGGAGATCGACGCGGTGCTCTTCGAACTGCGCCGCCGGTTCGCCGCGCGCAGCGGCGGCTGGGTCCCGCTGCTCGGCAAGAACCGGAAGCTGAGCAACCAGTTCGGCGCCTACCCGCAAACCCAGTCCCAAGGCGACTTCGACCCCGTGCAGGCGACCCGGCCGGACACCACCGGCGCCGCCCCGGCGACCGGCCGCGGAGTCCGGGTGGGGGTCCTCGACACGAAGCTGTACCGCCACCCCGACCTCGACGGGCACTACGAAACCCCGGCCGGGGACACCACCTTCGACCTGCCCGGCCCCGGCACGGCCACCCCGTGGGAGAACGGGCACGCGACGTTCGTGGCCGGACTGATCCTGGCCCAGGCGCCGGCGGCGACCCTGGTCGTGCGGGACGTCCTGGACTCGGACGGCCGGGCGAGCGCGTGGGACACGGTCGTGGAGCTGGCCGGGTTCCTCGAGGACGGCATCGACGTGCTCAACCTCGCGATCGGCACGCGCGCCCAGGACGGCAACTGCCCGCTGATCGTCCAGCGCGCGATCGAGCGGCTGAGCCCGCACATGATCATCGTCGCCGCGGCCGGCAACCACGGCGGGATCCCGGGGATCCGCAACGGTCTCACCCGAACCTCGCCCACTTGGCCGGCCGCCCTGACCGGGGTCATCGCGGCCGGGGCACCAAGGCGGACGGCACCCGGGCGCCGTACAGCCCCGACCTGCCGTGGGTCACCTGCACCGCCCTCGGCGACGAGGTGGTCAGCACCTACCTGTCCGGCAAGGTGACGCTGCGCGGCGGGGGCGTGCAGGACTTCGAGGGCTACGCGAGCTGGCGGGGGACCTCGTTCTCGACCGCCACGGTCAGCGGGGCCATCGCCGCCGGCACGAAACCCGGCGAGGTGACCGCGACCGGGGCCTTCCACGCGGCACTGGCCACCGGCGACGTCGTCAAGAAGTTCGCTTGGCAGGACGAAGCCTTGTTCACCTGACAGGGCTCAGGGGACGACGACCAGCTTCCCGCTCGCCTGGTCGTCTTCCATGTACCGGTGGGCGTCGGCTATCCCGTCCAGCCCGAAGACGCGGTCGACGTTCGGCCGGTACACCCCGGCCTCCACCTCGCCGACGATCCGCTGCAGCACGTCGGTGCGGCCCTTCATGTCGTCGCTGTGGAACGCCGTCAGGCGGGTGCCCGACGGGATCATCGCCACCGGCTGGAAGTCCGCGATCGACCAGCCGCTCAGCGATCCCGCGACGCAGACGGTGCCGCCCCGGCGGACCAGGCGGAGGGAGTCCACCGCGGTGCGGGCGCCGACCAGGTCGAGCACGTGGTCGGGGCCGTCGGGCCACGGCAGCTCCAGGGGCCCGCCGTCGTCGATCAGGACGTGGGTGACGCCGGCCGCGGTCAGCGCGGGCGCCTTGTCCGGGCGGCGGGTCGTCGCCGCGATCTCGGCGCCGTGGCCCGCCGCGATCGACGCCGCCGCCAGCCCGACCGACGACGTCCCGCCGCGGATCAGCAACCGGGTCGGGCCGATGCCCAGCGCGTCCAACGCACCCTGGGCGGTCAGGTACGTCTCGGGCAACGCGGCCAGGACCTCCCACGGCAGCGCCGTCGTGAGCGGCATCAGCAAAGCGTTGGGCAGCAACGCGTATTCCGCGTAACCGCCGTCGAACTCCCGGCCCATCTCGCCCATCACCGCCGCGACGGTCGTGCCCTCCGGCAGCGCCGGATCGGTCGACTCGGCCACGACCCCGACGCACTCGATGCCGAGCACGCGCGGGAACCGCACATTCGGCGAATGTCCTTGCCGGGTCCGCAGTTCCGACCGGTTGAGGCCCGCGCCCAGCACCCGGACGAGGCTCCAGCCCGCCCGCACCTCCGGCACCGGCACCTCACGGACTTCCAGGACCTCCGGGCCACCGGCTCCGACGCAGACCGCCGCGCGCATAGTCGTGCTCACGGGCGCGACCGTGCCACGCCGGAGTTCCGCCGGGCAACGCCTTTTCGCGCGGTAGTGCCTGCGCTACCGGCGATCCGGTGGCCCGCGCTACTGATCTTCGTGCCGGATTCGAGCAGCATTTCCGTTACCGATCCGGACATGGAGGAGAAACGATGCGCAAGGGTGTGGCGATCTTGACCGTGGCGGGCCTGCTGGGCACCATTACCACGGCGGCGGCCGCGGACACGAGGTCTCCGGTGCAGGACAGTCTCGACGCACTGGTGAGCCAGGAGAAGTTCCCCGCGGCGCTCGCCTGGGTGGGTGACCGCGGCGGGTCCACGTCGCTGGTCGCCGGGTCCGCTCGGCTGGACCGGCGGGTGCCCGTGCCGCGCGACGGCCGGGTCCGCGCGGGCAGCAACACGAAGACGTTCACCGCGGTCGTCGTCCTTCAGCTGGTCGCCGAGGGCAAGGTCGCGCTCGACGCGCCGATCGAGCGGTACCTGCCCGGGCTGGTGCGCGGCGAGGGCATCGACGGCCACGCCATCACCGTCCGGCAGCTGCTGCAGCACACCAGCGGGCTGCCGAACTACACCGCGTACCTCGGCGTCGAGAACTTCGAGGACGTGCAGCACAAGTTCTTCCAGCCCCACGACCTGCTCGCCGCGGCCCTGGCGCACCCGGCGGACTTCGCGCCCGGGACGAAGTGGGAGTACAGCAACACCAACTACCTGCTGGCCGGCCTGCTGATCGAGCGCGTGACCGGGCGCCCGGTGCAGGAGCAGATCACCGAGCGCGTGATCCGGAAGGCGGGGCTGCGCGACACGTACTGGCCGCAGCCGGGCGACCAGACGATCCAGGGGCCGCACCCGCACGGCTACGCCCTCGCGGACAGCACGGGCACGAAGGTCGTCGACGCGACCGAGATGGACCCGTCGTGGGGTGGCGCGGCCGGGCAGCTGATCTCGACGCCGAGCGACCTCGCGAAGGTCGCCCGGGCCCTGCTCGACGGCAAGCTGCTGCCGCCCGCGCAGCTCGCGGAGATGCGCAAGACGGTCGACGCGCCGCTGTTCCCGGGCTGGCAGTACGGCCTCGGCGTGTTCCGCGTCCCGCTGAGCTGCGGCGGCGTCTACTGGGGCCACGGCGGCGACATCCCCGGCTACGAGACCCGCGGCGGCGCCACCGAGGACGGCCGGTCGGTCGGCCTGGCGGTGACCGCGCTGCCGGGCACCTTCGGCGACGGCGAGAAGGCGGCGAAGGCCGTCCTGTCCGCAGTGGACACCGCGTTCTGCTCGTGACGGGCAGGCGGGTCCGCTTGGCCCGGCGGTTCCCGGGTAACCGGGTGCCATGACCGAAGCCGAGAACGGACCCATCACGCCCGACGCGCCCCGCCCGCCCGGCACGCCGGAGCTCGACCTCGACGTCCCGATCCCGGAGACGGACCGCGAGGAGCCCGAGCACCAGGACGTCGGCGACGACGACGCGGAGCCCGAACCGCCCAGCTGATCACCGGATCGAGGGAAATCTCGGTGCCGTCGGTGGTCTTCGGGCTGCCCGCGCCCGCCGCACCGTGCTTGGGTGTTCCCGGGTTGACGGAAACACGGAAGGAAAGCTGCGGTGCGGACGTCCAAAGCGGGGCTGGCGGTCGCCGCCTCGATCCTGGTGGCGGCGACGGCGCCGGCCGCGGCGACCACGCCCGATCCGCTCGCGCCCTACCTCACGCAGAAGGTCGAGTGGGGTGGCTGCCCGTTCAAGAGCGCCAAGGCCCAGTGCGCGCGGATCACCGTGCCGCGGGACTGGTCCGCGCCGTCGCCGGGGACCGACCTGAAGGTCGCGATCAGCCGCGCCGCCGCGACCGGCGAGCGGCGGGGCGCGATCCTGGTCAACCCGGGCGGGCCCGGCGGCCAGGGCACCTCGCTCGCGGGCGCGCTGGCCGGCCTGGAACCGGCGGTCGGCGAGCACTACGACTTCGTCGGCATGGACCCGCGCGGCACCGGCCAGGAGGGCGGCGACGACGAGGGGTTCGTCTGCCGCGTGCCGATCGGCAGGCTGCCGACCGAAGCCGGCCTCGACGCGCGTGACCGCTCGCCCGCCAGCATCCTGGCCCACCAGCGGACGCCGCGCGCGGTGGCCGAGGCCTGCCAGAGCGACGCGCTCGCGCCGTACGTCACGACGTGGCAGACCACCCACGACATGGACCTGATCCGCGCGCTGCTGGGCGACGAGAAGCTGAACTACCTCGGCTACTCCTACGGCACGTGGCTCGGCGCGAAGTACGCGTCGCTGTTCCCCAAGCGCGCGGGCCGGATCGTCCTCGACTCCAGCGTCAACTTCGAGGGCAGGCTGCAGGCCGCGTTCGAGGCGTTCCCGAAGATCGACCAGCGCCAGTTCGACCGCGTCTACGCGCCGTGGCTGGCGCGGCGGTTCCCGGACCAGCTCGGCAAGACCGTCCCCGAGGTCAAGAAGACGTACGAGCGGGTGCGCGGCTACTTCCGCACCCAGGGCGTCTCACCGGACGTCTTCGACCACGTCTTCGTCGGCAACGGCAGCCCGAGGCAGTGGCTGGTCGGCTCGCTGGTGCTGACCAAGGGCGTGGCGGCCCTCGACGGCACCAAGCCGGCCCCGCCGGCCGCGCTGGCGGACGCCCTCGACCGCGCGTCCCGTGCGGAGTTCGGCGTGCCGCTGGCGAAGCTGACGGCGGCGGACGTGGCGCCGCCCGAGCCCGACTACGCGGACGTGGGCGGCACCCGCCTGGCCGTGGCGTGCGGCGACCAGCCGACCCGCGCGGCGACCTGGTACAAGCTGCTGAGCGACCTGCAGGGCCCGGCGTACCCGCTGTTCGGCTGGGCGTACGGGCTGAGCGAGCCGTGCGGGTTCTGGTCCGACCTCCCCCGCCACCCGCTGCCGACGCTGCCGGCGGAGGCGGCGAAGAACGTGCTGGTGGTCCAGGGCGAGTTCGACCCGCAGACGGGCTACGAGCAGGCCGAGGCGGCGGCCCGGGCGGCCGGCGTCCCGATGGTGTCGGTGGCGGATTCGCCGTTCCACGGCCAGTACGCGGTCAGCGCGAATTCCTGTGTGGACGGTCTGGTGAACGGCTACTTCCTGGGCGGCCCCCGCCCGGCGGCGACGATCTGCCCGGGGGTGCCGTTGCCGGGCGAGAAGACGGTGTTCCCGGCGTCGGGCCCGGCGGGCGAAGCGACCGGGGACGCGTTCCCGGAACCCGCACCGCGCGACGCGCTTTCGCCTACGCGCGAACGGCTTCAGGACCGCATCAGCAGCGTCAACCGCGGCGACTAACCCGAGTAGGCACCCGCCTCGAGGTCCTCGATCAGCGTCGGCCCGCTCGGCACCCAGCCCAGCAGTTCGCGCGTCGCCGCGCTGGTCGCCGCCAGGTCCATCGCGAAGAACCCGCCGATCCACCCGTAGTGCGCCGCCACGTCGTCCGGAGCGACCGACGCCACCGGCACGTCGAACGCCCGGCCGATCGCCTCCGCGATCTCCTTCGTCGGCACGCCCTCCTCGGCGACCGCGTGCAACCGCGCGCCCGCCGGGGCCTTCTCCAGGCCCGAGACGACCATGCGGGCCGCGTCCGTCACGTGGACCGCCGCCCAGCGGTTCGAGCCGTCGCCCGGGTACGCCGACACGCCCTTCTCACGGGCGATCGCCGACAGGACCGCGATGAAGCCGTGGTCGCCCGTGCCGTGCACCGTCGGTGAGAACCGCAGGCTCACCGGCCGCACGCCGCGGTCGGCGTACTCCAGCGCCAGGTTCTCCGCGCCGCCGCGCGGCGAATCCGGGCCGTGGAACGGCGACGCGTCCGCCTCCGTCGCCGGGCGGTCCTGCCGGATGCCGGCGATCCCGGACGCCAGCAGCAGCGGGCGGCCGCTGCCGGAAAGCGCGTCGCCGATGGTCTCGACCGCGGCGCGCTCGGCCGCGTTCGACACCGCCGGGTTGGCGAAGTCGTGCTTGTTGGCCAGGTGGATGACGGCGTCGGCCGCCTCGGCGCCGGCGCGGAGGCCGGCCAGGTCGTCGAGGTCGCCGCGGCGGACCCCGGCGCCCTTCGCCGCCAGCTTGGCGGCCGAGGCGTCGGACCGGGCCAGCCCGGTGACCTCGTGGCCGGCGGCGAGCAGCTCGCCGACGACGGCGGTGCCGATCCAGCCGGAGGCTCCGGTGACGAAAACGCGCATGGCGTGCACTCCTTGAGATGAGAGACGATGTCAGTGGCTGACATCCGCAACCCTACGCCTCCATGTCAGTCGCTGTCATCACCTAGAATCGATTCATGGTGCGCTGGGAACCCGGAACCGCGGAACGGCTGCAGAAGGCCGCGCTCGAGCTGTTCGCCACCCGCGGCTACGAGCAGACGACCGCCGCGGAGATCGCCCAGGCCGTCGGCCTCACCGAACGCACCTTCTTCCGGCACTTCAGCGACAAGCGCGAGGTGCTCTTCCAGGGGCAGGAACTGCTGGTCAAGGCGTTCCTCGACGGCATCGACGCCGCGCCGCCGGACGCGTCGCCGTTCGAGGTCGTCGCCGGCGCGCTGCGGTCGGCGGCGACGTTCTTCCCGGACGAGCGCCGCCCGCACTCGCTGGCGCGGCAGGCCGTGATCGACCGCAACCCCGCGCTGCAGGAACGCGAGCACCACAAGCTCACGACCCTGGCCACGACGGTCGCCGCCGCCCTGCGCGCCCGGGGCGTCGACGACGTCGCGGCCACGCTGGCCGCGGAGTCGGGCGCCACCGTCTTCGGGATCGCGTTCACCCGGTGGCTGCGGGAAGAGCGGTCACTGGCCGACATCGCGGCCGAAGTGCTGGCCGAACTGCTGACGCTGGCGGCTCAGGCCTTGCGCCCCACGAGGTGAAAGACGCGGCTGAGCCGGCGGTAGGGATCGCGCCGGCCCGCCTCGAACTCGACGGCCGCGACCCGTTCCGCGTCGGCCGGGTCCACCTCGGCGCCGCCGAACCCGAGCCAGTCGACGAACAGCCAGACCCCGTACCACCGCACGGGTTCCACGCCCCCGGCGCGGAGCAGCTCGCTCAGCTCTTCGACGGTGTCGGCCCGGGTGGGGACGCCCAGCACGCCGATTTCGCTCCGCGTGTCGAACGCCGCCAGCGCGTCGTCCCACCGCTGTTCCAGGGCCGGCCGGACCGCCATCGCGTGGGCGTTGCCCGTCATGATCGAGACCACGCCCCCGGGAGCGGCTAGGCGGCACAGCCGGTCGACCACCGGCTCCGGCCGCTCGAGGTACCCGAGGACGCCGTGGCACAGGACGGCGTCGAAGCGCCGGCCGCCGACGGCCTCTTCGGCGTGTTCGGCCTCGGCCTCCACGAACGTCACGCGCTCGGCGGCCGGCCGTTGCCGCGCCTTGGCCAGCATCGCGGGCGAGGAGTCCAGCAGCGTGACGGCGTACCCGGCCTCGGCCAAGGGGAAGGACTGGTGCCCGGCGCCGCCGCCGACGTCGAGCACGGTCGCCGGCGGCGGCGGGAGGTGTTCGAGCAGCTGGCGGTGCAGCACGTACGTGCGCACGCGGCCCTTCACGGACGCGTAGGCGTCGTCGGCGAACCGGCCGGCCAGCGCGGCCCAGGTGTCGTCACCCATCGGAAGCACGGTACCGGCGCGCGCCGGGTGACTCGGGGCGGGCGCGCGGGGTAGTGTCGTCGTCGCTGCGGTTGAGCACAGCAGCCGCCTCCTGGAACCCCGAGGGCCCGCGCGCTCCCGCGCCGGCCGGGACCGAGGTGAGAACACCATGCAAGCCACCATCACTCGTCCGGGCATCGCCCTGCTGACGAGCGCCCCTTCCCGCACGGCGATCACGGCGACGGCCGAGCGCACGGTCGTCACCGTCACGGGCGACCTGGACCTGGCGCGGACGGACCGCCTGGCCTCGTTGCTGTGCGAAGAGCTCGACCTGGCGCCGAGAGCGCTGGTCATCGACCTGACCGGGCTGGCCTTCTGCTCGGCCCGCGGGCTGGGCGTGCTGCTGGAAGCGGTTTCGGTGGCCCGCGCGGCGGACGTGCCGGTGGCCGTCGTCGCCGAGGGACGGGCGGTGCTGCGGCCGGTCCGGGTCCTGGGGCTCGAGGACGCGCTGCCCCTGCACCGGACGCTCGCCGAGGCGACGGGACACCATGACGTCTGAGCAGGAGTGGCGGCACGACAAGGAAGTCTTCGTCGCCGGCGAAACCCGGCCCGGCCCGCTCGCCGGGGAGTTCGCCCGGCTGACCGGCCGGCTGCTGACCGCCCCCAGCGTCGAGGACGTGCTCAAGCGCGTCCTCGAGGCCACCACCGCGATGGTTCCCTCGGCCGACCTCGCCAGCTTCACGCTCATCGACGCCGACGGGCAGTTCCACACGCCCGCGGAGACCGGCGAGGTGGCCATCCAGCTCGACCTGCTGCAGTACCGGTTCCGGGAAGGGCCGTGCGTCGAGTCGGCGGAACCCGCCGGACCCGCGGTCGCGGTCGCACCCGACCTCGCCGACGAGCCCCGCTGGCCGCGGTGGGCCCCCGCCGCGGCGGAGCTCGGCGTGCGGGCTGTCGTCTCCACCGCGCTCATCCCGGGTGCGCCGTCCGGTCCGTCCGTGGGCGCGCTCAACGTGTACTCGCGTTCCCCGAACGGGCTGGACGAAGCCGACCGCGACGTCCTCCTGCTGCTGGCCACGCACGCGTCGCTGGCGCTGGCGGCCACCGACGCCGTCACGCGCGCCGAACTGCAGGCCGCGCACCTGCGCAAGGCGATCGACAGCCGGGACGTGATCGGCCAGGCCAAGGGCATCATCATGGCCCGCCGCGGCGTCTCGGCCGACGAAGCGTTCGACGTCCTGCGGCGCACGTCGCAGGACTTGAACGTCAAGCTGGCCGAGCTGGCCGGGACCCTCGCCGAGCGGCACACCGAGATCGACCTGCCCGGTTGACGTCATCACTTCGACGACTTGGTACTTGTCATCGTTCGGATGACATGCTACAAATGCAGTGCGTGTTGACAACCCCGATCGTCGAACAGGAGGAGAACGATGTTGATGCGCACCGACCCGTTCCGCGAGCTCGACCGCTTCGCCCAGCAGGTCTTCGGCAGCCCCGGCACCTGGTCCAAGCCGGCCGCGATGCCGATGGACGCCTACCGCGCCGGCGACGAGTTCGTGGTCTGCTTCGACCTGCCCGGCGTCACGAAGGACGCGATCGAGCTCGACATCGAGCGCAACGTCCTGACCGTCAAGGCCGAGCGTCGCCCGCTCCCCGGCGGCGACGACGTCCAGATGCAGGTCTCCGAACGGCCGCTCGGCGTCTTCTCGCGCCAGCTCTTCCTCGGCGACACCCTCGACGCCGACCACATCAAGGCCGACTACGAGGCCGGCGTCCTGACGCTGCGCATCCCGGTCGCCGAGAAGGCGAAGCCGCGCCGCATCGAGATCGCCGGCGAGGACTCCGACCGCAAGCAGATCAAGGCCTGAGGCACCCGGCCGCGGCGGACCGGCACCGGCCGGTCCGCCGCGAAGGGCTTTCGAGGAACAGCATGACCGATCCCGTCCAGGCCGCGGCGGAACGGATCTTCGCCGCGGCCGAAGAACTCGGCACCACCCGTCAGGAGGCGGTGCTCGTCACCCGCGCGGTGCACGCGGTCAAGAACGGCCGCCCCACGGACGTCGCGCTCACCGACTCCGGGCCGCACCGGCGGCGCCGGCTCGCTCACGTCGCCGGGTGCGCGCTGTGGGACCCGGCCCTCGACGCGGACGCCGTGCTCGCCGCCGTCACCAGCACCGCACGGACCGCACGGACCGTGCGCACCGCCGCCTGACCATCCACAGTGGACGTCCACTGCGGACTCAGGGCCGGTCGCGGATCCACTCGCAGGCGGCGTCGACGGTCGGGTGCACGGCGAACGCCTCGTCCAGCCGGCTGAGCCGGACCGCGCGCAGCACCGGGTACCCGTCCGCGACCACCGCGAGCGGCACCCCGCCCGCCGTCGTCTCCGCGGCCAGCTCGGCCAGCACCTGCAGGCCCGCCGATCCGCAGAACCCGATCCCGTCCAGGTCGACGATGAGCGCACCCGGCCGGTCGTCCAGCACGGCCCGCGTCCGGGCGCGCAGCACCGGCGCGGTGCCGAGGTCCAGGTCGCCCGCGGCCGCGACGACGACGGCTTCGGGCACCGTGCGCACCCGCACGTTCAGCGTCCGCTCGTCGGCCACCGCGCCTCCCTTCCACCGTGCCCGACTTTAGGCGGACCGCATCGTTTTGTCATCGATTCCCGGGGTAACCGCACCTTGACCACATCAGGAAGGAGACGCCCGCGATGAGCACCGTGACCGAGACCGTCGACGTCGAAACCGATGTCAGCACGGCGTACAACCAGTGGACCCAGTTCGAGTCCTTCCCGCACTTCATGGAAGGCGTCGACGAGATCAGGCAGCTCGACGACACGCACACGCACTGGAAGATCAGCGTCGGCGGGCAGACCCGCGAGTTCGACGCGACGATCACCGAGCAGCACCCGGACGAGCGCGTCGCGTGGAAGTCGGACACCGGCCCGAACCACGCCGGCGTGGTGACGTTCCACCGCCTCGACGACCGGCACACGCGGGTCACCGCGCAGCTGGACATCGACCCCGAGGGCTTCGTCGAGAACGTGGCGGACAAGCTCGGCGTCCTCGACCGGCGGGTCAAGGGCGACCTGGGCCGCTTCAAGACCTTCATCGAGGAACGCGGCGGCCGCGAGACCGGCGCGTGGCGCGGCGATGTCGAGCGGCCCGGGACCTGAGCCGGCGGACACCCCGGCGACCGCCCCCGCCGTCACCTGGACGGCGGGGGCGGTCGCGCGCATGCTCGGCCTGCCGCCGTCGACGCTGCGCGCGTGGCACCGCCGCTACGACCTGCGGCTGACCACGCCCCAGACGGGCAGCCACCGCCGGTACGGCCGGGCCGACGTCGACGCGCTGCTGCGCATGAAGCACCTGATCGACCAGGGGCTCGGCGCGGAGTCCGCGGCCGCCCGCGCGTTCCGGGCCGGCGGCACCGACGTCGAGACGCTGCTCTCCGCGGTCCGCCGGCTGAAGATCGACACGGCGACCGCACTGCTGGACGCGCACCTGAACGGCCACGACGTCGCCGGCACGTGGGAAGACCTGTGCCGGCCCGCGCTGGCCGCCCTGGACGGCGACCGGTGCGTCGACCTGGTGCACGGGCTGTCGTGGGCCATCGCCGCGGCCCTGCACCGCATCCCGGCGCCGGCCGGTGCGTCGCCGCCGGTCCTGCTGGCGTGCGCGGACGGCGAGCGGCACACCTTGCCGCTGGAGGTCCTGCGCGCGGCCCTGGCCGAGCACGGCCGCGCGGCGCTGTTCCTGGGCGGGTCCATTCCGGACACCGCGCTGCGGGACGCGATCGCCCGCACCGGCCCGGCGGCCGTGGTGCTGTGGGCGAGCCACGCGGCGGAACCACCGCGCCGGCTGCCGGTGCCGCGGCTCGTCCTGGCCGGGCCCGGCTGGCCGAGCCGGACCGGAAGAGCGGCGCGCCCGGCCACGCTCGGCGACGCACTCGTTCTCCTCGACCGGGCATAACGACGGTCGAGGCGGGTAGCCCGCGACCATGGAAACAGCCACGCACCGCATCGAGGTCCAGGCGCCCGCCCAGGCGTGTTACGACTGGTGGCGCCCGCTGACCCGGCTCCCGGAGATCTTTTCCGACGTCGAGTCGGTGGAAGCGCTCACCGAAGACGGTTCCCGGACGCGCTGGAAGGTCGCCGGCCCGGCGGGCAAGACGCTCGAGTGGGAGGCGCGGATCACCGAAGACGCGGCACCGCACCGGATCGCCTGGACGACGGTCGACGCGGCCGACCCGGACGTGTCCAACGGCGGTGTGGTCGTGTTCGAGGACAAGGGCGACGGGCGTACCGGGCTCGAAGTCAGCCTCGAGTACGCGCCGCCCGGCGGGAAGGTGGGTGCGGCGGTGGCGTCGCTGCTCGCCGATCCGCAGCGCAAGGTCGAACGCGCTTGTACGGAGTTCAAGCGGGTGATCGAGACCCGCTAGCGGACCCTCGCGCCTCGCCCGTCCCGCGTCGGGCATCCTTGTGCCCGGCGTTGTCCAGCGATGAGGGGACGAGGATGGGTGCTTCACCCGAGGTGACCGTGCCGGCGAGCGTCGACAGCCCGGTGCCGCCGAAGCCGCCGGCCTCCGGGCTGGCCCGGTGGCTGCTGGAGCACCGCGTCGCCCCCGTCGGCCGGCAGGGCGGTGAGGACCACGGCACCCCGCAGGCCTGGTGGAAGGTCATGTGCCTGACCGGCGTCGACTACTTCTCCACCCTCTCCTACCTGCCCGGCATCGCCGCGCTCGCCGCCGGGGCGCTCTCGCCGCTGGCGACCCTGCTGATCGTCGCGCTGACGCTGCTCGGCATGCTGCCGATGTACCGCCGGGTCGCCCGCGAAAGCCCGCACGGCCAGGGCTCGGTCGCGATGCTGGAGGACCTGCTGCCGTTCTGGCGCGGGAAGCTGTTCGTCCTCACGCTCCTCGGCTTCGTCGCGACGTCGTGGATCATCACCATCACGCTCTCCTCGGCCGACGCCACCGTGCACATGCTGGAGAACCCGTACCTGCCGGGCTTCCTGCACGGGCACGCCGTGCTCATCACCGTCGTGCTGCTGCTGATCCTCGGCGGGGTCTTCCTGCTGGGCTTCAGCGAGGCGGTCGGCGTCGCCATCCCGCTCGTCGCGGTCTTCCTGCTGCTCAACGGGATCGTCACGGTCGTCGGCGTCGTCGACCTGCTCGGCGACTCCGCGGCGCTGTCCCGCTGGACCGACGCGCTCACCGCGGGCGGCGGCGGGTTCGGCGGCATCGTCGGGCCGGCCGTGATCGCGTTCCCGCTGCTGGTGCTGGGCCTCTCCGGGTTCGAGACCGGGGTCAGCATGATGCCGCTGGTCGCCGCGAAGGGGAAGACGCCGGAGGAGAAGCTCGAGTCGCGGATCCGCAACACGCGCAAGCTGCTGACCGCGGCCGCGCTGATCATGTCCGTGTTCCTGATCGCGACCAGCTTCGTCACGACCGTGCTGATCCCGGCGGACGCGTTCAAAGAGGGCGGCGAAGCCAACGGCCGGGCCATGGCCTACCTCGCCCACCGCGAGCTGGGCGAGATCTTCGGCACCGCCTACGACATCAGCAGCGTCCTGATCCTGTGGTTCGCCGGCGCGTCGGCGATGGCCGGACTGATCAACATCGTCCCGCGGTACCTGCCGTCCTACGGCATGGCGCCGGAGTGGGGCCGCGCGGTGCGGCCGGTCGTGCTCGTCTACACGGCCATCAGCATCCTCATCACCGTCGCGTTCGGCGCCGACGTCAACGCGCAGGCCGGGGCCTACGCCACCGGCATCCTCGCGATGATGGTGTCGGGTTCGGTCGCGGTCAGCATCTCGGCGATCCGGCGGCACCAGCGCGGCGCGGCGATCGGGTTCGTCGTCCTGACGCTCGTCCTGGTGTACGCGCTCGTCGAGAACGTCATCGAGAAGCCGGACGGCATCGCCATCTCGGCCCTGTTCATCCTCGGCATCATCGTCGTCTCGCTGGTGTCGCGGGTTTCGCGGACGACGGAGCTGCGGGCCGAGCGCATCGAGTTCGACGACGAGGCCCGCCGGTTCGTCGCCGATTCGCTGGCCCACGACGGCAACCTGCACATCATCGCCAACCGGCGGCAAGGCGGCGACGAGGCGGAGTACTCGGCCAAGGAAGCCGAGCAGCGCTCGATGAACCCGGTCCCCGGCGCCGCGGACGTGATCTTCCTGGAGATCGACGTCGTGGACCCGTCGGAGTTCAGCAACGTCCTCGAGGTGCGGGGCGTCGACATCGACGGCTACCGGATCCTGCGCGCGGAGAGCCCCGCGGCGCCGAACGCCATCGCGGCGATCCTCCTGGCCCTGCGCGACGTCACCGGCGTCCGGCCGCAGTGCCACTTCGAGTGGGCGGAGGGCAACCCGCTCGGGCACCTGTTCCGCTACCTGATCCTGGGCCGCGGCGACACCGCGCCGGTGGTCCGCGAGATCATCCGCAGCGCGGAGAAGGACCCGGCGCGCCGGCCGGGTATCCACGTCGGCGGCTGACGGCCCGGCCGCGGGCGGCGTACCAGCTCAGCGCGACGACCAGGGCCAGGCCCAGTTCGACCAGGTCGCCGCCGTAGTACATGAGCTGGGCGCCGGCCTGGCGGTCGGCGACGGTGAAGGCCGTGCCCGGCGGCGGCGTGGCGAAGAGCGACTTGGCCAGCACGGCGTGCGCGGCCGCGGCGCCGACCAGCGCGGCCGCGCGTGGACCGAGGCCGACGCGGTGGCGCAGCGGGTCGAGCCGGCACACCGACGCCGTGAACAGGACGCCGGTCAGGACGACGTGCACGTGGACGAAGTCGTGCAGCCACGGGTCGCGGCCGGCCGCGGCGAACAGGCCGGTCCGGTAGAGCAGCCACAGGCTCCCGGCGTCGAGGACGGCCGCGACCGGCGGGTACGTCAGCACCGCCGCCGGGCGCGACCGCAGCACCGGCTTGAGCCCGCGGCGCACCGCGAGCGGAGCGGTGCGCAGCAAGAGCGTCACCGGGCGGGCGAGCACCAGCAGGAGCGGCGCGAGCATGCCGGCCACGACGTGCTGCAGCACGTGCCCGGTGAACCCGGGTGCGGCGGGGAAGATCGCGGCGGCGACGCCGAGGCCGAAAGCGGCGTCGCGCGCCGGTGGCCACCGGTCGCCGCGGCCGCGCAGGCGCCACGCGCCCAGCTCGTAGGCCGCCAACACCAGCACGGCCAGGATCGCCGGGGCCGGGCCGCCGTGCCCCGTCACGCCGTCACGCCGTCTTCGCGCGGCGCAGGAAGAACACGCCGGCGGCCAGCAGGACCACCGCCACGACGTTCCACGTCCAGTCGTACGGCGTGAGGTCCACGGCGTAGCGGATCTGGTGCAGGCCGAGCAGCTTGTGCTGGATCGTGCCGTCGTACAGCTGGAACGCGCCGGCTCCGGTCAGCACCCCGCCGGCGAGGGCCCGGCCGGAGAGCCGGTCGCCGCGCCGCAGGTCGGCGACGAGCACGAGGCCGAACACGAGCGCGAACCAGCCGAACGCGTGGAAGAGCCCGTCGGAGACCAGCCCGGCGTCGGTGGTCGAGCCGTCGTAGAAGTGGTGCCAGTGCAGCAGCTGGTGGAACACCGTTTCGTCGACGAAGGCGGCGACGCCGACCCCGGCGAGCACTCCCGCCCACGCCGAACGCGCCTTCCGGACGACGAGTTCCGGCACACCCACCACCTCCGCTAGCGGGCTACCCCGGTTTCGCGCGGACACGCATGGCGGTTTATGCCGATCCCGCCCGGGTAGCCCGCCGCTCAACGAAGCCGAGGGCACCGGAAGTGCCTCTCCCGCAAGGAGGTAGGGATGACACAGGGATCCGGCGGCCAGTCGCCGCCGTCGACGACGGAAACCGCCAAGAACGAAGCACGCGAGGTGGCCTCGACGGCCGCGGACCGCGGCGGCGAGGTCGCGCAAACCGCTGCGCAGGAAGCGAAACACGTCGCCCAGCACGCTCAGCACGAGGCGCGTGACCTCCTTCGCGAAGGACGCGCGCAGCTGGAGTCCCAAGCCAAGGACGGCCAGCGGAAGGCGGCCCAGAGCCTCCACCAGCTGGCGGGCCAGCTGGACCGGATGGCCGAACAGACCGACTCCCCGGGCGTCGCCGCCGACGTCGCGCGGCAGGTGTCCGACAAGACGCGCTCGGTCGCGGACTGGCTGGAGCACCGCGAACCCGGCGACCTGCTCGACGAGGTGCGGCGCTTCGCCCGCCGCCGTCCCGGGACGTTCCTGGTGGGTGCCGCGGTGGCCGGCGCCCTCGTCGGACGGCTCACCCGCGGCGTCGTCGCCCAGCAGCAGCAGGAAAACAGCTCGCCGAACGGGCAGGCGGCCGCCGCCCCGGCGTCGCACGCGGGTCCGGCCGGCGTTCCGCCGGTGCCGCCGGCTCCCGGCCCGGGCGGGACGGGCTACCCGCCGCCGGTCGCGCCGGGCGGGTACAACGCACCGCAGCCTGGCGCCGGTGGCATCGACGCGCCGCCGGTCGCGCCCGGCGGGTACAACGCCCCGCAGCCGGGTGGCCCGGTCGGTCCCGACGGCCTCATCGCGCCCCAGCCGGGCGCCGACCGGCTCGACGCGCCGCCGACCACGCCCGGCGGGTTTGCCGCGCCGCAGCCGGGCGCGCAGCCCCTGCCGCAGCCCAGCCGGCCCACCTCGCCCGGGCAGGTGCCGTGATGACCCAGCCACCCGGGCCCCCGCCGCAGGCGAGCCCGCCCGTCGACGTCGCCGACAGCTCGGTCGGCGAACTGCTGTCCAACGTGATGAAGGACCTCTCCACCCTGGTGCGCCAGGAGGTCGAGCTGGCGAAGGCCGAGACGAAGGCCGAAGCCACGAAGGCGGCCAAGGGCGCCGGCATGTTCGGCGGCGCCGGGTTCGCCGGCTACATGGTCCTGCTGTTCCTGTCCGTCGCGCTGTGGCAGGGCCTCGAAAACGTGATGGACGGGGGCTGGGCCGCGCTGATCGTGGCCGCGGTCTGGGCGATCGCCGGCGCGGTCCTGTACGCCACCGGGCGCAGCGAATTCCGCCGCATCAACCCGAAACCCGAACGCACCGTCGAGACCCTGCAGCAGGTCCCGGACGCACTGAAAGGCGAACGACCATGACCGAACCGGACCGGATCCGCCGGGAAATCGAAGGCACGCAACGGAACCTGAGCACCGACGTCAACGCGCTGACCGAGAAGGTCAGCCCCGGCCGCATCGTCGAACGCCGCGTCGGCCGCGTGCGGACGGCGTTCGGCAACGCGAAGGAGCGAGTGATGGGCACCGCGGACCACCACGCGTCGGTCGCCGGGGACAAGGTGGGCTCGGTCGCCTCGACGGCGCAGGACAAGGTGAGCTCGGCCGCCTCGACCGCGCAGGACAAGGTGAGCTCCGCGGCCGACGCGGTGTCCGAAGCGCCGCAGCAGATCCGCCGCGGCACGCAGGGCAACCCGCTGGCGGCCGGCCTGATCGCGTTCGGCGCGGGCTGGCTGGTGTCGTCCCTGCTGCCGGCGAGCGAGCCGGAGCGCAAGCTGGCGAGCCAGGCGACCGACCTGGCCCGCGAGCAGCTGGCCCCGGTCGCCCAGCACGCGGCGGAGGAGCTCAAGGAGAACCTGCGCGAGCCGGCGCAGCAGGCGGTCGAGTCGGTGAAGTCCGAAGCCGCGGACAGCGCGTCCACGGTGAAGGACGAAGCCCAGTCGGCCACCGGCGACGTCACCGACCGGGCGCAGGAAGCCCAGCACAACGTCCGGAGCTGACCCGGCCCCGAGCGCCCCAATGTGGCCTTGGTTGCGTTGAATAGGCACTGCGGCGCGAAGCGCCTCCGTTGAGGGTGGCGGCGGGGGCATCGGTGGAGCACCGAAGGCCACATTGGGGCGCTAGAGATCGCGGGCCAGTACCGCCTGGGTGACCCGGTCGTCGATCGACGACGTCGGTGCCTCGCGGCCCACCCACGGGTCGCCGCCGAAGTAGCGCCGGAAGATGTTCTCCGCCGTGCGGGTGGCGACCGCCTGCGTCGTCAACGTCGGGTTGGCGCCGCCCGCCGCGTTGGCCAGCGCCGAGTTGTCGGCGATGAACAGGCGGTCGACCCAGCGGGCTTCGGCCGTCGCGTCCAGCACCGAATCGGCCGCGTCGAGCCCCATGCGCATGCTGGACTGCACGTGGAGCAGCAGCGGCGCCCAGTCGAGGCGGTGCACGCTCCGCGCGCCCGCGAGCCGCATCAGCTCGGCCGACCGCGCGGCGAGGAACTCGCGGTTGCGCCGGGTCCGCGCCGTGCGGGCGCGGTGGCGGATCTCGACGCGCGGCACCGGGCCGTGCTCGTCCGGCGGGATGATCGCCGACCGCGTCACCCGGTTTTCGGCCTGGACGTCGTCGTCGGTGACGACCAGCGCGGTCAGCAGCTTGTTGACGTCGGTGAGCGCCGCCTTGAGGTCGTTGCCCACCAAGCGGCCGAGCGTGTCGGCGCCCTGGGGGCCGACGCCCGCGCCGTTGTCGTAGTAGCCGGACATCCCGGCGTCGCTGTAGGCGAAGGCGAAGGCCTGCAACGCCGGGGGCAGGCAGACGTTCTCCACCCCGCCGTAGCCGGGGAAGTCGAGGCGGGCGTTCGACCCGGCGCCCTTCGACTCCCCGGTGTACTCGTCGAAGGTGCCGACGACCCAGTCGAGGTGGTGCTCGGTCAGCCCGCGCCCGACCCAGTCGTTGGGGTTGGGCAGCCCGCTGTTGAACCACAGCCGGGGATTCTCGATGCACCCGCCGGCCAGCACGACCACGCGCGCCTCCACGGTGTGCAACGCGCCGTCCGGCGTGCGGTAGACGACCCCGCGGGCCGCCGTGCGCGAGCCGGCCCGCTCCGAGAGCACCCGCACGACGTAGGCGTCGGTGACGAGCTCCGCCGCCCGACCGCCCGGTGCCCACGCGTCGGCGGTCAGCATCATCGGGACGTAGGAGTTGTCGGTCGACCGCTTGGCCTTGAGGTTGCGCGGCGCGCGCCGCGGTTCGAGGCAGCCCTGGAAGCAGTGCCCGCAGAAGGTGCAGCCCCGCGCTTCCGGGAACAGCAGCCGCGCGGGGTCGGCGGTGCGGCCCGCGGTGCCCTGGGGCTGCAGGATCGCGTTCTCCTGCGCCCGGTAGGACGGGCCGCGGACGTCCTTCCACGTCTGGTGCGTCAGCCCCATGCGTTCGGCGCCGCGGAAGAAGACGGCTTCCTTGGTGCCCATGGGCGCCGTCCGCACCGGCAGCGTCTCCTCGCACCACTCGTAGTACGGCCGGAGTTCGGCGTAGGGGAACGGGAAAACGTGCGCGGTGTCGTACTCGGCCCGGTCGGCGCCTTCGTACCCGGCGAACGCGCCGGCGGCCGGCCGCGGGTTGTTGCCGAAGTAGTGCAGCGTCGTCCCGCCGACGCCGGCGATCTGCCAGACGAACGAGTTCTGCGGGAAGTCCCGCAGCCACGGTGCTTCTTCGCGCCGCGACGGCCCGACCCGGAACCGCCCGGTGATGGGGTCGTTGGTGTCGTCCTCCAGCCGCGTCCACTCCTGTTCCGGACGCAGGTGCCGCGCCCCGGCTTCGAGCACGAGCACGTCGAGCCCGCGGGCGGCCAGCTCCTTGGCCACGACGGGCCCGCCGCCACCGGCCCCGACGACCACGATGTCGCGCATGACGACGTCCTCCTCAGTCCGGTACCCGGTCGATTCCCCGGTAGTAGCCCTGGAATTCGGGCCAGCCCTCGCCGATCCCCTGGTACGCGCTGAGCTGCCAGCCCAGCGGCACCGCGGTCAGCCGGTTCGTGGCGCGGTCGAACACCGGCGCCTCGGAGTAGGCGATGAACGCCGCCAGCGTCGGGACGGTGTCGAGGATGAAGCGCACGGGAGTGCCGTCGGCGAGTCCCGGTTCCTCCAGCCGGCGGAAGACCTCGACCTTGTCGGCGAAGGAAAGGTTGGCGAAAGCCGCGGCGAACGGCCCCAGCACGGAGGCCGGCGCGACCTCGGCCGCGACGAGGTTCAGGATCGCCGCGACGGCCGCCGCGCCGGGCAGGTTCAGGTCGAACGGCCGGCCCACCAGCGGGTACGGGATCGCCTGGTCGTAGACGTACTCCAGCGCGGGTCCGGCACCCGCGGCGACCCCACCGTCCGAAGTGGAGGCTCGTCCCTGGTGGACGGAGAACCGGTCCCGGCCCGGCACGAGGAAGGCGACGAGCCCGTCGAAGGCGTCCTTGATCGGCGGCAGGCTCGCAGCTTCGGCCGGCGCCGCACGGAACGCGAGCAGCAGCGGAACGGCCGCCACCCCGCCCAGCACCGCGCGCCGTCCGATCGGGAACCGTTCTCCGGGCACCGCCATGATCACCACCGCGTCTCGCGTACCTGCGCCGATTGCGTTCGTGGACAACGACTTTAGGAGGATCCGGCGGCCTCGCCGGTCATTCCGGGCGGACCACCCGATCGGCCGCCGCGCGGTTGTGGCCGCCGACGGAGTCCGCCCCGCTCCGCCCGTCGTGCCGTGACAAATCCGCCGGATAAACGCGGCAACCGGAGTACATCGGAAGTTCGTGCGCAAGCCACTCCGTCCGGGTACGGTGCCTCGCGTGAAGACGAGGATGCCGCTCGCCCTGGTCCTGTCCGCCGCGCTCACGGTCGCGCTGAGTTCGCCCGCCTCGGCCGGCGGGGACGTTCTCGCGCCCGGGTTGACCGTCTCCACCACGGTCACCGGAGAGGGCACCGGGCACAACTCCTGGACCGTCACCACGCAGGTGCCCGGCGGGTCGAGCCCCGACCCGGACGCGCCGGCGTCGGTGCTCGGGACCCGCGAGCACGCCGACGCCCTCGTGACCGCCTTGCGCGGCAAGGGTTTCGCCGCGCGCGCCGAAGAGGTCGACTGGCCGGCCTTCTCCGACACCCCACGCGGTGCCCTCGGCTGGCGGGTGCGGGTCGGCTCCTTCGCCGACCGCGCGCAGGCCGCCGCCACCGCGAGCGCCATGGCCGCGAACGGCTTCCCCGGCGCCGTCGAGTGGACCGGCCAGGACGGGCCGGAAGCGCAGGGCCCGCAACGCGTCCGCGTCGCCGTCGTCAATCCGCGGCGGTTCCGCGGGGACGTCGTCGCGTCGCACGGGGAGTCGGTCGCGGGCCGGCGGACGACGTCGGCGCTGGCGGCCGCCGCGGGCGCGCTCGTCGGGACCAACGGCGGCTTCTTCGTCATCGACCCGCGCGACGGCATCCCCGGCGAGCCGGCCGGCATCGGCGTCTACCAGGGCCTCCTGCAGAGCGAAGCCACCGCCGGGCGGCCCGCGCTGCTGCTCGGCGACCGGCCGTCGATCGGCGTCCCGCGGACCGCGCTCACCGTCGGCGGCCGCGAGGTCAACGGCGTCAACCGCAAGCCCGGCCTGATCCGCAACTGCGGCGAGCCCGGCGACGTCCCGACGGACCGGCCGCTGCACGACACGACCTGCACGCACCCCGACGAGCTGGTGCTCTTCACCCCGCAGCTCGGCACGCCGACCCCGGCCGGCGACGGCGTCGAGGCCGTGCTGGACGCCCGCGACGTCGTCACGGCGGTGCGACCCGCCGGCGGTGCCGTGCCGGCCGGCGGGCACACCGTGCAGGGCATCGGCGCGGCGGCGACGTGGCTGACCGCGCACGCGCGGCCCGGCACGAGGCTGCCGGTCGGGACGCGCATCTTCGAGGGCGCG
The DNA here is from genome assembly GCF_044759945.1 of Amycolatopsis sp. NPDC098790. Lineage (NCBI taxonomy): Bacteria > Bacillati > Actinomycetota > Actinomycetes > Pseudonocardiales > Pseudonocardiaceae > Amycolatopsis > Amycolatopsis sp. NPDC098790. The sequence goes on from NZ_JBIWAI010000004.1 coordinate 310,234, forward strand.
CACCCGGTCCGCCCCACCGGCGTCGTCAACGGCGGCCCGTGGCTGGTCCGCGACGGCCGGATCGCGGTGAACGCGGCGTCGGACGGCATCGTGCACCCGGGCGACCCGTCGTTCGTGTATGGCTGGGGCGTCAAGCGCAACCCGCGCACGATGGTCGGCCTCGACCGGCGGGGACGGCTGCTGATCGTCACCGCCGACGGGCGTCAACCGGGCTTCGCCGAAGGGCTTTCGCTGATCGAGGGCGCGAAGCTGATGGCGCGGCTGGGCGCGGTGACGGCGATCAACCTCGACGGCGGCGGCTCGACGGCGATGGCGATCGACGGCAAGCTGGTCAGTTCGCCTTCGGACGCGACGGGCGAGCGCCCGGTCGGCGACGCGCTGCTGGTGCTGCCGAAGCGGTGACTCAGGCGAGGGACGCGACGCCGAAGGCCAGCAGTGCGGCCGCTTTGACCACCTCGAGTCCGATGTAGACGAGGTGGGCGTGGCTGCGCGGGCCGTCTTCGCCCGCCAGCACGCGGTCCGAGCGGCGCGTCAACGCGGGCCGCACGGCGAAGAGCTGGACGAGCAGCGCGAGCACCGCGACCGCGGCGAAGACGACGGCCGGGACCGTCCGCGGCCCGGCGACCAGGAAGACGACAACACCGAGCGCGAGCACGGCTTCGACCTTGTTGAGCGCGGCGAACACCACGCGGCCGATCCCGAGCCCGAGCGGCAGGGTGACGCCGGGCGCGCGGAACTTCAGCGGCGCTTCGAGGAAGGAGATCGCGAGCACCATCCCGAGCCAGGTGAACGTGATCGCGGCGGCGAGGGTCATGGCCCCGGGATTGTAGTGTTGGATGGCCACGTGGAGCAGAAGAAATCATCCGAGCGGCTGGTGTTCTTCACCGACGCCGTGGTCGCGATCGCCCTGACGCTGCTGGTCCTGCCGCTCACCGACCTCGTGCCGGAGCTGGTCGCGGAGCACAAGCCCGCGGTGGAGGCGGTGACGGACAACTGGTCGAAGATCGTCAGCTTCCTGCTCAGCTTCGTCGTGATCGGCCGCTTCTGGTCGGTCCACCACCGCATCTTCGAGCACGTGCGCTCCTACAGCACCGCGCTCGTGCGCGTGAACTTCCTCTGGCTGCTGACGATCGCCCTGCTGCCCTTCCCCACCGAGCTGATCGGCGCGTACCGGTCCGAACGCTTCACCGTGCTGTTCTACCTGGGGACGCTGCTGGCCAGCAGCCTGTGCCACACGACGATGGTGTTCCTCATCCGCCGCGACCCGGCGATCCGCGGGGACGCCGAACCCGTGACGGACGAGGTGTTCTGGAACCACGTGCTGAGCGCGGTCGTGTTCGCGCTCGCCGTCGTGGTCGGGTTCGTCGAGCCCGGTTTCGGCTACTACGTGCTGGTGCTGCTGGCGTTCCCGTCGCTGGTCGCCCGCCTGGTGGTGGCGCGCGCCGGTAAATGAGTGGGCGGGACGGCGGCGGCGCGCTATCGTGCCGGTGACCGTGACTCGACGCCGGGAGGTGAGCCCCATGAACGCTGTTTCGATGTGGGTGCTCCCCTCGTCGTCACGGTCGGGCGACTGACGTAGGGGTCGCCGGGAGCGCTTGACGCACTCCCGAAAGGTACGAACCTTTGCAAACTTCGCATTTCACCTCGGGCGAGCCGGCGGTGGTGATCACCCGGATCACGCATCAGCTGTGGCACGCGCTGGAGGACGACCAGGTCGCCGGCCGCGGCGAGGCCACCACCCGGCCCGACGGGCGCACGTTCCTCAGCATCGACGCCTGGCACCGCTCGGTCTTCGACCAGCTCGCCGACGCGATGCTGGCCGACCTGCCCGTCTCCTCGTACACGGTCGTCGACGAGACCGACGCCGAGCTGCTGGCCGGCTGGGAACGAGCCGGCTTCACGATCCGCCGTCGCGAGCGGGAGTACCTGGTGCCCACCCGGCAGGCACCGGTGACCCCGCCTCCGGGCGTGACGCTCGTGCCCCGCGGCTCGGCTTCGGAGGGCCCGCTGCGCGAACTGGACCGCGTGATCCGGGCCGAGGTCGAGGCGAGCGTCGGCTGGCAGGAGATGCCGGCCGAGGTGCTGCCCCGGCCGGACGGCGACACCATCGTCGACCCGGCGCTGTACGCGGCCGCCGCTTCGGGCGGTTCGTACGTCGGCCTGGTCCGGGTCGTCCAGGTGACGCGGCTGCCGCGGATCGGCCTGCTCGCGGTCCGCGCGGACCAGCGGCGCCGAGGCATCGCCCGGGCGCTCCTGACCGACGTGCTGGGCTCGTTGCACGCGGCCGGAATCCCCACGGCGTCAGCGGAAGTCAAGGAGACCAACCCGGCGGCGACGGCGCTGTTCGACAGCCTCGGCGCCCGGCGGTCGGGCGGCAGCCTGGAGCTGGTGCGCCATGGCGAATAAGGGCGGCATCGAAGTCGAGGGAACCGTGATCGAGTGCCTGCGCAACGCCACGTTCAAGGTGGAGCTGCCGAACGGGCACCACGTCCTCGCGCACATCAGCGGGAAGATCAGGAAGAACTACATCAAGATCCTGCCGTACGACCGGGTCCTGGTGGAGCTGAGCCCGTACGACCTCGCCCGCGGCCGCATCCTGTTCCGCTACCGCACCTAGTCCCGCGCCGGTCGTGAGTGAGAAAAACAGTGTTAGAACACTGTTCCTCACTCACGACCGGCCAGCGCCGTCTGCCACTTCGCCGCGATGTCCCGCAGGAACTCCGGTGAGCTTTCCGCCACCCGCGGGAAGTCCGCCAGCCGCTCGTAGGGGCGGCACGCGTCGATGATCGCGCGGCTGTTGAACGGCAGCTCGCCCTCCACGGACAGCGGGTCCAGTTTGCTCCCCCAAGTCCGTTTCATCACCTCGATGTCGCCGGCCGGGTCGCTGCGCGTCGACATCGCCCAGATCACCTGGTCGAGGTCGGCCGGGTCGATGTCGTCGTCGACCACCACGACGTACCGGTTCATGTACGCCGCCGCCGGGAACTGCGCGGTCAGGTACGCCACCTGGCGCGCGTGCCCGGCGTAGCGCTGCTTCACCGACACCGCGACGAACAGCCGGCCGCCGCCCGATTCGTGGGCCCACGCCTTGACCACGCCCGGGACGCCCGACGCCGCCAGCTCGTCCTGGATCATCGCCGACTTCATCACCGTGCGCATGTACGAGTAGTCGTGCGGCGGCTTGCCCGGCGGGGCGCCGAGCAGGATCGGGTCGTCGCGGTGGTACAGCCGCGTGATGTCCACCGCCAGGTTCGGCCGCCGGCGGCCCGAGTAGTAGCCCGTCCACTCGCCGAACGGTCCCTCCTCGCGCAGGTGGTCCGGCCGCAGCCAGCCCTCGATCGCCAGCTCGCTGCCCGCCGGGATCGGCAGCCCGGTGTCCGGCCCGGTCACGACCGGGACGCGCTCGCCGAGCACCGCACCGGCGTACTCCAGTTCGGAAATCCCGTGCGGCACCTCAGTTCCGCCCAGCACGAGCAGCAGCGGGTCGTGTCCGAAGGAGACCGTCACCGGCGCGCGGCCTTCGCGCTCGAACCAGCGCCGGATGTTCTGGTCGCCGTGCTTGCCCGGTACCACCGCGAGGGTGACGGACCGGCCCTCGTCGGCCACCTCCATCCGGTAGCACCCACCATTGTGGACACCCGTGTCCGGGTCGCTGGTGACGACGAAGCAGCCCGTCCCGATGAACCGGCCGCCGTCGTGCTCGTGCCAGCGCGGCACCGGGAACGTCACCAAGTCGACTTTCTCGCCGGGGACCTCGTTGGCCAGCAGCGGCGCGTCGTCGACGGCCCGGACGGGGAAGTCCCGGGCCGCCGCCGCCCAGCGCGACGGCTTGCCGCGCAGCGCCTCGACCACGCCGGCGTCGTCGAGGTCGTCGCCCAGGCGCAGGGTCCGCCCGAACCGCCGCGGCGAGCCCGTGCTGCCGGTGAGCACGCGCATCCCCGCCGGGTAGCCGGTGATCTCGTCGAACAGCACGGCGGGCGTCCCGGGCAGCCGGTAGCTCAGCTCGGCGATCCCGCCGAGCTCGAGGTCCCAGTGCGCGCCCCGCACCGTCCGCAGCTCTCCGAACCCAGCGACGGCGTCGAGGTGCGAACGCAGGCTCAGCAGCGGTTCCGTCACGACGGCTCCCCGGCGAAGTGCGCGGCGACGACCGGCCACAGGTCCGGCCGTTCCAGCAGGCTCAGGTGCCGGGCGCGGTCGAGCACCTCCAGCCGGGCGCCCGCGATCCCGGCGGCCAGCTCGCGGGACATCTCCGGCGGGGTCGCGTAGTCCTCGGCGCCGACGAGGACCAGCGTTTCGGCCCGGACGTCGCCGAGCCGGTCCCGCGCGTCCAGCCCGCCCAGCGCCCGGCAGGCGGCCGCGTGGGCCTTCGAGTCCGTCGCGACGAAGATGTCGCACACGCGCTCGACCTCGTCGGGACGTGCCGCGCGGAACGCGTCGGCGAACCACCGGTCCCGCTGGAACTCGAGCTGGGCACGACGGTCCAGGCCGAGCGCCCGCTCGGCCCGCTGCGCCCACTCGGCGGCGCTGTCCGGGCCGTACCACGCGGTCGCGTCGGCGAGGACGAGCCGGTGCACGAGGTCCGGGCGGCTCGCGGCGAGCACCAGCGCCGTGCTGCCGCCCATGGACAACCCGATGACGTCGGCCGGGCCCGCGCCGAAGTCCTCGATGACAGCGGCGGCGTCGGCGGCCATGTCCTCCACCGTGAACTCAGTGTCGTCCCAAGAGGACTGTCCGTGGCCTCGCGCGTCGAGGGCGAGGACCTGGTGCCGCTGCCCGAGGTATTCGGCCACCGGGTCCCAGACCGCGCCGCTGAGCGCCAGGGGGTGCAGCAGCACGACGGGCCGTCCCTGCGTCCCGGTGCGGTGGACGTTCAGCTCTTTCACGCGCTCTTCCTTCCCTCGCGGGCTTCGCGACGGGCGGCCGCGGCCTTGATCGCGGTGCGGATCTCGCCGTAGGTGCCGCAGCGGCAGATGTTGCCTTCCAGGTGCTCGGTGACGTCGTCGTCGGTCGGCCGCGGGTTCTCTTCGAGGAGTTCGTGCGCCATCAGCACGAACCCCGGGATGCAGTAGCCGCACTGCATCGCGCGGGCCGCGACGAACTCCTCGACCACCTCGTCGCCGTCCGGCAGCCCGTCGGCCGTGGTGATCTCGGCGTCGTCGTACCGCGCGGCGCGGGTCAGGCAGCTCGAGACACTGCGTCCGCTCACCAGGACAGTGCAGGCGCCGCACGCGCCGACGCCGCAGCCTTCGCGCGCGCTCGTCACGCCGAACTCGCGGCGCAGCACGTCGAGCAGCAGCTCGTCGTCGGCGACGGCGAGGCGGCGGCGCCGTCCGTTGACGGTCAGCTGGATCTCCCTCATGACTGCTCCTGCTCGGTGATCGCGGTGAGGATCCGCTCGGGGGTGAGCGGCAGCTCGGTCAGCCGGACGCCGGTCGCGTCGCGCACGGCGTTGGCGATCGCCGGGGCGAGCGGGATGATCGCGGTCTCCCCGACGCCCTTGGCGCCGAACGGGCCGGTCCGATGTGGACTCTCGACGACGATCGGCGTCAGCTTGTCCGGCATGTCCTTGATGGACGGCAGCTGGTAGTCGAGCAGGGTGCCGTTGACGATCTGGCCCTCGTCGAACACGAGCTGGTCGAACAACGCGTGCCCGAGGCCCATGATCGCCGCGCCGGAGAGCTGCTGCTCGACCAGGGCCGGGTTGATCGCGCGGCCGACGTCGCCGGCCACCGCGAGGTGCTCGACGTGCACGCGCCCGGTCGCGGTGTCGACGGTCAGCTGGACGGCGGCCGCGCCGGCGAACCAGTGCTCGGTGACCTGCGGCGACTGCCCCGTCTCGTGGTCGTAGGGCTGCCACGTCGTGCTGAAGTTCGCCTCGGCGGTGAGTGTGGTGCCCCGCGCGCCGAAGTGGGCGAGCAGCAGGTCCGAGATGCTGACGGTGGCCTGGTTCTGGGCGCTGACCAGTCCGTCGCCGGTGATCTTTAGGTCGGTCTCCGCCACGTCGAAGTGCTTCGCCGCGAGCGCGATCAGCTTGTCGCGCATGGACTCCGCGGCGAGCCGGACGGCGTTGCCGGTGTGGTAGGTCGAGCGCGAGCCCGCGGTGATCGTGTCGTACGGCGTGACGTCGGTGTCCGCGCCGATGACGCGCACCCGGCCCTCGCCGAGGCAGAGCACCTCGGCGGCGATCTGCGCCATGATCGTGTCGCTGCCCTGTCCCATGTCGACGGTGCTGATCAGCACGGTCGCCGAGCCGTCCTGGTTGAGCTGCACGGTCGCGTTGGAGATCGTCGGGGTCAGCACGGCCTTGATCCCGACCGCGACGCCGCGCCCGCGCACGAACCGCCCCTCTGCGGGCGGCAGCGGCTCGGACCAGCCGATGGCTTCGGTGACGGCGTCGAGGCAGCCGACGAAGTCCGCGCTGTGCATCGGCGTGCCGACGGGTGCGATGTCGCCTTCCCGCAGCAGGTTGCGCCGCCGGAACTCGGCCGGGTCCTCACCGCGTTCGCGCGCCAGTTCGTCCACAAGGGACTCGTGCGACCACGTCACCTGCGGCACGCCGAAGCCGCGGAACGGCCCGGCGGACGGCTTGTTCGTGTAGACACACCGGGAGCGCATCCGCACGTTGTCCACTTTGTACGGTCCGGTGGCGACCATGCCCGACTTCGCGGTGATGCGCGGCCCGACGTCGGCGTAGGCGCCGGTGTCGTACCGGACGTCGGCGGTGGCGGCGACGATCCGGCCGTCCGCGTCCGCGGTCATGCTGCCGGACACCGCCGCGCCGTGGCGCGTGGTGAGCAGGAACGCCTCCTCGCGGGTGGCGGTGATGCGCACGGCCTTGCGCTGCGTCCACGCCAGCGCCGCGACCAGCGGTTCGAGGCGGTCGTACATCTTGGCGCCGAAGCTGCCGCCGAGCGGCGCGGTCCGCACCCGGACGCGGTTGAGCGGCAGGTCGAGCAGGTCGGCGAGGCTCTGGCGGACGTACGACGGCGTCTGCGTCGTGGCCAGCAGCTCGACGCGGTCGCCCTCGGGCCACGCGGCCGCGTACGGCAGCTCGATCGGCACGTGGTGGGTCGGCGGCGCCCAGAACTCGGCGCCCACCGTACTGCCCTTCGCTGCGTCCGGATCGCCGCGCTTCAAGGTGAACTCGTAGTTGACGTTCGTGTCGCGCTTGCCGCGCAGGTGCTTGAGGTCGCCGAACACCGCCGACGGCCGTAGTTCCTCGTGCACGAACGACGTTCCGGTGATGGCGGCGTCGACGTCGTGCACCGGGTCCAGCTCGTCGTAGTCGACCTGGATCTCCTCGGCCGCCCGGCGGGCCGCCGCGACGCTGTGCGCCAGCACGGCCGCGACCGGCTCACCGACGTACCGGACCTTGCCCACGGCCAGGCACGGCTGGTCGGAGAACGCGGGCCCGGTCAGCATCCGGTCGCCGAGCAGGGCGAACAGGTCCGCGCCGGTGACGACCGCGACGACGCCCTCGGCCGCGAGCGCCCGGGAGGTGTCGATCGCGACGATCCGCGCGTGCGGCCGGGTGCTGCGGTGGACGGCGACGTCGAGGCACGGCCGGACGGGTTCTTCGGCGGCGTACCGGAACTCGCCGCGGACCTTGGCGCGCCCGTCGGTGCGGGCCCACCGCTCACCGACGGCGGCGCCGGCCGAGGAACGGGATCCGTCGCTCATCGTCACGCTCCTTCCAGGAACCTCGCACGGCTTCTTCGACGGCCACCAGGCCGAGCCGCGTCTTGTAAGCGCTTCCCCCGCGCACGTCCGGCAGGGGGTCGATCAGCGGCCGGGCGACTTCCTTCGCCGTGGCCACGGCTTCGTCGACGCCGGTGTCGCCGGCCAGTTCGAACTGGGTGAACACCGGCACGTGGGCCAGCGCGCCGAGCCCGAGCCGGACCTGGCGGCGGCCGCGGGAGGCCGGCACGACCAGCGCGGCGGCCGACGCGGCCGGCCAGTCGTTGACCGCCAGGCTGGACAGCTTGGCGAAGTGCGCGCCCGCGTCTTCGGGCTGGCGCGGGATGTCGACCGCGGTGATGATCTCGCCGGGTTCGAGGGCCGTCCGCTGGAAGTCGACGAAGAACTCGCGCGCGGGCACGGCGCGCTTGCCCCGCGACGACGTGAGCTCGACGCGGGCGTCGAGCACCATCAGCGCGGTCGGCGGGTCGAGCCGGTAGTCGCCGTGCGCGAGGTTGCCGCCGACGCTCGCGGTGTTGCGGACGCGCGGGTTGGCGACCCGGCCGTAGACCTCGGCGGCCAGCGGCGCCAGTTCCCGCACGAGCGGGCTGGTTTCCATCTGCCGCAACGTGACCAGCGGGCCGGCGCGCAGGCCGTCCCTGGTCCGGGTGATCTCCCCGAGGCCCGGGACGGCGCCGATGTCGACGAGGTCGGACGCGAAGAGGACGCCCTGCTTGAGCAGGATCTGGACGGCCGTCCCGCCGCCGTAGACCATCGCGTCTTCGCCGGCCGCCATGAGCGAGCAGGCTTCGCCGAGCGTGTCCGGGTAGTGGTAGACGGGCATCAGCTCTTCTTCCCGAACAGACGCGCGAGGAGGCGGCGCCACCAGGAGACCGGGGCTTCGGTCACCGGGCCTCCGGTCACCGGCGCGGGCCCGTTCCGGCGTTCGAGGACGCTGCGCAGGCCGGGGTTGTCCGGCCCCGGCGGACCGGCGGCGCAGATTTCGGAGAAGGCCGCGACGAACTCCTTTTCGACCTCCTGCGAGCGGCGGCGCACGAGCGACTCGCCGAGCCTGCCGATCCGGCCCCAGATCGCGACGTCCAGGCTGTAGTCCACTTTGGACGAATCCGGGCCGTCGGGCTGGACGGCGAGCCGCGCGTCGATCTTGATGGAGCTGCCGAGCTTGTGGTCCTCGCCCTTGAGCAGCGCGCGCACCAATTCCGGCTCGGCCAGCTCGGTGATCTCCGCGGAGAACCCGGCGCTGAACCGGACGTGCGCGATCTCGTTGACGAGCCGGCCGCGGTAGTGCTCCGCGTCCGCCCGGTCGAGTTCCGTGCAGCCGGGCACGCTGACCCGCATCGAGTCGGGGTCGAGGAAGTGCGCGAACACGCGTTCGTGGCCGGCGGGAACGAGGAAGGAGGAGCCGAGCTTCATTTCTGACCACCAGAGAGGACTAGGTGTCTGATATAGAGGACACTAACACGGTCCTGGCGACACGCAAACCCGCTCGGCTACCGTGCGCGAAGGAAGAACGACGAGGGGCGAGGATGACGAGCGACGTACCAGCGGTGCTGAGCGCCGTGCGGCTCCTGGAGCGGATCGCGAGGGACTGGCCGGAACCGGTGGCCTCCGGGGTGCTGATCGAGGAGCTGGGGCTCAACCGCAGCACCTGCTACAACATCCTCGGGACCCTGCAGCGCGCCGGCTGGACGACCAGCCGCGACGGCTGGTCGCTCGGCCCGCGCCTGCTCGCGATGGCGCGCTTGTCCGACGACTGGATGACGGAGATCGTCCAGCAGGAGCTGGACGCGCTCAACCAGCGGATCAACTTCGTCGTGTTCGCCGTGCAGCCGCACGGAAAGGGCGCGTACTCGGTGCTGGCCAAGGGCGACCGGGGCAAGGGAGTGCGCATCACGGTCGGCGTGGGCGACACGTTCCCGTTCTCCGCACCGGCCATCATGCGAGCGTTCCACGCCTGGACCGACCCGGCCGAGGTGGACCGGCTGGTCGAGCAGTTCGGCGTGGAGGAGTTCACCCCCGAGACGGTCGCAACCCGCGAGGAGCTGCGCGAGGTCTTGGAGGACACGAGGGAGCGCGGGTACGCCGAGAGCATCCGCGAGTACGACCTCGGCCAGTCCGGCGTGGCGGCGCCGGTGTTCGACGCGCAGGGTCACGTGTGCATGGTGGTCTGCTCGCTGGCGTTCGCTTCGGAGCTGAACGAGTCCACTGTGGATCATTATGGGTCGCTGATCAGGGAGTGCGCCGCGCAGATCACCGAACGCACCGGCGGCGCGGCGAAGGTCGCGGACTGAGGTCGCCTGCTTGAGGGCGCTCGGTGGGGATCGCCGAGCTGAAGCCGCCGAGGTCACGCAGCTAAAGCCGCCCGACCAAGGCCCGCCCGGCCGAGGCCGCCCACCCAAGGCCCACCCCGCCAAGGCCGCCCAGCCGAAGCCGCCCATCGAAGGCCAACCCCGCAAAGTCCACTGTGGATCACCTTCGCCCTGGTCCGCAAATCTGGCCGCAAGTCCAGCAGAAAACCGCATTTGCGGATCAATTTAGATTCTGACTCCGCACCTGCGGACGAGACCCGAGTCCAGCATCCCGGACCACTCCTTGACCTCCGCCACCACCTGACCTACGGTTCCGCATGCAGGACTCGATGTCCTACCTAGAGGACAAGACTTCCGGCCCAAGGCGGCCCGGAAAGGAGATCCCGTGTCCGAGGTCGCGCTCGCCCGGAAACCCTGGGCCAAGACACTGAACCGCACCCAGTGGCGGTCCCTGCTCGCCGCGAACCTCGGCTGGCTCTTCGACGGCTTCGAGACCTACGCGCTCATCCTGACCGCCAGTCTCGTCCTGAGGACACTCGAGCCCGGCGCCCCGGCCACCCAAGTGTCTTTCCTGACCGGCGCCACGATCGCCGTCACGTTGCTCGGCTGGGGCTTCGGCGGGATCGCCGGCGGGGTGTTCGCCGACTACTTCGGCCGCCGCAAGGCCCTCCTCACTTCGATGGTGCTCTACGCCGCCTTCACCGGCCTCACCGCGGTTTCCTGGTCGTGGACCTCGTTCCTCGTCCTGCGGTTCATCACCGGCTTCGCGCTCGGTTCGGAGTGGGGCACCGGTACCTCGCTGGTCGCCGAGACCTGGCCGGCGCACGCGCGCGCCAAGGCCGCCGGCCTCATGCAGTGCGGGCTCGGGCTCGGGTTCTTCGTCGCCTCGGCGTGCTGGTACTTCATCGCGCCGCTGGGGCCGGACTCGTGGCGGTACATGTTCCTCATCGGCGTGCTGCCCGCGCTGTTCGCGTTGTGGTTGCGCCGCAAGGTGCCCGAGTCCGAGTCGTGGACCAGTGCGCACCGGCGGCGTCGCGAGCTGAAGCAGCGGGACGGCGAGCTGACCGCTCACGAAAAGTCGTTCACCCGCCTCACCCTGCGCCAGATCCTGGTCGACCCCAAGCTGCGCAGGCTGACCATCCTCGGCTCGCTGATGTCCCTGGTCACCACCCTCGGCTGGTGGGGCATCTCGACGTGGGTCCCCGCCTACGTCGCCTCGCGCGCCGCCGCCGACGGGCATTCGGCCACCTCGTGGGCGAGCGGTGCCGGGATGATCTACAACGCCGGCGCGATCGCCGGGTACATCGCCTTCGGCTTCATCGCCGACCGGGTCGGCCGGAAACCCGCGGTGCTGCTGTACTTCGCCGCGTCGCTCGTCCTCACCCCGGTGCTGTTCCTGTGGACGCACAGCCTCGGCCTGATCGTCGTCGTGCTCGTCGTCAACGGCTTCTTCACGCTCGGCCAGTACACCTGGATGCCCGTGTGGCTGCCCGAGTTCTACCCCACCCACCTGCGCGCGACCGGCGCGGCGTTCGTGTTCAACGCCGCGCGGTTCATCGCCTTCCTCGGCCCGCTCACCGCCGGCGCGATCATCTCGAAGCTGGGCGGGTACGGCGTCGCCGCGACCGCCGTCGGGTCGATCTACGTGCTCGGCCTCGTCGTCGCCCCGTTCTGCCCCGAGACCCGGGGCCACCAGCTGCCCGACTGATCCCCGGAAAGGGGAACCTCCTTGTCGACCCTGCGCACGCCCACCGGTGCCGGTGGGCTCACTTCGGCACGCCCGCAGACCGCCCGCATCCTCTTCTTCGCCTTCCTCGGCACGCTTTTCGACGGCGCCGAGCTCAACCTCGTCGGCTACCCACTGTCCTATTTGGCCGAGAGCTTCCACGTCAGCACCATCCAGATCGTGCAGGTCGCGACGCTGCAGGGGTTCGCCTCGATCGCGGGCGGGATCCTGTGCGGCTGGCTCGGCGACCTCTACGGCAGGCGGTGGACCTACACCGGGTCCGTGCTCGCGTTCGGCGTCGCCGCGCTGCTCGGCGGGCTCGCCCCGAACTACTTCCTGTTCCTGCTGACCCGGTTGCTCGCGGGCGTCGGGATGGGCGGGCTGTTCGGGCTGTCGTTCTCGATGTTCGCCGAGTGCTGGAAGACGCGCAAGCGCGGCATGATGGGCGGCTCGATCCAGGCGATGTACTTCGTCGGCCAGATCCTGACCGAGGGCGTGGTCTACGCCTGCCTCGTCGCGTTCGGCGAGGACCGCGGCTGGCGCACCGGGTACGTCCTGATCGGACTCGCGACGCTGGTGATCGGCGTGGCGTCGGCCGTGCTGCTGCCGGAATCCGAGCAGTGGCTGCTCTACCAGCGCGAGCTGAAGGCCGGACGCGTGCCGGAAGAGCTGCGGCGCACCAAGGTCCCGTTGTTCGACGTGTTCCGCGGCGGCTACGCGTGGGGCACGATCGTGTTCATGGCGCTGGCGACGGCGTTGTTCCTGACGACGAACTCGCTCATCTCGTACCTGTCGACGTTCCTGATCAAGGTGGAGAAGGTACCACTGGGCACCGCGAGCCTGATCGTCCTCTTGGGACTGGTCGTCACCGGGATCACCTACCCCCTCACCGGAATCCTGTCCGACGTCCTCAAGCGCAAGTGGGCGATGTTCGCGTCGGCGGTGTTCGGGATCCTCGGGTTCGGCTGGTTCCTCAGCCTCGTCGTGAGCGGCTCGGCGAAGATCGGCACGGACTTCTGGGCGTACCCGACGTTCTGGGCGCTGATGATGTGCGCCGGCGGCAGCGGCGGGTTCGGCGTGCTGGGCATCTGGATGGCCGAGTTCTTCCCGACGCGCGTGCGCTCGAGCGGGTCGAACCTCTCCTACTACGCCGGACGCGGGTTCGGCGCCGGGCTGTTCCCGCTGGTGGCGCTGTCGCTGGCGGGCACGGTGCCGCTCGCGCTGGCGCTCGGCATCGTCGGCCCGGTCGCCGCCGCGGTCCTCGCGATCACGGCGCCGGACAAGACCGGACGGCGCATCGAGGCGATCGAATGACCACGCTGGTCGTCGCGATCACGGGGGCCAGCGGCGCGTGCTACGGCGTGCGGATCCTGGAGCTGCTGGCCCACCGGCCGGACGTCGAGGTCCACCTGGTCATGTCGAAGGCGGGCGCGGTGACCGTCCGCCACGAGTGCGGGCTTTCCCCTTCGGACCTGGGAAAGCTCGCGGCGGTGCACCACCGGCCGGGCGAGATCGGCGCGTCCATCGCGTCGGGCTCGTTCCCGGTGGACGCGATGCTGGTGGCGCCGTGCTCGGTCAAGACGTTGTCGGCGATCGCGTGGAGCTACACCGACGACCTGGTCAGCCGCGCGGCGGACGTGTGCCTCAAGGAGGGGCGCCCGCTGCTGCTGATGGTCCGCGAAACACCGTTGCACGTAGGGCATTTGCGATCGATGACGGCGGCCGCCGAAGCGGGCGCGATCATCGCCCCACCGGTCCCGGCGTTCTACCCGCACCCGGCAACGGTGGACGACTTGGTGGACCACACGGCCCGGCGGGCGTTGGCCCGCGTCGGGGTCACCGACCTGGCGCCGCCGGCGTGGGAGGGGAAGCTCGACCGAGTTCCGTGAGCAGCGCCCGGATCGCCGGGCTGGCGTCGGCACTTCGCCGCCACGCCGCATGAACCTCCCGCTTCGGCTGCCGGTGCAACGGACGAGCCACCAGACCGTCCCCCAGCGGCGGCCGGGCCAGTCTCGGGACCAACGCGATCACCTCCCCCGACGCGACCAGCGCCAGCTGCGTCGCGAAGTCGTCGACCAGGTGACGCACGTCCGGCTCCTCCGGCGCGTCCGCGAACAGGCGGCGGAACCATTGGTGGCACACGGTTCCCGGTGGGCTGGTCACCCACGCGTGCCCCGCGAGGTCGAGGCGGCCGAGCGGCGCGGCGGCCGACGCCAGCGGGTGCGCGCGGCTCAGCACCACGTCACCGACGTCGGTGTGCACCAGAAGCTGCGTCATCGACGGCGGCAGCGGGGCCGGCAGCCCGTCGGCGTCGTGGACGAGCGCGAGGTCGGCCGTTCCCGCGTCCACGCTGCGCAACGCCTCGTCGGGGTCCTGTTCGGTGATCTGCACGCGCAGGTCCGGGCAGCGCTCCGCCAGTCCCCGCAGCACCGGGGCGAGCAGGCCGCGGATCGCCGTCGAGAACGCCACCACCCGGAGCGTGCCGCGCGGCGCTCCTTCCGAGACCGACTGGGCCGCCTCGGCACAGCGCTCCAACGCCTGGAAGACCGACGGCGCCGCGTCGACGATCGCCTGGCCGGCCGGGGTCAGCACCACCCCGCGCCCCGCCGGCGCCAGCACCGGCACGCCGACCTGCCGCTCCAGCCGCTTGAGCTGCTGCGACACCGCCGACGCCGTGAACCCCAGCTCGTCTGCCGCGCGGGCCAGCGTGCCGAGCGCCGCCACCGACCGCAACGCGCGCAGCGCGCCCACCTCGATCATCAAGCCAGGCTACGCAATACCGGCAAGAAACCGTCACTGGACCGCAGCATTCAAGCCGGGCACGGTCGACGGCATGACCGACTTCGGCGCCAACCTCGTCGCGATGGTGACCCCCATGGAGCCCGGCGGGGCGCTCAGCGAACCCGGCCTCGCCAGCCTCGTCGACCACCTGCTCGCCACCGGGTGCGACGGACTCGTCGTGGGCGGGACGACCGGCGAGTCCCCCACCCTGACCGAGCCCGAAGCCGCCGGGCTCGTCCGGAACGTCGCGGCGCGAACCGGCGGCCGCGCCCGGGTGATCGCCGGCGTCGGCACGTACGACACGGCCGCGAGCGTCCGCCGGGCCCGCGACGCCGAGGCGGCCGGCGCGGACGGGCTCCTGCTCGTCTGCCCCTACTACTCCCGGCCGACGCAGGCCGGCGTCGTGGCCCACTGCCTCGCGGTGGCCGGCGCGACCGACCTGCCGGTGATGCTCTACGACGTCCCGGCGCGCGCGGGCATCGCGATGACGCCGTCGACGCTGGCCGAACTCGCCGCGCACCCCCGGATCCGGGCGGTCAAGGACGCGAAGGGCGACCTGTTCGAGGCGACGACGGTGATGGCGGCCACGGGACTGGCGTACTACTGCGGCATCGACGAGCTGAACCTGCCGTACCTGGCGTGCGGCGCGGCGGGCGTGGTCAGCGTGGTGGGCAACGTGGTGGCGGACCGCACGGCGGCCCTGATCGCGGCGGTCGGCCGTGGCGACCTGGAGTCGGCGCGGGCGATCAACCGGTCGTTGATCCCGCTGGTGGAGGCCATCATGCGGGCCGGCCCCGGGACGACGGCGGCCAAGGCGGCGCTGGTCGAGCTGGGCGTCATCCCGCACGCGGCGGTCCGGCTCCCCCTGGTCGAAGCAGGCGGTAGACCGACACACGCAACCCCTAAACCGTCCAACCAGTAAAGCTTGCCCGATTTCGGGCAAGAACTTGGAACCCGCGACACCCGCAGGGCATGATGGCCGACGTGGCAGAGACCGACATCGTCGAGCGCGTGGCCGCGTCCACCGGGCTGGCGCCGGGGGTCGCCGCCCGCGTCGTCGACGACGTCCTCGCCTACTACCGGACGCCCACCGAGGGCTACGTCCGCCGGCGGCACGCCGAGCTGCAGGCCGAGGGCCGGAAGAACCCCGAGATCTTCCCGCTCATCGCCGCCGAGCTGCGCGGCCGGCTGGTGGCCGCACCCGACCTGTCCGAGCGCCAGCTGCGGCGCATCGTCTACGGCTGAAAGAAGGTTCGCCATGTGCGGGATCGTCGGCTACATCGGCGGCCAGAACGCCGCCCCCATCCTCCTCGAGGGCCTGACCCGGCTCGAGTACCGCGGGTACGACTCCGCGGGCATCGCCGTCCTCGGCGCCAAGGGCGCCCCGCAGGTCCACCGCGTCGTCGGCCGGGTCCGCAACCTCGCCGCCGCGCTGCCGAAACGACTCGCCGGCAAGGCAGGCATCGGCCACACGCGCTGGGCGACGCACGGGCCGGCGTCGGAGGCCAACGCGCACCCGCACACGTCCGAAGACGGCCGGATCAGCGTCGTCCACAACGGCATCATCGACAACGCCGACGCCCTGCGCGCCCAGCTCGCCGACGCCGGCGTCACCCTCACCTCCGAGACCGACACCGAGGTCCTCGCCCACCTGATCGCGCGCTCGGCCGCCGAAACGCTCGAAGACGCCGTGGTCGAGGCCGTCTCGCGGATCACCGGCACGTACGCGATCGCCGTCGCCGACAGCGAACACCCGGACCGGTTGGTGATCGCGCGCAACGGCTCGCCGCTGATCATCGGCGTCGGCGAGCGCGAGATGTTCGTCGCCAGCGACCTCGCTGCGCTGGTCCGGCACACCTCGCAGGTCGCGCACCTCGACGACGGCGAGTTCGCCACGGTCTTCGCCACCGGCTACCGGACTTTCACCGTCGACGAGAGCGACACCACCAAGCCGGCCACCGAGATCGACATCGCCGCCGAAGACCTCGACCTCGGCGGGTTCCCGCACTACATGGTCAAGGAGATTCAGGAGCAGCCCGAATCGGTCGAGCGGATCATCCGCGGCCGGCTCGACGACCGGTTCGGCGTCGCCCGGCTCGACGGGCTCAACCTGACGCCGCGGGAGCTGCGCGGGTTCAGCCGCGTGAAGATCCTCGGCTGCGGTTCCGCCTACTACGTCGGCCAGATCGGCGCGACGATGATCGAGGAGCTGGCCCGGATCCCGGCCGACGCCGAAGCCGCGTCGGAGTTCCGCTACCGCAACCCGATCATCGAAGCGGACACGCTCTACATCGCGGTCAGCCAGTCCGGCGAGACGATCGACACCGCGTTCGCGGTCGAGGAGATCAAGCGCAAGGGCGGCCGGGTGGTCGGCCTGGTCAACGTCGTCGGCTCGACCATCGCCCGCGCCTGCGACGGCGGGGTCTACCTGCACGCCGGCCCCGAGATCGCGGTCGCCTCGACCAAGGCGCTGACGAACATGGCCGTCGGTTTCGCGTTGATCGCGCTGGCACTGGGCCGGGTGCGCGATCTGTCCAATGCGGACGGTCAGCGGATCATCGACGCGATCCGCGCGCTGCCGGGCCAGATCAAGTCCATCCTGGACGACGAGCCCGCGATCGCCGAGCACGCCAAGGCCGCGGCCACCGCGAAGAGCCTGTTCTTCATCGGCCGCGTCCGCGGGTTCCCGGTCGCCCGCGAAGGCGCGCAGAAGTTCAAGGAGATCTCCTACCGCCACGCCGAGGCGTACCAGACGTCCGAGCTGAAGCACGGCCCGCTGGCCCTGATCGACGACACGCTCCCGACAGTCGCGATCGTGCCCGCCGACGAGCTGGCCGGCCGCAACCTGGCGGCGCTGCAGCAGATCAAGGCCCGCGGCGGGTCCGTCCTGGCCGTGACGCACGAGGACGTCGACTTCGGCGAGCTGGACGTCCCGCGGATCGTCGTGCCGCGGACCGAGCCGGAGCTCGACCCGATCCTGCTGACGATCCCGTTGCAGCTGCTCGCCTACCACGCGGCACTGACGCTGGGCTACGACATCGACAAGCCGCGGAACCTCGCCAAGTCCGTCACCGTCGAGTAGTCCTCAGCCGAGGCGGAAGTCGGCCACCCGGATCGGCGACGGCGTCGTTCCGGTGGAGACCTGCTGGTACAGCACGGAAATCACGCCGGTGGCGGCGAGGCGCGAGTCGTCGACGTCGACCTCGCCGAAGGCGTTCAGGTCCGGGGTGTACACCGTCGTCCAGTCGGTCCAGCCGCTCGCCTTCGACGCGGCCACGATCCGGCCGTACGGCATCACGAGGTAAGCGTTGTCCCCGCGGTCGAACACCAGCTTCGTGCGCTGGGTGGACCCGGGCGCGACCGGCACTTCGCGCTTGGTCCAGCTGCCGTCGGCGGCCCGGCTGAGGAAGAACGTCCGGCCGTACTGCTTGCGCTGCGCGGAGTAGTTCGTGACGCACTGGGTGAACCGGCCGGGTACGTAGCTGATCACGACGTGCGGCTGCCCGGCGGAGTCGACGGCCTGGCTCTCCTGGTTCATCAGGCCGTGGTCGACGCCGAGCGGGTCGACCACGGTGCCCGGCGACCCCACCGCCACCGGCGTGCCGCCGGTCGTCGCGACGGCCGCGCCCGCGTTGTTGCGCCAGGTGCGGCCGCGGTCGTCGCTGTAGACGTACCCGGTGTCGTGGTTGGCCAGGCCGCCCGCGTTGCAGAGCACGCCGGAATTGCCTTCGCGCCAAGTGAAAGCGGCGTGCAGCCGGCCACCGGGGCCGTAGGTGATGCCGTGCAGGTACATGTTGCGGGTCGTGCTGGTGACGCCGTTGCCGGAGGTCCACGACCCGGTCGCCGACGTCCACTTCCCGAGCTTGCGCCAGCTGCCGCCGCTGTACTCGGCCAGCTCGTTGACGCCGTTGCCGGACGTGCCGGTCCGGTAGCTCAGCTGCAGCCGCCGCTCCGGCGTGACCGCGAACTGGGGGTAGGTGATCGCGCCGAGGTCGACGCCGTTCAGCGTGCGCTGCACCGGGCCGAAGGCGGCCGGGGTCCAGGCGTGCGAGGCCGGCGCGGACAGCAGGCCCGCGACCGACTCGACGTAGAACACCTGGGTGCCGTGGGTGTCCATGGCCACGTGCAGCCGGCCGTCGTCGGGGGAGACGCCCATCGAGATCACGTTGTGCGAGTCGTCGACGGTCAGCTTGTGCGGCAGCACGGCGGTCTGCCACGCGCCGGTGCCGGCCCGCCGGGCGAGCACGGCGCTGCGGTCGGCGGTGTACCAGGCCGCGTACTGGTAGCCGGCGTAGCTGAAGATCCCGCTCTGCTGGAAGGAGTCGTTGTTCACCAGCCCGTCGTAGGAGACGAAGTACAGCGCGGTGGCGTCGAGCCGGGTGTCCCCGATCTTCGTCGCGGACACGGCCGCGGCCGCCGAAGCGGGCGCGACGGGCAGCAGCGGGAGGACGACGGCCGCCAGCACGCCGAAGATCCGGGAACGCAGCGCCATGACCGCCCCTTCCACGATGTTAACGTGAACAGGGTCACCCTCCCCCGCGCCGTCGTCAACCGACGAACGGGGGTATGTGCTTACGGCTTCCCGGCGAACACCGCGGCCCCGGCGATCTCCTGGCGACGCTGCCGGGCCTGCTTGGGCATGTTCCAGCCGAGCACGCCGACGACCTCGCCACGCCGGTGGTACCGCGCCACGAACCGGCCCGCCGCCACCTCGCCTTCCACAATGGACACTTCGGCGTCCGCGGACAGCGTCCCGTGCACGTGGATGCGCGCGTCGAACTGGTTGGTCCAGAAGTACGGCACCGGCGTGTAGGGGCGATCTTCGCCGAGGATGTTGCCCGCGACGGCGGCCGCCTGCTCGGTCGCGTTCGTCCGGTTCTCCAGGCGCAGCAGCTCGTCGAGGCCTTCGTGGTGCCAGCGGGCCACGTCGCCGGCCGCGTAGATCCCGTCCGCCGCGCGGCAGCGGGAGTCGCACACGACACCGTTGTCGCACAGCACTCCGCTGCCCGCCAGCCACTCCGTCGCCGGGGCCGCGCCGAACGCCACCACGACGACGTCGGCGGGCAGCACCTCATCGGTTTCCAGGCGAACACCGTTGACTCGACCATCTGAAGAGGACAGTCCGGTGACGGCGCTTCCCAGCCGCAGGTCGACACCGCGGCCGATGTGCAGGTCGGCGAGCAGACCCGCGGCCAGCGGCCCGAACTGGTACGCGAGCGGCGCGGGCTGCGGGCCGGCCAGCGTGACCGGCACGCCGAGGCCGCACACGGTGGCCGCGATCTCCGCGCCGAGGACGCCGTCGCCGACGACCACGACCCGCTTGCCCGGCGCCAGGTCCGCGCGCAAGGCCAGCGCGTCGTCGAGCGTGCGCAGCACGTGGACGCCCGCGAGGCCGTCCTGGCCCGGCAGCGTGCGCGGCCGGAGCCCGGTGGCGAGCACGACGGCGTCGGCGGTCAGCGCCCGACCCTGTGCCGTGTGGACGGTCCGTGCACGGGCGTCCAGCCGCACCGCCGGGTCGCCGAGCACGAACTCGGTGTCCAATGCGGACAGTGCGTCGGGAGTGCGCAGGCTCGTTTGCGAAGGTGCCCAGCTCCCGGCGAGGACCTGTTTGGACAGCGGCGGCCGGTCGTACGGGAGGTGCGCCTCGGCGCCCAGCACGGTCACGCGACCGTCGTAGCCCTTGCGGCGCAGGGCTTCCACGGTCGCGAGCCCGGCCGCCGAAGCACCGACGACGAGGACGTTCACGCGTCCTCGCTGACCGAGATCGCGACACCGGGGCAGACGCTCGCCGCCTCCCGGACGGTCGCGTGCAGCTCTTCGCCGGGGGTTTCGTCGAGGAGGATGACGATGCCGTCGTCGTCGCGCTGGTCGAACACGTCCGGCGCGAGCATCACGCAGGTGCCGGCGCCGCAGCACTTTCCTTCGTCCACAGTGACCTTCATGCTTGTTCCTCTCCTGGGTTGCGGGGTGTCACGGGAGCGAGCCAGAGGCCGACGAGGGCGTCGGTGAGGCCGGTGGCGGCTTCACGCCAGTTGGCTCGCGGGGTGTCATCGCCTTCGGCGAGCGCGCGTTCGCGCTCGGCCATCGTGTGGATCAGCAGCTGACGGGTCATGGCGTTGCGTTCGGCGCGGACGTCGGCGGGCAGCTCGGGCAGGCACCGGCTGAGCCCCTCGACGGTCCGCGCCAGCGCCGGCGACGAAAGCGTCTCGACGGCGACGGCCGACCGCAGTGACGGCTCGGTCATCACCTGCGCGGTGAACCGGGCGAACCAGCTCGGCGTGCCCGCCCGCGCCAGGTACTCGGTCGACGGGTGGACCAGGCACCGGACCCAGTCGCGCAGGTCCGCGCCGTCGCCGAGGTCGGCGAGCATGCGCGCCCGGAGCTCTTCGACCGCCGCGGAGTGCCGGCGGGCGATGGCCCGGACGAGGTCGGCGCGGGTGCCGAAGTGGTAGCCGACGGCGGTGTTGTTGCCCTGCCCGGCGGCCTCGCTGATCTGCCGGTTGGACACGGCGAGCACGCCGTGTTCGGCGTAGAGCCGTTCCGCCGCGGTCAGGATCGCCTCCCGCGTCGCGAAGGCCCGGTCGACCGCGGTCACCACCGGACGGGCAGTTCCCGCAGCCCGCCGACGGCGAGCCCTTCGACGCGGCGCAGTTCGTCGGCGGGGACGGCGAGCTCGAGCGACGGCAGCTTGCGCAGCAGGACTTCCAGCGTCACCTGCAGTTCGGTGCGCGCCAAGGGTTGCCCGAGGCAGGCGTGCGCGCCGGCGCCGAACGCGAGGTGCGGGTTCGGGCTGCGGCCGAGGTCCATTTCGGACGCGTTCTCGAACGCGGTCTCGTCGCGGTTCGCGGCGGCCATGCTGCACATCGCGGTCGTGCCGCCGGGCAGGACGGTGCCGGCCACCTCGAAGTCGTCGGAGAGGTAGCGGGACATGCCGACACCGGCGTTCGCGTCGAAGCGCAGGGACTCCTCGACGGCGGTGCGCACGAGCGCCGGGTCGGCCAGCAGCCGCTCCCACCGGGTCCGGTCGGCGAGCAGCATCGCGACCATCTTGGCGATCATGTTCGCGGTGGTCTCGTGGCCGGCGATCAGCAGGCCGATGCCGGTGGCGACCAGCATCGCGTCGGGCCACCCTTCGGGCAGCAGCGCGCTGAGGATGTCGTCGCCGGGCTCGGCCCGCTTTTCGGCGATGAGCCCGCCCATGTACCGGCCGAACTCCTGCTGCGCGGCGTCGAACTCGGCCTGGGTGTAGCGGGTCATGCTGAGCATCACGTCGGACCAGTGCGCGAAGCGGTCGCGGTCGGAGTCGGGCACGCCGAGCATGTCGCAGATGACCCAGACGGGCAGCGGGAAGGCGAGCCCGGCCTTGAGGTCCCCGGGCGCGCCCTTCGCGACGAGGTCGTCGATGAGCTGCTCGGCCATCGCGGCCATCCCGGGCCGCAGCGCGTTCATCCGCTTGGCGGTGAACCACTTCCCGATCGTGCGGCGCCAGGTGAGGTGCCCTTCGCCGTGCTGCGGGAGGACGGTCGCCATCTCGCTGTTGAAGACGCCGCCGGACTCGGTGTCGGCGACGCGGGCGGCGTTGTCGGCGGGCGTGGGCCGGGTCCACCGCGGGTCGGACAGCACGTTCTTGACGTCGGCGTAGCGGGTGATCAGCGCGGCTTCGTCCCCGCTGGCCAGCTGCACGGGCGCGACCGGGCACTTCGTCCGGAACTCGGCCCACTCCGCGGGCGGCGCGAGCGCGGTCCCGGCGACGAACGGGAAGCGCGGCAGCTCGGTGTGGCTTTGCGTCATGGCGGTCTCCTCGTTGGTGAATGACCCCTACGACGAGCATGGCGACGATCCATGATTACGTCAAGCGCTTGACTTAATTGGCCGGGCCCAAGCGCCCCAATGTGGCCTTCGGTGCGTCAGACGCACCCAAGGCGGCCTTCGGTGCGCGAGACGCAACCAAGGCCACATTGGGGCGCTTTACTCGCGCTCGACCTTGCGCAGGCCGCCCTCGGGGGTCCACCACTCGACGACCAGCAGCGTCGCCTGCTCGTTCAGGTGCGTGTGGACCACTTCGGCGACGTCCACGCGGAACCGCTCCCCGTCGTCGATGGCGCGGCCGGAGATCTTCGCCTCCCCCGGCCAGTCGGCTTCGGCACCGTCGACCGGGTCGACCGTCGCGCTGTGCAACGCCACCCGCGGGTCCCGCCGCAGGTCGGCGCCCTTGCGCGCGTTCGGCATCGACCCGAACGTCAGCTCGCCGTCGTCGAACTTCATTTCGATGCCCGAGATCCGGGGCGAGCCGTCGGCCCGGAGGGTCGCCATCGTCTTGTGCTTGCGCGCGTCGAACAACGTCCGCACGCGCTGGGCGAACTCGGGTTCCGCCGCTTCGACCTCACGCCACGTCGTCATCCGGTCATGATGGCAGCCACCGCGCGGGCACGGCGACGGGTTTGCGGAACACCAGCCCCGACGGCGCCGCCGGCTCGGCCAGCGCGATCCCGGGCAGCCGGTCGAGCACCGTCTCCACGGCGATCCGCGTCTCCAGCCGGGCGAGGTCGGCGCCGAGGCAGAAGTGCGGCCCGTGCGCGAACGCCAGCTGTTTGCGCAGGTCCGGACGGCTCGGGTCGAAGACGTCCGGGTTCTCGAACACCGCCGGATCGCGGTTGGCGGCCGTGAGCGACACGGTCACGAGGTCGCCCCGCGCGATCGACGCCCCCGCCAGCGAAACGTCGCGGGTGGCGTACCGGTCGACCACCGCCGCCGCGGGTTCCAGGCGCAGCGACTCCTCGATCGCGGCCGGGACGAGCGCGCGGTCCGCCCGCACGGCCTCGAGTTGCGCGGGTTCGCGCAGCAGGTGCAGCAGGAGGTTGGCGATCATGCCCTCGGTCGTCTCGATGCCGCCGAACATCAGCACCGCCGCGTTCGACACCACCTCCGGCAGCTCCAGCGCCGTGGCCGCCTCGGTGAGCAGCGAAGGCCGGCCGACCGTGCCCTCGATGTGCGCACGCAGTTCGCCGAACGCCTCCGCGCCACGGGAACCCGGCGAGCGACCGGCCGAGATGTCGTCCACAGTGGACACGATCGCGTCGTACCAGGCCAGCACCCGCGCGGTGTCGGTGCCGTCCAGGCCCAGCGCGTCGGCCACCACCGCGACCGACAGCGGACCGGCCAGCGCCCGCCGCAACTCCGCCCGGCCGTCGGCGGCGAACCCGTCGACCAGCCGGGCGCATTCGGCGCGGACGAACCCTTCGAACCGGTCTTCGATCTCCCGCGGCCGGAAGTGCCGGGCGAACGGCGACCGGTGCCGGGTGTGCGCACCCGCGTCGAGCGAGAGCATCGACGGGCCGACGACCTGCGCGGTCGAGAAGCGCGGGTCGTCCACGGTGAAGGTCGCCGCGTCGCGCATGACCTGCAGCGCGAGGTCGTACCGGGTGACGAGCCAGCCGGTCAGCTCGGGCCGCCAGGCCACCGGCTCGGTCTCGCGGAGCCGGGCCAGCAGGGGGTACGGGTCGGTCGTGAGCTGTTCGATCGTCATGCGCGCAGCCCCGCGATCAGCAGCCCGACCAGCCGGCGGGCGTCGTAGTCCGGGTTGCCGTCCTCGGCGCCGATGCACAGGTTGCCCACCCCGCGCATCAGCTCCAGCGGGCGCACCTTCGCGGTCAGCTCGGCGGCTTCGAGCAGCTGCGCACATACCGGGACCAGGCGATCGAGGAAGTAGGCGTGCAGCGAGGCGAAGCCGTCACCCTGCAGCACCCCCGCGAGCCCGTGCTTGGTCACCAGGAAGTCGACGAACAGGTCGATCCACTCCGCCAGCGCCGCGTGCGGCGAAGACGCCGTCTCGAGCAGCGCGGGACCCGCGTCGGCGCAGGCCTCCACCTGGTGCCGGTAGACCGCGACGATGAGGTCGGCCCGCGTCGGGAAGTGGCGGTAGATCGTGCCCATCCCGACGCCGGCCTTCGCCGCGATGTCCCGCACCGGCGCGTCCACCCCCGACGCGACGAAGACCGCGGCCGCCGCGTCGAGCAGCGTCTTCTCGTTGCGCCGGGCGTCCGCGCGCTTGGGTCTGGTCACCACACCTCCCGGGGTTGCTAACCGGAACAATGCTCCGTATCGTTAGCGGAGCAACGTTCCGCTTGCCATCATCTCACGGAGGATTCCCCTCATGCAGTACCGCACCCTGGGCCGCACCGGCGTCCAGGTCAGCAGCCTCGCACTCGGCGCGATGAACTTCGGCGCGATCGGGCGCACCACCCAGGACGAGGCCACCGCCATCGTCGACGCCGCCCTCGAAGGCGGCGTCAACCTCGTCGACACCGCCGACATGTACGGCCAGGGCGAGTCGGAGGTGATGGTCGGCAAGGCGATCAAGAACCGCCGCGACGACCTCGTGCTCGCGACCAAGGCCGCGATGCCGATGGGCGAGGAGCGCAACCACCGCGGCACCTCGCGCCGCTGGATTTTCAAGGCACTGGACGACAGCCTGCGCCGGCTCGACGTCGACCACGTCGACCTCTACCAGATGCACCGCTGGGACCCCGCCACGAGCGACGAGGAAGCGCTTTCCGCGCTGACCGACCTGCAGCGCGCCGGCAAGATCCGCTACTTCGGCTCGTCGACGTTCCCCGCGTACCGGATCGTGCAGGCCCAGTGGGCCGCCCGGGAAAACCGCCTGGGTCGGTACGTCACCGAGCAGCCCAGCTACTCGATCCTGCAACGCGGCATCGAGGCCCACGTGCTCCCGGTGACGCAGGAGTACAGCCTCGGCGTGCTGGCCTGGAGCCCGCTGGCGTCCGGCTGGCTGTCGGGTGCGGTCCGCGCCGGGCGCGAGATCACGACGAACCGCGCCGGCGTCCTGCCCCAGCGATTCGACCTCTCCGACCCGGCCAACCAGGCCCGGCTCGACGCCGTCGAGAAGCTCGTCAAGATCGCCGGCCAAGCGGATCTTTCCCTGATTCAGCTCGCGCTCGGGTTCGTGACCGCGCACCCGGGCGTGACCAGCGCGCTCATCGGCCCGCGCACGCTCGACCACCTCCAGGCGCAGCTCGCGGCGGCCGACACCGTCCTGCCCGCCGACGTCCTCGACGAGATCGACGCCGTCGTCGCGCCCGGGGTCGACCTGGCCGCGCACGAGAAGTTCGACACCCCGCCCGCCCTGCTCGAGAAGTCCCTGCGGAGGCGCTGATGACCAGCTTCGGCATCATGACCGCACCCATGAACGTCGGCTACGACGAGATCCAGCGCGTCTGGCGTGAAGCCGACAAGATCCCGGAGATCGAGCACGCGTGGCTGTTCGACCACCTCATGCCGATCGGCGGCGACCCGGACGGTCCGATCTACGAGGGCTGGACGCTGCTTTCGGCCATGGCCGCGCAGACCGACCGGATCCGGCTCGGCCTGATGGTCACCAGCAACCGCTTCCGGCCGCCGGCGGTGCTGGCGAAGATCGCGACCACAGTGGACGTCGTGTCCGGCGGACGGCTCGACTTCGGCATCGGCGCCGGTTCCCGCCCGAGCCATCCCCTGGCCCGCCGGGAATACGACGGTCACGGCCTGCCGTACCACACCCAGGACGACGCCGTCGCCGCGCTCGCCGAGGCGTGCACGGTCATCCGTCGCTTGTGGACGGAAGACGCACCGTTCGACTTCGACGGCGAGTACGTCAAGCTGAAGGGCGCCTTCGGCAACCCGAAGCCCGTGCAGCGGCCGCACCCGCCGATCATGATCGGCGGCCGGGCGAGCGCGACGCTGCGGGTGGTCGCCGAGCACGCCGACCAGTGGAACATCCCGGGCGGCGGCGACATCGACGACCTCGCCGGCCGCAGCAGGCTCCTCGACCGCTACTGCGCGGAGATCGGCCGCGACCCGGCTTCGATCCTGCGTTCGATCTTCTTGCCGGTCGACTACGCCAAGCCGGCCGCCACGCGCGAGAAGATCGAAGAGGCCGTCGACGCCGGGTTCGGACACGTCGTGCTCGGCTTGGGCAACCCGTACCCGGACGGCGTCGTCCGGTGGGTCGCCGACGAGCTGATCCGCTGAGCTACTTGTCGGCTCCTTCGTACGTGCCTTGGGTGAACCGGCGCGAGAAGACGAAGTAGACGATCGCGACCGGCAGCGTCATCAGCAGCGCCGCGGCGAGCTTGAGCGGGAACTGGTTGCCCTGGCCCAGCTCTCCGGACACCAGGCTCGCCACGCCGCTGGTCAGCGTGTTCAGCGCCGGGTCCTGCCGCGACACGATGTAGTGCGGCAGCTCGTTCCACGATCCCTGGAACGACAGGATGGTCACGGTGATCAACGCCGGTTTCGACATCGGCAGCACCACCGACCAGAACATCCGGAATGGACCGGCGCCGTCGATCCGGGCGGCTTCCTCGACGCTCACCGGCACGGTGTCGAAGAACTGCTTCATGATGAACACGCCGGTGCCGTCGACCAGCAGCGGGATGATCATCGCCGCGTAGGTGTCGTACATGCCGAGCTGGTTGAGCACCAGGAACTTCGGAATCAGCAGCACGACACTCGGGACGGCGATCACCGCCAGGACGGCTCCGAAGACCGCCCTCCGGCCGCGGAACCTCAGCCGGGACAGGGCGTAGCCGGCGAGGGAGTTGAAGACGACCCGGCCGACGGTGATCGTCACCGAGACGAACACGGAGTTCATGGCCCAGCGCGGGAACTCCTGCTCGGCGAGCGTCCGGAAGACGCTCACGGACCACTGCTGCGGCCACGGCAGGAGCGGGTGCGCCGTGGCGTCGGCGTCGGTCTTGAACGCCGTCGCGAGCTGGATCAGGAAGGGGTAGATGTACAGCGCCGCGACCAGGACGAGGACCGCGTAGCCCAGCCAGCGCCTCTTCATCGGCGCTCCCGCAGGGCCCAGCGCTGCACCAGCGTGAAGGCGACGATCACGACGAACAGGAGGAACGCGATCGCGGCGCCCTGGCCCCACTGGTGGCCGACGAACGACGTCGAGTACGACAGGTAGGCCGGGGTCAGCGTCGTGTTGGCCGGGTTGCCGCGGCTGAGCACGTAGACCTGGTCGAACACCTGCCAGGTGCCGATCAGGCCGAGCGTCAGCACGAGGAAGAGCGTCGGGCGCAGCTGCGGCAGCGTGACGCGCCAGAAGCGTTGCCACGACGTCGCGCCGTCGATCAACGCGGCTTCGTCGACCGACGGCGGCAGGTTCTGCAGTGCCGCGTAGAACATCAGCATGAAGCCGCCGGTGGAGGTCCAGACGACGAGCACGATGATCGAGCACATCGCCACGCTGGGGCCGGAAAGCCAGTCCCACCAGGACAGTCCGAGGAAACCGTGGCCGGCCAGGGCGGACGGCGGGTTCGCCGGGTCGCCGAAGGCGAGGTGGAAGATCCCGCGCGGGTCGGCGAACCAGCTGGGACCGTCCACTCCGAACAGCTTCAGCGCGGCGTTCACCGTGCCGGTGCTGGAGAACAGGAAGAGGAACACGACCGAGATCGCGACCGAGCTGGTGACGGTCGGGAAGTAGAACGCGGTCCGGAAGAACTGGCGCCCCTTGAGCTTCTTCTGGTGCAGGGTCAGCGCGAGGAACAACGCCAGCGCCGTCTGCAGCGGCACGACGAACAGCACGAAGTAGCCGTTGTTGCGGACGCTGGTGGCGAAGTTCTGCCGCGTCAGCCCGGGTTCGGCGAGCAGTGCGGCGTAGTTGTCCCCGCCGACGAAGTGCACGCGGGAGGAGAACGGGCTGCCGTTGCCGGTCCAGTCGCTGACGCTCACCCAGAGCGCCATCAGGATCGGCAGCACCATGAACAGGCCGAGCACGAGCAGCGTCGGGGCGAGGAAGAGCCAGCCGGCCCGGCCGTCGCGCCGGAGGGGGCGGCGGCTCCGGCCGCCCCGCGCGGGCGCGGCGGCCGGAGCGGTCAGGACGGTGCCCATGGCGTCACTGCCCCAGCGCGGCCGCGGTGTTGCGCTGCAGCTGCTGCAGGATCCGCTTCGGGTCGGCGCCCGGCAGCTGCTGCAGCTGGGCGTCGAAGTCGGTCAGCACGGGGTCCATTTTGGTCAGGGTCACGGGCCCGTGCGCGTGCTCGGCACCGGCGACGAACGCGGCCTGCGCGGGGAACTTCTGCTCGTACTGCGTCCGCACGGACTGCCGCGACGGGATCACGCCGAACGCCTCGGCGAACGCAAGCTGCTGCTGCGGTTGCATGAACGAGTCGACGAGCTGCTTGGCCTGCTCCTGGAACTTGCTCTTGGCGGCGATGCCCCAGCACTGCGTGAACGACAGCGTCCCGGGCCCGGCCGGCCCGGCGGGCAGCGCGACGACGCGGTACTTGACGTTCGGGTAGTCCTTCTTCATGCCGCCGGCCATCCAGTTGCCGTCGATGCTCATCGACGCCTTGTGCTGGCCGAACGCCTCGCCGGAGTCCCCCGCGCCGATCTGCTTCGGGTACTTGGCCGCCCCGGACGCGAGCAGGTCGCGGACGTAGGTCAGGGCCTGGAGGTTCTGCGGCGTGTCGGCGGTGGCCGTCTTCTGGTCGGCGTCGACGGCCCAGCCGCCGGCCTGGACGAGGAAGGCGCCGATGCGGTCGCGGGTGTCGTTGAAGACGAGCCCGGTGCGGCCGCCGGTGGTCAGCTTCTGCGCGACGGTCTTGAGTTGGTCCCACGTCTTGGGGACGTCGTTGTCGGTGAGGCCGGCGGCGGCCCAGTCGTCGGTGTTGATCGCCAGGGCGAGGGTCGAGAAGTCCTTAGGAGCACAGTAGAGCTTGCCGTCCTTGGTGAACGTCGTGCGCAGCGTCGGGTAGATGTCGTCCTTGTAGGACAGACCGTCGCCGTACGGGAGCATTTCGTCGGCGTAGCCCTGGAACTTGGTGGCGTCGACGGCGAAGACGTCCGGCGGGCTGCCCGCGGCGAACCCCTGGCTGAGCTGCTGCGCGAGGTCGTTGGCGCTGACGACCTCGGCTTTCGATCCTTCGGGGTGCCACGCGGCCGCGGCGTCCTGCATGGCCTTGAGCTCGGCGCCCCCGCTCGCGGCGATCATCACCTTGAGCGTGGCGGGCCCGGCCTGCTGGGTGGCGGGCCGGGACGAGTCGTCGAAGCCACTGCCGCAGGCGGAAAGCGGGAGCAGCAGGCCGGCCGCCGCGAAGGCGGCCACGGTTCGGCGGGGAAGCATCGATCCTCCTTGATCGCGCGGGGACTCAGGTGGTGCGGAGCACGAGGTGCGGGGTGAAGAGGGTGGTCGCGGGCTCGGGTTCGCCCCGCAGGATGGTCCGCAGCTGCCGCACGCATTCGGCGGCGACGTCGGCGATGGGCTGGGCCACGCTGCTCAAGCCCAGGACGGCGGCGGTGGGGGTGTCGTCGAAGCCGATGACGGACGCGTCGGCCCCGGGGCGGATCCCGCGGTCCCGGAGTTCGGCGGTGACGCCGAGGGCCAGCGAGTCGCTGGCGCAGACGAAGGCGGTCGGCGTGCCGCTGCCGGCGGGGTGTGCGGCGCGGCCCCCACCACCCGGGGTCGCCGCGCGCGTCGCGAATGACTCATTCGGGACGCCGGAGGTCGCGAATGAGTCATTCGCGACGCCGCCGTCACCGCTCTCGGCCGCCCCACCCGCGTCCAGCAGCCTCGCGGCGGCCGAGCGGCCGCCCTCCACGCCGTCGAACACCGCGGCCTGCGGGCCCTCCCCCAACCCGGCCGCGGCCAGGCCCGCCGCCCAGCCCGCGCGGCGGTCGTCGCCGCTGCCCGAGCCCTCCGGCCACCCCACGAACGCGATCCGCCGATGCCCCTGGCGGATCAGGTGATCGGTCGCCAACCGGGTTCCCGCGGCGCCGTCGACGTCGACCCACGGGTGCGTGTCCTCCGCGCCCCACGGCCGGCCGAACGTGACGAACGGCAGCTCGCGCTCGAGCAGCCAGCGGGTGCGCAGGTCGTCGTGGTGGGTGTTGGTCAGCACGAACCCGTCGATCCCGACCGACGCGATCAGGTCGGCGTACGCGCGGGTCTCGGCCTCGTCGTCGGCCGCGGTGAACAGCATGATCCGGTGGTCGTAGCGCTCGGCGGTCGCGGTCAGCGAGTGCAGGAACTGGTCGAGCACGACGCCGCTCACGCCGTTGCCCGACGGCGGGATGCACAGCCCGATGATCTGCGACCGCGTCGTGCGCATCTGCCGCGCCGCGGTGTTCGGGCGGTAGCCGAGCCGTTCGATGGCGGCCAGCACGCGCTCGCGCGTCTCCGGGCTCACCACCTCGGGCGAGTTGATCACGTTGGACACGGTCTGGCGCGACACCGCGGCCGCTTCCGCCACCGAGTTCAGCGTGGGCCGGCCCATGTCGTCGCCTCCGGTTTGAACGTTCAACTGGCGGCAACTCTGAACCCGCAGCGCTGAGCTGTCAAGACCCCGAAGTCAGTTGACATTCTTTCGTTTGATCGATCCAATCGTAGTCATGGCCGACCTCCAGCCCCTGCTCCACGACCTCGCGATCGCCCTGCACGCCCCGACCGTCGTCCTGTCCGGCCGTAACGGGCAGATCCGCGCCGGCGGCACGCAGGGCCTGCTGCACGGCGACCTCCGCCTGCTCAGCGAGGCCGTCGTGACGGTGGACGGCGACGAGCCGGAGGCCATCGGCGGTGACGAGCCCGGCGCCGACCGCGCGCGGTTCACCGGCCTGCTGCGCCGGCTCGGCGACCCGGGCCCCGACCCGACGGTGTGGCTGCGGCGCGAGCGCACGGTCACGGCGTCGGGGATGACCGAAGAGCTTTCGCTGGTCTCGACGGCTTCGGCGAACCGCCGGTGCGTCGTGGAGGTCGTGCTGGCGGCCGACTTCGCGCCGATCGACGAGATCAAGTCGGGCGGCCGGCGCGACCCCGTCGTCCCGGCCGGCCCCCGGTGGGCCGCTTCCTCGGCGGTCTCCGAGGTGACGGCCGAAGGCGCCGAAGTCGTCGTCGACGGGCCGCGGCTCCGGCTGCGCTGGACCGTCGAAGGCGCGGCGACGCTGCGCTGGTCACTACGGGTTTCCGACGAACGGGCGCTGTTCGGCCCGGCCGGCGTCCGGCTGCCCCGGCCGGCGGTGCACGCCGACGACCGCCGGTTCACCGCGTTGCTGGACCGCGCGCTCGACGACCTCGACGCGTTGCTCCTCGCCGAGCGCGACTACCCCGGGGACGCGTTCGCCGGCGCGGGTGCGCCGTGGTTCCTCACGCTGTTCGGCCGCGACAGCCTGTGGGCCGCGCGGCTGGCGTTGCCACTGTCGGTCAGCCTGGCCGGTGGAACGCTCCGGACGCTCGCCCGCGCGCAGGGCACGCGCCACGACCCGGCGACCGGCGAGGCGCCGGGCAAGATCCTGCACGAGCGGCGCCGGGACGTCTTCGAGACGATCGGTGGCGCGTCGCTGCCCGCCGAGTACTACGGGACGGTCGACGCGACCGCATTGTGGGTGTGCCTGCTGCACGACGCGTGGCGCTGGGGCCTGCCCGAGGAGGAGGTCCGCGACCTGCTGCCGACGCTGCGGCTCGCGCTGTCCTGGATCACCGGCGCCGCGGACCCGGACGGCGACGGGTTCGCCGAGTACCGCGACGAAAGCGGCCACGGCCTGGCCAACCAGGGCTGGAAGGACTCCGGCGACGCGGTCCGCTTCCACGACGGCACGCAGGCGAAACCGCCGATCGCGTTGAGTGAGGTCCAGGCGTACCAACACGAAGCCGTCGTTCGCGCGGTCGACTTATTGACCACTTTGGACGAGCCGTGCGATGGTCTTTCCGAGTGGGCCATTTCGCTTCGCTCGCGGTTCCGGGACAAGTTCTGGGTGTCCACTCCGGACGGTCACTACCCGGCACTGGCCCTGGACGGCGACAAGCGACCGGTGGACGCGCTGACGAGCAACATCGGCCACCTGCTCGGCACCGGGCTGCTTTCCGCGTCCGAGAGCGAGTCGATCGGTTCGCTGGTACTGGACCCGTCGCTGGCGGCGGGGTACGGATTGCGCACGATGAGTGCGACCTCGGGCGGCTATTCGCCGTTGAGCTACCACTGCGGCTCGGTCTGGCCGCACGACACGGCGATCGTCGTCCGGGGTCTGCAGCACTCGGGCCAGGGCGCACGGGCGGCTTCCTTGGCCGCGCAACTGCTTTCGGCCGCACCGGCGTTCGGCTACCGGCTGCCGGAGCTGTTCGCCGGGTACGGGGTCGCGGAGACGTCGTCACCGTTGCCGTACCCGGCATCGTGCCGCCCCCAGGCATGGTCGGCGGCGGCCGCGGTGAGCTTGCTGGTGGCGTTCCTCGGCTTGGAGGTGGACGTCCCGGCGCGCACGGTTTCCTTGACCCCACCCCGGCCGAGCCCGGTAGGGGCGTTGCGGGTGACGGGGCTGCCGCTGGCGGGTGGCACCCTCGACGTGTCCATTTCCGTGGACGGCGAGGTCACCGAACTGCGGCTGCCGCCGGGGTTTTCAGTCCTTTCGGAACAGTCCGGCGAGTAGGAAGGGTTCGCCGAACCGGCCGGTGTTTTCCTTCATCGGGCGCAGTTCGACTTCGGTGAAGCCGTCGAAGAGCTTTCGCAGTTCGTCCGGCGAGTAGGCGAGACCGCCGTGGAGACTGCGGTCGCGATACAGCTGCGCGTCCGGGATTTCGGTGCCGGAATCGGGGTTTCCGGTGCCGGCGGCGAAGCAGACGAGGCCGAAGTGCCCGCCCGGCCTCAGGTACCGGTCGAGCAGGGCCAGGTAGCTGATCCGCCGGTGCGGCGCGAGGTGGTGCAGGCAGCCCGAGTCGTAGACCAGGTCGTACTCCTCGTGTGGCAGGTCCATCGCGAAGATGTCGGCTTGGTGGAAGCGGACGCCGTCGACGCGTTCGCGCGCCCAGGCGATCGCGGTGGGCGAGCCGTCGACCGCGTCCAGGTCATAGCCCGCTTCGGCGAGCCTGCGCGCGTTGCGGCCGGGCCCGCAGCCCAGCTCCAGCGCGCGGCCGCCGGTCAGCGGCCCGTCGCGGAGCCAGGCGTCGAGGTTCTCGTCGGGCTCTTCGGCGAAGAACGGGATCGGCCGCTCGCGGTCGGCGTAGAAGCCGTCCCACTCGATGTTTTCGAAGAGGCCGTCCAGCATCCGCACGAGGTCGTCGACCGACCGGATGTCCCGGTTCACCGCTCGACGTGCGCGCGCACGGCCCGCAGTTCCTGGTCGACGACCGCCATCTGCGCGTCGACGGCCGCCGGTTCCGCGTCCTCCGGGAAGAACAGGCTGAAGATCAGCTCCGCGCCGGTCAAGTTGGGCACGACGCGCGCGAAGAGGCCGAGGTTCGGGGCGTCGGCGCTGACGAAGTCGACGACGCCGTGGTCCGCGGCAACCTTAACGACGACCGGCCGCGCGTCCTCGCCGACGCGCCAGACGTCACCGTGGTCGTGCTCGATCGTGGTGGCGAAACCCGGCGCCCACTCGGGCAGGCGGCGGGCGTCAGAAAGGTAGGCGAAGACCCGCGCGGGCGGCGCGGAGACGGAGATGGTGCGCGTCTCGGCGCGCCCCGGCTTGAATGTGGCCATGGGACAAACGATACGCACCTGCTTATCATCTGTCCACGCGTAAAATCTTCTCCCGTGAACGAGGACGACGATCTCGGGGCGTTGTGCGCCGGAGCGGGCCGGGCGCTGGCCGAGGCCGAGCGCCCGGTGCTGGAGTCGCACGGGCTCACGATGTGGCAGTACGTGGTGCTGTCGGCGCTGTCCCCGGGCGCGGCGCCGAGCCAGCTGGTGCTGGCCCAGCAGATCCACTACGACAAGACGCGGTTGATCGCGTTGCTGGACGGGCTGGAAGCGGCGGGGCTGGTGAGCCGAGCCCCGGACCCGGCAGACCGCCGGGCGCGAGTGGTGCGGTTGACGGAGCTGGGGAT
Organism: Amycolatopsis sp. NPDC098790; assembly: GCF_044759945.1. Lineage (NCBI taxonomy): Bacteria > Bacillati > Actinomycetota > Actinomycetes > Pseudonocardiales > Pseudonocardiaceae > Amycolatopsis > Amycolatopsis sp. NPDC098790. The sequence continues at coordinate 344,567 of NZ_JBIWAI010000004.1, forward strand.
CGAGCGCCACACGGCGGTCCGCGACGCGGTCCGGGAGCTGGAGGAGCGCAAGCTGGCGGGGTTGAGCGCCGAGGAGCGCCGGGTGCTGCGGGCGGCGTTGGCCCACCTGGCGAACTCCGGCTGACCCGCACCGACGTAGTGAATGACTCATTCATGTCGTCAGGCGACATGAATGAGTCATTCACGTCGGTTCAGCCGAGCGAGCAGAGGGTGCCGTTCAACCGGAAGGCCGTCGGCAGGATGTTCGGCCCGCCGTAGTCCGCCACGAACCCGACGTCCGCGCCCGAGGCCAACCCCGCCGATGACGTCACCGTCACGGCCGCACCCTCCTGGACCCACGTTCCGTTCCAGCCGCTCGTCACCCGCTGCCGGGCCGTCGGCCACGTGAACGTCAACGTCCAATCGCCCGTCACCACCGACGACGACACGTGGATTCCGCCCACGAAACCGCTCGCCCAGTCGTTGACGTCCGTCAACCGGACCGTGCAGCTGCTCGACGCCGGCGCGCCCGTTGTCAACGTCACCGGTGGCGACGCCCACGACACGTGACCCGCCGCGTCGCGGGCCAGTACGTTCACCGTGTAGCGCGTTCCCGGCACCAGGTTCTCGACCGACAGCGACGTCCCCGTCGTCTCGCCCCACTCCTCGCTCACCGCCCCCAGTTCGCGGTACACCTCGTACTTCACGCCCGGGGCCGACGCCGGCCACGTGATCGTCGCCGTCGTGTCGGTCGTCGTCGCCGTCGGCTGGCCCGGGGCGGCCAACGGCGACGCAGCGGCATGGAACACCACCGTCGTCAAGGAATACGGCGGCAACGTCCGGTCCCATGTGGACGAACGGGCGATCGACGACGCGCCGTTCGTGAACGTGTACACCTCGGACACCGACGACGGCTCGAAGGCGAGGTCGACCGCCCGCGCGGCTGCCGGGTCCTTGTTCACCAAGAGAACGGCCATGTCCCCGTTCGGACGGCGGGCCGCGTGCGCGTCGACCAGCGGGTCGTCCGCCTCCGCGCGGACGAACTGGTCACCCGGGCGCGCGAACGTGCTCAGCATCTTCAACCCGAAGTACGGCGCGAACGGCGTGTTCAGCGCCGGCTCGCAGCCACCGTCCAAACAGGTCCCGCTGGACAGCAGTCCGAAGTCGCCGTAGTCCGGGTATCCGGCCACTGTGGACAATTTGGTCGGTCCGTTGTGCGTGTCCCACCAGTCCACGGTGAACACGCCGTTCTCCAGCATGGACGCGTACGCCTCGGCCGCGAACAGCGCGCCCGGCTGGGTGTTCATGCCCACCGGCGTGTTCGTCTCGGTCAGCGCGATGCCCAGCGACCGGCCCGCGTACCGCGTGATCTGCTCCCGCGCCAGGTAGAGCATGTCGTCCACCTGCTCGGTGCGGGAAAGCGCTTCCTCCGCCGTCGACCCGCTCGGGTACCAGTGCAGCACCACGAAGTCGACGTGCGGGCCCGCGATCGAGAGCACCGTCTGGTTCCACGTGCCGGTGTCGCCGGCCGCGACGATGCCGTCCGGCCAGTTCGCCGGGGTCGTCAGCACCGCACCGATCTTCACCGAAGGGTCGACGGCCTTCATCGCTTCGGCGTACGCCACGACACCCGCGGCATACGCGGCCGGGCTCTTGTCTTCGTGGTTGTCGGCTTCCCAGTTCGCGCCGTAGTGGCCGTTGCCGTACAGCTCGTTGCCGATCTCCCAGTACTTGACCCCGTAGCCTTTGGTCACGTTCGCGTACCGCACCCAGTCCGCGGCCTCCTCCGGCGTCCCGGTGCCGTAGTTGGCGATGACGACCGGCTGGGCACCGGCGCGCCGGACGCCGCCCATGAACGTGTCGAAATCCGTGTCCGGCGCCACGTAACCGCCGGGCGCGGTGTTGTCCTTCCAGTGGTAGATGTCGCCGTAGGAGCCACCCGGGTACCGCATGGTGCGGACCCCGGCGGCGCCGTACAGGTCGGCGACGGCATCGGTGCCGAGCTGGCTGTCCCACACGGCGTGGTTGACGCCGACCGCGGTGTCCGGCACGGTGGCCAGCCCCGCTTTCGCGTTGACGGTCACGGTCGTTCCGGCCGGCGTCGCCGCGGCGGCCGCCGGCACCGCCGCCACGAGCACCGCGGCCACCGGCCACGCCGCCCAGCGCAGACGTCGAGCTGTCATCGAAGGGTCCATCCTCTCGTCGGGCACGAACGGATGGCTGGAAGCGCTCTCAGAGCAGAGAACCAGCGCGGGGCCCGGAAGTCAACGGAAGTCCCGGGACGGCGCCGTCCGCATCGACAGGTCGAGCGGCTCGAGCCGGTCCGCGACGAGCGTGACGACCCCTTCGGCGGCTTGGACGTACCCGCGGACCAGCAGCGCGGCGCTCGTGTGGGCGACCAGCCGCTGCCGGCGCCACAGCCCCTGCGACACGACCACGTTGGCCATGCCGGTCTCGTCCTCCAGGTTGAGGAACGTGATCCCGCCGGCGGTCGCCGGGCGCTGGCGGTGCGTGACCGCGCCGCCGACCCAGACGCGCGTCCCGTCCTCGGCCCGGGCCAGCTCCGCCGTCGTGATCGCGCCGCGCTTCCCGAGCAGCGAGCGCAGGTACTCCACGGGGTGGCTGTCCGGGGAGACGCCGGTGGCCCACAGGTCCGCCGCCGTGACCTCCAGCCGCGTCATGCCCGGCAGCGCCGGCGCGTCGAGGCCCGGCGCCAGGCCCGGCAGGTGCCCGGGCCGGGTGGCCGCCGCGGCGCCGGCCGCCCAGAGGTCCTGGCGCCGGTCGCCGCCGAACGCGCCGGCCGTCGCCAGTGCCTCGACGACGTTCTTCTTCAGCTGGACGCGTCGGGTGAGGTCGCCGGCCCCGGTGTACGGGCCGTTCGCCACGCGTTCGGCGACGATCTCGTCGGCGACGGCGTCTCCGAGGTGCCGGACGCCGGCGAGGCCGAGACGGAGCGCGACGCCGCCGGTGCTCCCGTCGTCGGGTTCGAGCGTCGCGTGGGCGAGGCTGGCGTTGATGTCCGGTTCGCGGACGCGGACGCCGTGGCGGCGCGCGTCCGCCACCAGGGACTGCGGTGAGTAGAAGCCCATCGGCTGCGCGCGCAGCAGTCCGGCGCAGAACGCGGCCGGGTAGTAGTGCTTGAACCACGCGGACGCGTACACCAGCAACGCGAACGACATCGAGTGCGCCTCGGGGAAACCGTAGCCGGAAAAGGCGTGGATCTGCTCGAAGATCCGCGTCGCCAGTTCGCGGTCGAGGCCGTTGGCTTCGCAGCCGGCGAAGAACCGCGCCATCAGCGCCTTCATCTTGGCGCTGGACCGCTTGGCGCCCATCGCGCGGCGCAGCTGGTCCGCCTCGGCCGGGGTGAAGGAAGCGACGTCGACGGCCATCTGCATCACCTGCTCCTGGAACAGCGGCACGCCGAGCGTCCGGTCCAAACTGGACGCCAGCAGCGGGTGGGCGTGCTGCCACCGCTCGTCACCGCGGCGGCGCCGGATGTACGGGTGCACCGAACCGCCCTGGATCGGGCCGGGCCGGATCAGCGCGACTTCGACGACGAGGTCGTAGAACTCCCTGGGCCGCAACCGCGGCAGCGTCGCCAGCTGCGCGCGGGACTCCACTTGGAACACTCCCACGGCGTCGGCTTCGCACAGCATGTCGTAGACGTTCGGATCGGCGAGGTCCAGCTTGCCGATGTCCACAGTGGAACCGTGGTGCTCGGCGACGAGGTCGATCGTGTAGTGCAGCGCCGAAAGCATGCCGAGGCCGAGCAGGTCGAACTTGACCAGGCCGACGGCCGCGCAGTCGTCCTTGTCCCACTGCAGCACGGACCGGTCCGCCATCGTCGCCCATTCGACGGGGACCACTTCGGACACCGGCTGCTTCGAGATGACCATGCCGCCGGAGTGGATGCCGAGGTGGCGCGGGAAGTCCTCGATCCGGGCGGCCAGGTCGAGGACGTCGGCGGGGATCTCGCCGGCGTTCTGCTGCTTGATCGCGCCCCACCGGTCGACGAGCTTGCCGTAGGCGTCCTGCTGCCCGGGGCTGTGGCCGAGGGCCTTCGCGGCGTCGCGGATCGCCGAGGCCGCGCGGTAGGTGATCACGTTGGCGACCTGCGCGGCGTGGAACCGGCCGTGCTTTTCGTAGACGTACTGGATGGCCTCCTCGCGGCGGTCGGACTCGATGTCGATGTCGATGTCCGGCGGGCCGTCGCGCTCCGGGGCGAGGAAGCGCTCGAACAGCAGGTTCCACTTCACCGGGTCGGCGTGGCAGATTTCCAGCGCGTAGCAGACCGCGGAGTTCGCCGCGGAACCGCGGCCCTGGCACAGGATGTTCGCCTCCTTGCAGAACCGGACGATGTCCCACACCACGAGGAAGTAGCCGGGGAAACCGAGCTTTTCGATGACGTCGAGCTCGTGGTCGAGCTGGGCGTAGGCCTCGGGGTTGTCGTCCCGGGTTCCGTAGCGTTTCGCCGCGCCGCGCCAGGTCAGTTCGCCCAGGAACGACATTTCGTCGTGCCCGGGCGGCACCGGGAACGGCGGCAGGTCGGGGGCGACGAGCTTCAGGTCGAACGCGACCTCGACGCCGAGGACGGCGGCGCGCCCGACCGCGCCCGGGTAGCGGCGCTCGAAGCGGCGGCGCTGCTCCATCCCGGACCGCAGGAACGCCTGCCCGGACGGCGGCCGCCAGGCTTCGAGGTCCTCGGCCGAGCGCCGCGCCCGGACGGCGGCGACCATCTCGGCGACGACGGCGTCCTCGGGGCGGGCGTAGTGGACGTTGTTCGAGACGACGGTCGGCAGCCGCAGGTCGCGGGCCAGCTCGGCGAGGAGGTCGTTGGCCGCGTCGTCGAGGGGCTGCCGGTGGTCGATCAGCTCGACGGCGACGTGCCGGCGCCCGAACCGGTCGACGAGCCGGCCCAGCTCGGCCCGCGCGGCGGCGGCCCCGTGGGCGGCGAGGGCGCAGCGCACCGGCCCTTTGCGGCACCCGGTGAGCACGACGACGTGCCCGGCCAGCTCGTCGGTCAGCTCGTCGAGGTCGTAAACGGGCCTGCCCTTCTCCCCGCCGGCGAGCTGCGCGCGCGAGATGACCTTGCAGAGCCGGTGGTAACCCGCTTGCTGCCGCGCGATCACGAGCAGGTGCGAACCGGCCGGGTCGGGCTCGCCTGCCTGCGGCGCGGGCAGGCCGAGGGAGAGCTCGGCCCCGAACCCGACGCGCACGCCGAGCTCCCGTGCGGCGTCGTTGAACCGGACGGCGCCGTAGAGGCCGTCGTGGTCGGTGAGGACGAGGGCGTCGAGCTCGAGCCGCGCGGCCTCCTCGACGAGCGCCTCGGGGTGGGAGGCGCCGTCGAGGAAGCTGAAGTTGGAGTGGACGTGCAGCTCGGCGTAGGGGGCGCGGATGCGGTCGCCGCCGTCGTCCCGGCTTTTCCGGCTGCGCAGATCGGGCGGCGCCCCGGCATACCCTTCGCGTTTGCGCGACCACGCGGGGGCATCGCTGCCGTCCCCGGGCACGGGTGGCCGCCCGGAGGCGATCCGCTCCACTTCGGACCACGGCACACTCGGGTTGTTGAACGCCAAAACTCCGCTCCCCACAAGGAAGTTCGCTGTGGGGAAGCCAGCGACTACGGTTCGAACACACGTACGACTACAGTGGATCGATCCTGAGCCCCGCGGGGCCCGGTGTCAACTCGGCAGTCGCGTCGATCACAAGGGTCCGGCGCGGGTTCCGCTGATCAGTCACTACCGGCCTCAAGCCGTAACACACGAGTGCGCCGAGTCGTCTTCATCGACGTGGCCACACCTTCGCGCGGCAGGTGACCGAGCCAGCATCTTGGGTGGGGTCGGAACTCGGCAGCGAAAGGAACCGCAGTGGGGGAACCGGGTGGCAGGCAAGTCAGCGTGAGCGAAGTCGACCGGCTACGCCAGAACAGCGAGCTGGCAGCAGCCGAGACGCTGGGCAGTCAGATCGTCGAGGTTTCTCCCGAGAACCCGGCCGCGTGGGTCGCACTCGGTCGAGTCAAACTGGACCAGTACCTGCATGAAGACGCACTGAGCTGCTTCGAGCGAGCGGGGCGCTGCCCTGAGCCGACATCGATGACCGCAGCCTGGCAGGTCGCGGCTTTGAGCCGGCTCCGGCGATTCGACGAAGCACGGGAAGCGTCCGAGGCTGGTCTTGAACGGTTCCCGCGCAGTCCGGACATCCTTGTCGCTCATGCCCGGGCGTACATCGACCAGTACGAATGGGCTGCGAGCTTGCCCCTGTTCGACCAAGCACTGGAAATCGATCCATTCCACGCCCAAGCACTGGAATGGCGGATATCGGCCTTGCTGCCGCTCCGGCGGTTCGACCAGGCAGAGGCAGCTGCCCAAGACGCGATCGAGCGATGCCCCGACGAACCCGACCTCCTAGTGCAGATGGGCTGGGTATACGTAGATCAGTTCCGCTACGAAGAAGCGCTGGCGTGGTTCGAGCGGGCCCTGGGACCCGTACCCCACCACAGTTGGGCTTTACGATCGCGAGTGATCGCCCTGCGACGGTTACGACAATTCGCGGAGGCCGAAACGACAGCCCGGGAGGGCATCGAGCTGCGCCCTGGCGACACAACTTTGATGATGCAAATGGCGTGGCTGTGCGACGACCAGCTCCGCTACGACGACGTCCTGGTTTGGTGCGATCGCGCACTGGACGCCCAGCCTCGGAACACGTCTGCACTGGCGAAGCGAGTAAGCGCATTGCGGTACCTGAGGAAGTTCGACCGAGCCGAGGCGGTGGCGTGCGACGCTGTAGACCGGTGCCCCGACGAACCTGATCTCTTGATTCAGCTGGGCTGGGTGCACGGTGACCAGTTCAAGTACGAAGAGGCCTTGAACTGGTTCCGGCGCGCCTTGGAGATCGACCCCCGCCACAGCTGGGCTTTGGGATCGCGAGTGGCTGCACTGCGCCAGCTGCGGTGGTTCGACGAAGCGGAGCAGGCCGCGCGGGAAGGTATCGAGCGGCGCCCCGACGAACCCGATCTCCTGATGGAGCTGGGCTGGGTGCACTCCGACCAGCTCCATCACGATGAGGCGTTGGCCTGCTACGACCGCGCGCTGAAAGTCGACCCCTACGACGCATCGGCGTTGGAGTGGAGGGGAACGGCCCTACGCTGGCTACGGCGGTTCGACGAAGCCCAGATCGCTTTACAGGAGGCGATCGAGCTACGACCGGACCAACCCGGCCTTCTAGTGGAAATGGGGTGGGTGCACAGTGACCAACTCGAGCATGAAGAGGCACTGGCTTGGTTCAGTCGGGCCCTCGACATCAACCCGGACCACGGCTGGGCGTTACGGTCGCGGGCAGCGGCATTGCGGTCGCTGAGAAGGTTCGATCAGGCCGAAACCGCCGCACAGGAAGCCATCGACCGACGCCCGCTCGACGTGTACGCCATCCTGCAGATGGGTTGGTTGCTCGATGATCAGTTTCGTCTCGAGGATGCTCTGACCTGGTACGCCCGTGCCTTAGACGTCGACCCGCGCGATGCCTTGGCGTTGAGGTGGCGAATCGGCGCCCTGCGGTCACTGCGAAGGTTCGACCAAGCGGAAGCCGCGACACGGGAGGCCATCCAGCTACGCCCCGACGAACCTGACCTCCTTGTGGCGATGGGCTGGGTTCACGGCGAACAGTTCCAGCACGAAGAAGCGCTGACGTGGTTTCGACGCGCTCTCAAGATCAGCTCCCGCCATATTTGGGCGCTCCAGTCGCAAGTAGCGGCACTGCGATTGATGAGGAGGTTCGACCAAGCTGAGACGGCCGCGCGGGAGGCCATCGAGCTGTGTCCCGACGAAGCGGGAATCATGATCGGGCTGGGGTGGGTGTATGGCGACCAGCGCCGCTACGAAGAAGCCCTGACCGTGTTGCAGCGGGTCCTCGACATCGACCCTCGACACAGTTGGGCGCTGCGGTCACGGGTGTTGACCTTGCGACGGTTGCGCCGTTACGACGAAGCTTCGGCTGCCGCGCAAGAGGCGATCGACCGGCGTCCGGGTGATCTCGACGCCTTGCTGTGGATGGGCTGGGTCTACAGTCACCAGCTCCGGCACGAAGAGGCTCTCGTCTGGTACGACCGCGCTCTGGAGTCGGATCCCCGGTACGCCTTGGCTTGGGAATGGCGCGCAACGGCCTCGCGCATGCTGCGCCGCTTCGAAGAAGCCGAGGCAGCCGTTCGTGAAGCCATCAAGTTACGCCCGAACGAACCCGGACCCTTCCTCGAGATGGGCTGGGTGCACACCAGCCAGTTCCAGTACGCCAAGGCGCTGCACTGGTTCGAACGAGCTTTGGAAGCCGATCCGCGGCACGCCCAGGCACTGGAGTGGCGAGTGACCGCCCTGAGGAGACTACGGCGGTTCGACGATGCCGAGGCTGCCGCCAGGAAAGCCATCGAGCTGCGTCCAGACAACCCGGACCTCCTCCTGGAAATGGGATACGTCTGCGACGACCAACTGCGTTACGAGGAAAGTCTCGGCTGGTTCGAACGATCACTCGCGCTGGATCCCGGCCATGTTCAGTCGATCACCGCCCGGTCAGGTGCGTTGCGGTCATTGCGTCGGTTCGACGAAGCCGCGCAGCAGGTGACGAGTGCACTCGAGCGAATGCCGTGGGAACGCACCCTGCGCAGTGAGCTGGTCTGGATCCACCACGACAACCACCAGCTGGACGAAGCCGAGCGGGTCGTCAGCCGACTGCGAGCCGACGGGGTGAGCCCCCGGGAGCAGGCGGAGGCAATTTCGCAGACCGGTTGGGTTCGATTCGCGGCAGGCGAATACCGGATCGCCACCGAATTCTTCAGGGCCGCACACGAGAAGAATCCGGAGAATCTCCGCTATCGGTTCGGCCTGGCTTGGTGCCTGGTCCGGCAGTCGACACCCCAGGCGCGTGACGAAGCCGAACAGCTGTGCTTCTCCGTACTCGACAAGAATCCGATGAACCACTCGGCACACACGTGCCTCGGCGTGTTGAACTACCAACGTCAGCGGTTCGCCCAGGCGGAACAGCACTTCCGCAAAGCCGTCGAGCTGGACGACCACCACGCGAGTCACGTCGACCTCGGTGCTTTCTACTCGCAACTCGGCCGGTTCGACGAAGCGGAGCAGTACCTCAATCTCGCGCTCGCGCGAGATTGGTACGACGCCCAAGCGCACGTCGAACTGGGGCACCTGCAGATCCAGCGCGACATCGAAGACCCGTCCGCGAAGCACGGTGCCGACGCGGTACGGCACTTCCGCCAGGCCAGGCAGATCGATCCGGCCAACGGCAGCGCCAGCCTGGGACTGGCGCTCGCCCTCACCAGGTCGGCCGGCGACTTCACCGAATCCGAAGAAGTGCTCCAGCAGGCTCTCCGCCGCCCGGATTGCGACCTGCCCCGCTGGCACCTACTCGTTGCCGTGGCGAAGCTGCTCATCGGACGAGGCGATGCCACTCAGGGACGCCAGTTCTACACCGACGCCCTCGCACACGCGCAGGAGGCCATCGCGCGAGCGGCAGACGAAGCGGAGCCGTACTTCGTCGCCGCCGTCGCCCGCTACAAACTGGCAGAGACCGCCGGCGACTTTCCCGCAAAACCGGCGCAACGGCGTCGAGCCGTCCGCGACCTGCGGCGCTGCGTGCAGATCGACCCGGGAAACGTCGAGGCGCAGCGCAGCCTGCGGATCATGGAGGAAAGCCTGCGGATCACGCGGAGCAGCACCAGGGGCAGTGTTGTCGTCGTCAGCATCGGCGTCGCAACGCTCTTGGCCCTGTGGATCGCGTTCTTCGTCTCCGAAAAGATCACCGGGGTCATGCTGATGACACTCACCCCGGTACTCGTCGGTCTGGTGGTCATCGGGCTGGTTCTGCCGTTCCTGATCCGGTTGAAGCTTCCGGGCGGCGTCGAAGCGGACCTGACGGCGAGCATCCGCCAGATCTCGTCCGGTCCCACTGGCGAAGAAACTTTCGGACCGGGACGGTTCAACGTCACCGCCGCCACTACCGGCCCCAAGGGGCAACTTCCGCGGTTCTAGTCGTAGACACCCTCGACCGTCCATTGTGGATCGACCCCGACGGTGACGCGGAGCAGCAGCGCCAGGTCGTCGTGCTCGCCCTCCAGCACCACCTGCACCCTGGCCAGCGGCCGTTCGCCGCGGTGACCGGGCAGGGCCGGGTGCACCACCCACGGCCCCGCCGAACCCAGGACGCGGCGCACCGGGCCGCCGTCGACCGCGATCGTCGCCGGCGGGTACGTGAGCTCGCCACGGGCCGTGCAGGCGACCGGGTCGCCCACCGCGTCCAGCACGGTCGCCGGCGGCGGCTCGGGCGGCACCCGCGTCGGCGACGGCGCCGGGAGGCGGCCCGGCCACGGACGGTCCTCGACGGCCGGCTTCCGCGGCTCGCCCCACGGGACCAGGCGGACCCGCTCGGCCGGGCCGCGGCCGCCGTCCAGCAGCGGCGTGACCACCGCGCCGGGACCGAGGAGGCCCTGGATGCGCACCAGGGCGCGGCCCGCGCGCTCGGCCGCGTCGGCGTCGCGGCCCAGCGAACCGAACTGCAGCTGCAGCGCCTGGCCGCCGACGACCTCTTCGGGGTCGAGGCGCAGCCGGACGATCCCGGCGCTGGGCCGGTCGCGCGCGGTGAGCCAGCCTTCGCACTGCCAGCGCACGCGGTCCGCCGTCGCGCGGGCGGTCAGGGGTTCGGCGCAGCGCCAGACGCGGACGCGTTCTTCGCCCGCTTCGGTGACCGCGACGATCGCCAGGCGCGTGCAGGCGAGGCCGTGGTTCGCGAGGCCGGCGAAGAAGCGTTCGCCGAGGGTCTTCGCGACGAACGCGGCTTCGTCGACACGGCTCAGGGGGTGGTCGAACTCTTCGGTGACGGCCAGGTCCGGCGGCAGGGCGCGGCGCAGCGGCGGGCGTTCGGCGAGGCCGCGGGCGAGCCGGTGGGCGGTGATGGCGTCCTTGGGGAAGCGGCCGGCGACGTCGCGTTCGGCCAGCGCGGCGAACGCGCCGAGGGTACGCAGGCCCAGGCGCCGAAGAAGGTCGACGAGCTCGCCGCGGTCGTCGCCCGGCTGGTTCAGCTCGGCGATCGGGAGGGGCGCGAGGAAGTCTTGGGTGGCGCCGGGCGGCACGAGGGCCGAGCGCCGGGCGGCGAGGGTCGCGGCGAAGAGCCCGTCGGCGATCCCGACCTGGCATTCGACGCCGGCACCGGCTTCGACCTCGTTGATGAGGAGTTCGGCGAGGGCTTCCTCGCCACCGAAGTACCCGGCGGCACCGCTGACGGGAACGGCGACGATGCCGGGCCGCACGACCTCGACCCCGACGGCCTGCCGTTCGACGGCGGCGGCGACGGGTTCGAAGAGCCGGGCGTCGCGGTCGGGATCGTGCTGGTGGACGACGAGGTCCGGGCACCGGGACTGGGCATCGCGCCGTCGCATGCCCCGCCCGACCCCATCGCGGCGGGCGGAGGCGGAGCAGGCGACAACGCGGTTGCCGGAGAAGACGGCGGCGGGAGCGAGGGGCGGGGTACCGGCCACAGCCCCGGCGGCGACGACCGGCCAGTCCGGGCACCACAGCACCAGCAGCCGTGGTGAACCGCTCATCCCGCGAACGGCTCGCGCGGCAGTGGATCCTGGTTCACCGCGGGAATTCGACCGGTACACACAGGAATGACGCGCCGGTCAGCGCAGGACGGGACATCGCGGGAAACTGCTCGACGGCGTGGCCCCGGCACCGCGGCTCACCCGGCCACCCCGGCCAGCCGCCGACGGCGGGGCTCGCCCGCCGCGACCGCCCCTCCCGGTCCCGGCAACTGCAACGACACCGACACCGGCCGCACCGCCGCGCCGCGGCCGGCGCTCGTCGCCGCCACTTCGCGCGTCCTCAAATGGCCGTAGCCGTCAGCCGTCAAGCCGTGCCAACGGCGGCCCGTCACCCTCAGCTCCACGTCCGCTCCCGGCCACGGGCCCACCGCCAGCAACACCGTGCCGCGGTTGCGGACCCTGCCCGCCAACCGGCGCGCCAGCTCGGGCCGGACGCCCACCGGGCCGAGCAGCACCAGGTCGAACCCGTCCACCAGTGCCGACAGCACGCCCGTCAGCTCCGCTCCCGGGTGCGGTACCAGCGCGATCCGCTCCAGGTCGACACCCAGCTCCGCCGCCGCGGCCAAGCCCAGCTCGGGCAAGCCCGTCACCGCCGCCCAGGAACCGTCGCGGGTCGCCGCCGCCAGCAGGGCCAGTGCCAGCGACGTCGCGCCGCGCACCGAGACCGTCGTGCCTCGCTTCAAGCCGCCGCCCGGCAGCAGGCCGGCCAACGGTGGCAGCACCGCCAGCACGTCGGCAGCCGGGGCAGAGCCCAGCTGCGCCGCCGTGTGAACACCCGGGATCGCCGTGAGCCCGGCCAGCGCATCCGGCACCGCCACCACCGCTCACCTCCAGCACCACGTACTCGCACCGGAGACACCCGCGTCGAACGGGCGCACCCAGAACCAAGTTGTCGAACACTTGTTCGCATAGTGCGAGACGAGCGGCCCGCTGTCAAGCCGGGGGTCACCCCGGCGGGGCAGGGGTGTTCCGGCACACTGGACGGCATGACCCGCACGAACCCGGGCATGGACGCCGCCGGCGTCGACACGCTGACCGACGCGGTCCTCACCGCGTCGCGGCTGCTCGTGGCCGTGTCCGTCCGGTCGATCGCCGCGGCCGAAGACGGCCTGACCCTGCCGCAGTTCCGGCTCCTCGTGGTGCTGCACACCCGCGGCCCCCTCAAGCACGCGACACTCGCCGAGCACCTCGGCGTCACGCCGTCCACGGCCAGCCGGATGGTCGACCGGCTGGTCGCCGCCGGGCTCGTCGACCGGCAGCACAGCCCGGTTTCCCGCCGCGAGATCGTGCTGGACATCACCCGCGAGGGCGCCCGGATCGTCCGGCAGGTGACGACCCGGCGGCGCCGCGAGATCGCCAAGATCGTCGCCCGGATGCCGGTGGAGAGCAGGCAGGGGCTCGTCGACGCGCTCACGGCGTTCGCCGAAGCCGGCGGGGAACCGCCCGCCGCCGCGGCACCCGAAGCCATCTGGGGCTGACCCGAACCACCCGAAGGGGACGTACCTCCCGCCCGGCGCGGGGAACGTCCCCTCGTCGTGCGCAGTGAACCCCGCCACTCGACCACGCCTCGACTTGACCACAACCGTTCGCCACTACAAGTATTGCTGACTGCAACGACGAACGGAGGCCCGATGAGCGGCGGCACCCCCGCGCACCCGCGCGCCACGCACCTCGGCGACTTCCAGGTGCGGCCGCGCATGCTGCTGATCGCCCTGCTCGCCGTCCCCGTCGGGGCCGCCGCCTCGCTGGCCGCGCTCGCGCTGCTCAAGCTCATCGGCCTCATCACGAACCTCGTGTTCTACCAACGGTTCGACACCGCGCTCGTCGCGCCCGGCGCCACCGCGCACCCGTGGTGGCTCATCCTGTCGGCGCCCGTCGCCGGGGCACTCGTGATCGGCTTGATGGCGCGGTTCGGCTCGGAAAAGATCCGCGGCCACGGCATGCCGGAGGCGATCGAGGCCATCCTGACCGGCGAGAGCAAGGTCGCGCCGCGCGTCGCCGTGCTGAAGCCCGTGTCGGCCGCGGTCAGCATCGGCACCGGCGGCCCGTTCGGCGCCGAGGGCCCGATCATCATGACCGGCGGCGCCGTCGGGTCGATCCTCGCCCAGCTGCTGCACCTTTCCGCCGACGAGCGCAAGACGCTGCTCGTCGCGGGCGCCGCGGGTGGCATGGCCGCGACGTTCAACGCCCCGCTCGCGTCGATCCTGCTGGCGGTCGAGCTGCTGCTGTTCGAATGGCGGCCGCGCAGCTTCGTCCCGGTCGCCGCCGCCGTCCTGACCAGCACGCTCTGCCGCGGCTTCCTCCTCGGCACCGCCCCGGTCTTCGGCCTGCCCGCCGCGCCGGCGCCGGGCCCGGGCGCCGCCGTGCTCGCCCTCGTGCCCGGCATCACCGGCGGCCTGCTCGCGATCGCCGCGACGGCGCTGGTCTACCTCGCCGAAGACGGCTTCGCGCGGCTGCCGATCCACTGGATGTGGTGGCCGGCGATCGGCGGGCTGGTCATCGGTGTCGGCGGCCTCGTCGAGCCACGCGCGCTCGGCGTCGGCTACGACGTCATCGACCAGCTGCTCACCGGGCAGGCGACGACGTCGCTGATCATCGGCGTCCTGGTGGTCAAGACGCTCATCTGGTCGCTGTCGCTCGGCTCGGGCACGTCGGGCGGGGTGCTGGCGCCGGTGTTCATGATCGGCGCGGCGCTCGGGGCGGCCGAAGGCGGCCTGCTCCCCCACGTGTCCGCGGGGTTCTGGGCCGTGTGCGGCCTGGCCGCGGTCGTCGGCGGTGTCATGCGCTCGCCGTTGACGGGCATCGTGTTCACGCTCGAGCTGACGCACGCGTGGAACGACCTGCTGCCGCTGGTGGTGGCGTCGGTGTCGGCGTACGCGGTGTCCGTGCTGCTGCTGAAGCGCTCGGTGCTGACCGAGAAGATCGCCCGCCGCCGGCTGCACCTCACCCGCGAGTACACGACCGACCCGCTGGAGACGTTCTTCGCGCACGAGGTGATGACAGCGAACCCGGAGGCCGGCCAGGCGTTGCTGGCGCGCGAAGGCCGGACGGTCTGCCACCCCGACGACACGCTCCGCGAAGTGGCGAACAAGCTGGCGATCGGCGACGTCACGCAGGCCGTGGTGGTCGACCGCGCCGAGCCCGCCCACGTCCGCGGGGTGATCACGCTCGCCCAGCTGCTGCACGCCCGGCGCCGCGATCTCCACGAGGAGCACCACCGGGAGCGGGTCCTCGCTGTGACGCGGATCCCTGTCACGCCGTCCTCGGCCACCTCGTCCAAGGGGTGAAGCGAGAAAAGAGGACGAGATGCGCCGGATCCTGATCGTCGGCGGTGGCTACGCCGGGTTCTACGCCGCCTGGAAGCTGGAAAAGAAACTCCGGAAGAACGAGGCCGAGGTCACCCTCGTCGACCCGCGCCCTTACCTTACCTACCAACCGTTCCTGCCCGAAGTCGTCGCCGGGGCCGTCGAAGCGCGGCACGCCGCCGTGTCGCTGCGGCGGCACCTGCGCCGCACCCGCGTCGTCGCCGGGAGCGTCACGGCCATCGACCACGCGCACCGCGTCGTCACCGTGCGGCCGGCCGACGGCGACGCCTTCGAGCTCGGCTACGACATCGTCGTCGTCACCGCCGGGGCCGTCACGCGGAAGCTGCCCGTGCCCGGGGTCGCCGAAGAGGCGATCGGCCTCAAGCACGTCGAAGAGGCGGTCGCGATCCGGGACCGGCTGCTCACCGCGTTCGACCGCGCCGCCGTGCTCCCCGAAGGCCCGCAACGGCGGAAGCTGCTCACCGTCACGTTCGTCGGTGGCGGTTTCTCGGGAGTCGAAGGCTTCGGCGAGCTGCTGTCGCTGGCCACCGCGTTGCTCAAGCGCTATCCCGAGCTGCGCCGCGACGAACTGGCGTTCCACCTCGTCGAGGCGTCGGGCCGCATCCTGCCCGAGGTCACCGACCGGCCGGGGCGCTGGGTCGTGCGCGAGCTGGAACGGCGGGGTGCGCACGTCCACCTCGACACGCTGGTGACGTCGGCGACCGGCGGGCACGTGACGCTTTCGACCGGTGAGGAGTTCGACTCGGAACTGATCGTCTGGACCGCGGGCAACGGCGCTAACCCCGTCGTCGGCAAGCACACCGACCTCCCGGTCGACGCGCGCGGCCTGGTCGTCGTGCGGCCGGACCTGCGGGTCGAGGGCGTGCCCGACGCCTGGGCCGCGGGCGACGACGCCGCGGTGCCCGACCTCGCCTCGCCGGTCCCGGGCGCACGCACGGTGCCCAACGCGCAGCACGCCTACCGGCAGGGAAAACTGTTGGCGCGCAACATCATCGCGACCTTGCGCGGCGGCGAGCCGAAGCCGTACGTCCACCACAGCCTCGGGTCGATCGCGACCCTCGGCCTCGGCCGCGGCATCTTCCAGTACCGCCGCCTGGTGATCACCGGCCTGCCGGCGTGGCTCATGCACCGCGGCTACCACGTGCTGGCGGTGCCGAGCTGGGAACGCAAGATCCGCGTGCTCGCGGTGTGGCTGACGGCGGCGCTGTTCGGCCGCGACATCCTGTCGCTGGCTTCGGTGCAGCACCCGCGCGAGGCGTTCGTCAGCGGCGGTGCGCGACCGGAAGGGAAAGATCTCCCCGCCCCCTTCAAGGTATAGCCGAACCCGGGGCTTGCCGCAAGGCGGGGGTGATCCCCCAGAATGGCCCGCCGTACGCCATTCACCAGGGAAAACGGGGGAAGCTCAATGCGGGTGCTGTTGACGACGTGGGGTTCGCGAGGGGACGTCGAACCGCTGGCCGGGCTCGCGGTGGCCCTGCGGGAACAGGGCGCGGACGCGGTCGTGTGCGCACCGCCGGACGACGACTTCGGCCGGCTGCTGGCGCGGGCGGAGGTGCCGCTGGTGCCCTTGGGCCCGACGGTCCGCTCGGTCGTCGCCGGTCCGAAGCCGCCGACGGCCGAGGACGCGTTCAAGCTCGCGCCGCGACTGGTCGACGCGCGGTTCGAAACGCTCACCGCGGCGGCCGAAGGGTGTGACGCGCTGCTGGCGACGGGTCTGCTGCCCGCCGGTGCGCGGGACGTGGCGGACCACCTCGGCCTGCCGTACGTGTTCGCGTGCTTCCACTTGCTGGGGCTGCCGTCGCGGCACTTCCCGCCGGGGGCGCGGCCGGGCACGCCGTCCTCGCCGGACGAGACCGACAACCGGGTGCTGTGGCAGCAGGACGCCGAGCGGGTCGACGCCCTGTACGGCCCGGCCGTGCGGAGCCATCGCGCGGCGCTCGGCCTGCCCCCGGTGGACAACGTCCGCGACTACGTCTTCACGGATCGGCCGTGGCTGGCCGCGGACCCGCTGCTGTGCCCGTCGGAAGGCAAGACCGACTTGGACACCTTCCAGACGGGGGCGTGGATCATGCCCGACGACCGGCCGCTGCCGGACGGGCTCGAGGAGTTCCTCGACGACGGCGAGCCGCCGGTGTACGTCGGCTTCGGCAGCATGGCCGCCTACGCGCCCGACGGCATCGCGCGGATCGCCATCGAGGCGGTCCGCTCACGGGGCCGCCGGATCGTGCTGGCCGCCGGCTGGGCGGGCCTGGCCCCGATCGACGAGGGTGACGACTGCTTCGCCGTCGGGGAAGTCAACCAGCAAGCGCTGTTCCGCCGGGTGGCGGCGGTGGTGCACCACGGCGGCGCCGGCACCACCACGACGGCGGCCCGGGCCGGCGCGGCGCAGCTGGTCGTGCCGCGGATCGCCGACCAGCCGCACTGGGCGGTGCGGGTGGCCGAGCTGGGCATCGGCGCGGCGCACCTGGAGCCGGCACCGACGGTCGAGTCCCTGTCCGCCGCGCTGGACACGGCGCTCGCCGCGCAGAGCCGGGCGAAGGCCGTGGGCGGCGAGATCCGTCCCGACGGCGCGTCGGTGGCCGCGAAACGGCTCGTCGAACTGGCCGGGTGAGCTCGGGGCGGCACTTTCACGTGAAAGTGCCGCCCCTGGCCTCAGCCCGCGAAGGGGCTCGCGTCGATCGCGCAGGTCTTGCCCGCCGCCGGGAACGTCCCGGAGATCAGGTAGTCCCGCTTCACCTGCTCGGTGCAGGTGCTCGGCACGTACATCGACGAGTGGCCGTACCCCTCGGTGACGAACACCCGGGCGCGGGCCAGCTCCGCGGCCCCGTCCTGGGCGCCGTGCAGCGGGGTCGACGGGTCGTAGCGGTTGTTCAGCACCAGGATCTCCGCCGACGTCGGGCGGTTCCACGGGCCCGTGTAGCGGTCGGTGTCCTTCGCCTGCCAGAACGCGCAGCTCATCATGTCCAGCACCGCGATCCGGCCGAAGTACGGCACGCGCTGGTCTTCGGATTCCGCGTACCGGCTGTAGATCGCCGGGTCGGCCGGGACGTCGCTGTCACTGCACTGGATCGCGTTGAACGCCTCGGTGCGGTTGGACGTGTACGGCTCGCCCGCCTTGAACGCCTGCGGGGCCTCGTAAAGCCGCTGCAGCAGCGATGCGATGTCCGGCCAGCCGCGGGAGTCGGACAGGTCGGCGGCGGCGTTGATGATCCCGGAGTACGTCCAGGTTTCGCCGTCGACGGTGATCGGTGCTTGCTTCGCGCGGGCGGTCAGCGCCGCCCACTTCGCTTTCGGGTCACCTGAAGAGAACGCGCACTTCGGGCCGGCTTCGGTGCACAGGCGCAGGAACTGGTCGAAGGTCTGCGAGATGCCGGTGGCGACGTCCTGGCGGGTGTCCAGCGGGACGCTCTTGCCGTTGCCGTTCTGACCGGTCGAGTTGCCGGCGAAGTCCATGGTGCCGTCGAACACCATCGCCCGGATGCGGTTCGGGAACAGGTTGGCGTAGGTGGCGCCGAGCTGGGTCCCGTAGGAAATGCCGTGGTAGGTCAGCTTCGCGTCGCCGACCGCGCGGCGCAGCAGTTCGAGGTCCCGCGCGGTGTTGGCCGTCGAGACGTGCTCGAGGATCGGGCCGGCCTTCGCGGCGCAGCGGTCGGCCAGTTCCTTGGACTTGGCGTAGAAGGCGGCGTTACCGCTCGGGTCGCCGGGCATTTCCGGGAAGGAGCCGAAGAACGACTCCTGTTCGGCGACGGTGTCGAAGCACCGAACGGCGGCGCTGTTGGCGATGCCGCGCGGATCCCACGAGACGACGTCGAAGCGCGCGCGCAGCTGGTCGGAGAACAACCACGGCCACTTCCCGCGTTCCCGCAGGCGTTGCAGCCCGGACGCGCCCGGCCCGCCGAAGTTGACGAACAGCGTGCCGATCTTGTGCGCGGGATCGGTGGCGGGCAGCTTGATGAGCGCGAGATCGATCTTCGCGCCGGCGGGCCGGTCGTAGTCCAGCGGCACCGACGCTTTGGCGCACTGGAAGCCGTCTTCGCAGCCGGCCCAGCTCAGCTTGGGTGTCGGAACGCTGTCGACGGAGGCGGAAGCCACCGCCGGAGAGGCCACGACGGCCATCGAGACACCGAGCGCGACGACGACGCCGCGCACGATGCCTCCCCCAGGAAATCGACGCACGAAGAACCCTTTCGTCGGAGGAACGATCACCCCCACAGACGGGCGAGGGGGCGGTGGGGTTGGCAGCCACGCGGAAAAGATTGCGGCCGCCTTTGGGTTGTTCGCGTTTGGCCCGGGGCGGGTTCCCGCGCGGGGGGGGGCTTGCCGGGGGTGATTGCGCGGTTGTCGTGTGGCCGGCTGATGGCGAGGGGCGGCAGGCGCGGGCGCAGCCGGCGGGCGGCGGGCGCAGCCAGCGGGCGCAGCCGGCGGGCGGCGGGCGCAGCCAGCGGGCGCAGCCGGCGGGCGGGCGCGGGCGCAGCCGGCGCAGCCGGCGGGCGGGCGCAGCCGGCGCAGCCGGCGGGCGGGCGCGGGCGCAACCGGCGCAGCCGGCGGGCGGGCGCAGCCGGCGCAGCCGGCGGGCGGGCGCGGGCGCAGCCGGCGGGCGCGAGCGCAGCCGGCGCGCGGCGGGCGGGCGGGCGCAGCTGGCCGGCGGCGGGCGCAGCCTGCCGGCGGGCGGGCGGGCGGGCGGCGGGCGCAGCCGGCCCGCGCGGCGGGCGGCGGGCGGCGGGCGGGCGGGCGCAGCCGACCCGCGGCGGGCGCGGGCGCAGCCGGCCGGCGGGCGGGCGTGCGGCGGGCGCAGCCGGCGGGCGGCGGGCGGCGGCTCGGCTCCGGAAGCCGCCCGGCGACGTCATGAACGACCCGTTCACCTCGCCAGACGCCATGAACGACTCTTTCATGACATCCAGGCCGGGCGCGGCGGGCAGAGGCAGGCGCAGCCAGCCCGCCCGCGCGGCGGGCGCAGCCGGCGGACGCGAGCGCAGCCAACCCGGGCCGAGCGCACCCGGCGGGCGCGGGCACAGCCGGCCGGCGGCGGCAGGCGCAGCACACCCGAGAGGCGGGCCGCAACCCACCGCCGCAAGCCACCCGCCCCGGATCCGAGACCGCCCCGCCCACCCCCCGTCTTGAATGAGTCATTCAGGACCTCCGAAGCCCTGAATGACTCATTCAAGACCTCCGAAGCCCACCATCGCACCGAAGCACTGGCGCGGACTTCCACCCCTTAGCTATAGTACTAGGCAACTAGTTAAATGGAGTTGCCGATGATCGAATTCCACCTCGACGCCCGGTCGGGTCTCTCGCCGTACCAGCAGCTGGTCCAGCAGGTGCGGCACGCCCTCCGCCTGGGCCTGCTCGCCGAAGGCGACCAGCTCCCGAAGGTCAAGGACGTGGTCGCCTCCCTCGCCATCAACCCGAACACCGTGCTGAAGGCCTACCGCGAACTGGAGCACGACGGCCTCGTCTCGGCGCGCCCCGGTGTCGGCACCTTCGTCACCGCCACGCTCAACGGCGGCACCTCCTTCGCCGTGCTCGGGTCGCTGCGGCAGGACCTGCGCCGGTGGCTGGGCAAGGCCCGCAAGGCCGGTCTCGACGAAGAGAGCATCGAGGCCCTGCTGATGTCCACGTTTCGCGACTCCGCCAGAGAGGACATAGCGTGACCGTCCTGCGTGCCCAGGGACTGGGCAAGAAGTACAAGCGCAAGTGGGCGCTGACCGGCTGCACGCTCGAAATCGAAGCCGGCCACGTCACCGGGCTCGTCGGCCCCAACGGGGCAGGCAAGTCCACCCTGCTGAACATCGCGTCCGGCATGCTGGAGCCGACCACCGGCAGCATCGAGGTGTGCGGCGGCACCCCCGGCAGCGGGCCGGACCAGCTGGCGAAAGTCGGCTACGTCGCCCAGAGCACGCCCGTCTACACCGGGCTCACCATCGAAGACCACCTGCGGCTCGGCGCGCACCTCAACCCGCGCTGGGACACCGCGCTCGCCGAGAAGCGGATCGAACGCCTGGGGCTCGACCCGAAGCAGCACGCCGGGAAGCTGTCCGGTGGCCAGCGCGCGCAGCTCGCGCTCACCCTCGGCATCGCCAAGCGGCCCGAGCTGCTGCTGCTCGACGAGCCCGTCGCCGCACTGGATCCGTTGGCGCGCCGGGAGTTCCTGCAGGACCTCATGGAAGCCGTCGCCGAGCACGGGTTGTCCGTCGTGATGTCCTCGCACCTCGTCAACGACCTGGAACGCGTCTGCGACCACCTCGTCGTGCTGGTGGACTCGCAGGTCCGGGTGATGGGCGACGTCGAAGACCTGCTCGCCACGCACCACCGGCTGTCGGGGCCGCGCCGCGACGTCGGCACGCTGCCGGCGGAGCAGCACGTCGTCTCCGAGACGCACACCGACCGCCAGACCACCGTGCTCGTGCGCACCGAGGCGCCGATCCTCGATCCCGCGTGGACGGTCGCGCGGATCGGTCTCGAAGACCTCGTCCTGGAGTACATGAGCAACCCCGCCGCCGCCCGCCCCGCCCTGGAGGTCCTGAAATGACCTGGCTGACCTGGCGCCAGTTCCGCCTGCCCGCGCTGTCCGTGTTCGCCGCGCTGGCGGTGATCGGCCTCGTGCTCGGGATCACCGGCCCGGAACTGGTCGGGCGCACGAACTTCTCCGACCAGGACACGATGTTCGGCGGCACGATCCTGGTGCTCTACCTGCTGCCCGCGGTGATCGGCGTGTTCTGGGGCGTTCCGCTGATCACGCGCGAGCTGGAAAGCGGCACGCACAGCCTGGTGTGGAACCAGACCGTCACGCGCAAGCGGTGGCTCGCCACCAAGCTCGGCATCGGCCTGCTGACCGCGATGGTCGCGGCCGGCCTGCTCGGCTGGGCCGTGTCCTGGTGGGCGAGCCCGATCGACGCGCTCGCGGCCGCCCAGACCGACCACGGGATGCTCTCGCGCATCGCGCCGGTGGTGTTCGGCGCGCGCGGGATCGTCCCGATCGGCTACGCGGCCTTCGCCCTCGCACTCGGCGTCGCGGTCGGGATGCTGGTGAAGCGGACGGTCGCGGCCATGGCCGTCACGCTCGTCGCGCTCGCCGCCGTGCTGCTCGTCGTCCCGAACTTCGTGCGCCCGTACCTCATCCCGCCCGTGCAGCTGACGGTCCCGATCGTCAGCGAGGAGATCACGAACATCACCGGCGACAACACCGGCACGGTAAGGGAAATCGGCGTGCGCAACCCGCCCGGCGCGTGGGTGCTGGCGAACGAAACGCTCGACCCGGCGGGCAACGTGGCCGAGCCGCTGCCGGACTTCGTGCAGAGCTGCATGCCCAAGCCGGGCGGCGGCCCCGTGCCGAGCCGCGGCGACGCCGAAAACTGCATGGCGCAGCTCGGTCAGCACGGTTACCAGCAGCACCTGACCTACCAGCCGGGTTCGCGGTTCTGGCCGCTGCAGTGGCTCGAACTCGCGCTCTTCCTCGCCATGACGGCGTTGCTCACCTGGTTCTGCTTCCGTCGTGTCCGCCACCTTTCCTGAACGACGATTCCTGGGGGAATCATGCGCACTCTCGCGATAGCCACCGCTTTGACACTCACGCTCTCCGCGTCGCCGTCCGCATCGGCGGCCACGACGCCCTACCTGCCGCGCCCGACCGGCCACGAGCCCGTCGGCGTCAGCACACTGTTTCTTGTGGACAGGTCGCGCCCCGATCCCTGGGTGGCGGCCGTGCCCTACCGGGAGCTGATGGTTTCCGTCTTCTACCCGGCGGCCTCGGCGCACGGGCCCACGAAGCAGTACATGACACCGCTGGAGTCCGAACGCAACCTCGAACGGGAGAACATCCCGGGGCTGCCCCTGGACATCATGAGCACCGTCAAGACGAACGCCGTCGTCGACGCGAAGCCGGCCGGGCGGTGGCACGGCCTGCCGCTGGTCGTGCTGTCCCCGGGCTGGACGCAGCCGCGCGCCACGCTCACCGCGCTGGCCGAGGAGCTCGCCAGCCGCGGGTACGCCGTCGCGGCGATCGACCACACCTACGAAAACCGCGCCACTACGTTCCCCGACGGGCACGTCACCGGCTGCGCCGCCTGCGAGGTCGACGACCAGCCCGGGTTCTGGGAGAAGTTCGCGCAAGTCCGGTCGAAGGACACGTCGTTCGTGCTCGACGAGCTGCTGCGCTCGAAGAAGTGGGGCGCCCTGATCGACCCGGCGCGGATCGGCATGACCGGCCACTCCGCGGGCGGCGCGATCACGACACAGGCGATGCTGGCCGACCCGCGCATCCGGGCCGGGGCCGACGTGGACGGGAGCATCCACGTCCCGCTGCCGGCTTCGGGGCTGTCGCGGCCGTTCCTGTTCCTGGGCAGCATGGACGACTACGTGCCGGGTCAGCAGGGTCCGTACGACGACTGGGAAACGGAATGGACGCACCTCACGGGCTGGAAGCGCTGGCTCATGGTGTCCGGCACGGCGCACGCGTCGTTCACCGACCTCGGGGTGCTGGCCGAGCAGCTGGGCGTCGACCTCGGCGCGACGATCGACGCCGGCCGCGCGCTGACGATCACGCGGAACTACGTAAGCGCTTTCTTCGACCTGCACCTGCGGTGCCGGCCGCAGCCGCTGCTGGCGGCGCCTTCGCCCGCCTACCCGGAAGTGACGTTCATCGGATGAAGACGACGATCCTCACGGCGGTCACCGCGCTCGCGCTCGGCTTGGCCTCCCCGGCCGCTTCGGCGACCCCGGCGCTGTCCCTGGCGAAACCGACCGGCACCCGGCCGGTCGGCACCACCTCGCTGCACCTGAAGGACACTTCGCGCGCCGACCCGTGGGTGCCCGCCGTGCCCTACCGCGAGCTGATGGTTTCGCTGTTCTACCCGGCGGTTCCCGCGCCGGGGGCGGCGAAGCGGTTCATGTCCGAAGCCGAAGCGAAGGCCGTCCTCGACGAAGCCGGCATCGAGGGCATCCCGCCGTCGGTCCTGACGACGGTGCACACCGACGCCGTCGTCGACGCCCGGCCGGCCGGGCACGGCCTGCCCGCCGTCGTCCTGTCCCCCGGCTTCAAACGGCCCCGCGCCGAGCTGACCTCGCTGTCCGAGGACCTGGCGAGCCACGGTTACCTCGTCGTCCTCCTCGACCACACCTACGAGAACGTGGCCACCACCTTCCCGGACGGCCGGGTCACCGGCTGCGCGGCCTGCGGCAGCTACAGCACCGAGTTCTGGCAGAAACTGCAGCGCGGCCGGGCGAAGGACGTGTCGTTCGTGCTGGATTCGCTGACGCGCTCGAAGTGGGCACCGCTGCTCGACCCGTCCCGGATCGGCATGGCCGGGCACTCCGTCGGCGGCACGAGCACGGTGAACGCGATGGTGACCGACCCCCGGATCAAGGCCGGGATCGACGTGGACGGCACGCAGGAGGATCCCCTGCTCGCTCCCGGCCTCGACCGGCCGTTCCTGTTCTTCGGCAGGCAGAACACGTACGCACCGGGAACCGGGGTCGAGTCGGCCACCTGGACCGAGGACTGGAAGCAGCTGACGGGCTGGAAGCGCTGGCTGACCGTGGCCGGCATGCAGCACCCGTCGTTCACCGACATCGGCCTGGTGGGCGAGCAGCTCGGCCTGGACTTCGGCGCGACCACCCCGGCCCCGCGCGGGCAGGCCATCACGGCGGCCTACGTCCGCGCGTTCTTCGACCAGCACCTGCGCGGCCGGCCGCAGCCGCTGCTGGACCAGCCGTCACCGCGGTACCCGGAGGTCGACTTCGCCATGACGTCCACGCCCTACCTGCCCGCGCCGACCGGAGACCGGCCGGTCGGCAGCACGCAGGTGTACCTGAAGGACACCTCGCGGCCCGACCCGTGGGTGCCGTCGGTGCCGTACCGGGAGCTGATGGTGTCGCTCTTCTACCCGGCGGTTCCTTCGCCCGGGCCGAAGACGCGGTACCTGACGGCGGCCGAATCGGCGGCGTTGCTCGCAGGCAGCGGCCTCGACGTGCCACCGGACCTGCTCACGAAGCTGGTGACCAACTCGGTGGCCGACGCCCGGCCGGCCGGTGCCCACCTGCCGCTGGTGGTGCTTTCGCCCGGCTACACGAAACCCCGCGCCACGCTCAGCGCCCTGGCCGAGGATCTGGCGAGCCACGGGTACGCCGTCGCGCTCGTCGGCCACACCTACGAGAACACCGGCACGAGCTTCCCCGACGGGCGCTTCGCCGGGTGCGCGTCCTGCGACGTGCCGCACGACAACGCTTTCTGGACGAAGCTGGAACTGGGCCGGGCCGCCGACGTGTCGTTCGTGCTGGACTCCCTGACGCACTCCCGGTGGGCGCCGCTGGTCGACGCGTCCCGGATCGGGATGGCGGGGCACTCCATGGGCGGCGCGAGCACGATCCCGGCGATGGTCGCCGACTCCCGGATCCGCGCCGGGATCGACATCGACGGACGCACGGAGGTCCCGCTCACCGCACCCGGGCTGGCGCGGCCGTTCCTGTTCGTCAACCACGAGCAGACCCCGAAGTGCGCGCCGGGGAACGTCGAGTGGGAACGGGACTGGGCGCAGATGACGGGCTGGAAGCGCTGGGTCGAGGTGGCGGGCACGCGGCACGCGTCCTTCACCGACGTGGGCCTGGTCGGCGACCAGCTCGGCGTCGACGTCGGCGCGACGACGAGCGCCGCGCGGACGCAGGAGATCACGCGGGCGTACGTGACCGCGTTCTTCGACCGGCACCTGCGGGGCGAGAATCGGCCGGTGCTCGATGCGCCGGGTTATCCGGAAGTCTCGTTCTGCCGCTGAAAAGAGGCGGAAGCGGCACGCGTTGGGGGTGTGCCGCTTCCGCTTCGCTAGGCCCGGAGTCCCACGATCGGCAACTGGCTCGCCATCCGCCGGCGTGCGTCCTCGCTGCCGTCGTACCTCCAGCCCAGGAGCTTGCTCAGCACGTGGCGCAGGATCGGGGCCGCGAACCGGTTGCGGTGCTCGTAGCGCGCGAGTACGTCGACGGCTTCGGCCTCGTCGAGCACCCGGTGCCGGGGCGCGAACCGGCGCCGGCCCACCACGACGTCGACCGGTGGCCGGGCTTGGACGTTGCGGAACCAGTCCGCGCCCGCACCCAGCCCGGCCACCACGAAGTACTCGCCGCGCGCGACGCCGACGACTTCCAGGACCGTGCGGTAGGCCCGCCCCGAGCGGCGGCCGACGTGCGTCAGGCACAGGAACCGCCGGCCGAGCAGCCACCCGAAGCCGTGGTCGTACAGGCGCACCGGGGCCCGGAAGACCGCTCGCAGGACCCGTCCGGGCCGCGCCGCCGTCACGGCCGGACCAGCCGGCGCAGGACGGCCGCGGGTGCCGGAGCGGGACTCAGCGGCCGGTGCAGCAGCAACCCGTCGACGGTGGCGACGAGCACCGCCGCGGTCGCGTCGGCGTCCGGGACGCCGAGGGCGCGGAACCGGGCGCCGAGCCGCGTCCGCAGGCCGTCGAGGATCTCCGCGATGCCGCGCCGCAGGGCCTCGTCGCGCGTCGCGGCCAGGTATGCCTCGACGAACAGCAGCGACGCCGGATCGGCGCCGGTGTACCGCTCGACCGAGCCGGCCAGCGCGTCGACGACCTCTCCGGGCGTGCGCGCCCGCTCCAGCACCGGCTCGACCTCGCCGGCCACGGCGCGCATCGCGGCCAGCACGGCCTCGGCGAGCAGCACCTGCACCGAGGCGAAGTGGTAGTGCACGACGCTGGGCGTGACGCCCGCGCGGTCGGCGATGACCCGGGTGCTGACCGCGGGCCAGCCGCGTTCCGGGACGAGTTCCGCCGCCGCCGCCAGCAGCCGCTGCCGGACCTCCGCGCCGCGCGCGGCCGCCGGTGAAGTCATGGAGCCTCCGATCAGGGCGATCGTCCTGTACGACTGCCCTGATCGTACTCCGCGCTGGTCCGTAGATCGAACGTTCGGCCGGAAAGGGCCGATACTGGACGCCGTGAACGAGTTCCTTTCGGTGCTCACCGGGCTCATCAACGCGATCGCGGCCGCCGTCGGGGCCTGGGTCGCCTTCGCGCAGTGGCGCGCTTCGCGGGCCAAGCGGCAGGTCGCCGCGCCCCCACCGCGGGCGCCCGCCGGTTCGCCGCGGCTGCCCGCGCCGCCGCCCGCCCCCGCCGTCGAGCAGCCACCCGGGCGGAAGCTCGCCCGCGCGGCCGCCGTGGCCGTCGGCGCGGGCGCGGCCACCTCCGTGTTCGCCGCACTGGCCGACTTCGCGTTCTGGCTGCGGGAGCGGTCCTCGGGCGACAGCGACGAAGGGCTCCTCACCTTCTTCGGGGTGATGACCTACCTGGCCGCCCTGACCGCGTTGCTGCTCGGGCTCTTCGTGCTCGTCGCGGGCCTGGTCAAACGGCGCCGGCGGATCGCCAAGCTGGGCCTGCTCGCGGTGGCGCTGAGCCAGACGCTCTGGCTGGCCATGTGGCTGACCGCCGTCATGTAGCCGTCAGAGCTTGCCGCCGGCGACCGGCGGCATGTCCGGCGCGTCCTCGACGCCCGTGGCCGCCTCGCGGTAGAGGTGGTTCTCGACCTCGAAGAGGTTGTCCGCGGCGCGCTCGACGACCGTGAGCAGCGTGGACATCTGGGCCACCTCTTCGACCTGCTCCTTGAGGAACCAGGCGACGAACTGCTCGCCGAGGTAGTCCTCCTCCACCCGCGCGGCCTTCGCCATGGCCTCGATGTCGGCGGTCACCGCCCGCTCCTGGTCGAGGGCGAGCTCGATGGCCTCGTGGGCGCTGGAGAATTCGTTGCGGACGTCGCCGCTGCCGGGGATCACCACCGGCTGGTCGCGGTCGAGCAGGTACTGGACCATGGCGAGCGCGTGGTTGCGCTCCTCGATCGACTGCCGGTAGAAGCGTTTCGCCAGCCTCGGCAGGTCACGGGCATCGAACCAGACGGCGAGGGCGATGTACTGCTGCGCGGCGGTGAACTCGTGCCGGATCTGCGCCTGCAGGAGTTCGGAGAACTTCGAACGCTGGGTATCGGCCATGCCTGACAAGGTACGGCCTTCGCGGCCGCGCGGGCTACGAGCGGCGGGCGCCCCGGACGCTGTCCTTGACGGCGTCGAGCAGGTCGTTGCGGGCCGCGTTCAGGGCCCGGTACTCGGGTTTCCCGGGGTTGATCAGCTCGTGCCACAGGGAAACGACCGCGGCACTGCGGTCTTCCAGCTCGTGCGCCCGGGCGATCACGGCCGGCGTCCCGATCACCTCCAGCATCGCGACCTGCTCGCGCAGGCCCGCCAGCGCCTCCGCGCCGGCCTGGTACCTCGAACGGCGGTCGCCTTCGGCGCTCAGCACCTGGTAGCGGAACGCGGTGATCCGCCCGAAGTACCGGGTGATCTCCAGGTAGGCGTCGCGGATGTCGCGGTCCCACTGGCGCCGGTCCTCGCGGTTCAGCCGCCGCCGATCGCTCAGCGACGTCGCGAGGAACGCGATCACCACGCCCGCGAGCAGGAAGCCCCCGGCGATCACGGGCACACCCCACCACGGCGCGGACCCCGGTGCGGCTTGGGTGAGCGGCAGCATGACGGCACGATACCGGGGAAAAGCGGCGAATCCGCCTGGAGAATTCCGCCGGGAGCTACGATCCGCGCTGTGCCGAGCCACCTTCCCGACCTCTCCGGGACCGTCACCTGCGTCACCGGCGCGTCCGGCACCATCGGCCGCGGGATCGCCCTTCGGTTCGCCGAAGCCGGCAGTGCGGTCGCCGTGCACCACCGCCGTCCCGGTGCGGGCGACGACGTCGTCGACGCCATCGAAGCCGCGGGCGGTCTCGCTCGCGCCTTCGCCGCCGAACTCACCGACGACGACGCCTGCCACGCACTCCTGGCAGCCGTCGCGGAGTGGGGCGGGCGGCTCGACGCGCTCGTCAACAACGCCGGCGCCCAGCCCGTCGCGCCCCTCGCGGACCTGACCGTCGACGACTGGCGCGCCATGCTCGACGCCACCCTCACCAGCGCTTTCTCCTGCACCCAAGCGGCCGCGCGGTTGCTGGGTGACGGCGGCAGCGTCACGCACGTCGCGTCGATCGAAGCCCGGCAGCCCGCGCCCGGGCACGTCCACTACAGCGCGGCCAAGGCGGCGCTCGTCATGCACGCCCGCGGTGCCGCACTCGAGTACGGGCCGCGCGGGATCCGCGTCAACACCGTGTCGCCCGGGCTGATCGCGCGAGACGGACTCGAGCGCGACTGGCCCGAGGGCGTCGAACGCTGGCAGCGCGCCGCGCCGCTGGGCCGGCTCGGCACGCCGGAAGACGTCGGCAACGCGTGCGTCTTCCTGGCTTCCCCGCTGGCTTCGTGGGTCACCGGGCACGACCTCGTCGTCGACGGCGGGGTCACCGCGCGGCCGACCTGGTAGCGCGGAACACGTTCAAGTTCTCAAGGCGCGATGGCGTTGCCGACCGTCGACGGGGGCGCGCTGCTGGGGTCCCGAATCCTCGAGCTGATCGAGGCGCACCACCGCCGCCGATGTCCACATCGGACTGACCGGCCACCGCCCTCCTCGAAAGGTCTTGAATGAGTCATTCAAGACCTCGGCTGCGCACGCCGCTCACGAGACCGTCGTCGTGTGCCGCGGGGCGTCCGAGCTGGACGATGCCATCAGCACCGCGCAGATCGGCACCGCCATCGCCAGCGCCGCCAACACGAACACCGGGAACAGGAACGAAAACACCTCCGCACCCGAGGGATCCGGTGCTCCCGGGTCGAGGTGCAGGCGGACCGCCGCCATGCCCGTGTAGTGCATGCCCGTCACCGCCGCCGCCATCACCAAACCCGCCGCCAGGCGCGGCAGCAGCTTGTCCAGCCCGACCGTGAACCACAGCGCCGCCGTCGCGGCCACCACCGCGATCACCACCGACAGCGCCACCAGTGCCGGGTCGTAGCCGATCGTGCCCTTGACCTCGACCGCCCACATCCCCGTGTAGTGCATGACCGCCACGGCGAGCCCGGTCAGCAGCCCGCCGAGCAGCAGCCGCCGCCAGGCGAACCGGTTGCGGACGCCGAACACGAGCAGGCCGCAGAACACCGCCGCCACCGACAGGACCGCGGACAGCGCCGTGCGCGGGATGTCGTAGCGCACCGGCTGCCCCGGCGTCGAAAACCCGAGCATCGCGATGAAGTGCATGACCCAGATGCCGACGCCGCCGATCGACAGCGCCGCGAGCCCGAGCCAGGTCAGCCGGGTGCGCGCGTTGTCCGTCGTGCGCGCCTGCAGCGTGCACGCCAGGCCGAGGGCGCACCCCACCACCGAAGTGAGGTAGGCGAGCACGACGAGCCAGTTACCCATCGCGAAGTCGTCGTGGTCCATGTGCATTTCCCGGCTCCCGTCAGGCTTGCCGCTGCCGCGGCGCGTGCAATGCGGCCAAGGCGTACTCGGCCGCGGCGATGAGGGTCTGCTTCGTCGATTCCGGCGAACGCGCGTCGCAGGTGATGACCTGGACCTCCGCCGGGATCTTCAGCGCTTCGCGCACCTGCTCCGGCGGGTGCTGGCGGGTGTCCTGGAACTGGTTGACCGCGATCAGGAACGGCAGCCCGCGCGACTCGAAGAAGTCGATCGAGGCGAAGCTGTCCGCCAGCCGGCGCGTGTCGACCAGGACGATCGCCGCCACCGCACCGCAGACGAGGTCGTCCCACATGAACCAGAACCGGTGCTGGCCCGGCGTGCCGAACACGTAGAGGATCAGGTCGTCGGCCAGCGTGAGCCTGCCGAAGTCCATCGCCACCGTCGTGGCGAACTTCCCCGGCACCGCTTCGGTCCGGTCGACCCCGATGGCCGCGGCCGTCATCACGGCTTCGGTGCGCAGCGGGTCGATTTCGGAGACGGCGCCGACGAACGTCGTCTTGCCGGCCCCGAACCCGCCCGCCACCACGATCTTGGCCGAGGTGATCCGCTTGTCAGAGAGCACGTAGTCCACTGAGGACCCTTTCGAGCAGGTCGTTGCGTTCGTCGAAGGAGGCGTCCGCGGTGAGCGTGTCGCGAATGGACACCTGGCCGGCGACCAGCAGGTCGCCGATGAGCACCCGGGCCACGCCCAGCGGCACGCCCAGGTGCAGCGCGACCTCCGCCACCGAGCGCTGCTGCAGGCACAGCTGCGTCACCGCGGCCAGGGGGTTGGTCGGGCTGAAGGGCGCCGTCCGCCCCTCGGCCGTCGTCTCGACGAGGGCTTCCACCGCCAGGTCGACCGTCGGCCGGGTGCGCCCGGCGGTCCACGCGTACGGGCGGGCCAGTGATGCCGCGTGCCGCCCGCCTTCGCGTCGCCGGCCTTCGGTCACCGGCTCGCCCCGGGTGCCGCTGCCGGCCGCGCGGGCGTCTCGACCCTCTTCCCGACCCGGTCGACCAGCAGCGTCATCTCGTAGCCGACCAGGCCGATGTCGCAGCCCGGGTTGGCCAGCACCACCAGGTTCGAGCCGTCGCCGACGTTCATCAGCAGCAGGAAGCCCTGCTCCATCTCGATGACCGACTGCACGACCCGGCCGGCGGTGAACAGGTCCGCGGTGCCCAGCGCCAGGCTCGCGAGCCCGGACGCGATCGCGGAGAGCTGGTCCGCCCGGTCACGCGGCATCGAGTCGTTCGCCGCCACGAGCAGGCCGTCCGCCGAGACGAGCGCGGCGTGCGCGACGCCCGGCACCTCCTGCGTGAACGCCGAAACCAGCCAGTTCCGGGACCCCTCGATCACTTCCGCTCCCTCCATCACTGGCCCTTCGGGTCGGTCGCGACCCGGTGGCGGGCCGCTCGCATGCCGCTGTAGTGCCGGGAAAGGTTGCTCCGCACCGCGGCCGGGTCCCGGAACGACGTGTCGGCCTCCGGCGGCTTGCGCGGGGTGACCGAACCGGGCGCGAGCTGGGCGCCGGGCTGCCGGGTCGGCAGGCCGGACTCGGTGAACTCGAGGTCGTCCAGCGTGCCGACCGCGGCTTCGGCGGCCTGCCGGACGTCGTCGGCCGGGGTCGCCCACTCGCCGGGACGCGCCGGTTGCGCGGGCGGGTCGGCGAACCAGTGCGAAAGCATCTGGTCGAAGATCGGCGTCGGCATCGGCGCGGGGTCCGCGACGGACGGCGGTTCTTCGGCGGGCCACCGGGGTTCCGGCTCGTGGCGGGCGGTGCCGTTGCGGGGCGGCGGCGCCGCGGGGAGCCCGGGGCGCGGGGGCAGGTCGACCAGGATCAGCGCCCCCGGCACGTGCACGCTGGCGGTGATGCCGGCGCTCGCGGTCCGCGTGGTCGTGTGCCGCAGCCGCACGGTGATCCCGTGCGACGCGGCGAGCCTGCTGACCACGAACAGGCCCATCCGGCGGGTGGTCTCCGGGCTCACCGACGCGCCGGCGGCCAGCCGGGCGTTCGCCGCCTCGAGGTCCTCGCGGGTCATCCCGAGGCCGACGTCGACGACCTCGATCAGCACGCCGCCGTCGAAGCCGCGGTCGGCGGTGAGCACGACCTGCTCGTCCGGCGGGGACGACCGGATCGCGTTCTCCAGCAGCTCCGCGAGGATGTGCACGACGTCGGCCGCGGCCTCGGACTGCACCGACCCGCGGGGCGCGTTGCCGAGCGTGACGCGCTGGTAGTCCTTGACTTCCGAGGTCGCCGCGCGCAGCAGCTCGACCGTCGCGACCGGGCCGACGTCGCGGCGCACCGGCCGCCCGCCCGCGAGGACCTGCAGGTTCTCGCCGTTGCGCCGCAGCCGGGTGGCGATGTGGTCGATCCGGAAGAGCTCGGCCAGCCGCTGCGGGTCCTGCTCGTCGGCTTCGAGGTCCTCGATCACCGACAGCTGCAGCTCCACCAGCGACTGGCTGCGCCGCGACAGCGTCATGAACATCTCGCTGACCTGGATCCGCATCTCGGCCTGCTCGCCGACGGCCAGCCGCACCGCCTGCCGGTGCATGTCGTCGAAGGCGCGGGCCAGTTCGCCGACCTCCTCGTCGGACTCGACGGGCAGCCGTTCGGTCGCCTGCCAGTCGACGTCGTCGCCCTCCCGGATCCGCTCGATGGTGGCGGGCAGCCGGCGGCGCGCGGTGTCGACGGCGGCCACGTGCAGGCGCCGGATCGGGGCGACCACCGAGCGGGCCACGGCGAGCGCGATGGCGAGGGCGCCGAGCAGCGCCGCGATCACCAGGGCGGCGTCGCGCAGCGCGTCGGACCGGATGAGGTTGGTCCGCGCGCCGACCGCGTCGGAAAGGGTCTTCACCTGGTCGTCCAGGATGGTTCCGAGCGCCGCGCGCTTGGCCGCGGGCCCGCCGGCGCCGGGGATGGTCGCGGCGGCGAACCGCGCCGCCGCCGCACCGGACGGCAGCGCGCGGCGGATCTGCCCGGTGAGCACCGCCTCTTCGGCGACGGCGGCCGCGAGCGAGTCCGCGGATCTTCCGGCAGGCACCTCCTGGCCGGCCAGCGACGTCCTCAGCTGCGTCAATGCTTTCGTGATATCGGCCGGGGCGTCGAGATCGACGTTCCCGGCCTGGGCGACGACGCCGGGGATCACTTCGCTCAAGCCGACGACGAAGTCGTGGTAAGCGGCGGCTTTCGCCCCGGCCGGTCCTTCCTGTTCACGCAGGCCGGCCAATTTTCCCAATTGATCTTCCAGTGCGCGGGAAAGCTCCGGGCCGAGCTGCGCGAATTCGGCGTCGTGGCGGATCGTGGCGGTTTTCGCGTCGACCGCGGCGGTCTGCGCGGCCGCGCCGTCGTGGATCAGCTCCTCGTCGACGAGGCCGGTGAGCTCGGCGATCCCTTGCACGACCGGCATTTGGTCGCGCACGGCGCTCAACGCGCCGGCCTGGGCGAGCTCGGCCTGCACCCGCCCGCCGGCCAGCAGCAGCGCGACCAGGACGGGCAGCAGCAACACGACGGAGATCTTGGTGCGCAGCCGCCAGCTACCGGGATTCCACGACGCGGCGGAACGACGGCGAAGCGGTTCATCTTCTTTCATCGGTGGCGTGGCTCGATTCGTACCGGTGACCCGAGAACGATTTCCGGGAACTTTTTTCCGGAATTCAGACCGGAGACATAACTCCGCGGGCGGCGGTGCTGTCAAGGAACGGCAGCCGTTTCCCCCGTATGCATCAGCTACACAGGGTAATGGGCGGCGACTCGGCTTTTCGCCTTCGCGGAGTGCGTGAATTTCCGTCCGCTTCGGACGGTCGCCGGCCGGGCCGACCCCCAGCCGGCCCGCGCCACTCGCCGTGAAATCCGGCGGGAGGTGAGCACGACGGTGCCAGCGGCTCGTGAGCAGCGTCAACAGCCGCGCGGACCTTTTGCGCCTGGGTGAAACGTCACTCCGCGTCACCGCGGCTATCCTCGGCCGGGAAAGGGCGGTGCGGGCATGCTGAAGATCCACTTCACCGACGCGGACCTGGCGAAGGTGACCATCGCCGAGGACGCCGATCCGATGTGGGAGCTGCTGATGAGCAGCTACCGGATCCGCCGTCCCGAGGGCGAGCCGTTCTTCGGCCGGTGGCGCAAGGGCTCGCGCACCGCCGTCCCCGAGTCCGGCAGGCTGCTGATGTCGGCCGTCCCGCCGTACGGGTACTGCCCGGACTTCCTCACCCCGGCCGGGCACGCCACGATCGGTGACGGCGTCACCGCGGTGCTCGGGACCCCGGCGAAGGCGCTGGCCGCGGACGTCGCCGAGCTGGCGGCGCAGGGCACGCGCGTCACGCCGTGGCTGCGCCGGCTGGCGGGCGGCGAGACCCGCGAACTGCACCGGCTCGGCACCGGCCTGCACGACTACTACCGCCGGTGCCTGGCCCCGGACTGGGCGACGGTCCGCCACGCCGTCGCCCGCGACCGCCGCCGGCTGCAGGCGAACCTGGACCGCGGCGGGCCGCAGCTGCTGCTTTCGACGGTGCACCCGGACGTCACCTGGACGCCGCCCGTGCTGCGGGTGCGCTTCCCGATCGAGCAGGAACTGCACCTCGACGGCCGCGGCCTCCGCCTGATCCCGACGTTCTTCGCGCACGGCATGCCGACGACGTACAAGGACCCGGACCTGCCGCCGGTGCTGGTGTACTCGATCGGCCAGCCGCGCTTCGACAGCGACGCCGAGCCGGGGAAGTCCCTGGTGGCGCTGCTGGGCCAGACGCGGGCGCGGGTCCTGGTGACGGTCGCGACGACGAGGTGCAACACGAGCGAGCTGGCGGCGGCGACGGGCGTGTCACTGGCGACGGCCAGCCAGCACGCGTCGGTGCTGCGGGCGAGCGGGCTGATCACCAGCGCCCGGTCGGGCAAGTCGCAGATCCACGAGATCACGCCGCTGGGCCTGGGCGTCATCCGCGCCGGCTGACCAGGGCCCAGCCCGCGGACGTCATGAAAGGGTCGTTCATGACGTCCGGCGCGCTGAAAGAGTCGTTCATGACGTCCGGGCGCTCGGTGTTGCCCCGGGGCGTGGGCGTCGTGTTAGCCTGTCGCCGTGCAGCGCCTCATGACGTCCTCGCGACTCGTAACCCGGCGCGCCGGCTGAACCCAGGTCGCCGGCGCGCGGCGTAGGCGATCGCTCTTTCTCGGGACCTGGCCCCGATCTCATTCCTTCTCAGTTCGGGAGATCAGCCGTGTCCACTTCCTTCGCCATTCCCGCGACCCGTTCGGCGATGCTGCTGCGCCGCCGCATCGCCACGTACTTCGTCGGCGGCGCCGACGAGATCCCGGCGCTGGTCAGCGCCCTGGGCGGCCACCTCGTCCACGAGCTGTCCGTCGACATCAAGGACGGCGTCCGCGAGAGCAGCATGGTCTGCGCGGTCCTGCTGGCCGCCGAGGAGACCGAACCCCTGCTCGACCGCCTGCGCTCGCTGCCGTCGGTCGTCTCGGCCGAGCTCGTCTAGCTGCGGACGAGGGTGCGCGAGCGCATCGCGTTCGCCACCATCGCCATCCCGCCCTCGGTGAACAGCGACTCCGGGTGGAACTGGACCCCCTCGATCGGCAGCTCGCGGTGCCGGACCCCCATCACCTCGCCCGTCGACGACCACGCCGTCACGAGCAGGTCCGCCGGCAGCGACGCCGGGTCCAGCACCAGCGAGTGGTACCGGGCCACCGTCAAGGGGTTCGGCAACCCCGCGAACACGCCGCGGCCGTCGTGGGCCAAGGGTGAGCACTTTCCGTGCATCGGCTCGGCGGCGTGCACCACCCGGGCGCCGAACGCCGCGCCGATCGCCTGGTGGCCGAGGCACACCCCGAGGATCGGTACCCGGCCCGCCAGCGCGCGGACCAGCTCGACCGAGATGCCCGCGTCCGCCGGGGCGCCCGGGCCCGGCGAGATCAGCACCAGCTCCGGCTCGAGCGCGGCGACGTCGGCCACCGACACCTCGTCGTTGCGGTACACCTGGCACGACGCGCCCAGGTCGCCCAGGTACTGCACGAGGTTGTAGACGAACGAGTCGTAGTTGTCGAGCACGCAGATCACGCGGCCGCCCCTTCCACCGTCACGCCGAGGGCGCGCGCCCCGGACCCGAGCTTCGCCAGGCACTCCGCGTACTCCTCCGCCGGGTCGGAGTCGTGGACGATGCCGCCGCCCGCCTGCAGCCGGATTTCGCCGTCGCACCAGACCATGCTGCGGATCGTCAAGTAGAGGTCCACATGCGACACCCCGAAAGAGCCGACCGCGCCCGAGTACAACCAGCGCCGCGCGGGCTCCAGCGAATCGATGATCTCCATCGCCCGCACCTTCGGCGTGCCGGTCATGGTGCCCGCCGGGAACGTCGCCCGGATCAGCTCGGCCGTGCCGCGCTCGCGGGCCGGCTCGC
The DNA here is from genome assembly GCF_044759945.1 of Amycolatopsis sp. NPDC098790. Lineage (NCBI taxonomy): Bacteria > Bacillati > Actinomycetota > Actinomycetes > Pseudonocardiales > Pseudonocardiaceae > Amycolatopsis > Amycolatopsis sp. NPDC098790. The sequence goes on from NZ_JBIWAI010000004.1 coordinate 381,176, forward strand.
CCCACACGTCGGACGTCAGGTGCATGACGTGCGAGTACCGCTCGACGGCCATCAGCCGCTCGACCGACACCGTGCCGGGGCGGCACACGCGGCCGAGGTCGTTGCGGGCCAGGTCGACCAGCATCCGGTGCTCGGCCAGCTCCTTCACCGACGAGCGCAGGTCGTCTTCGGCGAGCCGGTCGGCGCGGCCGTCGCGGCCCCGCGGTCGCGTACCGGCCAGCGGGCGGATCAGCGCCCGGCCACCCGACAGCGTCAGGCACGGCTCCGGCGACGCGCCCACGGCTTCGAACTCCGGTCCGCCGTACCAGAAGTGGTACGGCGACGGGTTGATCTCCGTCAAGCGGCGGTAGACGGCCAGTCCGTCCACAGTGGCCGGAGCGGTCCACGGGTTCGACAGCACCAGCTGGAAGACGTCGCCGTCGAGGATGTGCTGCTGGGCGCGCCGCAGGGCGTGGACGTACTCGTCGTACTCGAAGCCGAACGTCCCGGTGCCGACCGCGACCGTGCCGAGTGGAGCGACGACGAGCCGGTCGAGCGTCCGGGCGACCTGCTCGGCCGCCTTGCGGGCGGCCGCGGGGGTCGTGCCCCGGCCGATCACCCGCCCCTCGGTGACCAGCACCTCGGGCAGGAAGAACTCGTACACCGGGCGCCCGCTCGCCGGGTGCCGGCTGGGCAGCCGCTCGAAGTCGCGCGCGGCGTCGTAGGCCAGGAACCCGTACCAGGCCGCCTCGGCGTCGGTGGTGCCCGGCGGCAGGTCCAGCCCGGCCAGCAGGTCCACCGCGGCGGTGAGCGGGGCGGGTCCGTCGCCGCCGGGGTGCGAGAGGACGGCGAGTTCGCCCGCGGCCAGCACCGCGTCCCGGCCGCCCGGTCCGGCGGTGAGCATGACGCGCCCCGCCGGCCGCAGGGCCGCGGCCGCCGCCACCGGGTCCACTGTGGACGCCAGCGGGACGGCGCAGCGGTGCAGCCGGGCGCCCGGGGGCAGCGCGGACGTGATCATCGCGCGACCGCCGGCACCCGGAACTGCGTCCGTTCGTGGTCGCCGACGGGCTTGCCCATGGCGTAGCGGAACGCGGCGAGCTGGATCGCCCGCGGCGGGCAGCCTTCGACGAAGATGCCGAGGTCCCGGCTCTCGTACAGGCAGTTCCCGACGAGGATGACCTCGCCGCGCAAGGGCGGGACCTCGACCTGGGGCCCGGAGATGACCGTCATCTCGCCGTCCCACTCGCACAGTTCGCCGGCCAGCGCCCGCATGGCCCCGGCGACGAACCGGCTGCACGCCGGGCAGGCGTTGTCGGCGTAGACGTGGATCCCTTCGCGGGGCACGACGATCTCGACCGGCGCCTTCACCATGTCGAACGCCAGCTCGTCGACGGGCGTCCCGAGCAGCTCGATGTCGTCGAGGGAAAGGGGCCCCATCCCCCGCGCGTGCGCGTCCCGCAGGTACGCGACGCTGTCCGGGTCGAAGCCGGCCAGCGTCCCGACGGCGACGTCCAGCGCGACGGCGTTGCGGCTCGCCGCCAGGAAGCCGACCTCGCGGGCCTGCCCGTCCATCGGGTAGTTGCCCTCGATGACCGTGGTTCCGTCGCAGACGACCAGGTCCTGCGGGCGCATCACGTTGAGGTCCACAGTGGACTCGTCGACGCCCGCCATGTGCACGATCCGGGTGGTGTACCCGGGCAGCAGGCCGACCAGGTTCTTCATCGCGTTCGAGTAGACGACGCTGGCGTGCGTGCGCAGCTGCGGGACGCCGATGAAGTAGTCGCAGTCCAGGATCAGCTCGGGGACGGCGATCGGCACCCGCAGCGACGTCGCACCGGGGATGCCGGTGATGCGCAGCGGCAAGTCGTCGAAGCTGACGACGCGGGCGTACTTCGCGGCCTCGTGGTCGCGCAGGATCTCGTAGATCGCGTGCGTGCGCTCGGCGATCACCGGCCGCGCGCCGTGTTCGGCGACGGCGCGGGCGATCGCGGCCAGCAGCGCCGGCCGGACGTGGAACCCGGGCGCGGTCTGGAACAGGTTCGGCTTGATCAGCACCTCCGCGCCGGCCGGCAGGGCGGCCAGCGGGTCGCCGAGCAGGTCGAGCATGCGGGTCAGGCCGTCCGGCACGTCGGCGTCACCGCCGACGGCCGTGAGGGCGACCTGTTCAGTCATCGGTGTCCTCCACGGCAATTACGCGCGCGGGCGCGGCTTCGGCGCCGGCGACCTTGGTCGGCAGCGCGATCAGCTGCACCACCTGCTTGGTCAGCTCGTGCATGTTGGTGACGTACTCCAGCAACGGGATGCCGGCGGCCAGCAGCGCGTGGTGCACCGGGGACTCGCCGTCGCCCGGACGCTCGGTGAGGCAGTCGAACCCGATCAGGCACGCGCCGTTGTCGATGGCCCACTGCGCGGCCGACGGCGTCAGGTACGGCGGGCGGTCCCAGTAGTCCGGCCGGCCCCAGTTGTGCCGCAGGTAGTCCGTGCGGATGAGCAACCGGTCGCCGGGCTGCCACACCGGGCGCAGCGTCTTCTCCAGGTCGTCGCCGGTCACCTCGTCCAGCTCGCCCTTGTGCGACAGGTCGGCGACGCAGGCGCGGCCGATCAACGTCTGCAGGGGCACCTCGTCGATGCCTTCGGTGCCGGGGTAGAAGTGCAGCTTGTACTCCATGTGCGTCCCGTTGTGCGGGAACACGTGCAGGTAGGAGAACGTGCGCTTGGTGCCGTACGGGTCGGTCTCCGGCGTCATCGAGCGTTCGCTGACGAACTTCGGGAACCAGTCGGCGGGGTAGGACGGCATTCCGTCGTAGAAGCCGTGGGTGAGGTCGACGAGTCGGGGCACCGGGGTTCTCCTTGCTCAGCAGGTGAAGAGGCAGGTGTTGCGGACGTCGGGGTTGTTGATCATCGTGATGACGGTGGTGCCGCCGGGCGGGATCGCCCGCACGCCGCCGCCGGACAGGCCGGCCGGGGTCATGAACGCCGCCCACAGCGCGTACCACTCGGTGCGCTCGCCGGTGTCCGGGTCGATCACGGTCTCCAGGTTGGGCCGCACGATCTCCTGGACGAGGGACCCGGTCCGCGAGCCGGCTTCAAGGGTCTCCCGCCAGGTCGCCGCGTCGACCTCGGGGCCGATGACGACGCCCTGGCCGCCGTAGAGGCCGGTCGGCTTGAACACCAGCTGGTCCTGACGCTCGATGCACTCGTCGATGCGGCCCGCGTCGGGACCGGCGCCGGGGCGGCCGAGCATCCGGCACCACGGCAGCACGCGTTCGATCGCGGCCCGCTCGGCCGGCTCGAAGGTGTCGACGAACTCCGACAGCATCGCGAGGGTTCCCTTGTTGCTGAACACGTTCGTCGGGGTCCAGACCACGACCTGGCCGGTTTCGTGGGCGCGGAAGACCGGTTCCAGGAGGGCGTCGCAGTCCGGGTGCTCCAGCATTTCCTCGAGGCCGTAGTAGCGCAGGATGACGTCGACCGCGGTGCCGTCGAGGTACGGCTTCCCGGAGCGGAACTCGAGGTCGCCGATCTCGCCGACGCGGCAGGCGACGTCGTTTTCTTCCAGGAGTTCGGCGATCGCGCGCCGCTGGTGGCCGTACGTCGTCATGCCGCCGGGGCCTTCGACGATCGCCACCACCGGCTCGCCGGCGCCGATCGTCTTGCCCGCGTTGCGCAGCGCCTCGGCGAGGTCGGAGCCCATGTCGAGGAAGCCGAGCCCGTGCTCGGCGGCGAACTCCGCGACGGCCGGGATCCGCAGGTACGCCTTGGGCAGCGTGCCGACCATGTCGAGGCCGCCGAGCGCGCTGCCGATGTTGTACTCCAGCAGCTTGAACGCCGAGCCGTCGTAGTAGACGTCGGCGCGGCCGTACAGCGGCGGCGGTTCCTCGCCGAGCAGCCGGGTCATCAGCGCCGCGTGCCGGTCGTCGATGCCGAGCGACCGGCGGAACCGGTCGAAGTCGCCGTCGAACAGCCGCCGCGGCAGGCTGCCGACGAGTTCGTAGACCGTGACGAGGTCCCGGCCGAACGCCCGGTACTCCGCCTCGTCCACGACGATCGGCCGCGGCAGCAGCCGGGGCCAGGACAGGCGCTTGGTCTCCGACAGCTCGAGGCTCGCCCGCGCGTGGCGCAGCGGGCTGTCCGCCTCCTCGCACCCGGCGAGGTAGGCCTTGGTGATCCGCTCGGACCGTGCCGACATGGTTACCTTCCCAGTGGAGTCAGGCGGAGACCGCGACGCGGGTCTCGCGCCGGGCCAGGATCGCCCGGTACTGCAGGATGATCACGACGCCGAAGGCCAGGTAGATCCCGGCCATCCCGGCCATGCTCACCACCGCGCTCAGGCTGATCAGGATCGAGTTGACGATCTGGCCGAACCGGATGTGCAGGTAGTACGCGGCCAGGTACCGCGGCCGGCCGTCGTCCGGGGCCAGCTCGGCCAGGAGTGCCTGCTGCACCGGCAGGTTCATCAGCTCCCCGACGGTCAGCACGACGACGGCGACGAGCAGCAGCCACGCGTCGTCGGTGACGGCGAGCACCGCGAAACCGCCCGCGTACAACGTGATGCCCGCGTACAGCCGCGCACGGTCCGGCATCCGCTTCAGCAGCGTGTTGACCACCAGCGCGAAGGCGACGACCAGGATCGTGTTGACCGCCTTGAGCACGCCGAGCATCTCGACGCCGGTCACCGCGCCGAACGGGAACACCGGCTGCGTCGGGAAGTCCGTCGACAGCCGGATGCCGATCGCGGTGCTCAGCTGCCCTTCCAGGGTCAGGATCAGCGTGGCCGCGATGATCAGCCGGCGGAACGTCGAGTCGGCGAGCACGACCTTGTAGCCCTGGACGAACTGCGCGAGCCCGGTCAGCTTGGTGGGTGGCCGCGGGACCTCCGGCTTGGTCTCGGCCACCATCGTCACGGTGATCGTGAGGGCGAACGCCATCCCGATCGCGCCGCCGAGGATCACCGCGCCGAAGTGGGCGCTGTACAGGAAAGCGCCGAGCAGCGCGCCGGTGCCGAGCGCGAGGTTGATCACCCAGTAGTTGACCGTGTAGACGAACTTGCGCTCGTCCGGAGGCGTCACGTCGATGATCGTCGCGTCGTTGGCCGGCAGCGCCAGGTTCGTCCCGAACTTCACCACGGCGTAGGAGAAGTAGACCGCGAGCGCGCCCCACTCCGAGTAGTACGCGACGGCCATCACCGCGAGGAAGCCGGTGCCGATGAGGTCGCCGATGACGAGCACCGGACGGCGCCCCCAGCGTTCGGACAGGTGGCCGCCGACGAGCATGCCGACCACCGCGAACGCGGCGAACACCAGGATCAGCGCGCCGGCGACCGCGACGCCGACGTGCGCCGCGAGGTAGATCGCGATGAACGTCAGGATCATCGCGTCGATCAGCTTGTGCACGAACGCGAGGCCGATCCGGACCCGGACGTTGCGGTGCAGGGCGAAGAAGCTCCTCATCGGACCTCTACCTCGATCAGGGAGCGGACGTGGTCCGCGCGGGTTTGGGCCTGGTCCGCGTCCTCGGACCCGGTGAGGATGACGAACCCGTGCCGGGTCTTGGAGCTGACCGTCTCGGGCAGGACGTCTCCGGGCGCGAAGGGGAAGTTCAGGGTGTCCACATAGTCCAGTGCACGAGCCTCATCAAGACCCTTGACGGCCTGCAGAACCCCCGTGGGGAAGGAGAAGTACGCGATGTGTCCCACCGACCCACCCGGCTCCGGCAGCGAGGTCCGGCCGGCGAGCGCGGCGAACATCGCGCGCTTGACGTCGAAGCCGCGCGCGTGCCCGATGATGTCCGGAATCTTGTCCCCGCCCAGCCGGGCCTGCGACTCCACGATCCGCGGCCCGTCGCCGGTCAGGATGACTTCGGTGTGCGCCGGGCCGCACTGGTAGCCGACGGCGTCGAGCAGCTCGACCGCGAGTGCGGCCACCTCCCGCGTCTCCGCCGTCTCCGGCTCGCCGAAGAGGTGGCCCCGCTCGACGAAGTGCGGCAGCGGGCCGAGCAGCTTGCGCGTCACGCCGACGACGTGGTGCTCACCGCGCACGGTCATCGTCTCGACGCTGAACTCGGGGCCGCGCAGGTACTCCTCGACCAGGACCGGACCGTCGTACCCGGCCAGCTCCGCGTCCCAGGCGGGCAGCTCCGCCGGGTCGGTGAGCAGGCGGACCCCGCGGCTCGCGGACAACGCGGCGGGCTTCACCACCACCGGCAGCGTGAAGCCGGCGAGCAGCGGTTCGACGTCCTGCCGGCGGTCCGCGGTGGCGAACCGGACCGTCGAGATGCCCTTGTCACGCAACAAGGTCCGCATCGCGAGCTTGTCGTTGAGCAGGAACACCGACCGCGGCGAGTTGACGGCCGCGCCCAGTTCGTCGGCGACCTCGTAGGCGAGCTGCATGCTCTCCTCGCTGCCGACGTGCCAGACGTGGCGGGCGCCGGTTTCCCGGACGGCCGCGCGGATCGCTTCGGCGTAGGCGGCGCGGTCGGTGAAGTCGACCAGCCACAGGCTTTCGGCGAGGCTCTCGACCTCCTTGAGGTACGCGGGCGCGTCCGCGCCGAACAGCCGCGTGGCCTCGGCCGGGTCCCAGATCGCCGTGATCGCGAAGCCCTCCGCCCGCGCCTTGCCGAGGTATGCCTTGTAGGGCATCACCATCACGAGGTTCGGCATGTCTCCTCTTCCTCCGGTCCGGACTCCGTCCAGCCTCGCCGACGCGGCCATCAGCGGGCCATCGGCGGCGCATCGGCGCGGGTTTCCACCACGACCTGCTGGGCGGCGGCCTCGGCGATCCGGCCTGCCAGGTAGGCGTCCGCGGCCGTGGCGAGGACGTGGCCGACGCGGTCTTCGTTCACCCGCAACGGATCGACCCGCCCGCCCGGCGCCACGGACACCCCGGCTTCGCGGACCCCGGGCACCGCGGCCGCGATGTCCAGGCCGGTCACGGCGGTCACGACGCCGGGGTCGGCGGTGAGGTACCGGATGGCCGCGCCGCGCGCCGGCTCGGTGACGACGTCGCCGGCCGACTCGCCGAGGTACTGGCGGATCAGCAGCTCCATCGTGCACCAGCCGAAGCTGGCGTCCATCAGCTCGGTGATCCGGTCGCCCGCCGGCCGCGGGTTGATCTCGATCAGCTTCGGGCCGTCGCCGGTGTACTTGATCTCGACGTGCGCGATGCCGAGGTCGAAGCCGACGGCTTCGGTGGCGGCCACCGCGGCCGCCTCCAGCTCGCGCCGGACGTCGCCCGGCAACGCCGTCGGGAAGCTGTGCCCCAGCTCGACGAACCGGTTGCGGCCGCCGAGGATCTTGTCGGTGACGCCGAGCACGCGGACCGCGCCCGCCTCGGCCAGCACCTCGACGCTGACCTCGAACCCGACGAGGCACTCCTCGACGAGCACCTCGGGTGAGCGTGCCTGCCCGCGGCGGTTGGTCGTCGCCGACCGGATCGCCGTGAACGTGCCGGTGACCTCGTCGAGCGTCGTGCAGCGGACGACGTGGGCGCCACTGGTCTCGTCCACCGCCTTCACCACGCACGGCAGCCCGATTTCTTGCGCGGCGCGGACGGCCTGCTCGGCGGTGGTGACGACGCGGAACTCCGGCACGGGCACCCCGCGCTCGGCCCACCGCCGTCGTTGCGCGGCCTTGTCGCGGGCGATCCGGATCGCCGCCGGGTCAGGGCCGGGCAGGCCGAGCTGGCGGGCCGCTTCGGCGGCCTGGATCACCTCGTACTCGGCCACCGACAGCAGCGCGTCGAGCGGCTTGGCGGCGTCGACGGCCTTGACCGCCTCCAGCAGCGGTTCCAGCTCGTGGGTCGGGCAGGACACGAACTCGTCGACGCACGTTTCGAGCACCTCGGTGCCGCCCGGTGTCGCGTGGTAGCGGTCCAGCCCGCAGCTGAAGAAGGTGACGTGCAGGCCCAGCGCGCGTGCCGCCCGCAGGGCGTCGAAGCCGGATCCGGACCGGTTCGACTCGACGAACCCGATGCGTCTCATGTCCGTTCCCCTACTCGTAACTCAGGCCCGGCGTCCGGGCGCGCTTCAGCTCGAAGAAGTGCGGGTTGCGCGAGAGCGCGGCCACGCCGTCGAAGAGGTCGGCGGCGTCCTGCCCCCGCGGGATGGCGTTGAGGACGGGGCCGAAGAAGCCGGTGCCGTCGACGTGGATGGCCGGGGTGCCGAGGTCCGCGCCGACCGGGGCCAGCGCCTCGGCGTGGCTCTTGCGCAGGGCTTCGTCGTACTCGGTGCTTTCCATGGCGTCGACGAGCCCCGCCGGTAGCCCGACCTCGGTCAGTGCTTGCGCGACGACGTCGGGGAAGTCCTTGTTGCGTCCATTGTGGATTCGGGTGCCGAGCGCGGTGTACAGGTCGCGCAGGACCTCCTCGCCGTGCTGCTGGGCGGCGGCGACGCAGACGCGGACCGGGCCCCACGAGCGGTCGCAGAACTCGCGGTACCACGGCTCGATCTCACGGTCTTCGTTGAGCACGCCGAGGCTCATCACCCGGAACCGCAGGGTGACGTCGCGGTGCTGCTCGACCTCGAGGATCCACCGCGAGGTGATCCAGGCGAACGGGCAGGCCGGGTCGAAGTAGAAGTCGATCTTCACGAGGTCCTCTCCGGGGTGTGCAGCCAGCCGAACTCGTCGGGTGCCTGGCCGTACTGGACGTCCAGCAGGGCGTTCAGCAGGCGGCGGGTGACCGGGCCCGTGGTGCCGTCGCCGACGGTCCACTCGCCCTCCGGCGTGACCGCGTGCCCGACCGGAGCCAGCGCGCGGGCCGTGCCGCACGCGAACGTCTCGGTGATGCGCCCTTCGCGGCAGCCGCGCTCCCAGTCCTCGAGGGTCACCGGCTCTTCGGCGACGGCCAGCCCGAGCCGCGGGGCCAGCCGCAGGATCGAGTCGCGCGTGACGCCGGCCAGCAGCGTTTCGCTCAGCGGGGGTGTCACGAGCCGGTCGCCCTCGACGAAGAACAGGTTGGAGCCGCCCACTTCCTCGACGTACCGGCGTTCGCGCGCGTCCAGCCAGACGACCTGGTGGCAGCCGTGCGCCGCGGCCTCGCGCTGCGCGATGTACGAGCCGCCGTAGTTGCCGCCGCACTTGATCGTGCCGGTGCCGCCGTCGGCCGCGCGGACGTATTCGGGGGACGCCCACAGCCGGATCGGCGCCGGTTCCGCCGACGCGGGCCGGGCGGGACTGCCGATGACCGCGAACAGGTACTCCTCGGCGGGCCGGTTCGACAGGTGCGTCTCGCTGGCGATCATGAACGGCCGCAGGTAGAAGCTGTGGCCACGCGTGCGCGGCACCCAGTCGCCGTCCACGCGCAGCAACGCCTCCGCAGCCGCGAGGAAGTCCGCCTCCGGCAGCTCGGGCATGGCCATCCGGCGGGCCGACCGCGCGAACCGGGCGGCGTGGTCGTGCGGCCGGAAGAGGACGTGCTTCCCCTCCGGGCGCCAGAACGCCTTCAGCCCTTCGAAGATCGTCTGTCCATAGTGGAACACCATGGTGGCGGGGTGCAACGAGAACGCGGCGAGGGGCCGGCTCGTGGCATCGTGCCAGCCGCGGCCGGTGGTCCACCGGGCGGTGACCATGTGATCGGAGTAGAGCGACCCGAAGCCCGGCATGCGCAGGAGTTCTTCGCGCTGCTCCGCGGGCATCGGGTCGGTCCGCTCGCGGCCGAAGTCCAGGGTCGTCATCGTCGCTCCTCGTGTTCGAAGCGGGCCAGGGCCCGGTCGGCCAGCGGGCCGGACAGTCCGGTGTAGCCCGCCGGGTCCAGCAGGCCGGGGGAAACGTCGAGCAGGCCGGCCAGGTCCGCACCGGTGCGCTCGGCTTCAGCGGTGGCCTCGGTCAGCAGGCGCTTGGCGGCGGCCTTGCCCAGCTTCGGGGCCAGGACGGCGTTGACGCGTTCGGAGACGATCGCGCCCCGCGTCAGCCGCAGGTTCGCCGCCATCGCTTCGGGGTGCACCCGCAGCGTCTCGGCCAGCCGGACGCCGTTCGCGGCGGCCCCGGCGGCGATCCGCAGGGCGTCCCGCAGCGGCTGCCACTCGGCGTGCCAGCCGCCGGAGGAGCGTTCGTCCTCGGCGGTCATCGACCCGAACAGCACGACGGCGAGCGCCGGCAGCTGCCGGGCCGCGGTCGCCACGAGTGTCGCGAACACCGGGTTGTGCTTCTGCGGCATCGCGGAAGACGCCCCGCGTCCGGGCGCGCGCTCCTCGGTGACCTCGCCGATTTCGGTGCGCGCCAGCACGAGGACGTCGGCGGCGATCTTGCCGAGCGCGCCGGTGGTGACCAGCAACGCCGAAGCGACGTCGGCGATCGGCGTGCGGATGCCGTGCCAGGGCAGGACTTGCGGGGCCAAGCCGAGCTTTTCCGCCACCCGGTCCGGCAGCACCGAGGCGGCACTTTCACGTGAAAGTGCCGCTTTGCCGGCGGCCGCGTATTCCTCGTACGCGGCGAGGGTCCCGGCCGCGCCGCCGAGCGAAACCGGCAGGTCCGCGCGTGCCCGGCGCACCCGCTCGACGGCGTCCAGCACACCGTGCAGCCAGGTCGCCGCCTTGAGCCCGAAGGTGACCGGCACGGCGTGCTGGGTGAGGGTGCGCCCGGCCATCGGCGTGTCCCGGTGGGTCCGGACGTGGTCGGCCAGGCTCGCGGCGGTGGTTCGCAAATCGCGCTCGACGCGGTCGAGGGTGCTCGCGCACAGCAGCATCAAGGCCGTGTCGAGGATGTCCTGGCTGGTGCTGCCGCGGTGGACGTACTCGGCGGCGGCCGGGTCGACCGCCGCGGTGAGCGCGGTGACGAAGGCGACCACCGGGTTCGCCGTCTCGCGCACGCCCGCCGCGATCGCCTGCCTGTCGAGGTCGGTCACTTCCACGGCCCGGATGGCTTTCGCCGCGGTCTCGGGGATCGCGCCCAGCTCGGCTTGCGCCTCGGCGAGCGCGGCTTCGGTGTCGAGCATCGCGGCCAGCAGCGCGCGGTCGTCGACGAGCTCACCGGCGCCGGTGCCGGCCCACGCGGGAGCGAGCAGCTCGCTCATGCGGTCCTCCCCAGGTCGTCCCGTTCCACGGCGATCGACAGGCACGAGCGCGCGATGGCGTCCGCGTCGCCGAGGATCACCGAGTTGACGCCGGGCCGGATGCCCGCCGCCGTCACCCAGTGCACCGCTTCCGTCGGCACCCCGAACGCGAAGCGGCTCGGGTGCGGCCGGCCACCCGCGTCCAGCACGTGGTACGGCCGGCGCGTCACCGCGAGGCCACCCGTCTCGAACTCGCCGATGCGGTACGGACGGCACTCGCCACGCGCCAGGAGCGCGCGCAGCAGCGGGTCCGTCGTGCGCCGCAGGTCGGTCTCCGGCAGGCGCGCCTCGATCAGCGTCTTCGCCCGGATCGTGACGTCGGGGCACGCGGCCGACCGCGCGGCGAACCGGCCTCCGACCGCCTCGATGCGCAGGTCCGGCCCCAGCACTTCGAGCACGCCCGCGTCCAGGAGCGCGCCGAACTGCTCGACGCGTTCGGCGGGCGGCCCGATCGACAGGTACGCGTTGAGCGGCATGTACCAGCGCCGCAGGTCGTCGCGGTAGGACGCGCCGGAGATGCCGCCGTGGTCGACCACCAGCCGGATCTCGTTGCGCAGGTCGCGCAGGACGTCGGTGGCCGCCTTGAGCGGGCCGGTCACGTTGCCCCGCCGCGCCTCGGCCAGCTCGGTGTCCACAGAGGATCGGAGCCACGCGCGGAACGTCGCCGTCGAGGCCAGGTCGGCGGCCGAGTACGGCGTCGCCACCGTCCGCCAGTCCCAGGTCCGGTCGAGCCCGAACTTGGCCAGCACGATCCGCTGGGCCTCGGTTTCGCGCACCGCCAGGGGATCCGCGAGCACCTCCGCCGGCCCGGCCGCCGCGAACGCCTCGGTGAACTCCTCGACGTCGCACGCGCACCCGCGTTCCCGCACGAGTGCTGCGTAGAAGACCGTGCGGACCTCCTGGTCGATCAGCGGCCAGACGTCCCGGCGGAAGTCGGCGCCGTCCCGCAGCCCCTCGATCACCGCCGTGGTGAGGAACCGCGGTTCGTGCCGGCCGGACGCACCCTTTTCGTTGCGGGCGCGGGCCTGGTACGGGACCCCGCGCCGCGACCCGGCGACCAGCCGCGGCTCCCGGCCGGACGGGACGTACGTCAGCGCGCCGCCTGGCTCGCGGGTGAACTCGCCACCCCGCCCGAGCGTGAACAACGCCAGGTGGTCGAAGAAGTTCAGGCCCATCCCGCGCAGCAGCACCGGCTCCCCCGCCGGGACGTCGTCGAGCGACGCGTCGGCCGGGTTGCCCGGCGGCACGTACCGCAGGCCGTGCCGCCCGGCGTACCGGTTCAGGTCCGCTTCGGCCGGGCTGAGCTCGTGCGGCTGGTGGCCCAGCGCGAGCACGACGGCCGCCAGCCCGCCGATGGCCGTCCCGTCGTCCAGCTCGACTTCCTGCCGGCCACCGGTGTCGCGGACGTCGACCGCCCGCGCCTGGTGCGCCACGAACTGCAGCGACGGCGGCGCGGTCCGGGTGATCCGCCGCCGTGTCCACCGCAGGTAGCTGCCGTAGAACGCGCGCGACGGGTAGTCGTCCGGACCCAGCCCCTCGGCTTCGGCCCGGACAGCGTCCGGCACGTCCGGGCTGCCGAGCAGCGCGATCGACCGCGCCCACTCGTACAGGCTCGGGCCGCGCACGACCGGGCCCGCGCAGTCGACCGTGTCGTCGACGAACATCGTCACCTGCGACGCGACGGTGTTCATCAGCAGCAGGCGGTCCTGCGTGCTGCGCCACACCCGGCCGCCGTCGGCCAGGCTGGGGTCGACGAGGTGCACCACGAGCCGGTGGCCCCGCGGCACGAGCGCGTGCGCGTTGGCGCTCAGCCGTTCCGCGACCGACAGCCCGCGCGGGCCCAGCCCGACCACGGCGATCTCCGACGTCTCCCCGAACACTGTCTCCCACTCCCGTACAGGTCGTGAGTGAGGAACAGGGCTAGAACACTGTTTCTCACTCACGACGTCTTGGTCAGCGTTTCCGCAAGGTGCGGCCCAGCCCGGCCGCGGCGCCGGCGAGCCGGGTCATCAGCCCGGCGAACTGCTCCGGCCGCAACGCCTGCTTGGCGTCGCAGAGCGCCTGCTCCGGCTGGACGTGCACGTCGATCAGCAGCGCGTCCGCCCCGGCCGCGACCGCGGCGAGCGACAGCGGCTCCACCAGTTCCGGACGGCCGCCCGAGTGGCTCGGGTCGACGATCACCGGCAGGTGCGTGCGCTGCTTCCACAGCGCCACCGCCGTCAGGTCGAGGGTGAACCGCGCCGACGGCTCGAACGTGCGGATGCCGCGTTCGCACAGCACCACCTGGTCGTTGCCCTCCAGCAGCAGGTACTCGCCGGCGGCGAGGGTCTCCTCGACGGTGCAGCCGAACCCGCGCTTGAGCACCACCGGCAGGCCGCTCTGGCCCACCGCGCTCAGCAGCGCGAAGTTCTGCATGTTCCGCGCGCCGATCTGGAAGCCGTCCACCACCTCGGCCAGCCGCTTGACGTGCTCCGCGTCGACGACCTCGGTGACGAACGGCAAGCCCGTCTGCTTCCGCGCCTCGACGAGCAGCTCCAGCCCGGAGAACCCGAGTCCCTGGAACGAATGCGGTGACGTCCGCGGCTTGAACACCCCGCCGCGCAAGGCGACGGCGCCGTGCTCGGCCACGATCTCCGCTGTGGCCAGCATCTGCTCCGGCGTCTCGACCGCGCACGGCCCGGCGATCACCGCCACCGAGCCGTCCCCGATCGTCGTCGGGCCGAGGGTGACCTCGGTGCCGGCCGGGCGCAGCTCCCGGCGGCCCAGCCACGCCTCGCCGCCCCGCGGCACGCGCCGGGTCGGCGACGGCAGGTCCGCCGCCGCGGCGAGCAGCTCGGGGTTGTCCACTCCGGACACCGGGAGGACGTGGCTGGCGCCGAGGCGGTACACCTGCGTCGGCGAGCCGGCGGACTCCAGGTACCGCAGCCAGCCGTCGACCCGGGCGCGGGTCACGGTCTCGTCGAACACGAGCAGTTGGTCTTGGTGGGTCACGGCGATCGTCTCTTCTCCGGTGGTCACGCGAGCGCGTCGCTCGTCGCGAGGTTTTTGCCCCGGCGGTCCCGGACGTGGACGGCGAGGTCCTTGTACTTGTCGCGCAGGAAGCGCTTGAGCGACTTCCCGGTCACGCCGAGCGGGAAGTCGTCGTCACCGGTGGCGACCTCGACGACCGACAGCTCGGGTTTCCCGTTGGCGCGCAGGGCTTCGTTGGCCGCGAACAGCACCTTCTCGGCGTCCACGTCCCGGCCCGTCACGACGGCCACGGCCACCTTCCGCCCGTCGTGGCCGCCGGCCACGACGGTGCAGTCCTCGACGCCGGCGACCTCGTTGAGGATCAGTTCTTCCATGAGCACCGAGTAACCGGGGCCGTCCGCGGTGTGCACGACGTCGACCGCGCGGTCGACCTGGTAGAAGTTGCCCTCTTCGTCGCGGTAGGCGACGTCCCCGGTCAGCCAGTAGCCGGCGAGCTTGCTGCGGTAGTAGGTGTCCTGGTTGCCCCAGTACCCCACGGTCATCGACGGCGGCTTCGCGCCGAGGAAGCCGTACTCGTAGGGCTCGGCGAGCGTCCCGTTCTCCCGCACGATGGCGACCTCGGCGAACCCGACCGACTTGCCGACGCAGCGGTCGTTGCGCTCGGTCGCGAGGGTGCGCGGCTGCATGAGCACACCCCAGCCCAGCTCGGTGGTGCCGAGCCGGTCCAGGAACGCGGCCGGCGGCAGCTCCGGCGACCGGCGCCCGAGGATGTTTTTCAGGTGCCGCTCGTGGATGGCGTCCGCCATGGACACCCAGATGTTGACCGAGTCGAGCGCACCCTTCGGCGTCTCGATCGCCGCCAGCTCCGGGTAGGCGTGGCCGAAAGCCATCACCATCGTCGGCTTGTGCGTTTCGACGGCCTCGGCCAGCTCACTCCCGGAGACGTCCCGGTGGACGACCATCGGCTGCCCGCCCAGCACGGCGTAGGCGTTGAACGACACACACCCCTGGTGCGACTGCGGAAGCGCGTTGAGGATGAGCGCGTCCGGCTCTTCCTTGTAGTTCACCGCACGCCACTTCGGACCGTCCAAAATGGTCTTGTGGGTGTGGATCACGGGCTTCGGCAGGCCGGTGGTGCCGGAGGAGTGCATGAGGCCGACGGGGTCGTCCGGGTGGTGCCGGAACCGGTCCGCGTCCGCCAGCACGGCCGACGGCGGCCCGTCCTGGTCGGTGTGCACCCACTTCAGGTTCAGCCGGTCGAGGTCCGGCGCGATGCGCGCGAGCCGCTCGGCGTCGGTGTAGAGACCGGTGGCCCCGCTGCGCTCGATCAGGGCGACGGCGCTGTCCCGCTTGGCGTTGCTGTTGATCAGCATGGAGATGGCGCCGATCTGCGCGAGCGCCGAGAGGTGCAGGAAGTACTGGATGGAGTCCGGCGGGAAGACCGCGACCCGGTCGTGCGGGCGGACGCCCTGCTCCAGGTACCAGACCGACCAGCTCTGCACGAGGTGGTCGAGGTCGCGGAGGCTGAACCAGTGCCTCGTTTCGCCGTCGGTGTACGGGATCGGCGTGAGCGAGTGGATGAACGGCTCGTCCGGGAAGGGGTTGAGCTCGAGCATCGCGGGCAGCAGGTTTCCCCCGCCGATGCCCGGGTCGGCGAGCACCCGGGCGCGCAGCTCGGGGCTCAGGACGGTCTTGCGCGTGAACTCCATGGCATCACTTTCTGCTGCGGGACCACGGTTTTGGCTCCTGGACCCGAGGATGCCGGGCGGGACCATCGGCGTTGCCTCACCGGTGCATCGGCGGTGCATCGGGGCGGATGCGTTGCAAGGCAAGGGTTCGCGCTGGGTACCGGAGGTGTCACGGAAGGCAGCCCGGACGACGTGGATGACTCATTCCTGTCGCCTGGCGACAGGAATGAGTCATTCACTACATCGCAGCGGGGGTCAGCCGACGCTGCACTCCAGCTCGCCGACCGAGGGCAGCGTGGTCCGGCCGAACGTCGTCAGCAGCGCCTCGGGCTGCTCCCCCTTCGCCCGGGCGTGCTCCCGGAGCAGGGCGTGGAAGTGGTACCGGCCCGCGGTCCGCTGCCGCAGCACGTGCGCGTCGAACAGCTCCTCCAGCACCCGTTCCGCCTCCGGCACCGGCCGGCTCAGCAGCAACGCCGCGTCGGCCGCGTCGAACTCCTCGCCGGCGAACGCGCCCAGCGCCCGGAACAGCCGGCGCTGCTCGGCCGTCAGCCGCTCGTACGACACCTCGAACCGCGAAGCCACGCTGCGGTCCTCGAGGCTGAGCTCGGCCAGGCGCCGCACGCGGTCGCGCAGGCGGAACGCCAAGTCCTCCAAGGACCACGCCGGACGGTTGTGGAAGCGGCACGCGGCGATCGTGATCGCCAGCGGCAGGTTCCCGCACAGCGCCACGATCTCCGTGACCGCGTCCGGCCGGCCCGCGGTCCGCTCCGGGCCGGCGATCCGGGTGAACAGCGCCGCCGCGTCCGGCGCCGGGAACACGTCCAGCGAGCGGGACGTCACGCCGTCGAGGCCGGTCAGCCGGCGGCGGCTGGTGATGATCACCTGCGCCTTGCCCGTGCCGGGCAGCAGCGGGCGGACCTGCCGCGTGTCGAGGGCGTTGTCCAGCACGACCAGGACGCGCCGCTCGGCGACCTCGGCCCGCCAGCGGGCCGCGCGCTGCCGGGCGTCGCGGGGGATCCGGGACGCCGGGAGCCCGAAGTCCAGCAGCAGCCGCTCCAGCGCCGCGTCCGGCTCGAGGGGCTCCTGGTCGGCCGTGTGCCCGTGCAGGTCGATGTAGAGGTGCCCCTCGGGGTAGCGGTGCGCGAGCTGGTGGGCGAGCCGGACGGCCAGCGTCGTCTTGCCGGCGCCGGCCATCCCGTCGATCGCCAGGATGCCCAGCGCGGTCCCGGCGGGCCGGCTGCCTGCCAGGAAGCGCAGCTCCTCGGCGCGGCCGGTGAAGTGCGCGGTGTCGTAGGGCAGGAACGATCGGCCCGGCGCGGGTTCGGGCCGCCGCTTCGGCGGGTCGTCGCGCAGGATCCGTTCGTACAGCTCGCGGATGCTCGCCCCGGGGTCGACACCCAGTTCGTCGCGCAGCATCCGCCGGCCCTGTTCGTACGCGTTGAGCGCGTCGGCCGTCCGGCCGCACCGGTGCAGGGCCAGCATCAGCAGCTTGCGGGTCTCCTCGCGCAACGGGTGCCGTGAGACGAGCTCGCCGAGCTGCGGCACGAGCGCCGACGCCTCGCCGCCGTCCAGGCGCAGGCCGATGAGCCGTTCGGTCGCGGTCAGCCGGTTCTCCTCGAACCGCGCGGCGGCGATCTCGAACACCGAACTGTTCAACCCGGACAGCGCGGGCCCGTTCCACAGGGCGAGCGCCGCCTCGAGGTGCGCGACGGCGGAGGTGGTGCGCCCGGCCGCGGCCGCCGCCGAGGCGGAGGCGACCAGCGCGGTGAACCGGTGCGCGTCGACGTCGTGGGCGTCCGCGGTGATCCGGTAGCCGGGACCGTCCTTGACGACGAGGTGCTTGGCCGCCCCGAAGCTGCGTCTCAGCGCGGCGACGGCGTTGTGCAGCTGTCTTCGCGCGGTCACCGGCGGCTCACCGTCCCACATGGCCTCCAGCAGCCGGTCGGCGCCGACCACCTTGTTCGCGTTCAGCAGCAGCATCACCAGCAGCCGCTGCTGGCGCAGGCCGCCCAGGTCCACCCGCTCCCCGTCACGCCGGACCCGCAAGGTGCCGAGCAACTCGAAGTACATGCGATCCTCCCCCACCGTGTGCGGGCGGCTACCGCTCGCAGCGGTCACCGCCGATCTCGGGAAATATAGCCGAGAAATGCGCTCGGCAAGACGTAATAACCGCCACGGCGTTTTCGACACGGCCTCGCCGGGAATGATCGACTCGGTCCGTGCACGAATCGTCGCAATTGGCCGACGAATATGTCCGACGTGATAGCGGCGGGTTCGGTGTGTGGTTTTTTCATAGCCCGTTCGGTGACGGCACAAATAACCACGACGGCCGCGTGGGTGAATGGGCTAAGGAGGTGGCGCGAGCGCCGGTGCCCGATAGGCCCCGACCTCGCCGTGGCCGGTCAGGCCGAGGCCGGCGAGTTCGCCGACCACGGCCGCGGCGAGCCCCGGCCGCGCTGCGACAGCCACGTGCGCAGGGCCATCCACCTCCACCCGGAATCCCCGGCCGAGCAAGCGGACGCGCAGGTCGTGCGGGCGGATCCCCGCCTCGGCCAGCCGCGCGCCCACCGCGATCTCGGCGCGTTCCACCAGTCCCAACCTCCCTAAAGAGACGGGCACGCCCACGGAGATACGTGAGGCGAGGCAAGGTGTCGACGGCTTGTCCGCCACGGGCAGCGCCCACGCGGCCGCCAGCGCCCTGACCTCGGCTTTCCCCAGCCCGGCCTCGGCCAGCGGCTCGACGACGCGCAGCTCGCGGGCCGCGCGCAGGCCGGGGCGGTGCAGGGCGCGGTGGTCGTCGGCGTGCGTCCCGGTCGCCACGTGCGCGAACCCGCGCCGCAGCGCGAGCGCACCGATCGCGTCCAGCACCGTCCGCTTGCAGAAGTAGCAGCGGTCCCCGGCGTTGTCCCGGTATCCGGGAACGGCGAGTTCACCGGTCGGGACCTCGGCGAGCTCGACGCCGAGGCCGGCCGCGAGCTCCCGCGCCGCGGCCAGTTCGGCCCGCGCGAGGCTCGGCGAGTCGGCGATCGCGGCCAGCACGCGGCCGCCGGGCAGCGCCCGCACGGCCGCGGCCAGCACGAGCGCGGAGTCGACGCCGCCGGAGAAGGCGACGGCGACGCCGCCGAGCGCCCGCACCCGGTCCAGCAGCCGATCTTCGATTCCGGCGATCATTGCGGCGTCCCCGCTGGTGGTGCGGGCACGGCGAGCCGATTTCGGCAAAAGAACAGCACTTGTCCTCCACTCGAGGCGTGTTGCGTGTGGTAAGTCGATCGCGGCGGGTCCACCCAGTCAACCCATTGCCGTATTCGTGCGGCATCCCCCGGGAGCAGTTTACATACGACGCGGAAGAAGGCTAACGTGTCGAAGGTGGTATCGACTGGGGTTACGGCGGCGACCGCCGATCTGGGTTTTGCGCGATTGGATCTCGACCGGGCCGCCCGGACCGGGGATCCGGAAGTGGTGTTCGGCGCGGGGAAGACGCCGGAGCAGATCGCGGCGGCGCTCGCGCGGCTGCACGAGGCCCATCCCGGCCGCGCGGTGCTCGCCACGCGGGTCGGCGAGGAGGCACGTGCGCTGTGCCGGGATCGCTTGCCCGGCGCGGACATCGACGACGCCGGCCGGACGGTGACGCTGGGCGCGGTGCCGCCGCCGCGCGGCAAGGTGGCCGTCGTGTGCGCGGGGACCTCGGACCTGCCCGTCGCGCGGGAGTGCGCCACGACGGTCGCGGTCTTCGGCGCGGAGCCGGACCTCGTCGTCGACGTCGGCGTGGCCGGGCTGCACCGGCTGCTGGCCGAACGCGACCGGATCGCCGAGGCCGACGCCGTCGTGGCGATCGCCGGCATGGAGGCCGCGCTGCCGACCGTCCTCGGTGGACTGTGCGGCAAGCCGCTGATCGCCGTGCCCACGAGCGTCGGCTACGGCTGGCACCTCGACGGGCTGACCGCGTTCCTGACCATGCTCAACAGCTGCGCGCCCGGCGTGGTGACGGTCAACATCGACAACGGCTTCGGCGCGGGCGTCGCCGCGGCCCGCGTCGCCCGGCAGTCGGTGGCGCCGTGACCGTCGCGTGGATCGACGCGGGCAACGGCTGTGCCGGCGACATGCTGCTCGCCGCCCTCGTCGACGCGGGCGCGGACTTCGACGCGATCACCGAAGGCCTGGCCGGGCTGGGCGTCGAGGGCATCCGGCTGACCGAGCAGGTGGTGCGGCGGCACGGCCTGCGGGCGCGCCACGTCGTCGTCGAAGCACCCGAGACGCGGCATGCCCGCCACCTGCCGGAAATCCTCGGCCTGATCTCCGCCGCCGCACTGCCCGACGCCGTGAAAGCCTTTGCCACCAAGGTGTTCGACCGGCTGGCGGACGCCGAAGCCGCCGTGCACGGCATCGGCCGCGACCACGTGCACTTCCACGAAGTCGGTGCGCTGGACGCGATCGCCGACATCGTCGGGTGCGCCATCGGGCTCGACCGGCTGGGACTGCTGGACGCTACCGTGACGGTCTCGCCGATCGCCGTCGGCGGCGGCACGGTGACCGCGGCGCACGGCAGGCTCACCGTGCCGCCACCCGCCGTGCTCGCGCTGCTCACCGACGCGGGCGCGCCGGTCGCCGAGCACACCGCCGCCCGCGAACTGTGCACGCCCACGGGTGCCGCGCTGCTCGTCACGCTCGCGGATGCCTACGGCCCGATGCCGGCGTGCGTGCCGGCCAAGGTCGGCGTCGGCGCGGGCACGGCCGACCCGCCCGGGCACGCGAACATCGTGCGGGTGGTCGTCGGTGCGGCGTCGGAGGACCGCGCGTGGGTGCGCGCGAAGATGACCGTCGTCGAGACGACGGTCGACGACCTCGATCCCCGCCTCTGGCCCGAAGTCCTGGCCGCCCTGCGCGGCGCGGGTGCCGCCGACGCGTGGTGCGCGCCGGTGACCGCGCCGAAAGGCCGGCCGGGCATGGTCCTCACGGCACTGGCGGCCGACGACCGCGTCGACGGCGTCTGCGCGGCGGTGTTCGCCCACACGTCGACGCTGGGCGTGCGGCTGTCCCCGGTCGAGCGGCGGTCCCTGCCGCGCGACCGCGTCACCGTCGACTACCGCGGCCACGAGGTGAGCGTGAAACGCGGGTTCCTCAACGGGTCCGTCGTCACCGCGCAGCCCGAGTACGACGAGGTCAAGGCCGCCGCGGACGCCACCGGGCAGCCCCTACGCCGGGTGCTCGAGGAGGTGCGCGCGGCCGTCGGGGCCTGACCGGTTTGTCCGCGCCCCCGCCGGGTAGCCACGCAGCTACCACTCACGCGGAGGTGTCATGACAACGGAAATCCGGTCGCGGCGGAGCACCGCGCGGACCGCCGCACTGGCGGTCGGGATCGCGTTCCTCGTCGTCGGAGTGCTCGGGTTCGTGCCGGGGATCACCGCCGGCTACGGCGACCTGCACTTCGCCGGCCACGAGTCGGGGGCGCGGCTGTTCGGCGTGTTCACCGTTTCCGTGCTGCACAACCTGGTCCACCTGCTCTTCGGCGTGCTCGGCGTGCTGGCCGCGCGCGGCAACGGCGGGTCGCGGGCGTTCCTGATGATCGGCGGCGGCATCTACGTCCTGCTGTTCGTCTTCGGGCTGGCGATGAACCACGACAGTCCGGCCAACTTCATCCCGGTCGACGACGCCGACGACTGGCTGCACCTCGGCCTCGGCGTCGCGATGATCGCGCTCGGCATCGCGACGACGGCGATCGACCGCCGCCGCGGCCAGTACCCCGAACCGGAGATCCAGGGGCAATGATCAGGGCAGTCCCGGCAGCAGCTTGTCCAGGGTGATCGGCAGGTCGCGCACGCGGACGCCGGTGGCGTGGAAGACGGCGTTGGCCACCGCCGCCGCCGTCCCCACGATGCCGATCTCGCCGATCCCCTTGCTGCCCATGGGGTTCACGTGCGGGTCGACCTCGTCCAGCCAGTCCGCCTTCAGGTCGAGGACGTCCGCGTTGGCCGCGATGTGGTACTCCGCCAGGTCGTGGTTGACGACGTGGCCGAACCGCGGGTCGAGCAGGCTGTGCTCGTGCAGGGCCATCGACAGGCCCATCGTCATGCCGCCGAGGAACTGCGAACGCGCGGTGCGCGGGTTGACGATCCGGCCGGCCGCGAACATGCCGTGCAGCCGTGCCACCCGGACCTCGCCGGTGTCGGCGTCGACGCGGGCCTCGGCGAACTGCGCGCCGAAGGCGTACATCGCGTACCGGTCCTCGTCCGGGTTCTCCGGTGTGTCCGCCGAAACTTCGTCCCCGTCACCGGGGTCGTCGCCGTACTTGTCGCGAAACGCCTCGGCGGCCGCGATGAGGGTCGCACCCCACGACGTCGTGCCGGTGGACCCACCGGCGACCGTCGCCTTCGGCTGTTCGGTGTCGCCGATGCGGACGTCGACGTCCTCGACCGGCACGCCGAGGGCGTCCGCCGCGATCTGCGGCAGCACCGTCCACGCGCCGGTGCCGAGGTCGGCGGCGCCGATTTCCGCCGTGTAGCGGCCGTTTGCGAACCGGACGACCGCGGTCGAGCCCGGCATCCGCTTCGCCGGGTAGACCGACGCGGCGACGCCGGTGCCGACCAGCCACCGGCCGTCCCGGCGCACGCCCGGCCGCGGATCCCGGTCCGCCCAGCCGAATTCGGCGGCGCCGGTGCGCAGGCACTCGACAAGGTTGCGGCTGGAGAACGGGTTCCCGGTCTCCGGGTCGCGCTCGGGTTCGTTGCGGACGCGCAGCTCGACCGGGTCGACGCCCAGCTCGTACGCGAGCTCGTCCATCGCCACTTCGGGCCCGAACATGCCGGGGCACTCGCCCGGCGCGCGCATCCACGACGGTACCGGCACGTCGAGCGCGGCGAGCCGGTGGCTGGTGCGCCGGTTCGGGGCGGCGTACATCATCCGCGCGGGCACCGCGGTCTGCTCCGCGAACTCCTTGATCCGGGACGTCTGCTCGACGACGTCCAGCCGGATCGCCGTCAGCCGCCCGTCGCGGCCGGCGCCCAGGCGCATCCGCTGGATCGTCGGCGTGCGGTAGCCGGCCAGGCTGAACATCTGCTGCCGGGTCAGCGCGAGCTTCACCGGGCGGCCCGGCACGGCCCGCGCGGCCAGTGCCGCGAGGACGACGTGGGCGTGCGCGGTGCCCTTCGACCCGAAGCCGCCGCCGACGTACGGGCAGATCACCCGAACCTGCTCTTCGGGCAGGCCGAACACCTTCGCGACCGTGCCGCGCACCGGGTGGACGCCCTGCGTGGAATCCCACAGCGTGAGCGTCTCGTCCTCCCACAACGCCGTCGTGGTGTGCGGCTCGAGCGGGTTGTTGTGGTACATCGCCGTCGTGTAGGTCTGGTCGAGAGTCACTTCGGACTCCCGCAGGGCGGTGTCGACGTCGCCCTCGTCGGTGTCCGTCGGGAACGACGGGTTGACCTTTTCCGGTTTATACAGGTCGTCGCGATCGGCACGCAGCTCGACGTCGGCTTCGTCGCGCTCGTAGTCGATCTCGACGAGTCCCGCGGCCTGCCGGGCGGTCTCCGGGCTCTCGGCGATCACCAGGGCGAGCACGCTCCCGCGGAACGGGACTTCCCGGTCCTGCAGCACGGCCAGCTCGGCGTCCTCGGTGTCCGCCAGCCGTTCGGCGGTGAACGGCGTCAGCACCCGCAGGACGCCGTCGAGCGACTCGGCCTCGACGGTGCCGACGCGGGTGCAGCGCCCCCGGGCGATCGTCGCCTGCACGGGGTGGCAGTAGGCGGCGTGCTCGACGGGTGCCTCGTAGGCGTACGGCGCGGTGCCGGTGACCTTCGCCGGCCCGTCGCGGCGGGTGAGGGCGCGGCCGATGGCCCGTGGTTCCAGCAGTTCGGTCATCGGCCCGGCTCCTCGGCGGTCAGGTCGCGCAGGACGGCGGTCAGGGTGCGGGTGACGAGCGGGAGCTTGAAAGCGTTTCCCCCGTCGATCCCGTCGAGCGGGCGGGCGTCGGCGAGTTCGGCTTCGGCGGCCGCGCGGAACAGCGCTTCCCCCGGTCGTTCGCCGCGCAGCACGTCTTCGGCTCGGTGGGCGCGCCACGGCTTGTGCGCGACGCCGCCGAGCGCGACCCGGACGTCGTCGATCTTGTCGTCCACAATGGACACCACGGCGGCCACGGAAACCAAGGCGAACGCGTAGGACGCCCGGTCGCGGACCTTGCGGTAAGCAGACCGGCGGGCCCACGGCAGCGCCGGGACGGTGATCGCGGTGATCAGGTCGCCGTGCTCGAGGACGGTGTCGCGGCCGGGCCGGTCGCCGGGCAGGCGGTGGAGGCCGGTGAACGGGATCTCGCGGTCGCCCTCGGGCCCGAGCACGTGGACGCGGGCCTCCAGCGCGGCCAGCGCCACCGCCAGGTCGGACGGGTGGGTGGCGACGCAGTGCTCGGACGCGCCGAGGATCGCGTGCTGGCGGGTGGCCCCGCCGAGCGCCGAGCAGCCTTCGCCCGGGTTGCGCTTGGTGCACGGTGTCGTGACGTCCTGGAAGTACAGGCACCGCGTGCGCTGCAACGGGTTCCCGCCGGTGGTCGCCATGTTCCGCAGCTGCGCCGACGCGCCGGACAGCAGGGCCTGGGCCAGCACCGGGTAGCGCTCGCGCACGCGCCGGTCGGCCGCCAGGTCGCTGTTGCGCACGCCCGCGCCGATCTCCAGGCCGCCGTCGGCGTCTTCGCGGATCTCCTTCGACGTCAACGCCGTGACGTCGACGAGCCGGCCGGGCGCGGTGATCCCGAGCTTCAGGTGGTCGACGAGGTTGGTGCCACCGCCCAGGAAAGCCGCCGCCGGGTCACCCGCGACGGCGTCGACCGCGTCCGCCGCCGTGACCGGCTTGCCGTACGTGAAGGGTCTCATCTCCCGCCTCCCGCCTGCCGGACGGCGGCCACGATCCCGGCGTAGGCCCCGCAGCGGCAGAGGTTCCCGCTCATCCGCTCGGCGATCTCCTCATCCGTCCACTGTGGAGTTTCGGTGACCGTGACGTGGCTCGGCGCGCCTTCGGCGAACTCGGTCAGCAGCCCCGCCGCGGAACAGATCTGGCCGGGAGTGCAGTAGCCGCACTGGAAGCCGTCGTGCTCGAGGAACGCCCGCTGCACCGGGTGCAGCTCGCCGTCCGGCGCCAGGCCCGCCGCCGTCGTCACCTCGGCGCCTTCGCAGGTCACCGCGAGGATGAGGCAGGCGAGCACGCGACGGCCGTCGAGCAGCACCGTGCAGGCGCCGCACTGGCCGTGGTCGCAGCCCTTCTTCGGGCTGTACACGCCGAGCTGGTCGCGCAGCAGGTCGAGCAGCGTCCGCCGCGGGTCGGCGGTGACCCGGCGCTCTTTCCCGTCGACCGTCAGGGCGAGCGCCACCTCGGTGGTCATGCGACGTCCAGGACCGTCTTGAGCCAGCCCTCCTCGCGGCGGTCGAACGTCCGGTAGGCGTCGATCGCGGACGTGGGCTCTTCGTGCTGGGTGATGAACGGCGTCGGGTCGACCGCCCCGGAGGCGACCAGCCCGATCAGCTTGGGCACGTACCGGCGGTGGTTGCAGTTGCCCATGTGGACGGTCAAGTTCTTGTTCATGGCCTGCCCCAACGGGAATCGGTCGAAGCCCGGCGGGTAGACGCCGATCACGCCGATGGTCCCGGCCTTGGCCACGGCCTCGACCGCCCAGCGCGCGGCCAGGCTGGGCGCGTTCCCGGGCACCCACTGGTCGCCGTCCGGAGCGGCGTCCGGCGCGGCCACCTCGCGTTCCGCTTCCAGGTCTTTCCCCTGGCCGGCGGCGGGCCCGCGGGCCGGGCGCTGGGCGTCGACGCCGACCGCGTCGATCACCCGGTCCACGCCGATGCCGCCGGTCAGCTCCTTGACCAGCGCGATCGGGTCCTCGACGTTGAAGTCGATCGTCTCGGCGTTCTGGCCGCGGGCGAGGTCCAGGCGCGAGGCGATGCCGTCCACGACGAACACGCGGCCCGCGCCCTGGCGCTTGGCGGAGGCGATGGCGAACTGCCCGACGGCGCCGGCGCCCAGCACGAGCACGCTGTCCCCCGCGCCGACCTCGGCCAGGCGCGCGCCGAACCACGCGGTCGGGAAGATGTCGGAGACGAGGATCGCCTGGTCGTCGGTGACGTTGTCCGGGATCCGGACCAGCGTCGTCATCGCGAACGGGATCCGCGCGTACTCCGCCTGCAGCCCGTCGACCGGGCCGGTGGTCTCGGGGCCGCCGAAGAACGACGTGCCGGCGGCCGGGCCGTTCGGGTTGGCGGTGTCGCACTGGGCGTAGTAGCCGGCCCGGCAGTACGAGCAGGTCCCGCACCCGATCGTGGAGGTCACGACCACGCGGTCACCGGGGGTGAAGCCGCGCACGGCGGGCCCGACCTCCTCGACCACACCGACGGCCTCGTGCCCCAGCACGGTGCCGGGCACCATCCCGGGCATGGTGCCGCGCACGAGGTGCAGGTCGGTGCCGCAGATCGCGCTGCGGGTGATCCGGATGACGGCGTCACTCGGTTCGAGGATCTTCGGGTCGGGCACCTCGTCCAGCCGGATGTCCCCGACGTCGTGCCACACCACTGCCTTCACGGTCGCCTCCAGGATCGGTTCCCGGGCGGTTGCCCGCTCGCGCGTCCCGCAAACGGCTACCCTCGGAAAGATGCTGAGGCTCGGATTTCCGGTGATCGGCGTTTCCGACGTGGACCGCGCCGCCACGTTCTGGTCGGCGGCGCTGCACCTCGTCGTGGCCGAAGAGTGGGCCAGCGACCGCTGGCGCACGCTGGAGCACGCCGACGGCTCCGGGCACGCGCTCGGGCTGATGCACAGCGAGTCACCGGTCGAGCCGTACCCGCGCGTGCACCTCGACCTGCTGGTCGACACGACCGCGGAGCAGACGGCCGAGGTCGCCCGGCTGCTCGGGCTGGGTGCCACCGAGGTCGACTGGGACCGCTATCCCGCGGAACCGGACTTCGTCGTGCTCGCCGACCCGGACGGCAACCGCTTCTGCGTCGTCGACCTCAGCAAGGCGCCGTCCAGCGGCTAGGGGCGCTTGCCGACGCCCGTCGCGATCTCGTGCAGCCGGTGCTCGTCCGGCGCGAGCGGGGCCGTGTCTCCGCCCGCGCCCTCGCGAAGTCCCTTGAGGAACTCGTTCAGCGTGTACGCGGCATCGTGCTTCGGCCGCCAGTCCAGCTCGGACTCCGCGCGGCTCGTGTCCATCAGCGGCAGCCGCATGACGGCGTCGAAGAGACCGGGGGTCGCGGGGACGGCGTGCAGCCGCCACGCCGCGTCCACCGCGGTCCGGACCACGCCCGCCGGCACCGGGATCGTCCGGGCGTGCAGCAGCTCCGCGGCGAACTTCGGGTCGACGACCGGGCCCGTCGCGATGTTGAACGGCCCTTTCACCGGCCGCGTCACGACGCGGCGGACCGCGTCGGCCAGGTCTTCGGTGTGGACGACCTGCGCGCGCAGGCCCCGGACGTCCGGGATCAGCGGGATCAGCCCCGGCCGGACCAGGCTGCCCGGCACGAACGGGCCGCCGAACAGGCGGCGCTGCGCCGTCGCGGCCGCGCGCTGGAAGACGAACGCGGGCCGGACGCGGACGACGTCGAGGTTCGGGTGGCGCTGCTCGAACGCGTCGAGGTAACGCTCCACATAGGACTTCTCGCGCGTGTAGGCCGCGCCGGGCCAGCCGTGCGTCGGCCAGTCTTCGGTGACCGGCTCGTCGTCCACACGCGGCGAGTACGCGCCGACGGACGACGAGTACACGAGCTTCGGCACGCCCGCCGCGGCCGCGGCCTCGAACACGCGCAGTGATCCCAGGACGTTCGCGCGCCACGTCGTCTCCGGCCGGCGCGTCGGCTGGAACAGCCACGCCAGGTGGACGACCGCGTCCGCGCCCTGGAAGAGCGGCGCGAGGTCGGCGCGCTCGACGTCGGCCGCGACGACGCCCTCGGCCGGCCGCCGCGCCAGCCCGACGACCTTCTCGACCTGCGGATCGGCCTTCAGCGCCGCGACGACGCCGGTGCCGATGTTGCCCGTTGCTCCCGTGACCACGATGCGCATCGGGGGCGGTTACCCGGCCGGTCGCCGGACAACCCTGCTATGTTCGAAGGAAGATCCTTGTGGAGGAGACCAGTCGTGGCAGGTGACGTCGACATCTCCGGGTAGCTCCGGAGTGTGCAGGCCCCCGGCAGTGCCGGTGCGGGCCGCTTTCGACGTCCCCCTTTCGCTTCACACCCCTTCGAGGTCTTCACCATGTCCGAAATCGTGCTGTCCGGCCTGTCCTTCTCCTGGCCGGACGACACCCCCGTGTTCGACCGCCTCTCCGCCACCTTCCCTGGCGGCCGCACCGGGCTCGTCGCCCCGAACGGCTCCGGCAAGACGACGCTGCTGAAGCTCGTCGCGGGTGTCCTGCGGCCGTCGGCGGGCAGCGTCACCGCCGGCGGTGTCCTCGGCTACCTGCCGCAGGAACTGCCGCTGAGCGGGGAGCCGTCCGTCGCCGAGGTCCTCGGCGTCGCGCCGGTCCTGGCGGCCATCGCGGCCGTCGAGTCCGGCGACGCCGCCGAGGCGCACTTCACCACCATCGGCACCGACTGGGACATCGAGGAACGCACCCGCGCCCAGCTGGACCGGCTCGGCCTCGACCTCGCACTGGACCGGACGCTGAGCACGCTGTCCGGCGGCCAGATCGTCTCACTGGGGCTGGCCGCGCAGCTGCTGAAGCGGCCCGACGTGCTGCTGCTCGACGAACCGACGAACAACCTCGACCTCGACGCCCGCCACCGGCTGTACGCGGTGCTCGACGACTGGTCCGGGTGCCTGGTCGTGGTCAGCCACGACCGCGCGCTGCTCGACCGGATGGACCGGATCGCCGAGCTGGACCGCGGCGAAATCCGGTTCCACGGCGGCAACTTCACGTCGTACGAAGAGGCCGTCCACGCCGCGCGGGAGGTTGCCGAGAAGAACATCCGCAACGCCGAACAGGAGGTCAAGCGCGAGAAGCGGGAGATGCAGCAGGCGCGGGAACGTGCGGCCCGTCGCGCGAGCACGGCGTCACGCAACCTCGGCAACGCCGGGCTGCCCAAGATCTTCGCGGGCACGATGAAGCGCAACGCCCAGGAGTCGGCGGCCAAGGCGGACGGCACGCACGCGGCCCGCGTCGGCGCGGCGAAGGCCAAGCTCGACCAGGCCGAACGCGCCCGGCGGGACGAGCAGAAGATCAGCCTGGAGCTGCCGCGCACGGAGGTCCCGGCGGGCCGCACGCTGTTCGTCGGCGAGGGCCTGCGGGCGCGCGGGCTGTTCCCGGACGGCGTCGACCTGGCGATCCGCGGGCCGGAGCGGATCGCGCTGACCGGGCCCAACGGCGCCGGGAAGTCCACTTTGCTGCGTCTGGTGAACGGGGATCTCGCGCCGGACGCCGGTTCGGTGTCGCGGGCGGACGGGCGGATCGCGTTCCTGTCCCAGCGCTTGGATCTGCTGGACGACGAGCGGACGGTGGCCGAGAACCTGGCGTCGTTCGCGCCGGGGCTGCCGCCGGCGCAGCGGATGAACCTGTTGGCGCGCTTCCTGTTCCGCGGGTCCCGGGTGCACCTGCCGGTGGGTGTGTTGTCGGGTGGGGAACGGCTGCGCGCGACGCTGACGTGCGTGCTGTTCGCCGAGCCGGCGCCGCAGCTGCTGTTGCTGGACGAGCCCACGAACAACCTCGACCTGGTGAGCACGGGCCAGCTCGAGAGCGCGCTGACGGCGTACCGCGGCGCGTTCGTGGTGGTGAGCCACGACGAACGGTTCCTGGACGCGATCGGGATCGACCGGTGGCTGCGGCTCGAAGGCGGTGAGGTGCGCGGCTGACGGGTGTCACATGCGGGCGGCGTCGAGGATCGCCTGGGCGAACGGCTTCGGCGCCTCCTGCGGTACGTTGTGCCCGATCCCGTCCAGGATCCGGTGCTCGTACTTGCCCGTGTACTTCGAGCGGTACGCCTTGCCGTCCTTGGCCGCGCCGTCGAAGTCGCTCGCGATCGTGATCGCCGGGACCGGGATCGGCGGGCCCGCCTGCAGCTTCTGTTCGTACGCCTCGTACTGCGGCTCGCCCGGGGCGAGGCTCAGCCGCCAGCGGTAGTTGTGGACCACGATGTCCACGTGGTCCGGGTTGTCGAACGCCGCCGCGCTGCGGTCGTAGGTCGCGTCGTCGAAGTGCCACGCCGGGGACGCCGTCTTCCAGATCAGCTTGTTGAAGTCGTGGCGGTTGGCCGCGTAACCCGCGCGGCCGCGCTCGGTCGCGAAGTAGTACTGGTACCACCAGCCGAGTTCCGCTTGCGGCGCCAGGGGTTTCTGGTTGGCCGCCAGGTTCGTCACGATGTACCCGCTCACCGCGACGACCGCCTTGCACCGCTCCGGGAACAGCGCCGCGATGACGTCGACCGTCCGCGAACCCCAGTCGTACCCGCCGAGGACCGCCTTGTCGATCTTGAGCGTGTCCATCAGCGCGACGACGTCGAGCGCGACCGCCGCCTGCTGGCCGTTGCGGACGGTCTGGGCCGACTTGAACGTCGTCGGGCCGTAGCCGCGCAGGAACGGGATGATCACCCGGTAGCCGGCCGCGGCCAGGATCGGCGCGACGTCGACGTAGCTGTACGGGTCGTACGGCCAGCCGTGCAGCAGGAGCACCGGCTGCCCGGTCGCGGGCCCGGACTCGTAGTAGGCCATGGTCAGCACCCCGGCGTCGGCGTGCTTGACCTCGCCGAGCGAGGTGTGTTCGCCGGAGCCGGCTCGCAGGTCGGGGGTCGTCGACGGCGCCGCGGCGGGGGCGGCCGCGTTCGACGAGCAGGCCGCCAAGGACGTCGCCGCCAGCCCCGCCGCGAACGCCTGCCCGAACCTTCTCCTGCTGATCATCTTCACTCCTGTGCGAAAGACCGTGGGACTTTCACGACGTTAGAGCCGGTCCGGTGACTTGCGCGCCCGTCAGGTGACGCAGCCGGTGTACGTCACCCGTCCAGGGTTTTCAGCGTCGCGGCGAGGTCGGCGCGGGAGCTCACGCCCAGCTTGGGGAAGATCCGGTGCAGGTGGGTGCCGACGGTCCGGTGCGAAAGGTACAGCCGCTGCCCGATCTCGCGGTTCGTCAGCCCTTCGGCGGCCAGCTGGGCGATGCTCAGCTCGTGCGGGGTCAGCTTCTCGCGCGCGTCCGGGCCGCGGTTCGGGCTCGACTCGCCCGCGCCGCGCAGCTCGCGCCGCGCCCGCTCGGCCCAGGCCGTCATGCCGAGGGCGTCGAACGCCTCGCGCGCGGTCCGCAGGTGCGTCCGCGACTCGACGACCCGCCGCTGCCGCCGCAGCCACTCGCCGAAGGCCAGGTGGACGCGGCCGCGTTCGGCGGGCCAGCCGCCCAGGTCGGCGCCCAGCGCGTCGGCGAACCGCTCGTCGCTCGGGTCGAGCACCGCGCGGGCGTACCGCAGGCCGATGTGCAGCGCGGGCGACGGCGAGTCGAGGCACTCCAGCTCGGCCAGGACGTCCCGCAGGTCGCCGGTCCGCCCGGCCCGCACCGCGGCTTCGGCCAGCTCCGCGACGCAGTACGCGCGCAAAGCCAGCTGGTAGGCGGGGTCGGCGGGGTCGAGGAGCCGGCGCAGGTCGGCGAAGGCGTCCTCGAAGCGGCCCTCGCTCAGGTTGGTGAGCCCGCGCGTGAGCTGGACGGTGGCGAGCACGGGTCGCGCCCCGGCGGCCAGCCCGGTGCGTTCGGCTTCGGCGGTCAGGGTTTTCGCCTGCTTGTGGTCGCCGCGCAGGGCGGCGATCTCGGCCTGGACGGCGGTGGCCAGCCCGTACATGAACGGCTGGCCGGTTTCCCGGGCGAACCGGGCGGCCTCGGCGGCGGCGGGCACGGCACCGGCCAGGTCCCCGAGCCGGACGCGGCTCCACGCGAGCACGGCCAGCGCGCGGGGCAGCGCCCCGAGCCGCCCTTGCGCACGCAGCCCCGGCGCGGCTGCCGCGGAGAAGCGGGCGGCGAGGTCGAAGGCCCCGACCTGCAGGGCGGCACTGCCCAGGTAGCGGTCGACTTCGGGATCGGCCCCGGTCCGCGCGGCCAGCTCGTCGAGTTTTTCCAGGACGCCCCGGCCGCGTTCGAAGGGAGCGACGTACGCGGTGACGGCCACGATCCGCGGATCATCGGCCGGGACGGGCAGTGCGTCGGCGACGTCGAGCAGCGCTTTTCGCGCGGCCGGCCCGGGTTCGGTCCAGAAGCACCGCATGGCGGCGCTCCAGAGGATCCGCAGGGCGGCGGCGGTTTCCCCATCGGCGGCGACGGTCTCGGCAGTGGCGGCGAGTTCGGCAACGCGGGCGGGATCTTCGCGGAGGCCGTCTTCGAACTCGCTGAGCAGCCGGCTCGCGGTGGCGCGGTGGGTTTTGCTCGCCGGGTTGGCGGCGTGCACGAGCCGTTCGGCGGTCTCGCGCCGCCCGGACTCGACGGCCAGTTCGGCGGCTTTGAGCAGCCGAGCGGTTCGGGTGTCGGGCTTGCTCAGCCGCGCGGCCTGCTCGAGAGCGGCGATGGCCGCGGCGGCCCCACCCCGGTAGCGGGCGCGTTCGGCGGTCCGTTCGAGTTCACCGGCGACGGTTTCATCGGGCCCGGCGGTCGCGGCGGCTTGATGCCAGGCCCGGCGGTCGGGCTGGTCGTGAAGGGCTTGGACGAGGGCAAGGTGGGCGTGGCGCCGCTCGGCGGGCGTCGCGGCGGCGGGGATGGCGGAGCGCATGAGGGGGTGCCGGAAGGTGACGGTCCCGGCGGAGAGTTCGACAAGCCGAGCCTCGACGGCGGGCGTGAGAATGTCGGGCTCGACGACGAGGGCCGGCTGCTCGGCATCGCCGCGTGAAGCTCGCCCCGCGCGGCTACCGACCGCCTGGCCCGGCTGCTCGGCATCGTCGCCCAAAGCCGACCCTGCGCGGCCACCAGCCGCCTGGCCCGACTGCTCGGCATCGCCGCGTGAAGCTCGCCCCGCGCGGCCAGCGATCACCTGGCCCGGCTGCTCGGCATCGTCGCCCAGAGTCGACCCTGCGCGGCCACCGACCGCCTGACCCGACTGCTCGGCCTCGCCGCCCGAAGCCGACCCCGCGCGGCCACCAGCCGCCTGGCCCGACTGCTCGGCCTCGCCGCCCGAAGCCGACCCCGCGCGGCCACCAGCCGCCTGGCCCGACTGCCCGGCCTCGCCGCCCAAAACCCACCCCGCGCGGCCACCAGCCGCCTGGCCCGACTGCTCGGCCTCGCCGCCCAAAACCCACCCCGCGCGGCCACCAGCCGCCTGGCCCGACTGCTCGGCCTCGCCGCCCAAAGCCCACCCCGCGCGGCCACCAGCCACCTGGCCACCCGACCCCTCGGCCTCGCCGCGTGAAGCTGGCCCCGCGCCGCCGGCGACCGCCTGGCCAGGCCACTCGACACCGCCGCCCAAAGCCCACCCCGCACGACCACCACCCGGTCCGGCACCGCACGCCCCGCGGAGGAGCGCTCCCGTCGCCGCGAGCGTCTCGGCCAGCGCCGTCGTCTCGTTCAGCGCCGCCACCAGCAGCGCCGTCCGAGTCGCCTCCGGCAACCCCGCCACCCGGGCCGTGAACGTGCGCTCCAGCCTCTCCGTCAACGGCAGCACCGGGTCCAACCCGTCGAAATCCGCCAGCGCCGACGGCAACTCCGTCAACGCCAGCGGGTGCCCCGCCGCCTCGGTCAGCAACCTGGTCCGCACCGCCGGCGCCAGCCGGGGCGCGACCGCGTCCAGCAGATCCGCCGCGTCGTCCGCCGCCAGCCGGTTCAGCACCATCGGCGCCAGCCCCGCGTCCAGCAACGGCGAAGCAGCCCCCTCCCGCAGCGTCGCCACCAGGACGATCGGCTCGTTCTCGATCCGCCGCGCCACGAACGCCAGGACGTCCGCGCTCGCCCGGTCCAGCCAGTGCACGTCCTCGGCCACCAGCAGCAACGGCTTCGCGACCGCCTCTTCGGCCAGCAACGTCAACGCCGCCAACCCCACCAGGTACGCGCTCGGCGAAGCGCCGTCCGCCAGGCCCAGCGCCGTGCTCAGCGCGTCCCGCTGCGGCGCCGGCAGCTCGGCCACCCCCGCCCGGACCGGGTACAGCAGCTGGTGCAACCCCGCGTACGCGAGGTTCTGCTCGGCCTCCGCACCGGTCGTCCGCAGCACGCGCAGGCCCGCGACCGACGCCGCGTCCGCCGTCTCCGCCACCAGCGCCGACTTGCCGATGCCCGCCTCGCCGCGGATCACGACGCCGCTGCGGTCCGCGGGACCGTCGACGAGCTCGCCCAGCTCCTTCAGCTCGGCTTCCCGCCCGTGCAACGCCATGCAACCGACCTTACCCAACCCGCGTTTCCGCAGCTCAAGGCCGGGTGACGTACACCGGCAGCGTCATCCGACGGGCGCCGCCGCGGCACCCGGCCGCCTAGCTTCGCAGCGTCCACGCAAGCGACCCGAGGAACCGATGAGACGCATCCCCAAGTTCTTGGCGGCCGCCGTGCCGCTCCTGCTGACCGGCCTGGTCCCGCTCGCGCCCAGCGCGTCGGCCACGACGCCGGTCTGCGCCGCGGTGCCGGTCGAGGCGCCCGCCGGCGCGAAGATCGAGTCGGTGCAGGCGGACCACAAGTCCGCGTACTGCCAGATCACCGTCACGCTGACCCACTCCGGCACCGACCACGTCAAGGTCGCCGTGGCCCTGCCCGACACCGGCTGGACCGGCCGCCTGCAGGCCCTCGGCGGCAGCGCCTACGCCGCCGGCAACTTCGACGGGCTCGCCCAGGCCGTCAAGGACGGCTACACCGGCGTCACGACGGACGCCGGCGTGTCCCTGGACGGGCTCGACACGTCGTGGGCGCTGACCGCGCCGGGCAAGGTCGACCAGACGCTCCTGACCAACTTCGCCACCCGTTCGGTGCACGAAGAGGCCCTGATCGGCAAGGCCGTCACGCAGCGGTACTACCACCGCCCGGTGGCGTACTCCTACTGGACGGGCTGCTCGACCGGCGGCCGCCAGGGCTATTCCGAAGCGCAGAACTACGCCCACGACTTCGACGGCATCCTCGCCAACGCCCCGGCCGTCGACTGGACGCAGTTCGCCGTCGCGACGCTGTGGCCGCAGGTCGTGATGAACCAGAGCCACGACTTCCCGAGCACCTGCGTGCTCACGGCGTTCCGCAACGCCGCGGTCCAGGCGTGCGACGCGCGTGACGGCGTCACCAACGGCATCGTCGACCGGCCGGACGAATGCAGCTACGACCCGCGCACCCTCGTCGGGACGAAGGTCGTCTGCGACGGCCAGGAGTTCACCGTCACGGCGGCGGACGCCGAGGTCATGCGCAAGATCTGGGCCGGCCCGACCGACGAGCGCGGCCGCAAGCTGTGGTCCGGGCTGCCCAAGGGCGCGGACTTCACGTGGCTGGCCGGCACGCAGCCGGGCCCCGACGGCACGCTCGTCGCGCCGGGCTTCCCGGTGGCCGTCAAGTGGGTGCAGTCGTTCGTCGAGAAGCAGGCGGGCTTCGACACCGCGAAGCTGACGTACGCCCAGTTCGCCGACGTGTTCCGCCAGTCGGTGCGCGAGTACGACGACGTCATCGGCACGTCCGACCCCGACCTGTCGGCCTTCCGCCGCGCCGGCGGCAAGCTGATCACGTTCGTGGGCGCGAACGACCAGCTGATCCCGCCGGGCGGCACGCTGTCCTACCGCCGTGAGGTCGAGCGCACCATGGGTGGCGCGCAGCGGGTGAACGACTTCTACCGGCTGTTCTCGGCGCCGGGTGTCGAGCACTGCTTCGGCGGTGGCGGCCCGGAGCCGACGAACGCGCTCGGCCAGCTGGTCGACTGGGTCGAAAAGGGCAAGGCCCCGGCCACGTTGACGGCCGCTTCGGCGGACGGCAAGACGCGAAACCTGTGCCCGCTCCCGTCGGTGTCGCGGTACACGGGTGGCGACCCGGCGGTGGCGTCGAGCTACCGCTGCCGCTGACCGTTCGCTGTGGGTGCCGGCCTCCCTCCGGCACCCACAGCGAATGGACTTGCGGGTCCAAAAATGGCTCGGCACGGTGGAGTCATGGCACTCGACCAGTACTACCTCCTCGGCCGCTCCGGCCTCCGCGTCAGCAGGCTCGCGCTCGGCACCATGAACTTCGGCACCGGCGGTTTCCACGCCGCCTACGGCAAAACCGAAGACGCAGCCCGCCCGATCTTCCGCAAGTACCTCGACGAGGGCGGCAACTTCGTCGACACGGCGGACTTCTACACCGCCGGCGAAAGCGAAACGATCCTCGGCCGCCTCATCGCCGAAGCGAAGGTGCGCGACCGGGTGGTCTTGACCACCAAGTTCACCAACAGCGTCGACCCGGGCGACCCCAACGCGGGCGGCAACGGCCGCAAGCACCTGGTCCGCGCGCTCGAGGCGTCGCTGCGCCGGCTGGGCACCGACTACGTCGACCTGTTCCTGCTGCACACGTGGGACCGCCTCACGCCGGTCGAAGAGGTCGTCCGCACGCTCGACGACCAGGTTCGGGCGGGCAAGATCCGCTACGCGGGCCTGTCCGACGTACCGGCCTGGTACGCGGCTCGCGCCCAGAGCATCGCCGAGGCGAACTCGCTCAGTCCGATGATCAACCTGCAGCTGCCGTATTCCTTGGTGCAGCGCCAGATCGAGACCGAGCACGTCCCGATGGGCCAGGAGCTCGGTCTCGGCGTCACGGCGTGGAGCCCACTGGCCGGAGGTTTCCTGACGGGCAAGTACCGCGACGGCGGTTCCGGCCGGTTCGCCGACCCGTCCGCCCAGACGTGGACGGACCACGACTGGCAGTTGCTGAAGCCGCTGGAAGAGGTGGCGGGCAAGCTGGGCGTGACGATGGCCCAGGTGGCGATCAACTGGGTGGCCACCCAACCGGGCATAGCCGCGGCAATCGTGGGCGCGAGCAGCGCGGGCCAGCTGGAAGCGAGCATGGCGGCGCTGGACTTCGAGATCCCGGCCGAGCTGCGCACGGTGCTCGACGAGGCGAGCGCGGTCCCGCCGGCGTCGGTGTACCGGATGTTCACGGCGCAGTACCAGAACTGGATCGTCTCACCGGACACGAAGGTGGGCGACAAGCCGGCGGGGTACGCACCCGCAATACTAAACTGGTAACTCCACCCTTTCGAGTGAATATTTCTCGCATTTTGTCGGCGAACGAGAACAGGACAGGAATGCGGCCACTCGGACGGGTGGCCGCATTGCTCTACCCGGGGTGAGGGAAGTCAAATCCCTTGCCGCGCCACGGCTTCACTGCCCAGCGAAGCTCTACAGTGGAGCGACAACGGCGACACAATCTGTGGATCAACCGCCAATCACCGCAGGTCAGACCTTCGGGTGGCATTTACCCGACCGTGTCGTTCAGCCGAGTGACGACCCGGCTAAGATTGGCTTCGATCCGGTGCGTACTCTTGACGCAACCCACCCCATCGAATGACCGTCGAAAGAGGCCTACTCGTGAAGTGTCCCAAGTTGGATGAGGTCCAATCTTCATCCTCGTCCACCTGCGACGCCAACGCCGCGCCGGTCCCCGAACGACGAAGGAGGAATCCATGATGCTGCCCCTGTGGTGGATCATCATGCGTGGCGCCAACTGACCGCGACCGCATGGCGGCCGGGGTTCGCGCCTCTCGCGAAGCCCGGCCGCGCAGGAAGCGTCAGGGTTGACCGCGCCGCCGGAGTTCTACCCCTTCGGCCAGCAGGAGGTTCCTGGTCTGGTTGTACGACATGCCGTAGGTCGTCGCGAGCTGGCGGATCGACCGCCCGTCGAGATAGGCGTTGACCAGCCCGGGCGGTGTCGGCGGTAGCGGGATGCGCGGCGGCCGCAACGTGACTCCGGCGTCGAGCAACGCCGTCCGGATCTTGCGGTAGCTGTACGGGTACCGCGCGACCAGCCCTTCGATCGTCTCCCCGGCCGCGTAGTGTTCGGCCAGCTCCCGGACCACGTCGTCGGGCACAGGTGCGGGCTCGGCTCTGTGGTCGTCGCTCACGAGATCAACCGCCCAGCTGGTCCGGGTGCGCGGCACTCCGTACCCAACCAGCCAACGGCATCGCCGCGGGCTGGTAAACCGCCGCGAGTGTGGTGCTCGGTCGCTCCCTGCTCATGGCCGCTCCCCTCACTGCCCCTGGTGGAACGACCGCGGTCGGCGATGATGACGCGGATCGGCGATTCTGTGGCCGACGCCACCGCTCCCGCGGGTTCGAGTCTCCGCATCGCATGCCGTGGACACCAATCACCGAATCGAATGAATCCACTGTGGACAATCATCTGCGGATCATGGCTGCGCAAGGGAAACCCGGCACTCCGGACGAAGTGGGATTCCCGGACTACCGCTCTCGCTGCAACCGCGGCGGAAGCATCGCCACCGTGTCGCGATCGCCGTCGCGCGCGGCCGGAACGGCCGGCTCCGACGCGTCGAGCTCCGCTATCAGCTCGCCCAGCTCCGCTACCCGCATGCCACGCTCCCGCCCGCGGTAGAGCTCCGCCGCCTGCAACCACAGCGCCCGCGCGTCCGCCCGGTTCTCGCGCTCGCGCAGGATCGCCGCCAACGCCGACAACGCCCTGGCCTGCCCGGTGGCGTGCCCGGTGCGGTCGGCCAGCTCGACCGCCCGGTACGCGTACCACAAAGCCGCACGCGCGTTGCCCTGCTCGTGCCTCAGCCGGGCCAGGACCGTGTTCAGCTTCATCACCGACGACAGGCTCAGGCTCGCGGACGTCAGCTCGGAAGCTCGCCGGCACTGCTCGTCGGCCTCGGCCAGCCGTCCCTGGTCGGTCAGCAGGGACGCCCACGCGGTGTGGATCTCCAGCCGCGTCGTCACCTCCGCCGTGTCCCGCAGGTCGGCCAGTGCCTCGGCGTACAGCTCGGCCGCCTCCTGCTCGAACCCGCCCGCCGCCACCAGCGCGTTCGCGAGCCGGTGCGCGGCGACCGCGCACAGCGACGGCTCGCCCAGCTCGTAGGCCACCTCGAGCGCCAGCCGACCCAGCACCGCGGCTTCCGCCGCGCGACCGGACCGCAGGTGCCAGCGGGCCAGGTTCAGCGTCGAGGCGATCCGGCCCAGCGGGAAGCCGTCCGCCTCCGCCAGCTCCAGCGCGCGCCGGAGGTGCTGTTCCGCCTGCTTCTCCTCCCCGCGGTGCATCAGGACGACGCCGAGGTCGTTCAGGTGCGAGCCCAGCATCTGCCGCAGCCGCGCCTGCTCACCGCCTGCCTCCGCGAGCACCGCTTCGACGCTGCCGACCGCGGTCGTGAGGCAGCCGATCGCGTCGGCGAAGTAGCCCTTCGCCACGAACAACTCCGCGAACAGCGCCGGGAGGTGGTAGGCGATCTCGTGCAGTCCCACCGCGGCGGCGCCGGCGACGACCTCGGCCAGCAGGCTCCTCTCCCGGATCACCCACTGCCGCGCCGCGGCGGCGCCGGCGAAACCGGCACCTCGCCACTCCAGGGTCGTGGCGGGCAGCTGGGGCGGCGGCTTGTGCGGGAACACCAGGCAGTGCGCGTCGCGGGCCATCAGCAGGTAGAACTCGAACAGCCGGCGCCGTACCGCCGCGACGTCGTCCAGCTGCGCCGCGACCGAAGCGGCGTAGGCGTGCAGGAGGTCGTGGACGCGGTAGCGGTCGAGGTCGCCGGGGTGCTCGAGCAGGTGCGCCGAGACGAGGACGTCGAGCGAGCGGCGCACCGCGGCCGGCGGCCGCCCGTCCGCGGCCGCGACGGCTTCGACCGTGACCTCCGCGCCCGGGTGCAGCCCGATCACCGCGAGCGCGCGCCGCTCGTCGGCGGCCAGCGCCTGGTAGGACACGGTGAACGCCGCGCGCAGGCTGCGTTGCGGCCAGTCGCCCTCGTGCCCGAGGTCCAGCAGCAGGTCGGCGTCGCGCAGCAGCCCGGCCAGCGTCGGGAGCACCATGCCCGTGCGTGCCAGCGCCCGATCGGCCACCAGCGTGAGCGCCAGCGGGTTGCCCCGGCACACCCGCACCAGTTCGGCGAGGCCGCGGCGGTCTTCCCGGGCGCGCCTGCCGATCCTGCGCTCCAGCATCGCCGTCGCGTCCGCGGCGGCCAAGGGCTGCACGGTGACCACGGGCGGGGACACCGTGGCGGCCAGTGAAGGCAGCCGCCACCGCGACACCACCAGCACCGTGCACGCGGCCAGCACGCCCAGCAGTGGGGCGACCTGCTCGCGGCTGCGGACGTTGTCGAGCACCACCGACAGCGGGCGGCGCCGCAGCAACGCCGCCAGTTTCGCCGCACGCGCCACCGGGTTCACCACCTGGTCGACCGGGAAGTCCAGCAGCGACAACAACGTGTCGACGACCTCGCCGCCGTTCGCGGCCGTCGCCTGGCTGTCCCCGCGCAGGTCCAGCAAGACGACGCCGTGGCGGAACCGCCGCCGCGTGCGGTGCGCCCACCGCACCACCGCGGTGGACTTGCCGACGCCCGGTCCGCCGGTCACCACGACCACGCCCGGGCGGGGTGCACCGCTCGAGTCGGAGGTGAACGCGTCCAGCTCCGCGAGCAGTTCGGCCCGCCCCTCGAGCTCGTCGCAGTCCGGCGGGACGTGCCACACCGGCGGGCACTCCGGTTCCTCCGCGACGGCGGGGATTTTGACCACCTGCCGCGGGAAGGCACCGTCGCCGGCGAGCACCTCCTCGTGCGCCGCCCGTAGTTCGTCCGCGGCCCGCAGCTCCCCCGCTTCGAGGTACTGCCGGCGCATCGCGAGGTAGAACTCGGTCACCTCTCCGGGGCGGTCAGCCGCGGCGAGGGCGCGGATCCGCAGCTTCGCGAGGCTCAGCTCCAGCGGGTGGGCCTGTTCGAGCTCCATCAACCTGCCGAGCGCGACGTCGGCCTGTCCGACGGCCAGCAGTTCGGCGACCAGCAACGCGTTCGCCGGGAGCCAGTGGCTGCGCAGCCACTGCGCGCGCCAACCCGCGGCTCGGCGCGTGCGCAGGTCGGCCAGCGGCTCGTCGCGCCACAGCCGCATCGCCGCCTGCGCTTCGACGTGGGCGCGGTGGTGGTCGCCCTGGTCGCGCAGCTGCCGCGCCGGCGCCAGCAGGCGGCCGAACGCGACGTGGTCGACGAGTCCGGGGTCGATCTCGACCACGCACCCGGTCTTGCCGACCGCGACGCGTGCGTCGATGCCCTTCGCCTGCAAGGCGTGCCGCAAGTGCGCGGCGTTCTGGTGCAGGGTCGCCAGCGCTCCCCGCGGCACGCTCTCGTCGTCGGCCCACACCCATTCGACGACGTCGTCGACGGAGAACCGGTGGTTCGGCCACGTCAGCAAGGCGGCGAGCACCTGCCTCGACCGCGGCTGGGCCCACTTCACATCCACTTTCCCGTGCATCAGCAAGGCCGTCTGCCCGAGAATTCCGAACACCATTTCCACGCCGCCCCCCTTTCCCCACGGTGAACACCGTCCACCGCCCGCTCCTCCGCGATCACTTTCCCATTGATTCCACGGAAGGACCAGGTCAGAGCGATTCGGGAGGCTCGCTGACGATCAACGTTGATCCATTGTCAAGCAGCGAAAGCACAGGCCGAAAGGCATTTCTCAGACGGGTCCCCGACTTTCGTGACAACTAATGGACACGACTTCCGGAGGACCGTGATGACCGAGAGCACCTGGGTACGCAGCCCCATCGGAGCCGCCGACGCGCACTTCGCCACCCGGCACGGCACCAAATCCGTTCTCGTGCTCGTGCCGCACATCGTGGCCGGGACGCGGTTGCTCGACTTGCTGCCGCTGTTCGAAGCCGACCACCGCGTCCAGGTCGTGTTCACCGATCCCGGAGACGGGGACAGCTGGCCCGCCCTGCACGACTTCCTCCGCGCGCACGGCGGCACGGTGCTTCCCTGGGCCCAGGCACGCCGCGCCGACGTCGACCTCGTCCTCGCCGGCAGCACGCGCGGACTCGACGACCTGACCGCCCCGGCTGTGCTGGTCCCCCACGGCGGCGGGTTCGGGCAGTACCGGCCGTGGCGTCCGCCGGCCACCGCGCGGACCCACCAGCCTCAGACGGGGCTCGGCCCCGACCAGCTGATGCACGAAGGCCGGGTCCGCGCCGACGCGATCGTCCTCGTCCACGACCGCGAGCACGAGTTGCTCGCGGAAGCCTGCCCGGCGGCGCTGCCCGCCGCGGTCGTCGCCGGCGACATCGCACTGGACCGCCTCACCGCCAGCCTGCCGCACCGCGACCGGTACCGGCGGGCTCTCGGCGCCACCGACGGGCAGGAGGTCGTCGTGGTCTCGACCACCTGGTCACCGCAGTCGGCTTTCGGCCGCCACCCGGACCTGTTCGACCGCGTCCTGGCCGGGCTGCCCCGCGACCGCTACCACGTCGTCGGCGCCCTGCACCCGCAGATCTGGGCCCACCACGGCGCGTGGCAGGTCCGGTCCTGGCTCGCCGACGCCGTCCGCGCCGGCCTCACGCTCATCCCGCCGGACGAGGGGTGGCGTGCCGCGCTGGCCGCCGCCGACCACGTCCTCGGCGACTACGGATCCGTGACCGGCTACGGCGCCGCGGCGGGCGCGGCCGTCCTGCTCGCGGAGAGCCGGGACCGGCCGCTCCTGCCCGGCACGCCGAGCGAGGTCCTCGCCCGGCACGCACCCCGGTGGCGGCCGGAGGAGCCGTTGCCGCCTCAGCTGTGCGCCGCGGCCGACGCGCGCGACGCCGCCGGGCTGCCCGGGCTGGTGCGAAAGCTGCTGACGTCCCGGCCCGGGCGGGCCGGGCACGTCCTGCGCCGCACCTGCTACCGGCTGCTGGGTCTGCCGGAGCCGGCTCGTGCGGTGCCGGTTTCCCCGGTGCCGCTGCCGAAGCCGGTGCCGGCATGAGCCTCACGCGCTGGTACTGCGGCTGGGAAGGCCGGTACGGCACGGTGATGACGGACTCGCCATCCGACCGGCGCTTCCCGGCCGACGGCGGCGAAAACCGCCGCGGTACGACGATCACCGGCACACCACCGGGCCGGCTTTCGCTCGCCGACGCGATACTCACCGAACCCCGCGCTTGCCACGCCGACGGCCGGGCGGCACTGGCCGCGCTGCTCGACCGGCTTCCCGGGCTGACCGTGGCCGCCGTCCAGATCCGTGCGTCCGGCCTGCTTCTCGGCGACCACAGCGGCGACACCACGCTCGTCGATCCCGACGCCGGCGAACTCGCCGCGGCCGCCGCCTGCCTCTGGCTGATCACCGGGCGACGGCTACCCGCCCTCGCCGCCGTCCACCGCCTCGAGCGCGGCCCGTGCCCGGTCCAGCGACGCGCCGCCGACGTCGGCCAGCAGCTCGACCGCCTCGGTGAGATAGGCACGGACTTGGTCGTCAGCCTCGGCGACTTCGGCCAGCGCG
This sequence comes from Amycolatopsis sp. NPDC098790, assembly GCF_044759945.1. Classification (NCBI taxonomy): domain Bacteria; kingdom Bacillati; phylum Actinomycetota; class Actinomycetes; order Pseudonocardiales; family Pseudonocardiaceae; genus Amycolatopsis; species Amycolatopsis sp. NPDC098790. The sequence goes on from NZ_JBIWAI010000004.1 coordinate 424,170, forward strand.
AGCAGCACGTTCGCCTCGTGCACCGCTGATCCCAGCCGGCCCAGCACGCCCCGCGCGTGTTCGAGGCGCCGGATCGCCACATCGGGACGCCCGGATCGCGCGTCGATCCGGGCCAGTCCGATGGCCGTCCTGGCCGCTCCCTTGTCGTCACCGATTTCCGCGAAGACCTGCGCTGCTGCCTCGAGGTGCCGCGCCGCCGCCGCTTCACGGCCGGCTCGCAGCAGCGCTTCGCCGATCCGCCAGTGCCGCGCCGCCACCCCGCGTTCGAAGCCCAGCTCTTCTTCGATGCGCAGGCTGTCGGCGAACAGCCCGACCGCCGCGTCGAGGTCGCCTCGGCTCTGCATCACCATCCCCAGCTGCTCCAGGGCCGCGGACTCGTTCCGCCGGTCGTGGGCCTCCCGTGCCAGCTCCGCCGCCCAGCGCGTCTCCCGCTCGGCCGGGTCGAGCTGCCCGAGGTCCAGGTGGGCCCGCCCCAGCTGGTAGCGCAGCCGCGACTCGGCCACCCGGTCCTGGCAGCGCTGGGCCGCGGTGATGCCCAGCTCGTGCGAGCGCAGCCACTCCGGATAGTGCTTGCGGTACAGCAGCAGCTCCCACAACGCTTCGCAGAGCTGCCACGCGAGTTCGTCGTGCCGGTCGGCCACCGCCTCCTCCAGCAGCGGCAGCACGTTCGGCAGCTCGCCGGCCAGCCAGTCCAGCGCTTCGCCGTCCGTGGCGAACGACGCCGGCTCGGCCCGCACCTCGTCGGCGACCGGGCTCAGGCGCCAGCGCGAGGGGATCACGACCAGGTTCGCCCGGGTCAGCTCCCGCAGGTACCACCGGGCGGCGCGGGGCACGGCTTCGAACCGGTCCTCGTCCCGCTGGGCCCGCGCGTGCAGCCGGACCAGGTCGTGGAACCGGTAGAAATCGAGGTCGGCCTCCTCGAGCAGGCTCGCGTCGACCAGCACCTCCAGCGCGTCGCCCACGTCGTGCTCCCGCAGGCCGGTGACCGCGGCCGCGAGCCCCGCGGTGAATTCCGGCACCGGGGCTTCGGCTGTCAGCCGGTACAGCGCCGCCGCGTGCTCCGGCAGCTCGCGGTAGGACCAGTCGAACGCGGCCGTCGCCGACTCCTCAGCGCCCGCCAGCCGGGACAGCGTGGCGAGCCGCGAACGCTCGTCGCGCAGCTGCGCCACCACCCGGGACACGGGCCAGCGCGGCCGAGCGGCCAGCCGGGCCGCCGCGACCCGCAGGGTGATCGGGAACCGGCCGCACAGCTCGGCCAGCTCCGCCACCGCCGCCGGCTCCGCGCCGGCCCGGCTCGGCCCGAACGTCCGGGTGAGCAGCGTAATCGCGTCTTCACGGGGCAGCGGCGCCACGTCCACGAACCGGGCGCCGTCGGCGAGTAGCCCGTCCAGCCGGAGCCGGCTCGTCACGACCACCGCGCACGCGGCCGACGCCGGGATCAGCGAACGCACCTGGGCGGTCGACACGGCGTTGTCCAGCACCACCAGCAAGCGGCGCCCGGCGGTCACCGTCCGGTAGAGCCCGACCTGCTCGGACAGCCCGGCCGGCACCCGTTCCGGCGGGACGCCCAGCGCACGGAGGAAGATGCCCAGCACCTCCTCCGGCGCCACGGCGGTGTCCGCGGAAAAGCCGCGCAAGTCGGTGTAGAGCTGCCCGTCGGGGTAGCGGTGGGCATGGCCGGCCGCCCACGTCACGGCCAGCGCCGTCTTCCCCACCCCGCCGGGACCGACCACGACGACCACCTGCGCGCGGGCGCCCCCACCGGGGCCGACGAGCGCATCGAGGTCCGAGAGTTCGTCGGCGCGGCTGACGAAGTGCGCGGGTGGCGGGGGCAGCTGACGGGGACTGCCCGGCACGGCGGCAGGCTCCGGGTCGGCGGCACCGTGCTGGGCCGGCACGTCCGGCAACCACTCGCTGCCCGGTGACCGGGCGACGTTCTGCTCATCCGCCCCCGTCGCCGCCTTGCGACCACCCTCGCTGACGCCGTTCACCCGAACACCCCCGACGCACCCGGAACTTCCCTGTCTACAGGGTGAGCACGGAAAAGTCAGTGGGCGCGCACGTGAATTGGCCGACAGCCCCCGCCGCGGGGGATGCTCCGGCGTCAGACCGCCGTGCCCGAAACCACCTCGCCGCCCTGGATGATGTGCGTGAAGTGCTTCGGGTCCGCCAACACCCCGATGTCCGCCAGCGGATCTCCGTCCACCACCAGCAGGTCCGCGTGCGCTCCCACGGCCAACGTGCCGATTTCACCCGTCAGGTTCAGCAAGTCCGCCGCTGTCGATGTCGCCGAACGGATGACCTCCAACGGTGTCTGGACTTCCCCGCGCAGGCGGAACTCGTGGTTCTGGTGGCGGTGCATCCCACCGAGCAGGTCCGTTCCGTAGACCAGCTTCACGCCGCCGCGGGCGGCTCGCTCCAGGGCCGCCATGCCCGCGCCCAGGACGTCGTCGACCTTGCGCCAGCTCGACTCCGGCAGCCCGTGCTCGCGGCCCTCCTCCTTGAGCGCCCAGTAAGTCACCAGCGTCGGGACCAGGTAAGCGTCCTGAGACAGGAAGAGCGAGACGCTCCGGTCGTCCAGCAGGTTGCCGTGTTCGATCGAGCGGACACCCAGCTCCAGCGCGCGGTTGACCGCCCGGGCGGTGTACGCGTGCGCCGCCACGTAACGGTTCGCCGCCGTCGCCTCTTCGACGATCGCGGTCAGCTCCTCCGCCGAGTACTGCGTCGAGTCGATGCGGTCGGTCGGGGACGCGACGCCGCCGGATGCCATCACCTTGATGTGGTGGGCGCCCTTGCGCAGCTCGTCGCGGGCGGCCGCGCGGACCGCGTCGACGCCGTCGGCCACCCGGCCGAGTCCCGCGCAGCACGGGTGGTCGTCCTTCACCTGGGTGCCGCGGGTGCGGCTGTCGCCGTGGCCGCCCGTCTGGCTCAACGCTCGCCCGCAGAACAGCAGGCGCGGCCCGCGGAACAGGCCGTCCGCCTGAGCGTCGGCCAATCCGTAGTCCGCGCCGGACGCGTCGCGGACCGTCGTGAACCCGCGGTCGAGCATGCGGCTCATGGTCTGCGCGGCCTGAGCGGCCACATAGGACGGTGACGACGACGGCAGCGAACCCAGGTCCGCCGTCGACGCCGTGACGTGCACGTGGGCGTCGACCAGCCCGGGCAGCACGACCGCGCCGCGCACGTCCAGCGTCGGCACGTCGGCAGTAGCGAGGCCCGGCCCGGCCTCCACGATGCGGCCGTCCGAAGCGCGCAGGTCGCCTTCGGTGTACTCGCCGGACAGCGGGTCGAGCAGCCGGGCGTTGCGCAGCAGCAGGGATCCGGTCACCGGTTCTCCTTCTCCAGGTCGAGCAGGGCGGACACGGCCAGCGGGGCGAGCGATTCCGCCACCACCACGGCATCTTCGTCGTAACTGCCTTCGGCGTCGAGGATGTTGAGCACCCCGAGCGTCCGGCCGTCGGCGACCACCGGCACGTTGATGATCGACCCGCAGCCGAGCCCTTCGATCAGGTCGTGGTCGGCGAAGATTTCGCGCACCGCCGCGCGGTCGCGCCCGAAGTACGGCTCCTGCGCGGTGATGCAGCGGTCGAGCCAGCCCGCGGCGACCTCGACCGTCTTCTCCCCGCCCACCGGGTACTCCGCCGGGTGGCTGCTGTGCACCCGCCGCAACGCACGGCGTTCGGGCACCCACGCGAGCACCGTGAACAGCCGCACGCCGATCGCGTCGCGCACCCGTTCCTCCACAGTGGACAGACTCACTTCGTCATCTCCTTCGCGGCGGCCTTCGGCGCACCGTGTTCGGTCAGTTCTTCCAGGGAGCGGCCCGCGGTGGACAGGCCGAAGACGAGCACGCAGAGCACGCCGGCCGCCAGCACCGCCGTCGTCATGCCGAAGACGCCGGCGAACCCGAGGCTCGCCGAGGACAGGCCGATGATCGTCGGCGCGAGGATGCTGCCGACCCGGCCGAACGCGCTGGACAGGCCGGTGCCGCTGGCGCGGATCCAGGTCGGGAACACCTCGGGCGTGTAGGAGTACACCCCGGCGTACGTGCCGTTGAGGAAGAACGACAGCACCGCCCCTGCGAGCGTGATCGACCACGGCGCGCTCGTCTGGCTCAGCCAGAACGCGCTCACGGCCGAACCGGCGAGGTACAGCGCGATCGTGTGCTTGCGGTCGAGCCGTTCGGACAGCCACGCGGCGGAGAAGTACCCGGGCACCTGCGCCAGGTAGATGATGATCGAGAACTCGAAGCTCTTCGTGACCGTGATGCCGCGCTCGACGAGCAGCGTCGGGATCCACGAGAAGAAGCCGTAGTAGGAGAACGTGATCACGAACCAGACGGTCCAGATCACCGCCGTCCGGCGCCGCATCGCGGGGCTCCACAGGAACTTCAGCGCGCTGAACAGGTTGACCTTCGGCGTCTCGGTGGCCGGCTGCGCGTCGGCGGGCGGCACCGGCGGAAGCGTGGTGCGGGTGGCCTTTTCGACGTCCCGTTCCATCTTGGCGACGACGTTTTCGGCTTCGGTGACCCGTCCTTGCGCGAGCAGGAACCGCGGCGACTCGGGCAGCGACCGCCGCCACCACAGCAGCATCACGATCGGCAGCGCGGTGACCAGCTGCGCGACCCGCCAGCCCTCGTCGAACGACGGCACGACGAACCGCCCGATCAGCGCGGCCGCGACGAACCCGAAGGAGAAGAACCCGGCGAGCGCGCCGACGAACCAGCCGCGCCGCTTGGCCGGCACGAACTCGGACAGGAACGGCGCGATGATCGCGCTTTCCGCGCCGGCGCCCGCCCCCGCGAGCACCCGCGCGCCGAGGAAGACCTCGTAGTTGGGCGAGAAGGACGCGATGACGGAGAACACCGCGTAGAAGGCCAGCGCGTACATCATGACCTTCTTGCGGCCGATGCGGTCGCCGAGCAGGCCGGCCGCGATCGCGCCGAAGAGGAAGCCGAACGGCGTCGCGGAGCCGATCAGGCCGAGCTGGCCGTTGTCGAGGCCCCACGCCGCCTTGGCGCTGGGCAGCAGGAAGGCGACGACCGCCGAGTCCATGCCGTCGAAGGTGTAGCCGAGCCCGCCGATGAGCAGCAGTTTGTAGTGGGGCCGGCTGAGCGGCAGCCGATCCAGTCGTGCCAGCAGGGTCATGGGGGAACGCCTTCCGTGTCCGGGCGCCGGGGAGTGCGGACAACGTATACTGCGTTTTCACGGTTTTGCAATTTTCATTGCAAGTCGACACCCCTGCGTTACGGTTTACGCGATCCGAGGGAGGGGACGAGTGGCGGAGACCGACGACGGTTTCGAGGCGTGGCTGCGGGACCGGCTGCCCGAGCGCGGGCTGCGGCCGAAATCGGCCGCGGTGCTGGAGGTCCTCGTCTCCCAGCCGAGGCGGGCGTCCTTCGGCTCGACGGCCGAGCTGGCGCAGCTGGCCGGCGTCAACGTCGCGACGGTGACGCGCACGGCGCAGGCGCTGGGCTTCGCCGGCTGGCCGGCGCTGCAGCAGGAGCTGCGGGCCCGGTACATGTCGTCGCTGAGCGCGCCGCAGGTCGCCGAGGAGCACCGCGGCGTCGACTCACCGGGGTCGGCGTCCCTGCGCCGTGACCTCGACAGCCTCGCCCTGCTGAACCGGCGGTTCGACGAAGAGGTGATCCGCGAGGTCGCCCGCGCGATCGCGGCGGCACGCCGGACGCTGGTGATCGCCGACGGCAGCTACGCGGCGGTCGGCATCGCCTTCGCGCACAACGCGCGTCTCGCGGGCTACGACGTCCACGCGGTGACGGCGGGCGACGCGGAACTCGCCAACCAGACGGCGAAACTGACGTCGGACGACGTCCTGGTGGCGATCAGCTTCTGGCGCCTGTACGAGAGCACGGTCCTGGCGGCGAGCGAGGCGAAGAGCCGCGGCGCGCGGGTGTTCGCCGTGACGGACGCGGCGAGCCCGGCCCTGGCGGGTGCGGTCGAGCAGGTGCTGATGGTGCCGGCGGAGGGCGTGACGTTCTTCCCGTCGCTGACCGCGGGCATGGCGCTGGTCCAGGCGATCGTCGCCCAGCTGGCGACGGTGGACCCGGCGCGCACGAGCGAGTCGATCGAGGCCGCGGAGGCGATGTGGTCGCGGTTCGACCTGCTGCACCGCCGCCCGTCCGGCAAGCCCTCGTGAGCGGTTAGGGCAGTTCCAACCGCTCACGAGGGCTTGTGAGCTGGGTCACTCCACGACCCGCGCTAGCTGCGACCTCCGTCGGCCGAGCTCATCCGCTGGGTGAAGCGGGCCGCGACGTCGCGCAGCTTCGTGTTCGTGTGCTGCGACTCGACGATCAGGCGCTGCATCGCCGCGTCCTCGCTCGCGCGGTGGATCAGCATCAGCATGCCCTTGGCCTGCTCGATCACCGCCCGCGTTTCCATCGCGTTGCGGAGTTCGTCGGCGAGCCGGCGGGCCTCCCGGTAGCGGCGGGTCAGCCGCAGGACCGTCTCCACGCACAACGTGAACAGCCGCAGCACCTTCGTGTCGAACTCGTGGTAGCCGTGCGCGCCGAAGCCGAACAGCGTGATCGCCCCGACGAGCGTGTCGTCCACGCGCAGCGGGACCGCCAGGTAGCTGCCCACGCCGAGGTCCTTGGCCGCGACGACGAACTCGGGCCACCGCTCGCCGGTGTCGCCGACGGCGACCCGCACGACCTCGCCCGTGAGCGCCGCGAACAGGCCGGGACCGTCACCGGCCGCGTACTGCACGTCGTCGATGCGCCGGGCGCGCTCGTCGGTGAAAGCCGCGGTCTGCGTCACGCCGTCGCGGACCACCACGATGCTCGCCAGGTCCGCGTCCGGTACCACCCGGACCGCTTCGCCGCACACGGCGTCCAGCAAGCCCGGCGTGTCCGAGACCGATTCGAGGACCCCGACGAGATCGGACAGGACGGCGTTCAGCTCGTCGACCCGCTCCGCCATGGCGTCGCCAGTGGTCGGCAAGATCCACCCCTCCCATGCGTCAAGCGGCGAGCCATGGGAAAGAGCTCGCCAGCAGCGTCAACCGAGACCACCGCTGGCGTTTCAACGGGTCCGGGAGAACCTTACCGGCCGCGTGCGTGCGGTTTGGCGAGGGCCGCGCCGGGTAGCCCGGGAAAATGAGCAACACGGCAGTCGACGACGAGTTGTGGGCGGAGTTCCACCGGGTGGTGAACATGACGTCGCGCGAGCTGGAGGACTGGCTCCGCACGCGCGACGCGGGCCCGGAGGCCGAACCGCTGCCCGACGAGGCGGGCCCGTTGACCGGCCACCAGGTGCTGTCGGTGCTGCGCAAACGCCGCGGCGACGCCGACGAGCACGACGCCGACGTGATGCGCAAGGTGATCGACCGGGTCCACGCGCAGCGCCGCGACGACCTGGAGCCGACGGCCGGCGAGGTCCACTGGCGGCACCGGCTGATGTCGATCGGCCACGACCCGCTCAAGCCGGCGGGCTGAGCAGCCCCCGGTTTCCACGCTAGCGGAGGGCACCGACAGTTCCCGGCACCCTCCGCGCGCGGCCGGCCTGGTTGTCCACAGCCTTAGCGGGCCACGGCCTGCCAGCGCTGGTTCGGCCCGTTGGTCGGCCGGTACAGCCCGATCCGGGCCCCGTCGTCGCGGGATTCGCCCGTCACGTCCAGCAGCTGGCCGCTCGCCGCGTTCACGAACGTCCACGTCCCGTCACCCGTCGTGGACAGCGTCCACTGGGCCGCCGCGTCCGACGTTCCCGGCGGGGCCAGCGTCACCGCGCCACCGGACGTGCTCAGCACCTCGCCCGTCGCCGCCGACGTGATCGAGAACCGGTCGCGGTTGCCGTAGCGGCCGGTGCGGTCGGTCAACGTCCAGCGCTGCGCCGCCGCCGACGCGTCCGTCGTGCGCTGGACCAGCCCGCCGTTCTCCGCCGACAGGGACTTGCCGCTCTGCACCCCGGTGAACGTGAACGGCTTTCCCGAACCCAGCCCCGTGCCGGCGGCCGTCGACGACACCCCGTTGACCAGGAACGTCGTCACCGATCGCGCCGGGACCCGCAGCGTCGCCCTGGCCGACGTCACCCGCACCGGCTTGCCGCGGCGCAGCGCACCCGTGACGTCCGTGACGACCGGCGTCACCGACGCGCCCGGCCGGACGCACCCGAAGCCGGACAGGTCCAGCGTGACGTCCTGCTCCGCCGTCCCCGAGTTGACGTGGACCACCGACGACAGGTCGTCGCCGCGCATCGCGGCCGTCGAAGCGGTGTCGTCCGACGCGATCAGCCGGTCACCCGGCCGGATGTAGTGGGTGAAGTTCCGCATCGTGTCGAACTTCGTGTTCGTCCGAATAGGACAGTCCGAAGTGGTGCAGTCGAACGGAACCTGGATCTCGCCCCAGTTCATCCCGGCCGCCGACTCCCCGCCGGGCTTCATGTTGTCGTAGTCCTCGATGGGCTGCCAGCTCACCCACGCGGCCGGCTCCAGCAGCCGCAGGTCGTCGGTGATCTGGCCGGCCAGCCCGAGCCCCGGGTCCATGCTGGTGAAGTCCTGCCGGTCCAGCCAGCTCCCGCCGACCTCGCTCATCCACAACGGCTTCGACGCGCCCTTCGCGATGTCGCGCGGGATCGGCCGGTTGCCGGTGCCGTAGGTGTGCACGTTGAGCCGTCCGGCCGCCGCCCGCGCGTCGGCGGACCAGCCCGCCCAGTCCGCGGCGAAGATGTCCGGGTTGGTCTCGTCGGGCGCGGAGACGACCTTCCCGGGCAGCGCCGCGGCCATCGCCGGGATCAGCCGCGACTGCACGGCCGGCCCGATGTGCGCGCCCTCCTGACGGCCGCCGGTCGGGTTCCCGTCGGCGCCGAGGGTGGTCTTCCAGTAGTTCGTGTTCGGCTCGTTCAGCGGGTCCACCGAAGAGAACTTGATGCCGTGCGCGCGTTCCAGCGTGCGCACCACCTGCGCGAGGTACGCGGTGAAGTCGCCGATCTTGTCCGGGCGCAGCTGCTCGTCGGTGGCGGTGAAGCCGCCGGAGACGTACCCCGACGCGGTCTGGAAGTACGGCGGCGAGTTGCTGAACGCCTCCCACTTCGTGACGCGGTTCTTGATCTTGTCGACCCACCAGCGCTGGTTCGGGTCCGCGGCGGCGTCGAACTCGGCCGGGTCGCCCGGCGTCCACCAGTCCTTGTCGGCGCGGGTCGTCCCGGCGGGCGCCTTCCACCAGCCCGGGATCGCGCCGCCCGGCCGCAGGTAGTCCGGGACGTCCGGGGCGTTGCCGCCACCGACGTTGAACCGGGCGATGTTCAGGTTCAGCCCGTCGGGGCCGAAGACCAGGTCGGCCAGCTTGGTCCGGACCGAGTCGGGGTAGCCGCCGGTCGCCTCGGCCATCCACGCCAGGCTCGAGCCCCAGCCTTCGAAGGGCTGCTGGCGGTAGCTGGGGTCGGGTTTCACGGTCACCGCCGTGGCCGCTTCCGCGGGTGCGGCCGCGAGCCCCGCGGCCGTGATCGGTACACAAAGGACGGTCAGCAAACGCCGCAGGTTCATCGTCGAACTGCCCTTCGGTTTCGGTGGGGTCAGGCCTCCGTGTGGCCCAGCAACGGCCGCGGCACGAACCGGGCCGCCGGGTCGAGCATCGTGTCCAGTTCGAGCACGACGAGATCGTTCAGACCCGCGCGGACGACCGGACGCGGCACGTACAGCGTCCGCTGCGGCCCGCGCCGCCAGTACCGGCCGAGCGGGAACCCGTTGAACCACACGAGACCCTTGCCCCACTCGCCGGTGTCGAGGAACAGGTCCGCGGACGCGTCGACGTCGACCGAGGCCCGCAGCAGCACCGGCCCGGCCACCGCCCCGGCCACCAGCGACGGCGCCGACGGCCGCAGCTCCGGGAGCGCGTCCAGCTCCAGCGGCAGCACGTCCCAGCCGGTCAGCGGCTCGCCGTGCAGCGCCGCCCCGCCGATGATGCCTTTCGCCTCGCCGATCCGCGGGCCGTAGTCGACGCGGCCCTGGTCCTCGACCAGCACCAGCAGCTCGCCCCGCGCCCGCGGCAACGCGATCGCCCGCTCGTGGTGGTCGCGCTGCAGCGTGCCGACCGGGTCGCCGTCGAAGAACACGGTCGCGCGGTCGCGGACCTCGCCGAACGTCAGCACGCCCGGCCGGTCGCCCGAGACGGTCGTGCGCAGCAGCGCCAGGCGCGGCATCGGCGTCAGGTCGTCGAACGCGGGCAGTTCTTCGTGGAATTCCCAGGTGCCCCAGCGGTCCGGGGCGTCGAGCAGCCGGACCGGGTCGCGCAGCACGGCGTGCGCGGTCGGCGCGGGCCGCGCCGGCGGCGGGACGGAGTCCGGCACCTTGTGGTAGCGGGCGATCACGTCCCGGAACGCGTGGTACTTCGGCGTCGGGTCGCCGGCTTCGTCCAGCGGCGCGTCGTAGTCGTAGGACGTCACCAGCGGCTGGTAGACGCCCTTGTCGTTGGCGCCGTTGGTGAGGCCGAAGTTGGTGCCGCCGTGGAACATGTACAGGTTGACCGACGCGCCCGCGGCGAGCAGCGCGTCGAGCTCCGCCGCGGCGTCCGCGGACGGCGTCGTGTGGTGGTGGGCGCCCCAGTGGTCGAACCAGCCGTTCCAGAACTCGCTGCACATCAGCGGTCCGGTCGGCTGGTGCGCGCGCAGGATCGCCAGCCGCTCGCGCGCGCCGGAGCCGAACGACGCGGTGCGGTGCAGCCCGTCGAGGCTGCCGGCTTCGAGCATGTCCGGCTGGTCCACTGTGGTCAGTGGCACGGTGATCCCGGCCGCGCGCGTGTGGTCGGCCAGCGCGCGCAGGTACTGCTTGTCGTCGCCGAACGCGCCGTACTCGTTCTCGACCTGGACGAGCAGCACCGGCCCACCGCGGTCGACCTGGTGCGGGACAACGACTTCGTAGACGCGCGTCAGGTAGTCGCGCACGGCCGCGAGGTAACGCGGCTCGTACCGGCGGACCCCGACCGCCGGGTCGCGGAACAGCCACGCCGGCAGGCCGCCGTTGTCCCACTCCGCGCAGATGTACGGGCCGGGCCGGACGATCGCGTACATCCCGGCTTCGGCGACCAGCCCGAGGAACCGGTCGAGGTCGAGCCCGCCGGACAGGTCGAACACGTCCGGCGAAGGGGCGTGCGCGTTCCACGGGACGTACGTCTCGATGGTGTTCAGGCCCATCCGCCGGGCCTTGTCGATCCGGTCGGCCCACAGGTCCGGGTGCACCCGGAAGTAGTGCAGGGCACCGGAAAGGATCCGGAACGGCTGCCCGTCGAGCAGGAAGTCGGTCTCCCCGATGGCGAACTCAGGCATGCGAAGCCGCCTCCGGGCTCAGCTGGAGCACGGTCCAGGACAGCGGTGGCAGTGTCACGGTGATGGTCGTCCCCCCTGGGTCGGACGTCGCGGCGGCGCCGGGCAGCGGCACCGGCCGGACCGGTTGTGCGGTGGCGGTGTTGGTCGTGTGGCGCGTCCCGCCGTCGGGTGTGGTCAGCGTTTCGGCGGCGTACAAGCCGTACCGCGCGCCGCGCAGGCGGATGCGGACTTCCGTGTGCGACGCGGTGGCGCGGTTGGTCAGGAACACCGCACCACGCCCGGATTCCCCCGCCGTCGCGGCGACGTCGACGAGGTCGACCTCGCCGTGCTGCGCGGTGCGGAGGCGGTCGCCTTCGACGGACAGGCGCAGGCTCTCCCCGCTCGCCAGCGCGGCGACCCGCTGGAACGGGTGGAACGTCGTCTGCCGCCACGCCGGCCCGCCGGGCTCGGTGCGGATCGGCGCGATGACGTTCACCAGCTGCGCCTGGTTGGCCATGGTGACGCGGTCCACGTTGCGCAGCAACGAACTCAGCAGCGAGCCGACGACGACCGCGTCGGTCACGGTGTAGTCGTCCTCGATGATCCGCGGGTGCTCGCGCCAGCCGCCCTCGGCGAGCCGCGCCTGGTCGACCTCGTTCCAGCGGCGCAGGTCCCAGACGTTCCACTCGTCGACGCTGATGCCGATCTTCTTGTCCAGGCCCAGTTCGGCGAGCGTCTCGTCGATGATCCCCGCGGTGGTGCCGATGAAGCGGTCCAGCGCGGCACCGCTGGCCAGGTAGCTGTCGGTGTCGCCGTGCAGTTCCTGGTAGTAGGCGTGCAGCGAGATGTGGTCGACCAGCTCGGCGGTGTGGCGCAGCACCGTGCGCTCCCAGTCGCCGAACGTCGGCATGTCGGCGTGCGAGCTGCCCGCGACGACCAGCTCGACGCCCGGGTCGATCATCCGCATGACCCGCGCGGTCTCGGCGGCCAGGCGGCCGTACTCGTCGGCCGTCTTGTGGCCGATCTGCCACGGGCCGTCCATCTCGTTGCCGAGGCACCACAGCTTGAAGCCGAACGGCCGGTCGGCGCCGTTCGCGCGCCGCCGCTCGCTCAGTTCCGTGCCACCCGCGTGGTTGCAGTACTCCAGGACGTCGGCGGCTTCCTGGATGCCGCGGGTGCCGAGGTTGACGGCGTACATCACCTCGGCGCCCGCGGCTTCGGCCCACGCGGCGAACTCGTGCAGGCCGAAGCGGTTGGACTCGACGCTGTGCCAGGCCGGGTCGAGCCGGACCGGCCGGTCGGCGCCGACGCCGTCCTCCCAGCGGTACCCGGAGACGAAGTTGCCGCCCGGGTACCGGAGCACGGTCGGCCCGAGCTCCCGGACCAGTTCCACGACGTCACCGCGGAAGCCGCGGTCGTCCGAAGTGGAGTGACCGGGCTCGTGCAGTCCCGTGTAGACGGACCGGCCCATGTGCTCGACGAACGAGCCGAAGAGGCGACGCGGCACCGGGCCGATGACCCGGCCCGCGTCGCCTTCGATGTGGACGGTCATCCCGCGCTGACCGTGAAGCCCTGCTGGTTGCCGTAGTCGACGAGCGCTTGCTGCCACGCGGCGAGGCCGGCGTCGAGCCCGGTGCCGTTCAGGTAGGCCTTGCCGACGGTGTCGCTGAAGACGCTGTTGGCGTAGGTCTGGTACGGCAGGTAGGTCCAGCCCGGCGCGACGTCCTTCGACGCCTGGGTCAGCACCTGGTTGATCTTCTGGCCGCCGAAGTACGGCACGGCCTGGTCGACGAACGCGGGCGAGGTCAGGTCCGCCGTGGTGGACGGGAAGCCGCCGCTCTTGATGAACGGCTGGACGCCGCCGCCGTGGTTGAGCCAGCGGACGAACGCCGCGGCCAGCGCCGGGTTGGCGCTCTGCTTGACCACGGACTGGGTGCTGCCACCGTTCTCCGCGGTCACCGGCTTGCCGTCGTAGGTCGGCATCGGTGCCACCGCCCACTTCCCACTGCCGGCGGCCACCGAGGACATGAAGTTTCCGGGCATCCAGGCACCGGTGACCAGCGACGAGATGGTGCCGTCACCGAGAGCGCGGAACCAGTCGTCGGACCACTCCTTGACCGGGGCGAGCAGCTTGCCCTGGATCAGCTGGTCCCAGTCGGCGGTCCACTTCTTGACGCCCGCGTCCGCGAAGTTGATCTTCACGTTCTTGCCGTCCACGGTGAACGGGCGGCCACCCGCCTGCCAGATCATGCTCAGCGCGAAACCGGGGTCGCCGGTGTCGGAGGTGATGTACTTGGTGGGGTCGGCGGCGTGCAGCTTCTTGGCCGCGGCGAGGTACTCGTCCCACGTCTTCGGCACGGCGATGCCGTTCTTGTCGAAGACTTCCTTGTTGTAGAACAGCGCCATCGGGCCGGAGTCCTGCGGCAGGCCGTAGAGTCCGGTGCTGTTCTTCACCTGCGCCCACGTCGAGGCGCTGTAGTCCTTTTCGAACGAACCGAAGCCGTATTGGTCCAGGTTGACCAGCGAGTCGGTCAACGCGAACTGCGGGAGCGCGTAGTACTCGATCTGCGCCACGTCCGGCGCGCCGTTGCCGGCCTTGATCGCGTTCTGGAGCTTGGTGTACTCGTCCTTGTTCGTCCCGGCGTTGACGTAGTTGACCTTGACGTTGGGGTATTCCTTTTCGAACGCGGCGACCTGGTCCTTGGCCGACGGCGTCCAGCTCCAGTAGGTGATCGTCCCGCCCGCCTTGAGCGCGGCGTCGACCGGGTCCTGGGTGCCGGTGGCGGCGGCGGGGCCGGACGTGCTCCCGGACGAGCAGCCGACCGCGAGGGCGGCGGCGAGCGCCACTGCGGCGAACGCCTTGGCACGACTGCGGATGCGTGACATCGAGTGTCCCTTCACGACGGTGTGACGGCTTATTGCTTGACGCTTCCGGCGCTCAGCCCGGACTGCCAGAACCGTTGCATGAGCAGGAAAGCGAGGACGAGGGGGATGATCGTGAGCAGCGACCCCGTGAGCACGAGGTTGAAGATCGGCTGGGCGCCGGCACCGTTGGCCTGCGCGCTCCACTGGTTGAGCCCGACGGTCAGCGGGTACCACTTGGGCTCGCTGAGCATGATCAGCGGCAGGAAGTAGTTGTTCCAGGTCTGCACCATCGTGAACAGCGCGACCGTGACGATCCCGGGGACGAGCTGGCGCAGCGTCACGGTCAGGAAGATCCGGAGCTCGCCGGCGCCGTCGATCCGCGCCGCCTCCAGGAGTTCGTCGGGGATGGCGTCGGCGGCGTAGACCCAGATCAGGTAGAGGCCGAACGGGCTGATCAGCGACGGGATGATGATGGCCAGCGGCGTGTTGGTCAGGCCGAGCTTGCTGAACATCAGGAACGTCGGCACGGCGAGCGCGGTCGCGGGGACGGCCACGGCACCGAGGACGACGGCGAACACCGCGCGGCGGCCGGGGAAGCGGTACTTGGCGAGGCCGTAACCCGCCGCGGTGGCCAGGATCGTCGCGCCGCCGGCACCGACCACGACGTAGAGCAGCGTGTTCCCCAGCCAGCGGAAGAAGATCCCGCCGTTGTAGGTGAACGTCTGGGCGATGTTGTCGAACAGCGCGAACGAGCCGCCGAAGGACAGGCCCGACGTCGTGAACAGGGCGTCCTGGGTCTTGGCCGCGTTGATCAGCAGCCAGGCCAGCGGCACCAGGGTGTAGAGCAGGTACAGCGCCATGACCGCGGTGAGGACGCGGGACTTGCGCGGCCGCGTCACCGAGAAGGTCGCCACGTCACATCCCCTTCCGGGAGCCGCGCAGCTGCACGACGTAGGCGATGACCGCGGTGATCACGCCCATCACGATCGCGACCGCGGCGGAGTAGTTGTACTGCTGGCCGGCGAAGGAAAGGTTGTAGGCGTACATGTTCGGCGTGTAGAACGTGCCGATCACGTTGGGCACCAGGTTGCGCATGATGTTCGGCTCGTTGAACAGCTGGAAGCTGCCGATGATCGAGAAGATCGTGGCGATCACGATGGCGCCGCGGATCGCCGGGAGCTTGACCGACAGGATCGTGCGGAACGCTCCGGCGCCGTCGATCGAAGCCGCTTCGAACAGCTCTTTGGGGATCACCTTGAGCGCGGAGTAGAAGATCAGCATGTTGTAGCCGACGAACTCCCACGTGACGACGTTGCCGATCGAGGTGAGCAGCCAGTTCTGGGACAGCGGCTTGATCGCGTCGGTGCCGAACAGGTGGTTGAGGTCCGCGGCCAGTCCGAAGTGGTCACCGTAGATGAAGCCCCACATCAGGGCGGCGACCACGGCGGGCACGGCGTAGGGCAGGAAGATGACGACCCGGAAGAACCCGGCGGCGTGCAGCCGGGCGCTGTCGATCGCGAGTGCCGCGATCAGTGCGAGCACCAGCATGATCGGCACCTGCACGGCGAGGAACACCAGCACCCGCCGGAAGGCTTCCCAGAACTTCGGGTCGGCGAGCACCTGCGCGTAGTTGTCGCCGCCGACGAACACCGTGCCGCCGAAGAAGGCCTGGTCCCGGAAGAGGCTGAGCACGAAGGCGTAGACCACGGGCGCGACGAACGTTAGCGCGAACACGAGCATGAAGGGGGCGACGAAGAGCCAGCCCCGCCAGTTCCGCCGTGGACGGCGGGCCGACGGCGCCGGGCGAGCCGGTGCCGCGACGGGCGGTGCCGCTGTGGACGTCATCGTCCCTCCGGGGTTTTGTGGATGTTTACGTCAACATTCTCGCGGCGAAGGGTAACGTGTTGACGTAAACATGTCCAGGACACTCCCGAGGAGACACTCGTGCCGGCTGCTTCCCCCCGTCGTGGACCGTCGATGGCGGACGTGGCCCGCGAGGCCGGTGTCTCGGGGCAGACGGTGTCCCGGGTGGCGAACGGCAGGACGAACGTCGACGACGCGACCCGCGAACGCGTCCTCGCGGCGATGCGCCGGATCGGCTACCGGCCCAACAGCGCGGCGCGGGCGTTGCGCAACGGCAAGTTCCGCAGCATCGGCGTGATCATTTCGGCGCTCCCGACGTTCGGCAACAGCCGCACGCTCGACGCGATCGCGGCGGCGGTGGTGCCGGAGGGGTTCTCGATCATCCTGATGCCGGTGACGCGCCCGACGCAGGGCGAGGTGACGGGCGCGTTCAGCAAGCTGAACGAGCAGGCCGTCGACGGCGTGATCATCCTGATCGAGCAGCACCAGCTCGACCAGAGCTCGATCGAGCTGCCGCACGGGTTGCCGGTGGTGGTGATCGACTCGAGCGCGCGCTACGACTACCCGGTGGTGGACACGGACCAGGCCGACGGCGCGGCGACGGCGACCCGCCACTTGCTGTCACTGGGGCACGCGACGGTGTGGCACATCGCGGGGCCACCGCAGTCCTATTCGGCCGAACGTCGGCGCAAGTCGTGGCGGGCCACGTTGGAACTGGCGGGCGCTTTCGTGCCGCCGGTATTGACCGGCGACTGGTCCCCGTCGTCGGGTTACCAGGCGGGGTTGACGTTGGCCGGTGACCCATCGGTGACGGCGGTGTTCGCGGCGAACGACCAGATGGCGCTGGGGTTGCTGCGGGCGTTGCACGAGTCGGGCCGCCGCGTGCCGGCGGACGTCAGCGTGGTGGGTTTCGACGACATGGAGGAGTCGGCCCACTTCTGGCCCCCGTTGACGACGATCCGCCAGTCGTTCGAGGCGGTGGGGAGGCACGCGGTTTCGGCACTGCTGGCCGAGATCGAGACGGGCGCGGAGGCTGGCGAGCCGGTGACGGTGCCGACGGAGCTGGTGGTCCGTTCGAGCACCGCGCCGCCCCCGGCTTGACCTGGGGCGGTGTCGCGGCGGTCCGGAATTGTCGGTGGCCGCCGGTAAAGTAGAAAACGGGGGGTGCCCCGGCGGCTCGGCCCGGGCGGCTGCGCGCTGGGCACGAACACGCAAGGTCGCGAATGACGCATTCGGGACCTGCGAAGCCGCGAATGAGCCATTCGCGACCTCGCCAAGCGATCGCCACGCCTTCGGAACACGAACCTCGTTTGAGCGCGCGGAACCGCGGGCATTACCGGCCACCAAGCCGGGACCGCCGGTCCCGCGAACGTCGCAGTGGTGTGGACCATTTGGCCGTACCACAGCAGAAACGAGGCCGTCATGCTCGCCATCCTCGCCGCCGTGCTCTTCGGGCTCGCCCTGCTCATGGAGCTCGCCGGGTTCGGCCTGGGCCCGATCATCACCACCGGGACCCTCACCACCGCCGGGCTGCTGTGCGTCGCCCTGCACCTGGCCGGCGTCGCCACCGACCGGTCGCGGTTCAGCCGGCGGCGGCGTCGCTGACGCGCCGCAGCACCTGGGCGAACACCTCGGGCGACTGGGCGCCCGCGACGCCGAACCGGCGGTCGATGACGAAGAACGGCACCCCGGTCGCGCCGAGGGCTCGCGCTTCTTCGCCGTCCGCCGCGACTTCGGCTTCGTAGGCGTCCGACTCGAGGACCGCGCGGGCCTCGGCGGCGTCGAGGCCCGCTTCGGCGGCCAGCTCCACAAGCGACTCGCGGTCGAACAGCGACCGCCGCTCGGTGAAGTGCGCGCTGTAGAACCGGTCGACGACGGCGTCGGCCAGCCCGCGCTCGCCCGCGAGGTGCACCAGGCGGTGGCCGTCGACGGTGTTTCCCATGTGGACGCCGTCCAGGTGGTACTCGAGCCCGTCGGCGGCCGCGCGCTGTTCCATCTGCGCTTCCATCGCGTCGGCTTCTTCGAGCGTCCGGCCGTACTTTTCGGACAGCACCTCGCGCGTCGGCCGGGACGTCCCACGCGGGAACGACGGGTCGAGCTGGAACGAGTGGTGCACGACCTCGACGTCGGCGCCGACCTCGGCCACCGCCCGTTCGAAGCGGCGCTTGCCGAGGTAGCACCAGGGACAGACGAGATCGGACCAGATGTCGACGCGCACGTCACCAAGCTAACCCGGCCGGTGGCACGCACTTCAAGGTAACCGGCGATCACCTGCTGCGACATCCGGGGCTTCGCCCCGAGCCGGGGGCTCCGCCACCCGGACCCCCCGCGGATAGGGTGACGCCGTGACCGTCTCAACCGACGACATCGTCCGCCACGCCGCGCGGCTGCTGTTCGCCGGAACCCGCCTCGACCTCGGCCGGATGGCGGCCGAACTGGGGATCTCGCGCACGACGTTCTTCCGCCGCGTCGGCAACCGCGACGACCTGATGGGCGCCGGCCTGCGGCTGCTGTCCGACCGCACGTGGCAGCGGGCGCTCGATCTGTGGCGGGAGACCCACGGGTCCGCCGTCCGCACCCCCGAGGGACGGCTGCGCTGCCTGTGGGTGATGGAGGAGTACCGCCGCGAGGTCGCGGGCAACGAGGGGATGCGCAAGCTGATCGAGGCGGAGTCGACGGTGGCGCTGCGGGTGCTGACGGACCCGCGCGGCGCGGTCCAGCCGGCCCTGGTCGACGCGCACGTGGACCTGTTCCGCGCGGACGCCTCGGCCGCGGGGTTGACGCCGCTGGTGGGGTTGCCGGACCTGGCGTTCGCGGTGGTCCGGCTGGGCGAGTCGTTCTTGTACTCGGACGTGCTGGCGGCGCGGACGGTGGATCTGACGGTGGCGACGACCCTGCTGGACACGTTGGTGCAGGGGGCCTTGGAGCCGGCCGCGGCTCGCTGACGCGGGGTTCGCGGGTCCAGCGGCTCGCCACTCATCCCGGGAAGTTGCGCCGCCGCTTCGGATCGTTGCCTCGCTTTTGCTCACCTGCGTGAGTGCCTCCCCTCCCCGAATCACTGAGCAAGCGCACAGTCGGTCAACTACTCACCCGTTCGGGTGTTGTGGAACATTTCGGCGAAGTGTTTCATGAGTCCACGGGAAAGCGGTTACCCCGCGTCCCGCACGCGGCACGCCCTTCGTTGCCGTGCAACGGTTCCATCGGTCTGCCCGTCCGTGTCCGGGCGCGCTTCGCCCTGCCCGGGGAAAGAGAGCGATCCATGTCCGTACTCACCAGTCCGCCGACGTCGCCTGGCTCGGGTGAGAAAATTTCCCGCCGCCGCTCGTGGCGGGCCAAGGCCGCCGGGGTCCTGGCGGCCGCGTTGACGGTCACCACCGTCGTCGCGTCGCCGGCACCCGCCGCCGACAACCCCTACGAACGGGGGCCTGCCCCGACCACCTCCAGCATCGAAGCGAGCCGCGGCAGCTTCGCGACCAGCACCGTCACCGTATCGCGGCTGGCCGTCTCGGGCTTCGGCGGCGGGACCATCTACTACCCCACCACCACGACCGCCGGCACCTTCGGCGCGATCTCGATCGCGCCCGGGTTCACCGCCCTCCAGTCGAGCATCGCCTGGCTGGGCCCGCGGCTCGCGTCGCAGGGGTTCGTCGTGTTCACCATCGACACCTTGACCACCAGCGACCAGCCCGACAGCCGCGGCAGGCAGCTGCTGGCCTCGCTCGACTACCTGACCCAGCAGAGCAGCGTCCGGTCCCGCATCGACAGCAGCAGGCTCGGCGTGGTCGGGCACTCGATGGGCGGCGGCGGCACGCTCGAAGCGGCGCGCTCCCGGCCGTCGCTGCAGGCCGCGATCCCGCTGACCGGCTGGAACCTGACCAAGAACTGGTCGAGCCTCCGCGTGCCGACGCTCGTCGTCGGGGCGCAGTCGGACGCCGTCGCCCCGGTGGCCACGCACTCGATCCCGTTCTACACCAGCCTGCCGTCCTCTTTGGACAAGGCGTACCTCGAACTGCGCGGCGCCAGCCACTTCGCCCCGAACTCGTCGAACACGACGATCGCGAAGTACACCCTCTCCTGGCTCAAGCGGTTCATCGACAACGACACCCGCTACGAACAGTTCCTGTGTCCCATCCCGAACACCAGCCTGTCCATTTCGGACTACCGCGGGAACTGCCCGCACAACGGCTGACCGGTCAGCCGGGCACGCCGAGGGTGATCGACACCTTTCCCTTGGCGTGCCCGGCTTCCTGGTAGGCGAACGCGGCGGGCAGGTCGTCGAACGGGTACGTCCGGTCGATCACCGGCGTGACCGCGCCACGCTCCACCAACGCGGTCAGCTCCTCCAGAGCGGCTTTCTTGTCCCGGCAGGCGACCGCGTCCGCGAGCACGACGCGCCGCCGCGCCAACGGGCCGGCGGCCAGCGCGGCGAAGACGTGCCCGGCGGGCTGCAGCCAGCGCCCGGCCGGGCCGCCGACCGCGACGAACGTGCCGTCGCGCTCCAGCACCCGGCGGCAGGCGAACACCGACCGGCCCCCGGCGACGTCCAGCACGAAGTCGTAGCGGCGCCCGCCGCGCGTGAAGTCCTCGGACCGGTAGTCGACGACACTTTCGGCGCCGAGTGAGCGGACCAGTTCGGCGTTCGCGGCGCTGCACACGGCGTCCACCTGGGCGCCGAGCGCCTTGGCCAGCTGGACGGCGAAGGTGCCGACGCCGCCGGAAGCCCCGTTGACCAAGACTCGGCGCCCCGGTTCCACACCCCGCAGGGAGAGCAACGCGGTCACGGCGGCCATCGGCATCGTCGCCGCCTGCTCGTGGGACAGGTTCGCCGGCATCGGCGCCAGCAGGTCCTCGGACACGCAGACGTACTCGGCGTGGGCGCCCCTCGGCAGCAGGGCGTAGACGTCGTCGCCCGGCGAGAACCGCTTCCCCGCGGTCACGACCCGGCCGGCCAGGTCGCAGCCGAGGGCGCCGGCCGGCGGACGACGCAGGCCGAACCCGCCGGTCATCAGGCGCGCGACGCGGGGCTCGCCTCTCATGAAATGCCAGTCGTACGGGTTGACCGATGTGGCGTGCACGCGGACGAGCACTTCGCCGTCCCCCGGAGCCGGATCGGGCACGTCTTCCCAGGCCAGAGCCTCCGGCGGACCGTACACACGCTGAACTAGAGCTTTCACGGCGCCTCCCTTACGTTGTAAGTCGTACAATGTAAGTCTTACGCCGTAAGGTGCGTGAACGCAAGTACGGGATCATTGAGCCTTACGTTGTACGATCTTGGGCGTGACCACCGATGCCCGGACCCCGCTGAGCCGAGAGCGCGTGCTGCGCGCGGCCGTCGAGATCGCCGACGAGCACGGCCTGCGCGCGGTGACGATGCGCCGGCTCGCGGAGGACCTCGGCGCCGAAGCGATGTCGCTCTACTACCACGTGGCGAAGAAGGAAGACGTGCTCGACGGGATCGTCGACGTCGTCGCGCAGGAGATCAACGAGGCCGTCGACCGGCTGGAGCCGGGGCCCGACTGGCGGCAGACGGCCCGGCGGCGCATCCTCACGGCCCGCGAGGTGTTCCTGCGCCACCGCTGGGCCCCGGCGCTGTTCGACACGCGGTCGTCGACGAGCCTCGCGGTGCTGAAGTACTACGACGGCCTGGTCGGGGTGATGCACGAGGGCGGCTTCACGCACGACCGCATCCACCACGCGCTGCACGCGCTCGGCAGCCGGGCCCTGGGGTTCAGCCACGAGGTGTTCGACCCGAACGCGGGCGCGTCGGCCGAGATCCCGGCCGAGCTGGCGGCGCAGCTGCCCAACCTCGTCGGAATGCTGAGCGAAATCGCCCACGACGACCCGGACTCGACGCTGGGCTGGTGCGACGACCAGGCGGAGTTCGAGTTCGGCCTGGACCTCATCCTCGCCGGCCTGGACCTGCTGCGGGACCGGTAGTCCAGCACGTGGGACACCGCCGCGCGCCGGAGCAGAATCGGCGGTGTGTCGCGACCACTGCGGAAGCTCGGCTTCCTGACCATCGGCCTCTTCGACCCCGCCGACCCGCGGCGGGGGCACGAGTCGACCCTGGAGATCATCGAGCTCGGTGAACAGCTCGGGTTCGACAGCGCCTGGGTGCGGCACCGGCACCTGCAGCACGGGATCTCCTCGCCCGTCGCCGTGCTGGCCGCCGCGTCGCAGCGGACCCGGCGGATCGAGCTCGGGACCGCCGTCATCCCGCTCGGCTGGGAGAACCCCCTGCGGCTCGCCGAAGACCTCGCCACCGTCGACCTGCTCTCCGGCGGCCGGCTCAACCCGGGGATCAGCGTCGGGCCGCCGATGCGCTACGACGAGGTCAAGCGCGCCCTCTACCCGGACAC
Source organism: Amycolatopsis sp. NPDC098790 (assembly GCF_044759945.1). Classification (NCBI taxonomy): domain Bacteria; kingdom Bacillati; phylum Actinomycetota; class Actinomycetes; order Pseudonocardiales; family Pseudonocardiaceae; genus Amycolatopsis; species Amycolatopsis sp. NPDC098790. The sequence goes on from NZ_JBIWAI010000004.1 coordinate 446,512, forward strand.
CGCGGACGTCGAGGACTTCTCCTACGACCGCGTGCGGCGGCTGCTGGACTTCGTGCGCGGCGAGCCGGCCACCGGGTTCAGCGGCACCCAGGGCTTCGAGGTCTTCTCCGACCGCGTCCAGCCGCAGGCACCCGGGCTCGGCGACCGCCTGTGGTACGGCGGCGCGAGCCTGCGTTCCGCCGAGTGGGCGGGCAAGCACGGCATGAACTTCCTGACCAGCAGCGTGGTCAAGGCCGAAGGCGAGAGCACGGACTTCGCCGGGATCCAGCTGTCGCACATCCGGACGTTCCGCGAGCACCACCCCGCCGGCCGCGTCTCGCAGGGACTCGTCGTCATCCCGACCGACTCCGCGACGCCCGAGCAGCGCGCGAAGTACGAGGCCTACGCCGCGAAACGCTTGCCGCGCACCGAAGAACCGCAGGGCCCGGCGCGGATGCTGTTCTCCCCCGACTTCGTCGGCACGTCGGCCGAGATCGCCGAGCGGCTGCACGCGCACCAGGCGTTCCGCGAGATCGACGAGGTGGCTTTCGCCCTGCCGTTCACCTTCGAACACGAAGACTACGTGCAGATCCTCACCGACGTCGCGGAACGCCTGGGCCCGGAACTCGGTCGCTGACCTACTTGTTGGTGCCCGGGGTCAGCACCTTGTCGATCACGAAGACCGTGGCGTTCTTCGTGGGGATGTTGCCGCACAGGACCTTCGCGCCGTTCACGGTCATGTTCTCGCCCGAGCCCTCGATCTTCAGCGGCCCGCCCGCGGTGTTCAGCGACTCCAGCGTGCCGGCGGACTCGAGGCCCTTGGCGTCGTAGCGCTTGCCGACGACGTGGTACTGCAGGATCGGCGCCAGCTCGGCCGGCTTGCCCGCGAGCTCGTTGAACTTCGCGTCACCGAGCGCCGCGAACGCCGGGTCGGCGGGCGCGAACACCGTGATGGCCTGCTGGCTGTTCAACGTGTCGACCAGGTTGGTGGCCTTGACGGCCGCCACCAGCTTGGTCAGCAACGGGTTCGTCGACGCGGCCGAGGCGACCGGCTGCGGGCCCATCGAGTCCAGCGAACCGGGCGCGGATCCCTGCGGCAGCTGCGAACAGGCCGTGCCGAAGACGTCGGCGTTGGTGGTCACGCCGTCGCCGGCGGCCATGCTGGACGACGGCGCCGCCATCGACGACGACGGCGCGGGGGCCGGGGCGCTGCTGGAGCTCCCGGAGGAAGCGGTGTCGCTGCCGCTGCACGCGGTCAGCGAAAGGGCGGCCACGGCGGCGAAACCGATACCGGCGACACGAAGCTTGGTCACGAAAATCACTCCAAAAAAGCGGCTGTGAACTTCTTCTTACGAGTCATTCGAGACTGTTCCGGAAACGGATTGGACTCCGATCGGGTGATCCGGGTCACCGTGCGGTGAAATTGATGCTGTGCCATCCGGTGGCCCCGTCGGGCACGGTTCCGGCGCGCTGGTCCGTCTGCGTGTACCCGCTTTTGTCGGTCGCCCGGCAGACGACCTGGTGACCGCCTGGCGCGGCGTCGAACTCGGCCCACCACATGCGCCAGGTGTCGACGTTCACTTGGTGGGACAACGTGGCTTCGCGCCACGGGCCGTCGTCCATACGCACTTCGACCTTCTCGACGCCGGTGTGCTGCGCCCACGCGATCCCGGCGACGCGCACCTTCCCCGAAGGAACGGTTTCGAAACCCTTCGGCGTGTCGATCCGCGATTCCGTCTTGATCGGCGCTTCCCGGCCCCAGCCGCGTTTCAGCCAATAGGCCTGCCGGGCCTGCCAGGTCGTCACGTCGAGATCGGTGACCCATTTCGTCGCCGACACGTAACCGTACAGCCCGGGGATCACCAGGCGCGCCGGGAACCCGTGCTCGATCGGCAGTGGTTCGCCGTTCATCCCGATGGCGAGCATGGCGCCGCGCCCGCGGTCCAGCGCGGCGGCCACCGGGCTACCGGACGTCCAACCGTCCACACTGGACGAGTACAGCTGCTCCGCCCCGGGCCGGACGCCGGCCTCTTCGAGGAGGTCGGCGAGGTCGACGCCGATGAAGTTGGCGGTGGACACGTACGTGCCGCCGACTTCGTTCGAGACGCACGTCATCGTGATGGTGCGTTCCACGAGCGGCCGGTTGCGGATGTCGCCGTAGCCGTAACGAACTTCCCGGTCGACCATGCCGTGCAGGCGCAGGCTCCAGTCCTCGGTCCGCACCTGCGGGACGGACAACGCCGTGTCCACGCGGTAGAAGTCGGCGTTGCGGGTGAGGAACGTCGGCGTGCCGAGCTTCGCGAAGTCGGCGTCGGCCGGGATCATCGGCGCGGTCCGGGCCGGCACCAGCCGTCCGACGGCCTCGCGCGACGACGCCGCGTCCCGGCTGCCGGCGAGGAGCTGACCACCGAGGCCCGCCACGCCCGCGCCGACGACCACGCCGGCGCCGGCCAGCAGGACCGTGCGGCGCGACGCGTCCGGGGCGGCGTCGCGCCGGGCGGCCCGGTGCAGGAAGGCGAACGTCGCGACGCCGGCGACCAGGCTCGCCAGCGGAGCCAGCAGGGCGACGGTGTCGAGGTCGGGCCGCGCGTACACCGCGACGACGCCCACCAGGCCGAACCCGGTGACCACGACGAGCCCCGGCCACGGCGTGCGGCGGGAGGCGAGGCCCGCCGCCGCGGCGGCCAGCACCATCACCACGGCCATGCCGGAGAGCAGCACGAGCTTGTCGTACGTGCCGAAGGTGCGGACGGCGAAGTCCTTGAGCCACACCGGCGTCAGGTCGATGGCGCCGTTGCCGACCGCCAGGTAGGGCGACGCGTTGACGCCGACGAACCCGGCGACGAGGTGACCCGCCGCCAGCGCCGCCGCGAGCGCGAGGACGCCCAGGAGGGCGGCCACCCACCGGCGCGGCGCCGGTCGTTCGGTTGCGGTGCTCATCGCACTCCTGTCAGGGGACTAGGCAAGGGAAATCCGGGTGACCGCCGGGGTCGTCGGGCCCGCCGACCCGCCCGCGGGTTCGACGGTGATGCCGATCCGGTCGGTGCCGGGCGGGATGTCGGACATGAGCATCCGCGGTTGCAGGAGCCCGGCCGAGTGCGCCTCGCCGGCACGGATCAGCCACACCTGGTAGACGTGGCCGGCGTCGAGCGCGGGCAGGTCCGAGGCGAGCAGCACGGCCTGGTTGCGGCTGCGCGAGACGACCAGCGTCGCGTGCCCCTCGCCGGTGCCCTGGATCGCGGAGGCGTCGGGCGCGGACAGCACGGAGTCGACGGGTGCCGGCGGCGTCGAGGTGACGACGCCGACCCCGACCGCGACGAGGGCCGCCGCGGCGGCCCCGGCCAGCGCGACGCGCAGCCGGAAGACTTTGCCGCGCTTCGGTTCGCCGCCCCGCTTCGGTTCGCCGTCCCGCTGGGCCGGGATCCGCGGCGGCAGCTGCCGGGTGCGGGCCACGTCGGCGAGCACCAGCAGCCGCAGCTCGGGCGGCGGCGTCAGCGGGTCGGCCGCGCCGAGACGGGCACCCGTCGCGCGCAGCTCGGCCACTTCCTGGCGGCACGCCGGGCACTCGCCGAGGTGCCGTTCGAACCCGGCACGCTCCACATCGGACAGTGCGTCCAGCGCGTAGGCCCCGGTCAGCGTGTGCAGCTCGGCGGTCATCGATCCACCCCCAAGCAGTCACGCAGCCGGATCAGGCCGTCCCGAATGCGGGTTTTGACGGTCCCGGGCGCCACCTTCAGCACCTCGGCGACCTCGGGATAGGTGTAGCCGTTGTAGTACGCCAGCACGATGGACTCGCGCTGGAGATCGGTCAGCTGCGCCAGGCACTGCCGGACGCGCTGCTGGTCGAGCGTGGCCAAAGTGGACTCGGTGACGTCGTCGAAGGGCCGCCGCACGTCCATCCGGCCGGCTTTTTCCTCACGGTCGAGCACGGCCTGGTGCGAGCGCACGCGATCGACGGCCCGCCGGTGGGCGATGGTCAGCACCCACGACAGGGCGCTCCCCCGGTCCGGAACGAACCGCGCGGCTTTGCGCCACACCTCCACGAGCACCTCCTGCGCCACTTCCTCGGCCTGGGCGTGGTTGCGCAGCACGCGCGTCACGAGTCCCAGAACCGGCCCGGCGATGACGTCGTAGAGGGCTGCGAAGGCGGTTTCGTCCCCCGCCGCGACCCGTCTCAGGAGTTCTTCGGCGCTCGCCGCGGGCACCGGAGCCTCGTCCGGTTGCAGCCGCAGCCGCCCTCGCTCACCCATGCCCGGCACCCTCCGCCTCACCCTGGTTGTGCGAGGGGTTCGCGGCCGGGAGGCGGTGCGGACTGGTGCGGGGTGGGGGTTCCCACCCGGACGGTGCAACTCGGGGGCCGGGACCCATCCGGGGATGGGGTGGCTCCGAAAGTCTGGTGTCGAGGTCGGTTCGGTGGGGCTCGGCGATGTCTGTGTGCGTTCGGTCGCTCCCGGGGGCGCCGGTGGACGGCGACGTCGGCGGCGCGGCGGGACTCGACGGAGCTTGGCGGCACTCGCGCACGCTCGGTTCAGCGGCTCCCCAGGGGGTGGCGCCGGTGGACGGCAACCTCGGCGACGCTTGGCGGGCTTGAGGCGGCGCTCGCGAGCTTGGCGGGGCTTGGTGGGCCCGGTCCAGCTGCTCCGCGGGGGCGCCGGTGGACGGACACTCTCCGGCAGGCTTGGCGGGGTCCGGTGGGGCTTCGCGGCGCTCGGCGAGCCTCACGCGGTCTCGGCAGCGCTCGGCGAGCCTCGCGGGGTCTCGGCAGTGCTCGGTGAATTTCGCGGGGCCCGGCAGCGCTCGGTGAACCTCGCGGGACTCGGCGGCGCTCGGTGAGCTTCGCGGGACTCGGCGGGGTCCGGCGAGGCCCGCAGGGACTTGGCGCGGCCCGCGGCGCTCGGCGGCACTTGGCGGCGCTCGGTGAGCTTCGCGGGACTCGGCGGGGTCCGGCGAGGCCCGTAGGGACTTGGCGCGGCCCGGCGGCACTTGGCGCCGCTCGCGCGCTCGCTCCAGCGGCTCCGGAGCCGCCGCGAGACAACCTGCACGCGCTCCGGATGCGCAGCGGCTCAAAAGTCGGAGCGACTTCAACCGCTCACTCGCTCAAAAGATTGAGTCACTTCACTTAGGTAGCGACTCCAGTCGCGCACCGGCCGCGTGGAAGTAACGACGTCGAAGGTGGAACGACTGCACCTATGCAACCACTCCAAATCGACTGCTCACCCAGAGTGAAAAAACTGCCCGTAAGGCCACGCCGGCGGTGACGTCGGACACTTCTTGATCACCCCAGAGTGTGAAAGTTTTTCGGAACGCTGGGCGTTGAACTCACCATGGGTTATCCCTGGAACAAGACGAAGTTAACCGACGAGTAGCAAAGGCAGTCCCGATGGCCGACCCGCACAACGTGACCAGCGCCAGCATCGACTTCGCCCTGCGCACCTTCGGCGCCGGGCCGCGGCCGGTGCCCGCCGAGCTGGAGTACGACACCCGTGACCCCTACGCGGTCGCCGTGGTGCTGCACGCCGGCGCGAACGCCGTCCGGTGGCTCTTCGGGCGCGACCTGCTCGCCGACGGCCTGCTCGGCCGCTGCGGCGACGGGGACGTCCGCGTCGGGCCGGCCGGGGATCCCTCCCTGATCGTCGTGGAGCTGACCTCCCCCGACGGCGCCGCCGTGCTCGAAGCGCCCGCCAAGGAGGTCGCCGCCTTCCTGGACCGGACCTACGACGTCGTGCCCGCCGGGAGCGAGAGCGACTGGTTCGACTTCGACCAGGAACTCGAGAAGCTCTCCTACCAGGACTGAGTACCGTCCACGCGGTGAGCTTCTTCCTGACGAAGGTCCTCGCCGCCCTCGAGGACGGCGGTGACCGCCCCCTCTTCGTCCACGACGGCGTCACCACCTACCACCAGGCCCGAGACCGCCTCCGCCGGCTGCACGGCGGCCTCGGCAACGCCAAGAACGTCGCCGTGGACCTGCGGAACCGCCCCGAAACCGTCCTCGTCCAGCTCGCCGCCCTCCTGCGCGGCGCGACCGTGCTCATGGTCCCGGCCTCCGCGCCGACCCAGGACCGGCTCGCCGCCGCGAAGGGCTTCACCGTCGTCACCGACCGGCCCCGCGACTGGCCCGGCGCCGACACGAGAACCGACGTCGACGGCGAACCCGAACCGCTCGACCCGCCGGACACCGTGCACCTCCTCTTCCCCACCGGCGGCACCACCGGCACCCCCAAGCTCATCCGCCACAGCGGCATCTACGACGGCATGGCCCACATCTTCACGCCGAACCCGGACGGCCCGGGCCGCACCCTGCTCGTCGCCCCGATGACGCACATGACCGGGAACGCCACCGTCCTCGGCACGCTGCTCCGGCGCGACACCCTCGTCATCCACGACGGTTTCGACGCCGGCGCGGTGCTCCGAGCCATCGAAGAGCACCGCATCGACACCCTCTCCCTGACGCCGCCCCGGCTGGCGGCGCTCCTCGACCACCCGAGACGAAACAGCACCGACCTCAGCAGCGTCCGGTCCCTCTCCCTCGGCGCCGCGCCACTGCCGCCGCACCGGCTCGCGCAGGCCCTCGACGTCTTCGGCCCGGTCGTCGGCCAGGGCTACGGCCTCACCGAAGCGCCGATGATCGCGAGCATCTCCGCCGCCGAACTGATCCCGCGCCCCGAGCTGCTCGGCTCGGTCGGCCGGATCGTTCCCGGGATGGAAGCGCGCATCGAGGACGGCGAGGTCGTGGTCCGCGGACTGTCCATGATGGACGGTTACCTCGGCGGCCCGGACGTCGGCGCCGGCTGGCTGCGCACCGGCGACCTCGGCCGCTTCGACGACGACGGCTACCTGTTCCTGCTCGGCCGCGCGGACGACGTCGTCGTGGTCGGCGAGCACGGCACGAAGGTCCCCACGACCGTCGTCGAACACGCGCTGGAGACGCACCCGGCGGTCAGGAGCGCGGCCGTCTTCGGCCGGCCGGGCGACGACGGCGACGGCGACGGCGACGGCGACCTGCTGCACGCCGTCGTCGTCGCCACGGGCGAAGTGACCGAAGCCGACCTGAAAGCGCACGCCGAAGCCATCTTCGGCCAAGACCACTACGTCCCGGCGAACATCGACTTCGCCGACGCGCTCCCCCTCACCGCGGTCGGCAAGGTCGACAAGCGCGCCCTCAGCTCGTGACGGCGCCGTAGGACGACGACCGGACCAGCTTCGCGTACTTGCCGAGCACCCCTTCCGGGAACTTGTTCGGCAACGGCTCCCAGCCTTCGCGGCGCCGCGCCAGCTCGGCGGCGTCGACCAGCAGGTCCATGCTGCGGCCCTTGATGTCGACGGCGATGCGGTCGCCGTCGCGGACGAACGCGATCGGGCCGCCGTCGACCGCCTCGGGCGCGACGTGGCCGATGCACAGTCCCGTCGTGCCGCCGGAGAACCGGCCGTCGGTCAGCAGCAGGACGTCGCGGCCGAGCCCGGCGCCCTTGATCGCCGCGGTGATCGCGAGCATCTCGCGCATGCCCGGCCCGCCCTTGGGCCCTTCGTACCGGATGACCACGACGTCACCTGCGGAAATCCGGCCTTCGTTCAACGCCGCCATCGCCTCCTGCTCGCGCTCGAACACGCGCGCCGGGCCCTCGAAGTTGGCCGTGTCGAAGCCCGCGGACTTCACGACGGCGCCTTCGGGCGCGAGCGAGCCGCGCAGGATGGTGATGCCGCCGGTCGGGTGCAGCGGGTTGTCCAGGCGGCGCAGGACTTCGCCGTCGATCGGGTCGGGGTCCAGCTCGGCGAGGTTCGCCGCGACGGTCCGGCCGGTGACGGTCAGCGCGTCGCCGTGAATCAAGCCCTCGTCCAGCAGCGCCTTCATCAGCACGGGGATGCCGCCGTGGCGGTCGATGTCGTTCATGACGTACTTGCCGAACGGCTTCAGGTCGCCCAGGTGCGGCACGCGGTCGCCGACGCGGTTGAAGTCGTCCAGCGTCAGCTCGACCTTCGCCTCGTGCGCGATGGCCAGCAGGTGCAGCACGGCGTTCGTCGAACCACCGAGGGCCATGATCACGGTGATCGCGTTCTCGAACGCCTCGCGCGTGAGGATGTCCCGCGCGGTGATGCCCTTTTCGAGCAGCCCGACGACGGCTTCCCCCGAAAGGTGCGCGTAGTGGTCGCGGCGGCGGTCCGCGGACGGCGGCGCGGCCGAGCCGGGCATGCTCATCCCCATCGCCTCGGCCGCCGACGCCATCGTGTTCGCCGTGTACATGCCGCCGCAGGCGCCTTCACCAGGGCAAATGGCGCGTTCGATGCGGTCGAGGTCCGCGGTGCCGAGCCGGCCCGCCCGGCACGCGCCGACGGCCTCGAAGGCGTCGATCAGCGTGACGTCCTTCTCGGTGCCGTCGGTCAGCTTCACCCACCCGGGGGCGATCGTGCCCGCGTAGAGGAACACCGACGCGAGGTCGAGCCGGGCCGCCGCCATCAGCATGCCGGGCAGGGACTTGTCGCAGCCGGCCAGCAGTACCGAGCCGTCGAGCCGCTCGGCCTGCATGACCGTCTCGACGGAGTCGGCGATGACCTCGCGGGACACCAGCGAGAAGTGCATGCCGTCGTGGCCCATGGAGATGCCGTCGGACACCGAGATCGTGCCGAACTGCAGCGGGTACCCGCCGGCGGCGTGCACGCCTTCCTTCGACGCCTGCGCCAGCCGGTCCAGCGACAGGTTGCACGGCGTGATCTCGTTCCACGAACTGGCGACGCCGATGATCGGCTTGCGCCAGTCGCCGTCGCCCATCCCGACGGCGCGGAGCATGCCGCGGGCGGGCGCGGCCTCGATCCCGTCGGTGACCGTGCGGCTGCGGGGTTTCGGATCGATCGTCATCGCGGGGCCCTCCGATACGACGTTCGGACGCACTGCAGCCTACTCGGCTCGGCGCGGTCCGCTGGCCGGAACGGCGAGCTTCCCGGACCCGGGCGAACCGGCGAAAACTCGGCGAAATGATCGCCGCGTCTTTGATCAGCACAGTGGTGTGGGGCACGGGCAACGTCGGCCGTGCGGCAATCCGGGCCGTCGACGCCCATCCGGCGCTGGAGCTGACCGCGGTGCTCGTCCACGATCCGGCGAAGGTCGGCAAGGACGCGGGCGCCCTCGCGGGCGTCGAGGACCTCGGCGTCGCCGCGACGGACGACGTCGACGCCGTACTGGCGGCGAACCCGCGAGCCGTCGTCTACGCCGCTTCCGGCGACGTCCGGTTCGACGACGCGCTCGCCGACATCGTCCGCGCGGTCGGGACGGGCGCGGTCGTCGTGACCCCGGCGCTCTACCCGCTCTACGACCAGCGCAACGCGCCCCCGGAGTTGCGCGATCCGATCCTGAAGGCCATCGCGGACGGCGGCGGCTCGCTGTTCGTCTCCGGCGTCGACCCCGGCTGGGGCAACGACGTGCTGCCGCTGCTGATCAGCGGGCTCGGCACGGACGTCGACGTCATCCGCTGCCAGGAGATCTTCGACTACTCGACCTACGAGCAGCCCGACTCCGTCCGGTACCTGGTCGGCATGGGCCAGCCGATGGACTACGACCCGCCGATGCTGATGACCGGCGTGCCGTCGATGGTGTGGGGCGGGCAGGTCCGGCTGATCGCGCGCGGTCTCGGCGTCGAGGTGGACGAGCTGCGCGAGACGCTGCATCGGCGTCCCCTCGAGGAAACCGTGTCCACGCGGACGATGGGCGACTTCGAGAAGGGCACGCAGGGCGCGGTGCGGTTCGAGGTGCAGGGCATCGTCGGCGGCGAGCCGCGGATCGTCATCGAGCACGTCACGCGCATCCACCCGTCGTGCGCGCCGGACTGGCCGACGCCGCCCAGCGGCGACGGCGCCCACCGCGTGATCATCGAAGGCCGGCCGCGCATCGAGGTCAGCGTCGAGGCTTCCGACGAAGGCGAAAACCGGTCCGCGGGCGGGAACGCCACCGCCGTCGGACGGCTCGTCGGCGCGATCGACTGGCTGGCCGAGGCGGAACCCGGTCTCTACGACGCACTCGACGTCCCGCTGCGCCCGGCAGCCGGCAAGCTCGGAAGGAGGCGCTCGTGAACATCGACATCCCCGAAGGCAAGGACCCGATCGGGTACGTGTGGGGCGAGATGGTGCCCGGGATCGGGATCGCCGCGTCGCAGTTCTCGCTGGCGGTGTACTCGCACACCACGTTGGGGCTGCGGGAGTTCGAGGCCGCGCGCCTGCGGATCGCGCAGATCAACGGGTGCGTCTTCTGCCTGGACTGGCGCACCGAGCGCGACGGCGTGAAGGTCGAGCCGGAGTTCGCGGACGCGGTCACCGAATGGCGCACGACCGACCTCTTCGACGAGCGGACGCGGCTCGCGGCGGAGTACGCCGAGCGGTACGCGACCGACCACCACAACCTGGACGACGAGTTCTGGAAGCGGATGTCTTCTCAGTACAGCCAGAAGGAGATCGTCGAGCTGTCGATGAGCCTGGGCTCGTGGCTCGCGTTCGGACGGTTGAACCACGTCCTCGGCCTCGACACCGTCTGCGTCCTGCCGTCCCACCGGTCGTGAGTGAGAAACAGTGTTCTAACCCTGTTTCTCACTCACGACCGCTTGCACCGGGCTAGAAGTCGGTGGCGATGATCTTCTCGATGTTGCGCTCGGCCAGTGCCGTGATCGTCACGAACGGGTTCACGCTCGTGTTGCCCGGGATCAGGGAGCCGTCGATCGCGTACAGGCCCGGGTAGCCTGCCAGCCTGCCGTAGTTGTCGGTCGCCTTGCCGAGCACCGCGCCGCCGAGCGGGTGGTAGGTCAGGTGGTCGCCCCAGATCTTGTACACGCCGAACAGATCCGTCCGGTAGATCGTCCCCTCCTTCGAGTTGATCTTGTCGAAGATGGACTTCGCCATGTCGATCGACGGCTGCTTCCACGCCGTCTGCCAGTTGAGGTCCACGCTCTGCGTCGCCGGGTTCCACGAGAACTGGGCCCGGTTCGGGTTCTTCGTGATGGACAGGTAGAACGACGCCCACGTCTCGATGCCGGTCGGCAGCGGCGCGACTTCGGCGAACGCGCCGCCCGCGTTCCAGTTGTCGATGCCGCCGCAGGGAATCGACGACTGGAGGCTGCCGGTCGGGTCCCAGAGGTGGTTGGCGCGCCCGCACATCACGTTCCCGTTGTCGCCCCAGCCCTTCCCGACCTCGCCGTTGAGGCCGGGCAGCGCGCCGGTGGCCTTGAGCTTCACCAGCAGCTTGCTCGTGCCGACGCTGCCCGCGGCGAAGAACACCTTGTCCGCGGTGACGCCCTTGGTCGCGATCACCGCGCCCGAGGTGTTCAGCTGCTCCAGCGTCACCGAGTAGCCGCCGCCGGCCGCGGGCGTCACCGTCGTCACCCGGTGCAGCGGCGAGATGGTGACGCGGCCCGTCGCCTTGATCTGCGGCAGGTACGTCTTCTGCAGCGACTTCTTGCCGTAGTTGTTGCCGTACAGGATTTCCCCGGCCAGCGCCGACCGCGGCACGGTGTTCGCTTGCTCCTGCTGCATGTAGTTCCAGTCGTAGACGTCCGGGACGAAGACGAACGGGAACCCGGACCGCTGCGCCTGCTTCCGGCCGACGCGCGCGTACTGGTAGCACTCGGCGGAGTCGAACCACGTGGGGTCGACGAGGCCGACGCCGAGGCCGGCGTTCGCGCGCGGGTAGTAGGTGTTGTACATCTCGTCGGCATTGACCGTCGGCAGGATCGCGCCGAAGTTCTCCCGCTTCGGCGTGACGGCCATGCCGCCGTTGACGAGCGAGCCGCCGCCGAGGCCGCGGCCCTGGTACACGGTGATGCCGCTGAACTCTTCGGCGTCGAGGATGCCGGTGTACTTCGGGATGTCCTTGTCGATGGGGAACCCGAGGAAGTTGGACAGCGGCTGCTTCGTCCTGGTGCGCAACCAGAAGGAGCGCTGGTCCGGGGTGGTCGTGTTCGCGAAGATCTTGCCGTCCGAGCCGGGCGTGTCCCAGGCCATGCCCATTTCGACGAGCTGGACGTCGATGCCGGCCTGGGCCAGGCGCAGGGCGGCGACCGAGCCGCCGTAGCCCGAGCCGATCACCAGCGCGGGCACGCGCGCGGCGTCGGCGATGGTGGCGGCGGCCGCCTGACTCCCCACAGCCGCGGCCGCCAAGATAGAACCAGTTCCAGCGATGAAGAGACGTCGGGAAACTTGCCCAGAAGCTGTTCTCCATACGGATTCGTCACGCATGTGATAGTCCTCACCGTTGAGGTATATTAGAACAGGTTATAACTCAGTGGTGCAGACAAGTCGACATATACCCGCGAGTAACCTCCCCGGGTTGTGCGAGGATTCCGCTGAATGGGCCATGATGGACGACTGTGGAGTCGACCCGAGTGGACCGCTGGCTCTGGGCGGTCCGGCTGACGAAGACCCGTCCGGACGCCGCGGCGGCGTGCCGGGGCGGGCACGTGCGCGTCAACGACAAGCCGGCCAAGCCCGCGACGACCGTCGTGCCGGGTGACGAGGTCCGCCTGCGCATCGGCGGCACGACCAGAATCCTCGACGTGGTACGGGTGATCCAGAAGCGCGTCGGTGCGCCGGACGCGGTGACGTGCTACGTGGACCGGACGCCGAAGCCGCCGCCGGAGACCGCGATCCCGGTCGCCCGGCGCGACCGCGGCGCGGGCCGTCCGACCAAAAGGGAGCGACGCGTGCTCGACGCGTTCCGGCAGCAGGAGTTCTGAGCCTCACCGTGTAGTGAATGACTCATTCCTGTCGCCTGGCGACAGGAATGAGTCATTCACTACACGCGGCGCGGGAAATTGAGTCATTCGCAACACAACGCACCGCAGGCAATTCGAGGGGTTGACCTCGCGGCCGTCTTGACTCAGGATGTGTTCGTCAGTCGCGCAAGTGTACGCCAGACGAACAGACGGAGACGACGATGTCGACGCGATCGGTCCTGCGCAGTGCCTTCACCACCAAGCTCTACGTCACCGTGCTGGTCGCGATCGTGCTCGGGGCGGCCCTCGGCTTCGCCGCGCCCGGCGTCGGAGCGGCCTTGCAGCCGGTCGGCACCGGGTTCATCGCGCTGATCCAGATGCTGATCGCGCCGGTCGTGTTCTGCACGATCGTCACCGGCATCGCGTCGGCGGGCGAGCTGGCCAGCGTCGGGAGAGTCGGCGTCAAGGCCCTCGTCTACTTCGAGGTGCTGACCACGATCGCGCTGCTCATCGGGCTGGTCGTGATGGACCTGCTGCGCCCCGGCGCCGGCATCCACGCCGACCCGGCGTCGCTCAAGCTGTCCGGCAGCGCGCAGCAGTACGTCCAGACCGGGGAAAACCAGCACTGGTACGACTTCCTGGTCAACATCGTCCCGAAGACCGTGGTCAGCGCGTTCACCGAGGGCAACGTCCTGCAGGTGCTGCTGGTGTCGATCCTGTTCGCGATCGCGGTCAAGGCGCTCGGCGAACGCGGCGCGCCGCTGCTGCGCGGGATCGAGCGCGTCGGCGAGGCCACGTTCGGCGTCGTGCGGCTGGTGATGTACCTGGCCCCGGTCGGCGCGTTCGCCGCGATGGCCTACACCACCGGCAAGTTCGGCGCGGCCACGCTGGCCAGCCTCGGCGGGGTCGTGCTCCTGTTCTGGGCCACCGGGATCCTGTTCTGCCTGCTGGTGTTCGGTGCGGTCGCGCGGCTGTGCGGCATCCGCGTCCTCAAGCTGTACCGGTACTTCAAGGACGAGCTGCTGATCACGCTCGGCACCGCGAACTACGAGGTCGTGATGCCGCAGCTGATGAAGAAGCTCGAGAACCTGGGCTGTCCGAAGAGGATCGTCGGGCTGGTCGTGCCGTCGGGGTACGCGTTCAACGGCGACGGCGTCTGCCTCTACCTCGGCTTCGCGTCCCTCTACATCGCACAGGCCTTCGACGTGAACCTCTCGCTGTGGCAGCAGATCGGGCTGCTCGCGGTCTTCATGATCACGTCGAAGGGCAGCGCCGGGGTGGCGGGCGCCGGGTTCGTCATCCTCGCCGCGACGCTCTCCACCACCGGCGTCGTCCCGGTCGCGGGCATCATGCTCGTGCTCGGCGTCGACCGGTTCCTGTCCACCATGCGCGGCCTCGTCAGCCTGTGCGGGCAGCTGCTCGGCAGCATCGTCGTGAGCCGCTGGGAAGGCGTGCTCGACCTCACCAGGGCCCGCGCGGTCCTCGACGGCGAAACGCCCGCCACCGAACCCGCGACCTCCGTCGCGGTCTGAGAAGGGAGACACCTTGGCCAGGCTCGGCTACGTGACCGAAGGCGGCGGCGTCGCCGACCGCATCCGGCGGCGGCGCGGCGGGCGGCTCACCCCGCTCGACGGGATGCTGCTGCACAGCCCGGCCCTCGCCGACGGCTGGAACAGCCTGCTCGGCGCGGTCCGCGGGGCCTCGACCCTGCCCGCGGACGTCCGCGAGCTCGCCGTCCTGCGCGTCGCCGAACTCAACGGCGCCGCCTACGAGTGGACGGCGCACGAGCCGGTCGCCCGGGAGGCCGGCATGACCGACGAGCAGCTCGCCGCCCTGCGCGGCGGCGATCCGTCCGCTTTGGACGGACGGCAGCGCGCCGCGCTCGCCTACACCGACGCGATGACCGAGAAGATCGCCGTCGAGCAGCCGGTGTTCGACGCGCTGGCCGCACACTTCGACGAGCAGCAGGTCGTCGAGCTGAGTGTCACGGTCGCCGCGTACAACATGGTTTCGCGGTTTCTCGTGGCCTTGGAGGTGGGGCGCGAATGACCGGGCGGCTGGCCGGGAAGGTCGCGCTGATCACCGGTGCCGGCAGCGTCGGCCCCGGCTGGGGCAACGGCCGCGCGGCCGCGGTGCTGTTCGCGCGCGAAGGTGCGAAAGTGTTCGCTGTGGACCTGAACCCGGACGCGCTGACCGAGACCGTCTCGCTGATCACTTCGGACAGTGGGACCGTCCACCCGCACACGTGCGACGTCACGGACAGCGCGTCAGTCGCCAAAGCGGTCGCGGCCTGCTGGGACGCGTTCGGGAGCGTGGACGTCCTGGTGAACAACGTGGGCGGCTCGCGCCCCGGCGGCCCGGCGGAACTGTCCGAACAGGACTGGGCGGCGCAGCTGGACTACAACCTCACCAGCGTCTACCTGACTTGCCGGCACGTCGTCCCGGTGATGCGGGAGCAGGGTGGCGGGTCCATCGTGAACACCGCGTCGACGTCCGGGCTCCGGTGGACCGGCTCCGCGCAGGTCGGGTACGCGTCGGCGAAGGCCGGTGTCATCCAGCTGTCGCGGGTGCTCGCGGTGCAGCACGCGCCCGACGGGATCCGCGCGAACACCGTCGTCCCCGGGCAGCTGCACACGCCGATGGTCGAGGCGCGGCTGGCGAACCAGCGCGAAGGCGGCGACATCGGCACACTGCTCGAGAAGCGCCAGGCCCGGATTCCGCTGGGATTCATGGGTGACGGCCGGGACACCGCGTACGCCGCGCTGTTCCTGGCTTCCGACGAAGCCCGGTTCGTCACGGGAACCGAGATCGTCGTCGACGGCGGCATGACGGCGAGGTGCGACTGATGGTCCTTCCCGCGGGCAGCTGCGACGCGCACTGCCACATCTTCGGCCCCACCGACGTCTTCCCCTACGCTCCCGACAGGACGTTCACGCCGCCGGAGGCGCCGAAGGAGGACCTCCAGCGGCTGCACCGGCGCTTCGGGTTCGAGCGTGCGGTGCTCGTCCAGTCGGCGTGCCACGGCACGGACCACTCGGCGTTGCTGGACGCCCTCGCCTCCGGCGACTACCGCGGCGTCGCGCTCGTGACGCCGGAGACGCCCGACGCCGAGATCGCCCGGCTGCACGAGGCCGGCGTGCGCGGCGCGCGGCTGCACTTCCTGCCGCACCTGGGCCCGGCGCCCTCGGCCGGGACGATCGAAGCGATCGTCGGCAAGATCGTGCCGTACGGCTGGCACATCGCGCTGCACGTGGCCGGCAACGGCATCGCCGAACACGGGGAAAGGGTGTGCGGGCTCGGCTTGACCGTCGTGGTCGACCACATGGCTCGCGTCGACCTCCGCGAAGGCCTCGGCAGCGCCGCGGTGACGGCGTTGCGGCGCCTGCTCGACACCGGGGACGTGTGGGTCAAGCTGAGCGGCGCGGACCGGCTCGCGACCGCGCCGCCGTCGCTGGCCGACTCCGTCGAGCTCATGCGCCTGCTGATCGCGCACGCACCCGAGCGTGTGCTGTGGGGCACCGATTCCCCGCACCCGAACACCCACGGGTTCGATCCCGACGACGCCGACCTGGTGGACGTACTGGAGTCCTTTTCGGACGGAGACCGGCGCCGGCTGCTGGTCGAGAACCCCGCCCGCTGCTTCGGGTTCGGGTCCTAGTGCAGGCCCGCGATGTCCTTGGTGATCGCGTCGGCCGTCTCGAGCAGCCGGGGCACGAACTCGTCGCGCAGCTTTTCGACGGAGACGCGGGCGGCGTTGGCGGAGACGTTGAGCGCGGCGATCACCCCGCCGCTCGCGTTGCGGACCGGCGCGGCGGCGGACCGGACGCCCTCCTCGCGCTCGCCGTCGACCAGCGCGTACCCCTGCTCGGCGACGCGGGCCAGCTCGGCCTCGAGCTTCGCGCGGCCGGTGATGGTGTTCGCCGTGAGCCGCACCAGGTCCGTGCGGTCCAAATAGGACTGCAGCTCGGCCGGCGGCAGGGCGGCGAGCAGCACGCGGCCCATCGACGTCGGGTAGGCGGGCAGCCGCGACCCGACGTTGAAGGTGATGGTCATCATCCGCGACGCCGGCACGCGGGCGACGTAGACGATCTCGCCGCCGTCGAGCGTGGCGAGCGAGCTGGACTCGCGGACCTCGTCCGACAGCGCGCGCATGTGGGACTGGGCGTGTTCCCAGAACGGCAGCGCGGCGAGGTAGCCGTAGCCGAGCCGCAGGACGCGGGCGGTGAGCTGGAAGCGGCGGCCGTCGGTCTCGGCGAACCCGAGCCGTTCGAAGGTCAGCAGCAGGCGGCGCGCGGTCGCGCGGGTCAGGCCGGTGGCCGCGGCCGCTTCGCTGACGCTCATCGCCGGTGCCTCGCCGGAGAAGCTCTGCAGCAGCCGCAGCGCCTTCTCGACCGAATCGATGACGTCCGGATCTTCGCGCGACACCCCGGGGACACTACCCGATGACCGAAGGACTGCTGTTCGTGTTCGCCGAGCCGGGCGACGTGCCGGAGGCGGAGTTCCACGACTGGTACGACCACGAGCACGCCCCGGCCCGCCTGCGCGTGCCCGGCATCCGCACCGGCCACCGCTACCGGGCGCTCGACGGCGCCGCGCCGACGTGGCTGGCCTGGTACGAGCTGGACACCGACGCGCTGCGCAGTCCGGCCTACTCGTCGGTGCGGCGCCGGAGCCCGCGCGAGCAGGACGTCGTCCGCCGGCTGGCGACGCTGGACCGGCGGGTCTACGAGCAGATCGACTCCGCCGGACCCGCCGGGCCCGCGGCGCCGGTCGTCGTGTGCGTGGCGCTGTCCACGGACGACGAACCGGCGCTGGACGCGTGGTACCGCGACGAGCACGTGCCGTTGCTGCATCGATTGCCGGGCTGGTACCGCACCCGCCGCTACCGGCTGTCCGAAGGGGACGGCCCGGCGCTGCTGGCGTTCCACGAGATCTCGGACGTCGGGCTGTTCGAGACGGCGGAGTACCGCGAGGCGACGAGCACGCGAGCGCGCGCGGCGGTGATGGCCGCGGTGACGCGGCGCGAGCGGCGGGTGTTCGCGTTCCACAACACGGTCGCGCGGGACTGAGGACCCCGGTGGTCGATGGTCATCTCGCCCGATGACCATCGGAACCGCCGTCGCGGGCGGTGTTCACCCGGGATGACGGGGACTTTGCCCGGTTCGGGTCCGATTCGGGCGAAAACGGGTAGTCCCCGGCCGGACGTGGAGGGGAACCCATGACAACCGTGGAAGAAGCTCCGGACCGCCTGCTGGCCGCGGCCCGGCCGCTGGTGGTGCGCTACTGCCGGGCCCGGCTGGGCGCGGGACCCGAGGCCGACGACGTCGCGCAGGACGTGTGCGTCGCCGTGTTCAAGGCGCTGACCACGCGGCCGCCGGACCGGCCGTTCCCGAACTTCGTGTGCGGCATCGCCCGCCACAAGGTCGCGGCGGCCCGCAAGGCGGCGGCGCGGCAGTGGGACGAGCCGGTGGCGGAGCTGCCCGACGAGGTCGACGCTTCGCTGGACCCGGTGCACCACGCCCTGCGCCGCGAACTGGGCGAGCGGATGGCGAAGCTGCTGCAGGTGCTGCCGGAGAAGCAGCGCGAGATCGTGGTGCTGCGGGTCGCGGTGGGGCTGTCGGCCGAAGAGACGGCGGAGGTCGTGGGGTCGACGCCGGGCGCGGTCCGCGTCGCCCAGCACCGGGCGCTCAGCCAGCTGCGGAAGGTCGTCGGGGGCTGATCCGGCGCTACCCTGGCCGGGTGAGCGACAGCGAGAACTTCGAAGGCCGCGATGTCGGGTCCGGGATCTCCGTCATCCGCGAAAGCAGCGACGTCGTCGGGTCCGGGCCGCGCCTGCACAAGCACCCCTACACCGAGACGTTCGTGATCATCCGGGGGCGGGCGCGGTTCACCGTCGGCGACACCGAACGCGACGGCGGCGCCGGGGACGTGCTGGTCGTCCCGGCCGGCACGCCGCACAAGTTCGCCGTGCTCGGCCCCGGCGTCTACGAGGCCGTGCACATCCACGAAAGCGACCACTTCATCACCGAATGGCTGGAGTGACGCTCAGAGCCCGCCCTCGGGGATCATGCCGCGCAGCTTCGTCAGGGCGCGGTACTGCGTGATGCGGACGTTGCCGGCCGAGATGCCGAGCGCGTCCGCCGTCTCGTTCGCCGACAGGCCGACGACGATGCGCAGGGTCAGGATCTCCTGGTGCAGCGGCGGCAGCGTCGCCATCAGCCGGCCCAGCCGGGCGCCGAGGTCGAGGTCGAGCACGTGGCTCTCCGGCTCGTTGCCGCCCAGCGGCCGGTCCGGCAGCTCCGGCACGGGCTTCGACCGGTCGCGCGCCACCGAGCGGAAGGCGTCGGCGACCTTGTTCGCGGCGATGGCGCGCACCAGGTAGAGGAACGAGCCGCCGCGGTCCTGGTAGCCGGGCAGCACCTTCAGCACGGCCAGGCAGACCTCCTGCGCGACGTCGTCGGCCGACAGGTAGGACAGGTCGCGCCCGCCGATCCGGGCGCGGCAGTAGCGCACGACCGTCGGCTTGATCAGGCGCAGCAGGGCCTGGACGGCGTCCGCGTCACCGGCGCGCGCCGCCGCCACGACCGGGTCGAGCTGCTCCTTCGTCAGCTTCCCGTCCGGGCGCGGCAGCTCCTCGAGCACGACGTAGCCGTCGACCGCCGTCTCCGCCATCATGGTGTCCACGGGTTCCCTCCTCGCATCGTCCACCGGACCGGGTCCCCGTTCGTCCACAATGGACCACACTGGTCCTCTGCCGCATCCGCCGGTTCCCGGTCCGACAACCGGAGTAATCGAGGCGCTGACCAGCAACGTTGCACCAGGGTGGTTCTTGTCCAGATATTGTCCGTTAATGAGAAACGGCCCACCGGGCTTACCGGGCGGTCATGCCCGCCGGACAGGTCAATCAGTGGACAGATCCTGCCGTCCGTAGCGAATCCGCGGGCCGTTCCGATCCTTGGCGCGTGACCGAATCCGCCTTCCCGGGAACCGAAGCCATGATCACCCATTGACCGCCGACCGGTTCGACGTCTTCCTGTGTCCCGCGGCTTCCGCCGACGTGGAAAAAGCCCTGCGCGCCGACGGGCTGCGTGTTTTCCGGAGTTCGCCTTTCGACGATTTCGACAAGATCGCGCCGGAGCTGGCGGGGTCTCGCGTGGTGCTCGCCGACCATTCGGTGCTTTCCGACCGCGTCCTGGCGCTGGTTCCGGGGGAACCGCTGCCGGACCTGGTCCGGCGGGTGCGCCGGGCCGCCGTTCCCGGGTCTTCGCTGCTGTGGACCGTCCACAGTGCACTGGTCGCGCGGGGGTCGGTGCTGGTCCACGGCCTGCCGGGCGCGGGCAAGACGGCGTTGGCCGAGCAGTACGCGGGTCTGGCCGGCGAGTTCGGCGGCCGGGTGCTGCGGACGGGGCCGTTCGGCCACCTCGACCCGGACGAGTTCCTTCCGCAGTTCCACCTCGCGCTGGCGGCGGCCGCGGGCACGGCCATGGGTGGGTTCGACCGGTTGCGCGCGCGGCTCGCGGCCCGCATGGACGCGGCGGGCTCGCGGGTGCTGGTGCTGGTCGACGACGTCCCGGCGGGGGTGCCCCCGGGTGAGCTGGCGCGGGTGCTGGTGCCGTCGGGGGCGGTCCGGACACTGCTGACGAGCCGAGCGGCCCACTGGGACGGGGCGACGGTGGAGGTGCCGGGCTTGACGGTCGCCGAGGGGCTCCGGTTGGTGCCGTCACCGGAGTTCGTCGCCCGCTGCTTCGGCCACCCGATGACCCTCCGGGCGGCGGCGGTTCTGCGTTCGCGTGGGGACTCGGTGCCGGACACCGCGCCGGACGCGATCCGCGAGGTGCTGTTGCGGATGGAACGGCCGGCGCGCGAGGTGCTGCGGTTGGGGTCGGTGCTGGCGCCTTCGCCGATTCCGGTCGAGGTGGTGGTCAGTGCGGTCGGCGGGGAGGTCGAGGCCGCGGTGGAGGAACTGGTGTCGCTGGGGTTCGCGGCGCGGGCGGATGGCGGCTTGCGGCTTCAGGGGTTGGCGGTGGAGGTGGCTCGCGGTGTGTTCGGGGAGCCGGCTGCCGATGGGGCGGTTGCGGCGGTGTTGAACGGGTTGGCGGGTGGGGTGGCCGATGGGCTGGCGGACGGGTTGCCCGGCGATTTGGCCCACCGGCCGACCGGCGAGCCAGCCACCAAGTCGGCGCACGGACTGCCCAGCGAGCCGGCCCACGGGCCGACCGGCGAGCCAGCCAGCAGGCTGGCGCACGGGCTGCCCAGCGAGTCGGCCCACGGGCCGACCGGCGACCCAGCCACCAAGTCGGCGCACGGACTGCCCAGCGAGCCGGCCCACGGGCCGACCGGCGACCCAGCCACCAAGTTGGCGCACGGGCTGCCCAGCGAGTCGGCCCACGGGCCGACCGGCGAGCCAGCCACCAAGTTGGCGCACGGGCTGCCCAGCGACTTGGCCCACGGGGCGACCGGCGAGCCGGCCCACGGGTCGGGCACCGAGCTTGCCCACGAGCCGGCCCGCAGGGCGCCCCGCGAGTCAGCTCACGAGTTGGCGGGCGTGCCCACCATCACCCACTCGTACCTCATCCAGCACGCCCGCACCCTCGCCGACCACAGCCCCGCCCACCGCCTCGCCCTCCTTCGACCCGTCGCGGCCACCTTCGAAGCCCTCGGCGACCCCGCCACCGCCGGCGAAATCCACGCCACCATCCTCGCCACCGGCGAAGCGACCCCCGCCGACTTCACCGCCGCCGCCCGGGTCGAACTCGCCTGCGGACTGGTCCCCGAGGCCCTCGACCACGCCCGTCGAGCCGCCGGCCACCAGCCCGCCGCCCGCGTCCTCGCCCAGGCCCTCGACAGCCGGGGCGACTACGCCGAAGCCGACCGCCTCTTCTGGCTCGCCCACCGCCCCGTCACCGCCGAGGACCGGCTCCACGCCGCAAAAGCCCGGCGGCTGCGCGGCCGCCCCGAGGAAGCCATCGCACTCCTCGAACCCGGCGAACCCACCCTCGAATACGCCCGCAACCTCCTCCAAGCCGGCCACGCACAGCAGGCACAAGACGTCGCCGCGACGCTGGACAGTCCCGACGCCGACGTCATCCGCGCCGAAGCCGCCCTCGTCGACCACGATCCCGCCGATCTCGAAAAGGCCTACGCGCAGCGATTCGGCATCGAAAGTCCCCTCACCCTGACCGCCTCGGTGCACGCCGCCCGGGCACGCGAACCCCGGCACGCGCTGGCCGCCCTGACCCGGGCCGGGCCCGTCGTCCGGCGGGTTCTCGGCGACGACCACCCCCTGCACCTCCGGCTCCGGTACGCCGCCGGGCTCGCGCACGCCCGGCTGCGCGAGTTCGACCGCCAGGCCGACCTGCTCTGCGGCATCGCCGGCCCGCAGCTGCGCCTGCTCGGACGGACGCACCCGGACACCGTCGAAACCCGGCTCGACCTCGGGGTCGCGCTCGCCCTCAGCAGTCGGGGCCCGCTCGATCGGGCCATCAGACTGGTCGACGCCGCCGCCCGGGACGCCGGGCCCGGACTGGCCGCCCAAGCGCGGGTCGCCCAGCAGGTCGTGCGGCTGGTGCGGCCCTGAGCCTCACCCGCACTGCCAGCGGATCCCGTACGCGAAGCCCGGCGCCAGGTGCCGGAACCGGACGTGCACCTCGCCCACGTCGTCGGGCTTGAGCACCTCACCACGCGGTGACCGCGTGTCGTTCTGGAACGCCTTCTCCAGCAGCACGACCCGGTCCGGCACGCGCTCGCCGAAGCGGACGTGCAGGTCGAACAGGTCGCACGGGTGCCGCGGCACGCAGATGTAGTGGGGCTGGCGCATGTTCGCCCGGAACCGCAGCCCGATGTCGTGCCGCTCGCCGCGCCGCAGCGGCTCCGGCAACCTCAGCGCCAGCCCGATCCGGTCACTCGACTCCATCGCGCGGCCGGCGAGCGCGCCGCCGTGGAACACGTCGACGTCGAGATCGGACTCGCGCACCGAATCGCCGGATTCGGCGGCCGAGGTGAGCGTGAGCGCCAGGTCCAGCTCGGCGATTTCGTCGGCGTCGGCGACGACCCGGCGGAATTCGAACGCCTCGGCCACCGGCTGGTCGAGTGCGAGTGTCACGCGCAGTTCTTCGGTGTGCCAACTGCGGCTCGGATAGCGCGGCCGCGGATCCGGTCCGCCACCCGCGACCGCCATTGCCGCGACCTGCTCGATTCCTTCGTCGATCCGGCGCCGGACCGTCCGGTCGTCGCGGTCGAGCGTGACCGCCGCCCAATGCACCCGTTCCTGGTAGAACGGCTTTCGCGCCCGCTCGTCCAGCGCGAACGCCGCCCGCAGGGCGATCTTCAGGTCCTCCGGCAACGACTCGACGAGCGGCCGCAATCGGTCGGTGAGTTTACGCCGCACCTCCACCGAGTCGTCATCTTCCAAAATGCCGCATGCGGCGCGCAAAGCGGGTCCGACGCGATCCGCGAGGGGTGTGGTGAAAATTCCCCGCCCTTTGCGCAGAACTTTCAGCTCACCGACCACGTCCGCCGCACTGAGGTCCACCCGTTCCTCCCTCGCCCTTCCCGCACGGGGATCAATATTCGTCAGCGCCGACGCATATGTCCAGTCGATCAAGCGGCGGCAAACGGATCGTTATCCGCCGCATTCTTGGCGGGCCGCACCGTTTTCGCGCGGATAAACCCCGCGCCCGTCGAAGCGCCCGGGTGTCGAAAGCGTCGAACTCCCGCGCGCCACCCCGGCGGGTGATCGAGGGGTGGCTCCGGGCGGGCGGGGGTACTTGTTGATCATGAACCCGAAGATGTGGCGCCTGCTGATCTCGGGGTCGCTGCGGCTGTTCCTGATCAGCGCCGTGCCGGCCGCGGCGCACCTGTCCCTGTTCGTGGGGGTGGTGGCGACGGTGATCGCGTTCGTCGTGCCGGCGCCGCGGACCCTGCACGAGCGGCTGGGCCCCTAAGCCGCCACGACGCGCGCCAGCACGGCCGGGACCGCCCGTTCGAGCTCGGCCGCCGCGTCCCCGGCGCCGGCCAGGTGCCGGAGCAGGGCCTGCTGGAACAGGCCGTCGAACAACGCGTACGCGACGGCCCGCGGCACGCCGGCCGGCACCGACGCCAGCTCGGCGTAGCGCGCGACGACGTGGTCGATCATCTCCTCGCGGCGCCGGTCGATCTCGAGCACGTCGGCGCGGAAGGACTCCTCGAACAGGCTCTGGTTGCGCAGGTCGTACCAGAGCCGGTGCATCTTCGCGTCGGCGCGCAGCGTGCCGGCCATCGCCGCCGCGAAGTCCCGTTCCAGCTCCTGCGCCGTCCGCGCGCGGGCGACGAGTTCGTCGTACCGGGTGACGCACACTTCCTCGAACCGCCGCACGCAGTGGGTCAGCAGGTCGACCTTGTCGGCGAAGTAGTAGTGCAGGACGCCGTGCGAGAACTCCGAGTTCTGCGCGATCTCCCGCAGGCTGGTGCGCGCATAGCCGAGCTCGGCGAGGGTCCGCAGCGCCGACTCGGCCAGCTGGGCCCGGCGGTCGGCGAACTTGTCCACCTGACGGCGCGAAATCCGGTCCCGGGTTCGCTCCTTCGCCTCAGTCACCTGCACCGTCCGTCACGTCGGGGGCTGCCGGGTTCAGTCTATCGGGCAGTTGACCAGCTTTTCCTTTTCAACCTGCTGCCAGGGGCGCAGCTTCTCCGGGTTCCGCACCGCCCAGATCCGCCGGATCACCCCGTCCGCGACGTCGAACGCCAGCACCGACTCGACGACGCCGCCGCGCTCCGCCACGAGCCCCGGCCGCCCGTTCACCACCCGCTCGACCAGCGTCATGGCCGGCACGCGCCGGGTGATCCCGACCGTGTACCGCGCCACGTTTTCCCCGCCTTCGACCGGCCGCGGCACCGTGGTGGCGAGCCCGCCGCCGTCGGCGACCGCGACGGCCGCCGGGTCCAGCAGGTCGATCAGCCCGGGGATGTCCATCGCCTCCCACGCCGCCTTGAACGCCCGGACGACCGAGGCGTCCCCCGGGACCGCCGGAGCCGGCGCGGGCCGGACGCGGCGCCGGGCCGACGTCGCCAGCTGGCGGCACGCCGCCGCTGACCGGCCCAGTACCGCCGCCACCTCGGCGAACGGGTAGCCGAACACGTCGTGCAGCACGAACGCGACCCGCTCCGCCGGGGTCATCGACTCGCACACGACGAGGAACGCCATCGTGACCGACTCGTCGAGCACCAGCGCCTCGGCCGGGTCCGCCAGGCAGTCCGGCGGCAGCGGCTCCGGGAGCCACTCGCCCGTGTACCGCTCCCGCCGGACCCGCGCCGAGCCCAGCAGGTCCAGGCAGATCCGGCTCGCGACCGTCGTCAGCCACGCCCCCGGCTTTTCGATCGACTCCCGCTGCCGCCCGGACAGCGCGAACCACCGGCCGTACGCCTCCTGGACGACGTCCTCGGCGTCGCTCAAGGAACCCAGCAACCGGTAGGCGATCCCGAGCAACTGCGGCCGCTCGGTCAGCACGTCGTTCTCGCTCACCCCTTCTCGACGAGCCGGGCCGGCGATCTGTGACACGACCTCACACCGGAGCCGCCTGCGTCGTCGGACCACCGAACCGACCGGAAGGAAATCCGATGACCGACAAGTCCCGCCTGCCCGACGCTTCCGAGCTCTTCCCCGAGATGGGCGAGCTGGCCGCCACCATGATCAGGGTGACGCGCAACGACGCGATCCCGCGCAAGACCATCCACCTCGCGCAGCTGCGGCTCGGGCAGCTGGCCGGCAGCACCTACCACACGGTGCGGCAGGCCGACCTGCTCCGCAAGGCCGGCGCGACCCAGGAGGAGCTCGACTCGGTGGCGTCCTGGCCGACGTCCCCGTACTTCGACGACGCCGAACGCGTCGCGCTGGAACTCGCCGAAGCCGTCCTGACGCCGAACCCGTTGGGCGAGCGCGTTTCCGACGAGCTGTTCGCCCGGGCGAGCGCCTGCTACGACGACAAGGCACTGTGGACGCTCACCCTGGCGCTGAGCCAGATGTGCTTCTTCCTGCCGGTCGCGCTGATCGCCAAGCCGGTGCCGGGCAAGCCGCTGGGCAAGAACTACACGAAGTAGCCCGGCGTACGTCCGCCGGCGTAGCCGCGATTGCCGTACGCCGGCGGACGACCGCGGCCGCCGGAAACCCGACCATGGGTATCGCCACGAAGGAGGCGACCCATGATCCAGCCGGTGGAAACCACCGCACTGACCAAGCGCTACGGACCCACCGCCGCCGTCGAGGGGCTCGACCTTTCGGTGCGCGCCGGCGAGGTCTACGGCTTCCTCGGCCCGAACGGCGCCGGCAAGACCACCACGCTGCGGATGCTGCTCGGCCTGATCCGGCCGACGGCCGGCCGCGTCCGGGTGCTCGGCGCCGAACCGGGGCCCGGCAGCCTCGCCCGCGTCGGCGCGCTGATCGAAGGCCCGGCCTTCTACCCGTACCTGTCCGGCCGGGCCAACCTGCGCGTCCTCGCCGACCACGCCGGGGTGCCGCGCACCCGCGTCGACGCCGTGCTCGACGTCGTCAGCCTCGCCGACCGCGCGAAGGACCGGTATTCGGCGTACTCGCTCGGCATGAAGCAGCGGCTCGGGCTCGCCGCGGCCCTGCTGAAGGAGCCCGAGCTGGTCGTGCTCGACGAGCCGACCAACGGCCTCGACCCGGCCGGCATGGCCGACATGCGGGTCACCCTGCGCAAGCTCGCCGCCGAAGGCTGCACTGTGCTGCTGTCCAGCCACCTGCTGGCCGAAGTGGAGCAGATCTGCGACCGCGTCGGCGTGCTCGACCACGGCCGCCTGGTCACCGAAACGACGGTCGCGGACCTGCGGGCGGGCGGTGCCCTGCGCGTCGTCGCGGACCCCCTCGACCGCGCTCGTGACCATTTGCGACGGCTCTACGCCGACGTTCGCGTCGACGGTGACGCCCTCGAACTCGACGTCGACCCGGGGGAAGCCGGGCGCGTCAACGCCGAACTCGTCGGCGCCGGGCTGACCGTCACCGAGCTGCGCTGGCGCGAACCCGACCTGGAACAGACCTTCCTCACCCTCACCGGAGGTAGCGGCCGTGCTGCGTGACATCCGCGCCGAACTGACCAAGCAGGCCCGCCGCCCCGCGAGCTGGCTGCTGCTCGCCGTCGCCGTCGTGCTGTCGCTGACGTTCGGCTACGCCGTTCCCTACGCGGGATTGAGCGGTGCTGCCGGGCCGCCCGGTTCCGGACGCGGCCTCGACGCGTTGCTGCCCGGAGCGTTCGTCGGCAGTGCCCTCGGCGGCCTGCCGATCTTCGTCGGCGCCCTCGCGCTGATCTTCGGCGTGCTCGTGGCGGGCAGCGAATACGGCTACGGCACGTGGAAAACCGTGCTGGTGCAACACCCTTCGCGCGTCGCCGTCTTCGCCGCGAAGCTGGTCACCGTCGCGGTGGGCGCGCTGGCCGCGGTGCTCGCGCTGTTCGCCGCGACGGCGGGGGCGAGCGTGCTCGTCGCGTCGCTGAAGGACCGGCCGCTGGACTGGCCCGCGCTCTCCGACGTCCTGCTCGGCCTCGGCGCCGGCTGGCTCGTCACGACGATGTGGGGCGCGCTCGGCGTATTGCTTGCTGTCGGGCTGCGGTCGGTCGCGCTGCCGATCGGGCTCGGCCTGGTCTGGCTGCTGGCCGTGCAGAACCTGCTCGCGTCGATCGCCGCGCCGCTGCTGGACTGGGTCGCGCAGCTGCAGAAGGCGCTGCCCGGGCCGAACGCGGGCGCGCTGGCGGCCGCGTTCGGGGCGAACGCACCGGGCGTCGACGCGATCGTCGGATCGGGTCAGGCCGCCGCCGTGCTGGCCGCGTACCTGGTCGGCTTCGCCGTGCTCGGCGGCTGGCTGCTGCACCGCCGCGACATCGCCTGACGCGGGGGTACCGGCCACCGGTGCGGTGAGCCGGTGCACGCGTCCGTCCGGTGTAGTGTTTGCCGGTCCGACCGGCGGGTGACCCACGTGAGGTGCCATGACAGTGCGGCGGTACCCAGTCGCGGCCCTGCTCGTCTTCCTCACGGTGGCCCTCGTCGTCGTCAACGGCTTCGCGTTCTGGGGCGACACTTTCGCCCTGTGGATCGACGACGCCATGCAGCTGAGCGCCGGGGTCGGCGCGGTCGTCTGCGGCGTGCTGGCCGCGCGCCGCGCCCGCGGCCACCAGCGCTGGTGGCGGGTGCTCGTCGCGATCGGGATGGCGGGCTGGTCGCTCGGCCAGTGCGCCTGGTCGTGGTACCAGCTGATCGACGGGCGCGGGCTGCCGTCGCCGTCACTGGCCGACGTCGGCTACCTGAGCTTCCCGCTGTTCGCGCTCGCCGCGCTGTTCGTGCTGGCGCGGGCGCGGATCCGGCCCGATCGCGAACGCCGGCAGCCCGCCCAGTGGACCGCGCACTTCGGCGTCGCGGTGGTCCTCGACGGACTGATCGTCACCGGCTCGCTGTTCATCCTCACCTGGACCGCGGCGCTCGGGCAGCTGGTCCGGGCCACCGCGCCGGACAAGCTGACCTGGGCCGTCGCCATCTCCTACCCGCTGTCGGACCTGGTGATCGTGGTCGTCGCCGTGCTGCTGGTCGTGTTCGACCGGGTGGACCGGCCCTACCGGGCGAACCTGCTGCTCGCCGCGGTCGGGATCGTCGCGCTGGCGGCGTCCGACAGCGTCTTCGCCTACCTCGTCAGCATCGGCGCGGAGAGCATGAAGCCGTGGTCGGACGGCGGGTTCGTGCTCGGGCCGCTGTTCATCGCGTTCGCGCTGCTGGCCACGCCCGGGCCGCGGCACCGCGAGGACACCGGCCCGGCGGCCGGCGTCGACTGGTGGCAGCTCGCGCTGCCGTACGTCCCGGTCACCGCCGTCGCGCTGCTGATCACCGGGCAGCTGCTGGCCGGCGCCGGCCCGGACGGCGTCGAGGTGGTCGTCGGCGTGCTCATCGTGTTCCTCGTGCTCGCCCGGCAGCTGCTTTCCTTGCTGGACAACAGGTTGCTGCTGCGCCGGGTGTACGAAGGCCAGCAGCAGCTGACCCACCAGGCCTACCACGACCCGCTGACCGGCCTGGCCAACCGCGCCCTGTTCGCCGACCGGCTGGACCGCGCGGTCGAGGCCGTCGAGGCGCCGCTCGTGCTGATCTTCGTCGACCTCGACGACTTCAAGGAGGTCAACGACCGGTTCGGGCACGCGGGCGGCGACGTCCTGCTGCACGCCGTCGCCCAGCGGCTGCTGAGCTGCGTGCGCGCGGGCGACACCGTCGCGCGGCTGGGCGGCGACGAGTTCGCGATCCTCCTCGAAGGGGAGCTGGACGCGCCGCAGGCCGTCGCCGACCGGATCCAGGGCGTGCTGCGGCGGCCGTTCGCCGTGCACGGCACGCTCGTTTCGGTCCGCGCGAGCATGGGCCTGGTCGTGCCGGACCCGGCCGAGCCGCTGGTGACGTCGGACGTGCTGCTCGGCCGCGCGGACACGTCGATGTACGCGGGCAAGCGGCTCGGCAAGGACACGACGGTCGTCTACCGGCCGTCGCAGGACGGGCCCCCGGACTTCCCGTCCGCGCTGCGGCGCGCGTCGGGTGGGATCCCGGAAGGCTTCGGGCTGGTGTTCCAGCCGATCGTCCGGCTGGCCGACGAGACGCCGGTGGCGGTGGAGGCGCTGGCCCGCTGGACCACGCGCGACGGCACGGTGGTGTCGCCCGAGACGTTCGTCCGCGCGGCGGAGGGGGCCGGGCTCGGCGCCGAACTGGACGCGCTGGTGCTCGACCTGGCGTGCCGCGAAATCACTTCCGCCGGGCTGGACCTGACGGTGCACGTCAACGTGTGCGCGAGCCGCCTCGGCGCGGCCGCGCTGGAACAGAGCGTCGGGTCCGCGCTGGCCCGCTACCGGCTGCCGGCGTCCCGGCTGGTCGTCGAGATCACCGAGACGGTCCCGGTCCCCGACCTGGCCGCGGGCGCGGCGGCGATCCGGCGGCTGCAGGAGCTGGGCGTCCGGGTGGCGCTGGACGACTTCGGGGCGGGGTACAGCTCGCTGACGGTGCTGCACGCGCTGCCGGTAGACCTGATCAAGCTGGACCGGGCGCTGACGACCGGGGTGCAGCCGGAGCGGGACGCGGCGTTGTGCCGGTCGCTGGTCGGGCTGTGCGCGGAGCTGGAGCTGGACGTGGTCGCCGAGGGGATCGAGACGGCCGAACAGGCGTCGCTGGTGACGCGCGCGGGCTGCACGACGGCGCAGGGCTACCGGTACGGCCGCCCCGCGCCGCTGTCGGCACTGAGACTGTCGGCGATCCCCGCCGGTTAGTGCACTCCGGGTGGGAGGACACCGAAGATCGTCGCCGTCGAGCCCGCTCCCTTCCGGTTGATCGGGCCGCCCGCCAGCACCCACGCGCCCGTCGTCGGCAGCGCCTTCAGGTTCGCCAGGATCTCCAGGCTGATCCGGTGGCGCCGGTAGACCAGCTTCGAGACCGTGTACGTCTCGTCGAGGCCGACGTCCGGGCTGAACGTGTCGGTGCCCGTCCCGCCGCGGCGGCCGAGCCGTCCGGTGTCGATCAGCCACCTGACCGCCGGGATCGAGAACCCGGGCTGGTGCAGCACGCCGTCGGCGCCGGTGTTCGGGAAGGCCGGGGTGCCCCACTTCGCGTCCCAGCCGGTCCAGAGCACCACGACGGACTCGTCGGGGATGCGGCCGTGGCGCTTCTCCCACGCCTTGAGGTCGTCGACCGTCACGGCGTAGTCCGGGTTGCCCGCGGCCTTCGCTCTCACGTCGATCTTCACGGCGGGCCGGAATAGATCGGCCGGGTCCATGTCGTCGGCGAGGGGTTCGCCGGTGTTGAAGTGGCCGGGCGCGCCCCAGTGCGTGCCGGTGTGCTCGCCTTCGCGGACGAACTGCAGGTAGTAGCCGTCGTCCGGGATGGTGGCGATGGTCTCCAGTTCGAAGGCCGGGTCGCCCGGGAAGACGTTCGTCGTGGCGGGATCGTTGACGTGCGACAGGTTGACCAGGTTCAGCTGGTCGAGCCGCACCGGCGGCGCCGTCGCGGCCTGGGCGGTCCGCCCGGGCAGCGCGGCGCCGAACACCCCGGCCAGGCCCGCGGCCAGCACCCTGCGTCTCATCGGCATGGGGATCCCCTTTCACCGGAAACACCGCCCGTGCGGTGCGCCTGCACGGTGATATCACCCGGGACCCGCGGGGCCAAGGAGCTGAGCGAGGATGGACGCATGAACGACGACATCGAAGACCACGCCGACGAAGGCATCCTCGACCCCGAGGACACGTTGGACGACCGGGACGAACTGGCGGAGGGCTATTCGCCGCCGGAACGCCCGCGGGAGACCGAGGAGTGGGGCACGACCGCGCGGGAGACCGCGGAGGGCGAAAGCTGGGAAGGCCGGCTGGCGCGTGAACTCCCGGACGTGGCCGACGAAGAGGGCGACGGCCTCGGCGACAGCGAAGACACCGACGGCGAGCTGATCGACGACGAGGTCGGCGACGTCCGCGCGGGCCGTCTCGTGGCGACGGACGAGGGCTTCGGCGAAGACGCCGACGAAGAGCTGTACGCGTCCGACGCGGGCATCGACGGCGGAGCGGCGTCGGCGGAGGAAGCGGCCGTCCACGTGATCGACCCGTCGCGACGCTGGTGACGAGCCGGACCCGCCCCCTCGACGGGTCCGGCCCTTTTTCGCGACCGGCCTAATCCTTTCCCCCGTCCGGCGCGTGGGGTAGGCGGCAGAGCGGCGGTGTCCGGATCCGGCCGGGCCCGCCCGCGCTGCCGGAAGGGGACACGGATGCTCGAGGGGCTGCTGACACCCGGCGCGGGCGCGCTGTACGACGCGATGGTGCGCACCGGGCCGCTACCGCTGGACGACCCGCGGGCCGAGAGCCCGGAGATGCGGGAGCTGTTCGAACGCGGGTTCGTCCGCCGCGACTACCGCGAAGACCCGGTGATCGCGCCGATGGAGCCGGTGCGCGCGGTCGACCACGCCATCCTGGGCGCGCAGCAGCAGCTGCTGGAGCAGCAGCGGCAGATCGTCGCCGCGCGCCAGCAGCTGGACGTGCTGCAGGCGGTGTACCGGGCGGCGAACGGTGCGGGCGGCGACTCGGCCGTCGAGGTCCTGACGGACCCGCGGCGCATCGGCTCGCTGTCGCTGGAGCTGTGCCTGTCCGCGCGCGAGGACTTCCTGACGTTCACGACGCACCACTTCAAGCGCAAGCCGGACGCGGGCACGGTGATGCGCCTGCCCGAGGCGGTGACCGAGCGCGGAGTGGCGTTGCGCAACGTGTACGAGCGCGCGGCGCTGGAGTTCGAAGGGGCGAAGGAGGTCGTCGACGCGAGCGTCGCGGCCGGCTGGACCATGCGGGTGGCGTCGGAGCTGCCGATGAAGATGGTGATCGCCGACCGCCATTCGGCGCTGGTGCCGCTGGACCCGAGCGGCATGGAGGGCGCACTGTTCGTGCGAAGCCCGACGATCGTGGCGGCGCTGCGGATGCTGTTCGAGCTGGTGTGGAGCCAGGCGGTGGCGGTGCACGGCCCGGCGTCCCGGCCGCGGCACGGGTTGACGCCGACGCAGGCGAAGGTCTTGGACTTGCTGGCGACGGGGATGACGGACGGAGCCATCGCGCGGCACTTGGACGTGAGCGAGCGGACGGTGCGCCGGCACGTGCAAGGGTTGCTGGAGGCGTTGCAGGCGGACAACCGAGTGGCGGCGGTTTTCGCGGCGACCAGGTTGGGGTGGCTGGGCTGAGCCCGAGCGAAGGCTGAGCGCGGCCGGCCTCCCCTGCCGACCGCGCTCAACCGGGCTCGCCGGGCCCCACCCGCGGCGAGCCCGCCGGCCTCCCCTGCCGGGGCTACTCCAGCTTCCGGCACTCCGGCGGGCCTTCGGTCCAGATCCAGACGCACACGTTTCCCGGTGGCCGGACCGCCGGGCCGCCGTTGCCCGAGGCCGCGGCCGCCGCCGGCGCGATCAGCGTGCCGATCGCCGCCACTGCGGCCAATCCGGCCAGCGCTCGCTTGATCATGTCGTTGCTCCCCGCGAAGTGATCTTCTTCCCGACGCCAACCTAGGGCCGGAGCACCGCGCACCGGCAGGGGCGGGTTCGGCCACTGTCCGCTTCCGGCCACCGGTGAGCACGCGGCCACGGCCCCGTGCACCGGCCGGAACCGGACGTTGGCCGCCCTCGACCGGTGTGCTCGGCCCGCCGCCCTCCTACCGTCGGGCCCATGGGCGAGGACACGCGGTGGTGGGCCGAAGAAGGGGCGCGTCCCCGGCCGGAACCCGTCGGGTGGTGGCCCGAAGCCGACACCCTGCACTGGGTCCGGAACCCCGACGATCCCGACTAGACCCCGTCGTACTCGCGCACCGCGTCGAGGTACTCGGCGATCGCGTCGCGGTTGCGCAGCAGGCACTCCGCGCGCCGGGCCATGCGGTCGCGCTCCTCCTCCAGCGTCGCGATCATCTCCGGGGTCGCGTCCGGGAAGTAGATCGCGCGGGGCTTGTCCAGGCACGGCAGGATCTGTTTGATGATCCTCGTGGGCAGCCCCGCGTCGAGCAGCCCGCGCACCTGGATCACGCGGTCGACCGTCGGCTCGTCGTAGTCGCGGTAGCCGTTCGCCCCGCGGGACGCGATGATCAGGCCCTGCTCTTCGTAGTACCGGAGCAGCCTCCGCGCTGTCCCCGTCCGCTCCGCGAGCTCGCCGATCCGCATGTGCCCCACCTCACGTAGACCTTCACACGTATGTGAAGGTTCGAGCATAGCGGCATGACGAGCACCGAAGTCCGCCGACAGACCCCCGCCCTCCTCGCCCTCACCACCGCCGCGTTCGTCACCGTGCTCACCGAGGCGCTGCCCGCCGGCGTGCTGCCCGGCATGAGCGCCGGTCTCGGTGTCGGCGAGTCCGCGGCCGGTCAGGCCGTGACGATCTACGCCCTCGGCACGGCCCTCACCGCGATCCCGCTCTCCGCGGCCACCGCGACCTGGTCACGCAAGCGCTTGCTGCTGGCCGGAGTCGCGGGCTTCGCCGTCGCCAACACCGTGACGGCGCTGTCCGCGAACTACCCCCTGACCATGGTCGCCCGGTTCGTCGCCGGCGTGGCCGCGGGCGTCGTCTGGGCGCTGCTGGCCGGGTACGCCCGGCGGCTCGCGCCCGACGACCAGGGCAAGGCGATCGCCGTCGTGATGGCGGGCATCCCGCTGGCCCTGTCGCTCGGCATCCCGGCCGGGACGTTCCTCGGCGGCCTGCTGGGCTGGCGCTCGGCGTTCGGCGTCATGTCCGCGATCGCCGTGGCGCTCCTCCCCTGGATCGTCCTCAAAGTCCCGGACCAGCCGGGACAGTCGGGCACCAGGCTGCCGGTCCTGCGCACGCTGTCCGTGCCCGGCGTCGCCCCGGTGCTGGCCGTGACGCTGGTGTTCGTGCTGGCCCACACCGTGCTCTACACCTACGTCGCCGCGTTCCTCGGCCACGCCGGGATGGGCGACGCGGTGGACGTCGTCCTGCTGGTCTTCGGCATCGCGTCGATGGCCGGGATCTGGCTCGTCGGCGCGCGGATCGACCGTGCGCTGCGCACGTTGACCGTCCTCAGCACCATCCTGGTCGCGGTGGCCGCGACGATCCTGGCGACCGCGGCGGGCAGCGCGGTGCTGGTCTACGCCGCCGTCGCGCTGTGGGGCCTCGGCTGGGGCGGCGTCCCGACGCTCCTGCAGACCGCCGCCGGCAACGCAGGCGGCGACGCGGCGGACAACGCGCAGGCCATGCTCGTCACGCTGTGGAACGCGGCGATGGCCGCGGGCGGCGTGCTCGGCGGCGTCCTGCTCGACGCCGCCGGCCCCGCGTCCTTCCCCTGGACGCTCCTGCTGCTCCTGCTGCCGGTGCTCGCCGTGGTGCTCGGCGCGCGGCGGCACGGCTTCCCGCGGGCATCCTGAGTGGACGAAGGGCCCGGGCGGGTTCGCGCCCGGGCCCTCCAGCTTCTTCGAACAGCGGGTTCAGCAGCGGCCGGCGATGGCCCGCAGCAGTTCCGCGTTCGCGGTGTCACCCGACAGCTCCCAGGCGAACACCCCGCCGAGCCCCTGGGACTTCGCGTAACCGGCCTTCGCCGACGCCGTCTCCGGCGTGTCGTAGCTCCACCACTGCGAACCGCACTTCGCGTACGCCGTACCGGCGACCTTGCCGTTCGCGGGACACGTCGTCTTGAGGACCTTGTAGTCCTCGACGCCGGCTTCGTACGTGCCCGGCGCCGGGCCGGTGGCGGTGCCGCCGGGCTGCTTCTGCGTCACGCCGTCCCAGCCGCGGCCGTAGAACCCGAGGCCCAGCAACATCTTCGACGACGGAACGCCCTGGTGGCGCAGCTTCTGGACGGCCGCGTCGGCGTAGTACCCGGCGTGCGGAATGCCCGGGTAGGACCGCAGCGGCGAGTGCGGCGCGGTGGGCCCGGTCGGCTGGCCGCCCGCGACGAAGTAGTCGTAGGTCATCACGTTGTACCAGTCGAGGTACCGGCTCGCGCTGCCGTAGTCGGTGGCGTC
This sequence comes from Amycolatopsis sp. NPDC098790, assembly GCF_044759945.1. NCBI lineage: Bacteria > Bacillati > Actinomycetota > Actinomycetes > Pseudonocardiales > Pseudonocardiaceae > Amycolatopsis > Amycolatopsis sp. NPDC098790. The sequence goes on from NZ_JBIWAI010000004.1 coordinate 481,660, forward strand.
GATCTTGCCGCCCTTCGAACCGTCCGCGGTGATCGCGGCGGTGACGAGCTGGCGCCCGAACTTCGCCCGCAGCGCCTTGACCAGTGCCGTGAACGCCTTCGGCCCGCTGGTGTCGCAGGTGTCGCCGCAGGCGTTCGGGTACTCCCAGTCGACGTCGATGCCGTCGAAGACGCCCGCCCAGCGCGGGTCGTTGACCAGGTTGTAGCAGGATTCGGCGAACGCCTCGGGGTTCTTGGCCGCCTCGGGGAAGCCGGCCGACCAGGTCCAGCCGCCGAACGACCACAGCACCTTCAGCTTCGGGTGCAGCTTCTTCAGCTCGAGGAGCTGGTTGAAGCTGCCGTGCAGGGTGCCGCTGTCGGCCTGGCCGTTGACGCTCATCGTGGCGTCGTAGGGCATGTCGTGGTCGGCCCACGGGTCGCCGACGGCGCACCCGCCGCCCGTGACGTTGCCGAACGCGTAGTTGATGTGGGTCAGCTTCGCCGCCGACCCCGACGTCTCGATGTCCTTGACGTGGTAGTTGCGGGCGTAGACGTCCCAATCGGCGAAGTAGGCCATCACCTTGCCCGGCGGCTGGCTCGCTTCGGCGGACGGCACCACGACGGTGGCCCCGGCGAGCGCGAGTGCGGCGACGGCGATGCTCTTTCTCATGCGGAGCACGACATTCCCTTCCGGCCTGCGGACTGGGTGGCGCGGTGAGGCTAACAGGTCCAGACCACTGCGGACCAGGGCGAAACGTTGTGGGCAAAGGTTTCGCGATGGCACCGCAGCCCGGCGCGAATTCACGACGTGGCATGATCGGACGATGACCGAGTTCGGCTGCGCCCGCTGCTGCGGCGAAGACGCCCTCACCGCGCTGGCCTTCTGCACGACCCGCCTGCGCGAAACCCACCGCCTGGTCGAGCAGTCCCACTTCGGCATCTCGCTGCGCGAATGCCCGGAATGCCGCCAGGGGTTCGCCGCGATCTTCACCGAGTTCGTCGACTGGTCCGGCGGCGAGGACGCGCAGTACTTCGACTTCGTGCCGCTCACCCCCGCCGAGGTGACATCGTTGGCGGCGCAGGGTTCCCGCGTCGACCTCGTGCGGCTGGGCGCGCTCGGCAGCGTCCGGCGGCGGCTGTCGTCGAGCTGGCCGACCGGTGCGGAGAAGCAGATCGGCTGGCGGACGGACCCGCTTTCGGTGCGCGAAGGCTACTGAGCGGCCAGCCGGAGGATCGCCGCCGCCGAGCGGTCGACGTCCGCCTCCGTGGTCGTCCAGCCGGACACCGAAATCCGCAGGTACCGGCGGCCACGCCAGGTGGTTCCGCCGAGCCAGCAGGTGCCGTCGCGCTGAATCCGCTCGATGAGCGCGTCGGTGCGTCGATCGTCGCCGAAGGACACCAGGACCTGGTTGAGAACGACGTCGTTCGCGACTTCGGCGCCGCCTTCTTCGAGGGTGCGCGCGAAGCGGCGGGCCAGCCGGCAGCAGCGGTCGACGAGCTCGGCGACGCCGTCGCGGCCCAGCTCGCGCAGCGCGGCCCAGACCGCGAAGCCGCGGGCGCGGCGCGAGGATTCCAGTGTCAGGTCGCCCATGCCGGACACCTCGCCGGCGCCGGTCAGGTAGGCGGCGCGGTAGGAGATCGCCTCGGCGTGGATGTCCGGGCGGGCGCAGAAGACGAACCCCGAGTCGTACGGGACGTTCAGCCACTTGTGGCCGTCGCACGCCCAGGAGTCGGCCAGCTCGACGCCGTCGAGGAGCGCTTTCGTGCCGGGGTTGGCGGCGGCCCAGAGCCCGAAGGCGCCGTCGACGTGGATCCACGCGTTGCCCGCGACCGCGCGGGCGGCCCGGATGTCGTCGCAGGCGCCGGTGTTCACGTTGCCCGCCTGCAGGCAGACGATGGTGGGTCCGTCGACTTTGGTCGCCAGGTCGTCGACGTCGATGGCACCGTCCGGTTTGGCCTTCACCGGAACGACGGCCCGGGTGCCGAAGCCGAGCAGCCGCAGGGCGCGGTCGACGGTGGCGTGCCGCTCTTCGCTCGCGACGACGCGGACGCGCGGGGCGCCGGCGAGCCCGTCGCGCTCGACGTCCCAGCCGGCTTCGGCCAGCACGTGGTGCCGGGCGGCGGCCAGGCCGACGGTGTTCGCGGCCTGCCCACCGGTGACGAAGCCGGCCGACGCGGTGGCGGGGAGGCCGAGCAGGTCCTTGAGCCAGTCCCCGGCGGCCCGTTCGGCGGCGGCCGCGGCGGGTGAGAGAACGGCGTTGAAGGCGTTCTGGTCCCACCCGGCGGCGAGGACGTCGGCGGCGGTGGCGGCGGGCAGCGCACCCCCGACGACGAACCCGAAGAACCGCGGGCCCGCGGTGGCGACCAGCCCGGGCTCGGCGGCTTCCGCGAGTTCTTCGAGGACGGTGGCGGGCGGGGTGGGGGCGTCGCGGAGCTCCCCGAAGGCCGCGCGCAGGGTTGCCGGGTCGACGGGCCGGGCAACCGGGCGATCGTCGAGACCGGCGCGGTGGTCGGCGGCCAGTTCGGCGGCGCGGGCCAGGAGGTCACGCAGTTCGTCCACGGGGTGACTGTAGGCCGGGAGTGACGTCCGTCCGCAACGGGAACAATCGCGGCCTGCCCGGCGTAGCGTCCTGGTATGGAGACCCCGCTGAGCACCGACCGGCTCGTGATCCGGGACTGGACGCCGGACGACGCCGAAGCCGCGTACGGCATCTACGGCGCGGAAGACGTCACGCACTGGCTCACCCCGGCCATGGACCGCGTCGGCGACGTCGGCGCCATGCGCTCGGTGCTGGCGGCCTGGCAGGAAGCTCAGCCGAACCTGCCGCCGCCGCGCGGGCGGTGGGCCGTCGAACGCAAGGAAGACGGCGTCGTGATCGGCGGGCTCGGCATCCGGCTGCTGCCGCCGTTCGAAGAGGACCTCGAGCTCAGCTGGCAGCTCGCCCCCGGCGTCTGGGGTCAGGGCTACGCCTCGGAAGCGGCGACCGCGCTCATCGAGTGGGCGTTCACCCAGGACACCGAAGAGCTCTTCGCCGTCGCGCGGCCGAACAACTCGCGCGCCATCGCCGTCGCCAAGCGGCTCGGCATGCAGTGGGTCGGCGAAACCGAGAAGTACTACAACCTGCGGCTGCAGGTGTACCGGATCCGGCACACCGACCTCATCGACTGACCGGCTCCAGCAGGAAAACGCGGATCTCGCGGTCGCCGGCGCGCACGGCGTAGCGGTCGTACGCCGGCCAGTAGGACGCGACGGCGTCCCACATCTCCTGGCGCTCGTCCCCGGTCAGGAGCCGGCCGGCGACCTCGACGGTCCGGCCGCCGATCGCGACCGTCGCCTTCGGCTGGGCCAGCAGGTTCGCCGACCACGCCGGGTGCGCCTCGCCGCCCCAGTTCGAGCCGATGACGACGTACCCGCCGCCGCGCTCGACGTAGAGCAGCGGCACCTGCCGCGGCTCGCCGCTGCGCCGGCCGACGGTCGTGAGCAGCAGCGTCCGCAGCCCGACGGCCGCGCCGACCCCGACCCGGCCCCCGGTCACCCGCAGCAGCACCCGGTCGGCGGGCACGAGCGCCCGCCCGAGCACCGCGAACGCCCTGCTCTTGCCGAACCCGGCGAAGACACCCCGCAAACCAGCCACGGCGAAACCCTAGCGGTCACCAGCTCGACGGCGCCGGGGGCGGCACGACCGGCGGCCGGTCGTCGCAGGTGATCGTGTTCGGCAGCAGCCACGGCGCCAGCCAGCTCCCGTTGCCGCCGAGGTCGGTCAGCGCGAACTCCGACCCCGTCGCCGGGAAGGTGAACGACCCGCAGTTGTTGACGCCGACCGCGCCGACACCCCGCGCGGCCACGTTCCGGAACGACGCCGACCCCGCCGACCGCGCGCTGACCACGGACGTCCCCGTCCCGTCGACGCGCAGGTCCGCGAACCGCAGCCCGGTGATCGAGTACTCGTCCTTCACCGGGAAGTCGCTGACCAGCATGATCGCGTTGTAGGTGTTGTCGAGGAAGTGGTCGCCGGTCACCGAGATGTCCGCCGCGATGTCCTTTTCCAGCGCGTAGAACCAGATCGCGCCGAGCCCGATCTTCCAGTTCAGCTCGAACGTTCCCGCGCGGACGGTCGTGTTGTCCGCGATCCGCAGCGTCCCGCCGAACGGTTCCGCGCCGAACCGCGAGCCCACCTGGATCGCGCTGCCCTCGCGGATCGGGTCGGCGACCAGGTTCCCCGAGACGACGTTGTCCACGCCGCCGTAGAGCGCGATCCCGTTGGCCAGCACCGGCGTCTGGATCGTGTTGTGGTCGAACGTGTTGCGAGCGTCCTGCGCCTTCTCCGACCACATGGCCAGGCCGTCGTCGCCGGTGTTGCGGAGGAAGTTGTTCGCCACCACCGAGTCCGTCACCCCCGTGTGGAAGTTCAGGCCGTCGGCGATCTGGTCGGCGATGACGTTGTTCGTGATCCGCGTGCCGGACATCGGCCCGTCGAACCACAGGCCGACCTTCGTGTGGTGCAGGTACAGGGAGTCCACAGTGGAGTCGCTGAGCGCGCCGCCGACCGCGTTGACCTGGTCGGTGTCGACGCGCTCGCGGACGTCGCCTTCGACCGCGAACCCGGAGAGGTGGACGTCGTGGCTGCCGCCGGCGCTGGCTTCCTTGCCGTAGATGCCGACGCCGTGGCCCTTGACGATCGTGTACCAGCTGCCCGCGCCTTCGATCGTGACGTCGTCGACGATGACGTGCCGGTCGACCCGGTAGGTGCCGGGCGGCAGGTAGACCTTCAGGTGCGCGCGCCGCGCGAAGGCGATGGCGCGGTCCAAGGCGTCGGCCGAGTCGCGGCGGCCGGTCGGGTCGGCGCCGAAGAGCAGTGCGTTGGCCGCGAAGGGAAGCACGCGCGGCGGCGCGACCGATTCGGAGTCGAGCAGGTCGACGGCCGTCCACGCGGCACCGGCCGACGCCGTGAGCCGCACCTTGTCCCCTGCCCGGTACGAACGGCCGAGCAGGAGCCGCTGCTCGTCGTAGAAGTGGCTGGGGCGGAACGGTTTCGCGATCACCGGCGCGGGCGTGGTCGCCGCGGGCACGCACGAGCACTCGGTGATCCACCAGTCCGGGTGCAGCAGGTCCGCGTCGGGGTCGTTCGTGAACGGGTACTGGTTGTACAGCCAGGAGTACTGCGAGGTCAGCGTCATCCGCTGCCGGTGCGCGCCGTTCACGGTAACGTCGAGCGGCGCGGTGATCCCGCCGCCGCGCGGGGCGTCCGGGATGCTGTAGCGGACGGTGATCGCGTTCGCCGCGGCCGGCAGCGTGAACTCGACGTACTGCCCGGGCGCCAGTTGCACGGCCCGGCGGCCGGACGCTTCCGACGGCAGCGTGTAGGCCGAGCGGTCGGGCCCGATCACGACGCCGTCGGTGCGCGCGTTCTCCGCCTCCTGCTCGAGGAACGGGACGTCGGCGCCGCGGCCGGCGACGAGTGCCGGGTCGAGCGCGGCCCGCGTCACCACCGGCGCGGCGGCGGCGGACGCGGGGGCCGCCACCGAAAGCAGGGTGACGACCGCGACGAGCACGGTTCCGAAGGTGCGGCGCGCCATCGCGGACCTCGATTCTCGAAGGAGTGCCGCGGAAGAGTAGGTCGCCGCTCGCGCACACCACAAGGTTTTTCGCGAACTTACTCTGTACTTGCGCGTTTCGATACGGAAGTTGCGCAACCGGACGTCTGGCAGGGTGGGCGCATGACGCGTCCCGAAACCGCCGCCGAAGTCTTCGACGCCCTCGGCACCGACTACGAACACGCCTTCCGGAACCTGGCCGAGCAAAAAGCCGCGCTCACGGCGCTAGCCGAACGGCTGCCGGCCGGAGCGACCGTGCTCGACCTCGGCTCCGGCACCGGACGCCCCGCCGCGGATGCGCTCGCCGCCGCCGGCTACGCGGTGACCGGGTACGACGTCGCGCCCAAGATGGTCGAGATCGCGCGCGCCCAGGTGCCGTCGGCGCGGTTCGAGGCCGGCGACATGCGCGAACTGACCTTCGAGGACGGCTCATGGGACGCGATCACGGCGTTCTTCTCGATGCTGCAGCTCCCCCGCGCCGACCAGGAGACGATGATCGGCCGGATGGCGGCGTGGCTGAAGCCCGGCGGGCTGCTCGTCTTCGCGACCGTGCCCACCGACGTGGACGGCGTCGACATCGTCTTCATGGGACACCCGGTCCGCGCGAGCAGCTTCACCGCCGAGGTACTGAAGGAAAAGCTCGGTGCCGCCGGACTGGAGATCGTCCGCGAGGAGCAGGCGGTGTTCGTCCCGGACCACCCGGAAGCCGGGCCCGAGCCGCACGTCTACCTCACCGCGCGCCGCCCTTCGTGAGTCGATCGTGGCGTCAACCGGTCACCGGGACGATCACCCGATGGACATGAATTTTGCTCAAGTTCGTGCATGTCCCGGGCCGGGGACCCGAGCTAAAGTGAGGGATGGGCATCGAAGCTCTGGCCAGGCCGGTACCTCGCGAACACCGCGTGCTCGTGCGCGAGATGCTGGCCAGGCTGCCGGAGTTCGCCGATCGCCTGGCCCGGCTGCTGAGTGAAGAGGACGAGTTCTACCGGCAGGTCGACCACGTCGCGCCGGACGAGCTGCGGCAGGTCTGCCACGCCAACCTCGAACGCGCGCTGTCCGCACTGGCCGAAGGCCGCGGCCTCGCCCTCGACGCGGCCCGCAAGACCGGGCTCGTCCAGGCACGCCAGGGGATCCCGCTGCCCGCGGTGCTGCGCGCCTTCCGGATCGGCGGCACGTTCGTCTACGAAGCCCTGCTGGAGCTGGCCGGTCCGGAGTTCCTCAACCCGACCCGGACGATCGAGATCAACTCCTACGTCTGGAAGGCGATCGACCTCTACTCCGACGCACTGACGACGGCGTACGAACAGGTCGCGGCCGAGCCGTCGCACGCCAACGTGCGGCTGCTCGACGACCTGCTGCGCGGCCGGCTCACGAGCCAGGCCGACATGGAGGCGGCCGCCCGCGATTTGGGCCTGCCGACCGCGGGCATGTTCGTCGCGGTGGTCACCGAGCGCGTCGAACCCGACGAGCACGACACCGTCGAGGCGTTGCTGCGGGCACGCCGCTGGCGGTCGGCGTGGCGGCCGGGCGGCGAGGCCGGCCTGGTCGCGATCGACCGCATCGAGGACGTCCGGCGCCTGCGCGAAGTGCTGGGCTCGCTGCCGGTCGCGGCCGGGATGAGCAAGCCGTTCAGCGGCTTCCCCGACGTCCCGGACGCCCTGCACCGCGCCCGGATCGCGCGCCGCTCGCTCCCGTCGGCGACGGCGGGTGTCGTCGTGTTCGGCGATTCGCCGGTGACGACGCTGGTCGCCGCGGCGCCGGGGATGGCCCGCGACGTCGTCCGCTCGGCGCTGGCCGGCGTGCTCGCGCTGCCCGGCGCGGAACGGAAGGTCTTGCTCGACACGCTGCTCGCGTGGTTCGCCGGCCACGGCTCGGCGAAGGAAGCCGCGGACCGCTTGTTCGTGCACCCCAACACGGTCCGCTACCGGCTGCGGCGGGTGCAGGACCTGACCAAGAGGGACCTGACCGACCCCGCCGACATCGGCGAGCTGTACGTCGCGCTGGAGTCGGTACGTCTCGATCCTGACTCGACCGATTGACTTTCGATAGATATCGAGCGATAGTCATCGCATGGTTTCCGAGAAGTGGGCCGTTCGCGCGCTCAGAGTGTTCCTCGTCGTGTTGTTCGGCGTCCTCGTCGTCTTCCAGACGCTGTCGTTGCCGGGCGGCATCGCCTACCACACGCAGCAGAACCCGCACGACGCTCCGCTGCGCTGGCCGCTGACCGCCATCGCGGTGTTCCTCGTGCTGTGCGTCCAGGTGGTGCTCGTCGCGACCTGGCAGCTGCTGACGCTGGTCAAGAAGGACCGCATCTTCACGACGGCGTCGCTGAAGTGGGTCGACGCGATCGTCTGGGCGATCGGCGCGGCGTGGCTGGTGTTCGTCGGCATGCTGCTGTTCGTCGGGTTCAATGCGGACGACCCGGGGATGCCGATGCTGCTGTTCCTGGTGACCGTCGGGATCACGGTGCTGGGCCTGCTGATGGTGGTCATGCGCGCGCTGCTGCGCCAGGCCACGACGCTGCGGTCCGACATGGAAGCGGTCATCTGATGGCGATCGTCGTGCGCATCGACGTCGAGCTGGCGAAGCGCAAGATGAGCGTCGGGGAGTTCGCCGAGAAGGTCGGCCTGACACCGGCGAACGTGGCGGTGCTGAAGAACGGCCGGGCGAAGGCGGTCCGGTTCAGCACGCTGGAGGCGATGTGCCGGGTCCTCGGCTGCCAGCCCGGCGACCTGCTGGAGTGGGTGGACGAATAGCCCGCCGCGGATCGGGGTCCGCGGCGGGCGGGGCGTCACCTCGTCTGGGCGTTGGGCGACAGGAAGCTCCAGCCGAGACCGCACGGCGCGGTGGACCAGCTGGGGTCGCCCTGGACCCGCCAAGCGCCGTAGAAGTTCGAGTAGTCGACGCTGCCGGTCGGTGTCACGTACTTGCAGTAGGCCACGGCCCGGAACTGCGTGCCCGAAGCCGACGCGTAGCAGTAGGCCTTCGCGCCGTTGCCCGACTGCGAGGCGCTGCAGTAAGCAGGCGCAGCGGAAGCGGGTGCGGCCATCGGCACAGCCAGCCCGACGGCCGTCAGCGTCGCGGCGAACAAGGTCTTCACGGTGCGGGACTTCATCGTTCCTGCCTCCTGGCGTCGTGGACGGGTACCCGACGTCCACGCCGCCGGGACGGGCCGGTTGAGCCGCCGGCCGGAGCGTCACCTGGTCGGACCAGTGCGTCAAGCCGCGTCGGCCTCCACCAACCTCGCCAGTTCCAGCAACGTCCCTTCGAAACCGGGACCGGCGGTGAGCGCCACCGTGAGCGGACCCCCGCGCCGGTCCGTGCCCACCGGGAGGGTCACCGCCGGCTCCGTCCACTGGGGACGGTCCACACCGGCCGAGACGACCACGTCCGCACGGGCCGCCGGGCCGCGGCGGCCGCCCGCGTCGAGGTCGAGGACGACGTTGCCGTGTAGGGAAAGCAGTGCCGCCACGTCCGCCACCGCGTCTCTCAGCTCGCGGTCGGCGATCGAGTCCGAATGCGCGCCGATCGCCGCCCGGGAGGGCTCGCCGCCGAGCCTCGGCACGATCACGCCGAGGTCGCCCAGCGTGCAGGCGAGCGGCCGGATGCCGGGCACGCCGGCCAGCGGGTCGGTCAGCGTGATCCCCGCGCTCGCGGCCGCCGCCACGATCCGGGCCCGCCAGCGCGCGGTGGCCGCGATCGCGACCATCGAGGGGTCCTGGGGCAAAAGGAATTCGCTCCTTCGCGGTACGGCGCGGCGGACTGGGGATCGTCCGATGGTGGGCCCGCGCCCGTTGTGCCCGGGAACAAACATGTTTGGTCCCTTGGTCCGAACGGCCGCGTACATGCGACCTTCCGGTGGCACCGGGTGTCTGTGACCGCCGGTCACACTTTGACGCGCGGCGTGGCGCGGGCCACTATCCGCAGCACTGATTACCGCCGGGTAATTTGTGCTGTCGACGAGGACGACCCAGGAGGACCGTTGCGACGTGCTTTCGGCCTGATCTTGCTGGCACTGGGCGTCTTCGCCGTCGCCGGGGCGGTGCTCCTCCCCACGTACGTCTACCCGAAACTCGCCAAGGTGCCCCTCGACCAGGACTCGACGTCGGTGCTCGAAGGCACCGCGAGCAAGGTCCTCGCCGTCACCGACGACGGCTCCGGCCCGGTCTCGAACATCCGCGAGAACGCCAAGCTGACCGCGGTGGCGCACGTGCAGGCGAACTTCGCCGCGCCCGAGATGCACCAGGACACCGACTACGCGGTCTGGCTGCTCGCGGTGCAGGTCACCGACGACGCCGACGGCACGGTGCTGAGCGCGAGCAAGCGGCAGGTCTGCTTCGACCGGCGCACCGGCGAGGGCTACGACCCGCGCGGTGCGACCGACCCGTCGTGCGCCGCGAACAGCAGCTACGTCACCGAACTGAAGGACAAGGCCGACAAGGACGGCCAGAAGCCGCCCGAGACGAACATCGAGAAGGCGCAGCCCGGCCTGAACTTCAAGTTCCCCTTCGGCACCGAGCAGAAGGACTACAAGGTCTACGACGACAACACCGGCGCGGCCGTCACCGCGCGCTACCTCGGCACCGAGACGGTGAACGGGATCGAGACCTACAAGTTCGTCCAGGAGATCCCGGACACGAAGCTCGACTCGAAGAAGGTGCCCGGCGCGCTGGTCGGCTCCGCCCAGTCCTCTGTGGACGCCGACCTCTACTACCGCGGCGTGAACACGCTGTGGGTGGAGCCGGTCACCGGGATCGAGGTCAAGCAGCAGCAACAGCAGCACCAGGAGCTGCGGACCCTGACCAGCGCGGCGGTCGTGTTCGACGGGACGCTCGCCTACAACGGCAAGACGATCTCGCAGATGGTCGACCAGGTGAACGCGAACAAGGGCAAGCTGGAGTTCCTGTCGAGCACCGGCCCGCTCTGGCTCGGCATCGGCGGTGGCGTGCTGATCGTCGTCGCGATCTTCCTGCTGGTCCGCCGCCGTCCGGCCGAGCCGCCGGCCCCGCGGCAGCGGCGCCAGGTGGTTTTCGCCCGCACCTGATCACCGTTTCCGCAAGACCAGGACCAGGTTCCACGAAGCGATTTCGCGAAGGCCGGGAATCCGCACGATCCACATCGCCCAGCTCGGGTGGTAACGCGGGTACCCGGCCACGAAATCGGCGATCGGCGTCGTCTTCGCCCAGCGGAGCGCGGCGCCGACCGAAACGGGGAACAGGCTTTCACCGAATTTGTTCTTCGGCTGCTTCCCCTCTTTCCGGGAATACCGCTGCCGGGCGTAGTACCCGCCGAGGAAGTGCCACGGCGCGGTCTCGTGGCCGCCCCACGGGGAGAACCACGGCGTGAACGACGCGAAGACCGTGCCGCCGGGCTTGGTCACCCGGCACATCTCCTCGAGCATCACCCACGGTTGGCTGACGTGCTCCAGCACGTTCGACGAGTAGCAGACGTCGACGGATCCGTTGCGCACGGGCAGTTCCGTGCCACTGGCGCGGATCATGTTCTCGCCGGGCTCGCCGCGCGCGGACAGTTCGCCGACGTCCGGGTCGAGGCCGAGGTAGACCGCGCCGGCCGCGCGGAACGCGTCGGAGAAGTACCCGGGCCCGCCGCCGACGTCGAGCACCGTGCGCCCGGACAGCGGAGTGTGCGCCGCCAGTTGCCGGACCGAGTCGGCGGCCAGCGCGGAATAGAAGCCGTCCGGGTCGCTCTGCTCGGTGAGGAACGTGCGGAAGAGCGTCACGGAACGGCCGAGCGTGGCGCGATGCGGCAAGTCGACAACAGAATTACCCACCATTGAACCGTCGCTTTCCCGATTGCGTTCCTCTACTGTGTACGCACCGGTAACCTAGCATCGTCGCTACAGTTTGGATAACCCGATGGAACGTCCTCGTGTGCTCCTCGTCAACTGGCGCGACACCGGCCACCCCGAAGGCGGCGGGTCGGAGCGGTACGTCGAGCGGATGGCCGAAGGGCTCGCGAGAGCCGGGTACCGGGTCGAGATCCAGTGCGCCGCCTACGCGGGCGCGACCGCGGGCGAGTGGCGCGACGGCGTCCGCTACCGGCGCCGCGGCAACAAGTTCGGCGTGTACGCGCACGCGTTGCGCGCGATTCGTCGAGCCCGCGCCGACCTCGTGGTCGACGTGCAGAACGGCATGCCCTTCTTCGCCAAGCTCGTCGCCGGGTGTCCCGTGCTGGTGCTCGTGCACCACGTCCACAAGGAACAGTGGATCAGCGCGCTCGGCGAGACACTGGGCCGGGTCGGCTGGTGGATCGAGTCGCGACTGGCGCCGTGGCTGTTCCGCAAGTGCCGGTACGTCACGGTCTCCGAGGTCACCAAGGCCGAGCTGGCCGGGCTGGGCGTCGAGCGCGCACGGGTGACCGTGGTGCCGAACGGGCTCGACGCGCCGCCGGCGTGCGTGTCCGACCGGGACGCCACGCCGACGCTGGTCGCGGTGAGCAGACTGGTGCCGCACAAGCGGATCGAGCACGCCATCGACGTCGTGGCGCGGCTCGCGCGGCGCTGGCCGGAGCTGCGGCTCGAGGTCGTCGGGCAGGGGCCGTGGGACGAAGTGCTGCGCGCGCACGCGGTTTCGCGCGGGGTCGCCGACCGCGTGGTCCTGCACGGCTGGGTCGACGAGCGGGCCAAGCACGAGATCCTCGCGCGGTCGTGGCTGCACCTGTGCCCGTCGGTCAAGGAGGGCTGGGGCATCGTCATCATGGAGGCGGCGGCGCACGGCGTGCCGTCGGTCGCCTACCGCGCGGCGGGCGGGGTGGCGGAGTCCATTGTGGAGGGCCGCACCGGGCTCCTGGCCGAGGACTTCGAGGACTTCACGGCCCAGGTGGACGGTCTGCTGGCCGATGGGCTGCGGCGCGCGGAGATGGGGCTGGCCGGCGCCGAGCGGGCCGGGACGTACAGCTGGGACGCGAGTGCGGGGCAGTTCGAGGCCCTGGTCAGGGAGGTCTCCGGGCTTCCGGCGCCCCGGCCGCGGGTGCTGGGTCAAGTGGAGCGGGGTGAAGCGCTGGCCTCGTGAACCGCGGCCCGGAACTCCTCCAGCAACCGCTCCGCCGCCGCCGCGTCGAAGTCCCGCCGACGAGCCCGCACCGTCACAGTTGTAACGTCCCCAGTGGTCGCGACCCCAAAAGCGACCCCGGACCGCCCACTCGCCGCCGGATAAAACGCCAGCCAGCGCACGGAATCCCCCGTGGACACCACACCCAGGTTGGACACCAGGAACGTCGAGCCGAGCCGGCTCGCCAGCAGCCGCGTACCCAGCCGGGCCAGCCTGCTGCTGCGCGCCGGAAAATCGGGTTCCGGCGGCTGGGCCGCCAATACCGCGGCGGCGTCGACACCCGGACGCAGCCGCAGCCGGAAGAACGCGCTGTCGTGCACCGGTTCCGGCGCGGCCCCGGACCGCCACGACGCACCCAGCGCAGCCACGACCCGCGCAGTGCGGGCGCCGTGCGCGCGGTTCCAGCTTTCAGTGGCAGCTACGGCAGCCGAGACGAATCCCGCGGCCCCGAGCCGCAGCCGTGGCTCGTGCCGGGCGCAGAACACGTCACCCGCGTCCGGCACGGCCCGATCGGGCGCAATCCGGCCGGGAGGCGCGAAAAGCGCCTCAGCGAGCCGCTGGAGGGCCGAAAGCGCAAAGGGTTTCCCGCCGGCGCGCTCCCCGATCCCCCGCGCACCCGAAGAAACCGGGACGTCGAGGAGGATGCCGAGCACCGACAGCAGGCCGAGGCCGTCGAGCGCGCCGTGGTGCGCGGCCACGAGAAGGGTCGGTTCACCGACCGCGACCCGCAGGAGCGGCGCACCGCGTTCGTAGGGCGCCGAAGCGAAGTGGTCGCGTGTGGACGGCAGGTCGGTGACCTGCTCGATGTCCGGCACGGCACCGAGGTGCGGGTACTGCTGGACGGCGGCCGCCAGCCGGGCGCGGAGCTTCTCCGGTTCCGGTGCGGCCACGCCGAGTTCCGCTTCGAGGAGGATGCTCCAGGAAACGGTGGGGTCGCCGTAGAGCCCGACGACGCGGTGGGCGTGGTCGGAGGCGAGCCGGGTCACGCGTCAGCGGTTCCCGTAGATCTTGCCGGGGTGGTCGGCGGGGTTGTACTTCACCTGCGCGTTCAGCTTTTCCTGCACCTGGGCGGAGCTGTCCGGGTCCGCGCTCTTGGTGAGGGCGAAGCCCGCTCCGGTCGCCAGACCGCCTCCGAGGATGACGGCGGCGACCACGCCGATGACCGTGCCCACGTGTCACTCCTTCCGCGGCGGGGAATTCCTGCCGCGGCCCAATGTACGCATCGGTAACATGCGGCACAACAGTGCGACGCACAGCGACGCGAGCGCTACTCCGTTCGCCACCAACGCGGGCGCCCACGAAATCGGTTTCACCGCCGGCTCACCCGGGGTCCGGTACAGCGTCAGCCAGTCACCCGACCACACCGGCGTCGCGCCGGCGAGCAACCGCTCGTCGACGTCGCCGGGTGTCCCGTGCTCGACGAGGATCCAGCCGATGCCCGCCTCGGTCAGCTCACGCGCGGACGTCGCGGCGCGGACGTCGCCGATGCGCGGGTCTTCGCCGGCGACGCGGTCCGCTCCCACTTGGAGGGTGTCGTCCATCAGCACGGGTTTCGGGAGGACGCGCGGCGCCGGGTCGAGCTGCGTGCGGTCGTCGTTCCAGGCGAACCCGCGGAACGCCGACAGCGGCAGCGTCAGGACATCGCCGGGGCGGTCACCGAGCACTTCGGACACTGCCTGCCAGTCCGCCGGGTAGCGGACGGTGGCGAGCCGTCCCCAGCCGCCCCACGCCAGGTCGGGCAGGGTGAGCAGGGGGAAGACGGCCGCCGCGGTCACGAGCGCGACGCGCCCGCGTTCGGTTTTCAGCTTGGCCGCGGCGACTTCGATGGCGAGCGCGAAACCCAGCGCGAGCGGCAACGCCCACCAGGCGACCCACTTCTGGGCGTCCCGCAGGAGTCCCGCACCGGGCAGGTGACGGGTGGCGGCGGTCAGCAGCGCGTCCCCGCCCGGCAGCGTCGCCAGTGACGCCAGCAGCACGCCCGCGGCCCCGAGGGCGAACAGGGACCGTGCCGGTGCTTTCCCCCAACGCAGGGTGAGCGGCTTGAGTCCGGCGACCGCGATGGCGACGACCACGAGCGTCAGCACCGGGACGAGCGGCATGGCCCGGCTGCCGGGAACCGTTTCGGCGTTCCAGATCCCGCCCAGGCCGAGGACGCTGAGCAGCGCGGGGCCCCAGCTTTCGGCGCGGGCGCTGAACGCCGTGACGCCGGCCGGGTCGGAGTACGTGCCGCCGGCGTTCAGGAACGTGGGGACCAGCCAGGGCAGGTTGAGCACGATCGCGATGGCGAGGGTCTGCCACAGGCGGCGGGAACCTCCGGCGACGGCCATCACGACGGCGGCGAGCACGCCACCCGGCGGCGTCAGGACGGCGGGGGCGCAGGCGATCACGAGTCTCGGCAGCGCGTTCGGTTCGTGCTTCCGCGCGGCGAGTCCGGCGCGGACGATCCAGGGCAGCGCCGCATACGTCAGGAGCAGCGGCCAGTGGCCGATGAAGAGCCGCTCGGCGACGTACGGCGTCCAGGCGTACGCGATCGCGGCGACGAGCCGCGTGCCGAGGTGTTCGGTCGGGACGAGCCGGCCGGCGCCCTGCGCGGCGGCGAAGATCGCCAGCAGCAGCACGACTTTCTGGACGATGTCGCCGGGCAGCACGGTCGTGGCGAGCGCGACGGCGGCGTCGGCGGGGACGGACCGCGGCAGTGTGCTGCCGATCCCGAACGCGTCCGGCACGAAGTACTGGCGGGGCGCGAACACCATGTCGTAGCTCAGGACGAACCCGCGCCCGAGCAGCGGGGCGCAGACGGCGAACGCGAGCAGGACGGACACCACGGGGAGCGCGAGCCGTCTGCCCGTGGTGTCCACGGCCCTTCCTTTCCGGTGTCCGCGCGGTTAGGGTCCCTGGAAATTACCCGCCGGTAATGGGAGCCCGCCGTTGAGCGTAGCCACCGAAGCGCCGGCCCGGACCGGCAACCGGGTCGCGGCGATCCTCGTCTCGCTCGCGCTCGCGGGCAACAACGCGGGCAGCTACGTGCTGAGCCTCGCGGCCGCGCGGATCCTCGCGCCGGGGGCGTTCGGGGAACTGAGCTCGCTGCTGGCGGTGCTGGTCGTCGGCGTCGTCCCGGCGATGGGGCTGCAGACGGTGGTGGCGCTGCGGGTCGCGCGTTCGCCGTCGCTGACGCAGGGTTCGCTGTTCGCCCTGGGGCTGATGACGAGCGCGATCGTCGCGACGGCGGCGTTGACGCTCAGCCCGTTGCTGGTGCTCCTGCTGCACCTGGGGTCGCTGACGCCGGCGCTGCTGGTGACGGCCGCGCTCGGGCCGTTGACGCTGCTGGGCGTGTTCCACGGGCTGCTGCAGGGCGCGCACCGGTTCGCGCTGCTGGCCGGGTTGATCGCGCTCGAGGGAGCGGGCAAGGTCGGTGGTTCGCTGGTGGGCCTGCTGGTGTCGGGCTCTCCCACGGGCGCGCTGGCCGGGACGGCTCTGGGGTCGCTGGCGGTGGTCGTCGCGGGCTGGTGGGTGTGCGGCCGGCCGCGTCCGCGCTGGGCCGACCGGCACGGCGTCGAAGTACTCCACACGGCGCAGGCGATGCTGGCTTTGGTATTGCTGGTGAACCTGGATCTGGTGCTGGCACGGCACACGCTGCCGTCGGCTTCCGCCGGGGAGTACGCGCTCGGGGCGATCGTCACGAAGATCGCTTATTGGCTGCCGCAGGCGGTGGGCGTGCTGGTGTTGCCGCGGTTCGCGGCTTCTTCCGGACGTCGGCAGGCACTGCCGGTGGCGTTGGCGGTTTGCGCTTTTCTGGATGCCTTCGTGGTGCTGGTTTCGGTGGTGCTCGGGCCGTCGTTGCTCGTGGTGATCGGCGGTGCGCGGTACTCCGGGAGCACGATGCCGGTGTGGCCGTTCGCGGTGGCGGGGTCGATGCTGGCTTTGGTGCAGATCCTGTTGTACGCGCGGTTGGCTGATGGGGATCGCCGGGTCGCGGTGCTGATGTGGGCGGCTGTCGGGGTGGAAGCGTTGCTGATCACGGCTTGGCTGCACGGGTCGGCGACGCAGGTGGTGACGGTCGCCGCCTGTT
Source organism: Amycolatopsis sp. NPDC098790 (assembly GCF_044759945.1). Lineage (NCBI taxonomy): Bacteria > Bacillati > Actinomycetota > Actinomycetes > Pseudonocardiales > Pseudonocardiaceae > Amycolatopsis > Amycolatopsis sp. NPDC098790. The sequence continues at coordinate 498,372 of NZ_JBIWAI010000004.1, forward strand.
GCGCGGGTGGGTTGGCGGTGGCCGGCGCGGTTTTGGAGTTGCGGGCGCGCCAGACGCCATGAACGACCCTTTCATGTCACCAGACGCCATGAACGACCCTTTCATGACGTTCCCGGCCTGAGCAGCCCCCGTTTTCCACGCTACCGGGGAGCACCGACACTTTCCGGTGCCTAGGTCGCCGGTTCGGTCGGGTTGTCCCCACGGGTGAACCAGTCCACGCACGTCGCCACCGTCGCGGCCGCCGCCAGCAGCAGGGCCGCCTGCGTGACCGGGCCGTACGCCCACTCCTGGCCGTGGCCCAGTACGCGGCCCGTCACCGACACCACCGCCGCCACGGCCATTCCGCCGAACGCCAGGTACCTCGGCGCGCGGTCCCAGAACTGGCGGGCCAGCAGGCACGCGATCAGCAGCACCACCGGCAGCATCCCGCCGAGCGCGACCAGCAGCCCGATCAGGACCACCGGCACCAGCGACCCGCCCGGACGCACCGCGAACGGCCGCCGCCGCGCCGGCCAGAACACTCCCACCAGCAGCACCAGCACCGCGCACGCGCCGATCAGCAGCGCGAGCCGGTACGCCGAGTCCGGGGTGAACGACAGCGACACCACGCCGCCCGCGCCGGCCGGGACGATCCACGCCTGCTGCCAGCCGTCGACTCTGGTGCGGGCCAGCTCGCGACCGTCCATTGTGGCCACCCAGCCCGCGTTCGCGTTCTCCGGGACCGCCAGCACCGCCTCCGCGCCCGGCGCGACCGTCACCGACCGCGAAGCCGCGTCCCACTTCCCCACCTGCACCGCGCGGTGCACCGGCGGCGCCGGCTCGACCGCGGGCCGCAGCCACAGGTCCTGGACGACGAACGAGTCCGAGCGGTCCGTCCGCAGCTCGTGCCCGCCGGACGGCAGCGAGATCCCGCCCTCCGAATCCCGGCACATCCGCAGCTCCAGAGGCCGGTGCGCGATGATGTCCGACAGCGTTCCCTGCACCGACGTCCGGTAGTCGAGCCCGTCGAGGTGGACGTTCGGCCCGGACCCGCACGGCACCGTGAACGCCGGGTCCGGCCCGGGCAGCAGTCCCTCGGTGCCGGACAGTTCCAGGCTCCCGATGCCCACCACGGCCCGCGCGGCGGGATCGTCGTCGTCGCCCGGGAGCACGAGCTGCAGCTGGTCGGTGTCCAGGGGTTCGAAGGACGCCGACCCGCTCGCGTCGAGCTCGACCGTGCGCGACCCGGACCGGCCCACCAGTTCCACTTGACGCGGCGCGCGAGCCCCGCTCGCCGGCGCGACTCCGATGTGCAGCCCCGAAATCCGCTTCGGGGCCGTCCAGTTCAGGGTGAGCGTCGGCCGCAGGTCGGTGACGTCGGGGCGCCACGTCGTGCCCGCGTCGCCGTCCACCGCCGCGAAGCCGCCCGCCGCCGGGTCGCCGCCCAGCTGGGACGTCGACGCCACCGTGACCCCCGGCAGCGCGACCGGGTTCTTGCCGCCGCCCGCGGGCAGCACCGTGCCGCCGACGAGGAACGTCTGCTCGGCCGGGGTGCTGAACAGGCGCCGGATGCCGTCGGGTTCCTCGCCGTCACGCACCGTCGACGCGTCGCACCGCACCGCGCCCTCGGCGGGCAGGCAGGCGTACCGCGGCGCGGCACCCCGCGTGAACGCGAACCCGGGCGCGGGCCCGGCGGGCAGGTCGGCCGGGACTTCCAGCGCGCGCTGGGGTTCCGTGCCGGGGATCTTCAGCTCTGCGATGCCGACGTTCCCGTCCTGCCGCCCGACCACCAGCGACAGCAACGTGATCCGCACCTTGCGCGTCACACCCGCGGCCACGGAGTAGGTGTGCGGCCCGGCGCCGCGGATCACCTGCTGGTCGACCGAGCCGTTGTCGGTGGTGATCCGGACCCGCGTCGCCGGCCAGCCGACGCGCAGGTCGTCGACCATCTCCAGGTTGACCGAGTTCACCAGCCGCGGCGTGTCCAGCTCGACCTCGAGCCACTGGCCGATCGGGCCGGTGAACGACGACGAGCGCCACGACGTGCGCGGGTCGCCGTCGATCGCGGCGAACGGCTGGTGGCCCGGGTCGGACCCGCCGAACGCGTCGGCGAACGACGCGGCCGTCGACGCCGTCACCGCGCGGATGCCGCGGTAGGCGGCGACGGTCTGGTGCTCCTCGCCCGGGAACGGCAGCACGTCCCCCGCCGCGCGCTGCTGCCGGAACGCCTCGCCGGCGGTGAGGGTCTGGCTCAGGTTGTCCCTTACGCCGCCTACGTTCCGTTCGGCGCGGCGAAGCCCATCGGTGACCAGCCGCGGCCCGCCTGGCGAGCCGCCGTCACCGGTCAGCACTGTCGGCGTCGAGGGGTCCAGCTGGCCGGAATCGATGAGTGGCAACAGGTTTTCCGGTCCGCCGCTGACCGTCGGGACGTCCGTGGTGGCCGTCGCCGTGGCGAGTTGCACGGCCTTGCGGACCTCGTAGATCTCGAGGGGCCCGAACTCCGCCGCCTTGCCGATCCCGGGCGAGCCGGCGAGGCCGGCCCGCAGGGTCGCGATCGGCGGTGCGTTCGTCCGGTCGCGGTCGATGTCGTTGCGCAGCAGCAAGAACCGGTAGCCCGAGCGCGCGAGCAAAGCGGCGAGGCCGGGGTCGCCGCGGCCGTCGGCCAGCGCCGCGTCGACCGAGTCCATCAGCCGCGTGTTGCCTTCGGACCCCAGCGGCACCTGGTTGCGCACCGCCCACGGGCTTCTCGCGATGGCTTGCGCGGGTTCGTCGACCGTGCGGCCCCAGTCGTATTCGCCGAACCCGGTGGCCGGCAGCAGCAGCGTCCGCGCGTTCGGGTCGGCCTTGGCGACGTAACCCATGGCGTCGTACCAGTAACCGGGAACCTCGTCCCAGCCCGGCCCCGAGCGCAGGTTCAGCAGCCACGCCGGCGCGGCCATCACCAGCACCAGCAGCAGTCCCAGCGCCGGCCGCAGGAACCGGCGCGCGGACTTCACCCGGACCGGGCTCGAAATGCCGTGCACGAACGCCAGCATCAGCGGCAGCCGCAGCACCGGCTCGAACTTGTGAACGTTGCGCAGCGGGGCGAGCGGCCCGTCGAGCAGGTGCCGGACCTGTTCGGCGACCGGGCTGTCGAGCGTGCCGACGTACCCGATGGTCAGCAGCGTCAGTCCGGTGAGGACACCCAGCACGAGGAACCGGCGTTCCGGCAGGCCGCGGCGGGTCAGGCCGAGCAGTCCGACGCCGGCGACGAGCCCGGTCGCGAGCATCAGCACCGGGTTGTCGATCAGCGACCAGCCGCCCGGCCACCACGGCGTGCCCTGCACGACGTAGGCGACCCACTGGTTGGTCCCGCGCAGCACCTCGAACAGCGACATCGGCGCGGTGGTGTTCGTCGCGGACTCGATGTAGTCCAGGAACGGCAGGCTGTACTCGCCGAGCAGCAGCAGCGGCAGGATCCACCACAGCGTCGCGCCGGCGACGAAGACGCACCACCAGACGACGAGCCGCACGTGGTGTCGTGTCCACTTGCGCGTCAGGAGCCACAGCCCGGGCAGGACGAGTGCCATCACGACCATCGCGCCGTTGACCCCACCCATGCACAGCACGGCGAGCGCGGACAACCCGGCGGCCCGGCGCGGCGAACCGATCGTCCCGGCCCGGACCAGCGGCACCAGCACCCACGGCAGCAGCACCGCGGGCAGCATTTCCGCGGACAGACCGCCGATTTCGGTCAGCATCCGCGGCGCGAGCGCGTACCCGAGCGCGCCGATCAGCCGCGTGCGTTCGGTGCCGAGCTTCATCGCGCGCGCCAGCAGCAGCGCGCCGCCGAACGCGGCGGAGAGCAGGATGGCGCCCCACAGGCGTTGCGCGATCCACGCCGGCACGCCGACGGCCTGGCACAGCGCGAAGAACGGGCCCATCGGGAAGAGGTAGCCGTACGCCTGGTTCTGCAGCTCCCCCGCCGTGGCTTGCGGGTTCCACAGGTGCAGCGCGCGGCCGAGGAACGCGAGCGGATCGACGGCGAGGTCGAGCTTGGTGTCGAAGGTCGTCTTCCCCGGCATCTGCAGGAATGACAACGTGGTCAGCGCCAGCACGATCCACGTGCTCGGCCGACGCACGAACGCGCCCACCGAGAACTTCCGGGCGCCGCTCGAGGGCGGGGCGTCGTCCCGGGACCGTTCGCGGGTGGCGGTTACCATCCGGTAGATACTAGGCCGAAACCTGGCTACCATGTGCCAACCGATTTCCGAACCCCTGGCAGGTGCGCCATCTCGTTCGAAGACGCCTGGGCTCTGGCCGAACCCGTCAAGGGCTGGATGACGCGTGCGCAGGGCGAAGCGCTGTGGAACGCCGTGTGCCGCCTGGAGAAGGGCGACGTCGTCCTGGAAATCGGCAGCCACCAGGGCAGATCCACGATCGTCCTCGGCTCGGCGGCCCGCACGGCCGGCGCGACGGTGATCGCCGTCGACCCCTTCGTCGACGGCCGGTTGTTCGGCGGATCGCCGACGCGGCAGCTGTTCGAGCGCAACATCCGCCAGGCCGGGCTGGACGACGTCGTCGAGCTCGTCGCCGGTTACAGCACGGAACTGCGCCCTGACTGGGACCGGCCCCTACAGCTGCTTTACATCGACGGCAAGCACGACTACTGGACCTACACCGACGACCTGCGCTGGTCGGACCACCTGCCGCCGGGCGCGGAAATCCTGGTGCACGACTGCTTCTCCTCGATCGGCGTCACGCTCGGCACGATCGCGAAAGTCCTCTTCGGACGCCGGTACACCTATGTGGACCGAGCCACGTCCCTGGCGCGGTTCACGCTGAAGCCACCGTCCACGGCGGACCGCGTGCGCGTGCTCGCGCAACTGCCGTGGTTCCTGCGCAACGTCGTCATCAAGGTGCTGCTGCGCCTGCGGTTGCGGCCGGTCGCGCGGCTGCTCGGGCACGACAGCCCGTACGACCCCTACTGAGTCACCGGCTTCCCGACCTCGACCTTCGCGACGCACACCGGCGCGCCCGGGCTCGACAGCCGCAGTCCGATGTGGTCGAAGAGGCCGTCGACCGGCAGGTACAGCGAGTGCAGCCCGGCCTGGAACCACACCGGCGTCCGGTCGACCAGGCCTTCGCCGCCGTCCGAGGTGAAGTAGTCGATCTTCAGCAGGTGCCTGCCGAGCACCGGTTTGTCCAGCGGGACGCGCACCAGCGTCTCGCCGACCGTGTAGCCGCAGTTCGGCACCGGCCCCTGGACCCCGCGGGATTCCGCGGCCACCCCGGTGATCGCGTGCGGCGTGCCGGTCGTGTCGAGCAGGTGCATCCGGTTCGTCGGCTGGTCGAAGTGCGTGCCGGGGATCAGGCCGGCCACCCGGGACGCCTGGGAGTCGACGCCGAACCACTCGTGGACCACATCGGACGGCACGAAGGTGTCGTAGAAGACCAGATCCGGGTCCTCCGCCACGGCCGCCCGGACGTTTGCGAGGTACTGCCCGGAATGCTCGAACCGCAGGGCCGGGGCGAGCCTTGAAAACCCGATCACGGAACTGACGAGCAGAAGCACGCACGCGATTAGCGCGATCGGCCGTTCACGCTTTCCGCCGGACGGCGCAACTTCCCCCGGCCGCAGGAAAGCGAACGCTCCACAAAGGGCGGCCACGAACGCCAGCTCGGCCAGGTACCTCGGGTCGTCCCCGGCGGCCGGGCCGACTTCGCGCAGCCGCGTGAACGCCAGCAGCCCGACGTCCAGGGCGAGCAGCAGCCCGAGCAGCGCCCACGCCCGCCACGCCCGGCGGCCGCCCACGCGCGCGCCGGCGATCAGCAGGCCCAGTGCCGCGGCGAACAGCAGGACCACGACGGCGAACGGCGACGGCGCCCAGGTCGCCCCCGGCCCGGGCCCCGACCACGGCCCGCCGGCCAGGCCGGGCAGGAAGGTGTCGCCGAGCATCCGGCCGGTCAGGTCGGCGACGGTCCCGGCGGTCATCGGCGGGCCGCCGGAGGCCACTTGGCTCGACGTCAGCGCGAGGTAGCCCACGACGAACGCGGCGAGCAGCGCCGCGTGCCCCGCCCAGTAGCGCCACCGTTCCCGGAAGGACTGTCCGAGCAGGACGGTCACGCCGGCCAGCAGCACCGGGACCACCACGGCCTTCTCGTAGAACGCGAGGCCGAACAGCGTCCACGCGAAGGTGCCGATCCACCAGCGGCCGCCCTCGCGCAGGAAGCGGACGTGCCAGTACAGGGCCCCGGCGGCCCCCAGCACCACCGGCACGATCTGGACGCCGTAGGCCCACCACAGCGTCGGGACCAGCAGCAGCGTCGAGGCCGTGAACACGGTGAACGGCACCAGGATCGCCCACCGGCGGCCGAAGCAGCGCACCAGCACGCACCAGAACAACACCGTCGCGGCGGCCCGCATCAGCAGCAGCGGCGCCATGAGCAGGGCGAAGTTCAGCGGCGCCCACCAGGTCAGCACCGCGGCGAGGAAGAACCCGCCGGGCTGCAGGTGCCCGTGGTAGTCCTGGAAGAGGTAGCCGAGGTCGAACGGCCCGGCCGCGGCGGCCCGGTAGGTCACGACGAAGTCGTCCTGCGCGAAACTCCCGTGCAGCGCCGCCCAGGTGTGGAACGCGAACGGCACCACCCCGGCGACGAACGCCACGATGACCACAGTGGACGGTCTTCGCGTGACCCGTGGCGCGGGCTTTTCGGTCTCCACCAACACGGGCGTCCTCAATTCTTGCAGGCGGGCGGCTGGCACATGAGCTTGCTCAGTGCCTGGTAGAAGACGTCGGAGATCTTGCGCGGGTCCGGCGTGGTGAACGACTCGCCGCCGGTCGCGGCCGAGATCTGCTTCAGCTCGCTCGAATCGATGTCCGGGCCGATGCCGATCCCGATCACCGGCAACGGCTTCCGCGGGTCCTGCAGCCGGCCGAGTTCACCGAGCAACCCGGGCAGCCCGATCGAGTCGCTGTCCTCGTTGCGGCCGTCGGTGAGCACGACGACGACGTTGATCCGGCCGAGCTGCCAGTTCTGGCGCGCGTTCTGGTACGCGGCGAGGATCGAGTCGTACAGCCCGGTCGCGCCGCCGGCCTTCGGCTTGACCGCCTGCAATTTCGCGACACCACCGGCGGCGAGCTGTTGGGAGATGGGCCGCATCGGCAGGAGTTCCTTGAAGTCCTTGTCGCCGTCGAGCTTGGTCGAGAACAGCCAGAGCCCGATTTCCGTCGTCGGCTTGAACAACCCGAGACCCTGGGTCGCGGCTTCCAGCGTCAGGGCCATCCGGCTGCGGCCGGTGCCGGGCACGGTGGCGGCCATCGAGCCGGAGACGTCGAGCAGCACCTGGACGCGTGCGCTGAGGTTGGCGCCGGCCCAGGCCTGCAGCACGCCGTACATCGCGTCGGGCGCCGGCGGCCCGGCCGGACGCGGCGCCGCGTCCGTGCGGGTGTCGCGGGGCCGGTCGCCGAGCAGCTGCCCGGCCGGCGTCCGGAACCCGGCGTCGGCGAACGTCTTCGTCGCGGTCTGGTCCAGCAGCAGCCGCAGGAACCGCTCGGCCGCCGACCGCGAAGCCTCCGACGCCCGCGGCAACACGACGTACGGGTAGTCGAAGCTCGGCACGCCGGCCGCCGGGTACGCGGCGACGAGCTTGCGCGCCAGCACCGACTGCTCCGACGCCGGCGACGCGGTGAACGGCTGCTTCACCGCGGACACCTTGCGGATCTCCTCGGTGAACGCCGCGCCGGGGTCGGGCGCGTCCTTGGTCAGCTGCTGCAGGCCGATGAGCGCGGAGATGGCCGCCGGGTCGCGGCCCGGGTCGGGCAGGCCGACCGGGCTGCCCGCGAGGACGTCCGACCAGGACGGTGACTTCCCGGGCCAGCCCGCCTGTTTCGCGACGTCGTCGGTCAGCGCCAGCACGACCGGCGAGCTCGCCACCGACTGGCCGGACTCGGGCAGGTTCCACGCGCCGAGGTCGCGCGCCTGCAGCAGCCAGCTGCTCGACTCCGGCACCCAGACGTCGGGTCCGTTCGCGCCGTTGGCTTCCAGGGCCGCCGCGGTGGCGGCCGACGCGGCCGCGGTGACCTCGACGGTGTAGCAGTCCGGCCCCGGCACGCCGCGGGCGAGCGCGCCGAGCACCGGTGCGACGTCCGGCGCCGCCGTGATGCGGACGGGAGTCGTGGTGTCGCAGCCGCCGGCGGCGAGGCGGTCGCGCAGCCAGTCGACGCCGGCCCAGGCGAGCAGGGCGACCACGAGCAGCACGCTCAGGACGACGACCCGCGCGTCGACGCGCCGGGCCCGCGCCGGGTGTGCCGCCATGCACGTACCTTCCGTCGTGGAGTCTTGGCAGCTTGCCAGCCGGGTGAGCGCGAAGCCAGACCCGGCAGCGGAAAGTCACCATCGGCGCGTGAGACCGTGGTGAAGGAATTGCGCGGTGGGGCCATTTTGGTGACAGTCCGGAACTGCGTAACATTTCCGCTTGACGCCCGTCCCACATGGGTAACAGCACGATGGCGGATCGCGGAGACGATTTCGCCGTCCCCGAAACGGCGAACGGCACCGAACGGAGACGCAACCCGTGCGCACGATGTACGACGCGGTCACGGCCGCGAACATTCCCGCCGGCGCGGAGATGGTCGCGGGATACATCGACAAGATCAAGCTCGAACCCTGGTCGGCCGCCGACTGGGCGAGGTTCCCGAACGCGGTCAAGGTCACGATCGTCAAGAAGGCCTCGACCAACGACGGTCACGTCCTGGACGTCGAACCCGGCGACGCCACGCCGGGCGAGGCACCGGGGTGGGTCCGGATGCGCCGCGCCGCCGGCGCCGATCCCACGATCTACTGCAACCTCTCGACCTGGCCCTCGGTGCGGTCGGCGTTCTCGTCGGCCGGTGTCGCCGAGCCGCACTACTGGATCGCCCACTACAACGGCGATCCCGCCATCCCGGCCGGCGCGATCGCCAAGCAGTACCGCGGAGACGTCGCCCCGGGCTACGACGTCTCGTCCGTCGCGGACTACTGGCCCGGAGTGGACGGAAACGGTTCCGCCTCGACTGGAGTGGAGATCATGGAGCGCATCACCGTCACCCCGCCGAACGCCAACCAGAACACGGTGCGGGTGTTCCTGTCCGGCAGCCCCGGCGCGGCGGTCATCGTCCGGCCACGGCTGGGCGGTGACGGCTTCTCGAAGCCGATGTGGGTCGGCGACATCTTCGCCTGGGGCAACGACCACCAGGGCGTCGGCCACAACCCGACGCAGGTCGCGGGCTACAACAACAAGCTGACGTCCCACCGGCGCTACGACCTGCCGGGTGCGGTGTGGGCCGACATCAACTACAGCGCGTCCGACCCGTTCGAGATCGACATCGTCGGCTGACGTGTCCCTCGCCCCGATCGTGCCTTCGCACTGGCAGGATCGGGGCATGGAACGCGTGCTCGGCATCGGTGGGTACTTCTTCCGCGCGGCGGACCCGGAGGCGCTCGGCGCCTGGTACCGGGACTGCCTCGGCCTGGAGACGGACGCGACCGGGGTGTGGCGGCAGGAGTCCGGGCCGACGGTGTTCGCGCCGTTCGAAGCGTCGACGGACTACTTCGGTTCGCAGGCGCAGCAGTCGATGCTGAACTTCCGGGTCCGCGACCTGGACGCGATGCTCGCCCAGCTGCGGGAGAAGGGCGCCGACGTCGTCGACGACGTCCAGGAGATGGACGGCATCGGCCGGTTCGGCTGGGTGGTCGACCCCGAGGGCAACCGCGTCGAGCTGTGGCAGCCGGCCTGATCGGTCACCCGGGTGGCAGCGCGCGGCAGAGAGCGTCGACGGCCGCCGGGTACGCGTGCTCCGGCGGGGTCGCGTAACCGACAACCAGTCCGTCCATTGTGGACATCGTGCTCGCCGGGTGGCGGAACGCGGCTAGGCCGTCCAGCGCGAGTCCTTGCCACGCCGCGGCTTTCACCGCCGACGGCTCGGTTCCCGGCGGCAGCCGCAGCACCGCGTGCAGTCCCGCGGCGATGCCGGTCGGCGTCACGTGCGGGGCTCGTTCGGCCAGTGCGTCGACGAGCCGGTCGCGACGGCGCCGGTAGCGCTGGCGCATGCGCCGGATGTGCCGGTCGTACGCGCCGGAGTTCAAGAACTCCGCCAGCGTGAGCTGGTCGAGCACCCCGGCCCACGCCTCGCGCTCCCCCTTCGCCGCCAGCACCGCGTCGACCAGCGCCTCCGGCAGCACCAGCCACCCCAGCCGCAACGCGGGTGACAGGCTCTTGCTCACCGAACCGGCGTAGACGACGTGCTCGGGGTCGAGCCCCTGCACCGCGCCGACCGGCTTGCGGTCGTAGCGGAACTCGCCGTCGTAGTCGTCTTCGATGAGCACGCCACCGGTCGTGCGGACGTGGTCGAGCACCGATTTGCGGCGGTCGTGGTGCAGCGGGCCGCCGGTCGGGAACTGGTGCGCGGGCGTCAGCACCGCGGTCGGCACGGTCAGTTCGTCGACACGCGCACCTTTTTCGTCCAGGGCAAGGGGAATCGTCTCGACTCCGGCCTTCGTGAAGATCGAACGGTGGAACGGGAGCCCGTACGCCTCGACGGCGAGCGGTCCGGGCAGGACGGCCGGGAACAGCAGCCGCAGCGCGTGCGCGTACCCCGAGCACACGACGATCCGCTCCGGCGACGTCCGCACCCCGCGGGCCCGCGCGAGGTAGCCGGCCAGCGCTTCCCGCAGTTCGAGCCGGCCACGCGGGTCGCCCGGCCCGAAGGCGTCGTGCGGGGCGACGTTCAACGCGCGTCGGGCGGCGGCCAGCCATTCGGTGCGCGGGAACGTCGTCGCGTCCGGCTGGCCCTGACGCAGGTTGTACCGCGGCGCGCTTGCTTCCGGTGCCTTCTTGGGCGTCCGGGGCGGCGGAAGCGGCTCGGCCCGCGAGGCGACGCGCGTGCCGGAGCCCTGGACCGCGGTCAGCCAGCCCTCGGCGACCAGTTCGGCGTAGGCGTCGGCGACGGTGTTGCGGGCCAGCCCCAGGTCGGTGGCCAAGGCCCGGTACGGCGGGAGCCGGGTGCCCGGGGCGAGCCGTCCGGTGCGGACGGCGTCGCGCAGGGCGGCGATGAGCGCGGCTCGCTTGCCGCCGCCCGCCAACTCCAGGTGGAGGTCGACGCCCGAATTGACCCACGATTCCGGCACGGAAATGCACCCTACACGGAGGTCAAACCGCGCCTAGGTTTCTGGTCATGACGAACTCCCGCATCAACTTCGCCAAGTCCGCCCCGAAGGCCTTCAAGGCCCTGATCGGCTTCGACGCCGCGGCTCGCGCCGGGCTCGACCCCGCGCTGGTCGAGCTGGTCCAGATCCGCGCGTCGCAGCTCAACCGCTGCGCGTACTGCCTGCACATGCACACCTCCGACGCCCACAAGGCCGGTGAGAGCGAGGAGCGGCTGCACATGGTCGCGGTGTGGCACGAGGCTTCGCACTTCTTCAGCGAGAAGGAGCAGGCCGCACTGGCCCTCACCGAAGCCGTCACGCTGATCTCGGGCGGCGTCCCGGACGACGTCTACGCCCGGGCGGCCGGCCAGTTCGGCGAGGAAGAGCTGGCCCAGCTGCTCGCGCTGATCTTCACGATCAACACGTGGAACCGCATCGCGATCACCACCGCGAAGGTGCCCGGCACGGACGAGCGGGTCGCGCGATGACCCGCCGTCCGGGTGCGGTGCTCGCGCTGCTGGCGTTCGCGCAGCTGATCATCTCCCTCGACTACAACATCGTGTACGTGGCGCTGCCGGACATCGGCCGCGACCTCGGGTTCTCCGCGCAGAGCCTGCAGTGGGTGGTGAGCGCGTACGCGGTGGCGTTCGGCGGGTTCCTGCTGCTGGGCGGCCGGGCGTGCGACCTGCTCGGTCCGCGCCGGGTGTTCGCCGCCGGGTGCGCGCTCTACGCCGGCGCGTCGCTCCTGGGTGGGCTGGCCGGGGACCCCGGCCTGCTCGTCGCCGCCCGGGCCGGGCAGGGACTGGGTGGAGCGCTGCTCTTCCCCGCGACGCTCACCCTGGTCAGCACGTCGTTCGCGGCCGGTCGCGAGCGCAACCGCGCGTTTGCGGTGTGGGGTACGGCGGGTGGCAGCGGCATGATCCTGGGCTCGCTACTCGGCGGGGTGCTGACGCAGGCGTTCGGCTGGGCGGCGGTGTTCTTCGTGAACGTGCCCCTGGCCGCGGCGGCCGCGGTGCTCGCGTTCGTCCTGCTGCCGGCCGACCCGGCCCGGACGCCCGGCCGCCGGTTCGACCTCCCGGGCGCGCTGACCGCGACGCTCGGCACGACGCTCGTGGTGTTCGCGCTGGTCGAAGGCCCGGAAGTGGGCTGGACGTCGGTGCTGGTCCCGGCTTGCGCCGGTCTTGCGTCGCTGGCCGCGTTCGCCGTGATCGAGCGCCGCAGCCGCGATCCGCTGTTGCCGGTGCGGCTGCTGCGGGAACGCAACCTCGGCACCGGGGTCGTCGTGACGTTCCTCTACATGGGCACGTTCGGGACGCTGCTGTACTTCCTCACCGCGTACTTCCAGGGGGTGCACGGCTACGGCGCGCTGGCGACCGGGCTCGCGTTCGGCGTGCCGATGGTGGCGATCGCGGCGGGTTCCCAGGCGGCGGGCCGGCTGGCCACCCGGTACGGCACGCGTCCGACGCTGGTGGTTTCCCTGGTCGTCGGCGGAGCCGGGGCAGTCATGCTGGGGCTGTCGATGACGCTTTCGGCGTCCTACCTGGAGTTGGTGCCGGCGCTGGTCGTGCTGGGACTGGGGCAGGGCGCGGGCTACACGCTGATGTTCGGCGCGGCCGCGACCGGGATTCCGGCTTCCGCACAGGGGATCGCGTCCGGGGTGGCGTCGACGGCCCAGCAGGTCGGCGGCACGGTCGGGTTGGCGGTGTTCGTCGCGGTGGCCAACGCGGGCGCGTCCGAAGTGGACGGTCTGCGCACGGCGGTGTTCCTTGCGGCGGCGGGGATCGCTTTGACCGCGGTAGTGGCGCTGCGGTTCCGCGACTCCCGCTCGGCCGTGGCGGTTCCGGCCTGAGCAGCCCCCGTTTTCCACGCTACCGGAGGGCACCGACAACTTCGGCGCGGTCGGGCGCGGCAAACGACGTGAATGACTCATTCATGTCGCCTGGCGACATGAATGAGTCATTCACGTCATCCGGGTCAGTCCGCGAGAGCCAGCAGATCGGCCTCCGGGACCGGCTCCTCGGCCGGCTCCTCGGCCGGCTTCTTGCGGGCGGCCAGGCCGCTGATCGCGATCAGCAGCCCCAGCACCGCGATGCCGGTGACCACGCTCAACGCCGGCGTCAACCCGGTGAGCAGCGCGGCCGGCGAGGCTTCACGACCGCCGTTCGCGGTCAGGACCGCCGTCACGACCGCGAGCCCGATCGCGCCGCCGACCTGCAGGGACGTGTTCAGCAGGCCGCCCGCCAGACCCTGCTCGCTGTCCGAAATCCCGGCCGTCGCCTGGATGTTCAGCGACGAGAACGCCAGCGTGAAGCCGATGCCGAGCAGGATCATGCTGGGCAGCACGAACGCCGCGTACCCCGAGTGCTCGTCGACCCGCAGGAACAGCGCGTAGCCGATGACGTGCGCAACCACGCCCGCGAAGATCGTGCGCGGCGTGCCGACGCGGTCGATCAGCGGCTCGATGCGCGGCGAGCCGAACGCCACGATCAGCGCCGCCGGCAGGAAGCCGAGCGCCGTCTGCAGCGCGGACCAGCCCAGCACCCGCTGCAGGTACAGCATCACGACGAACTGGAACCCGATGTACGCGCCGAAGAACAGCGCCCCGCCGAGGTTCGCCCTGGCCAGCGGTCCGGAGCGAAGGATCCCCAGCCGCAGCAGCGGGTGCGCGCTGCGCTTCTCGATGACCACGAACGTCACCAGCAGGGCGAGCGCGACGGCGAACGTGATCAGCGTGCGCGGTGCGGCCCAGCCGATCTCCGGCGCTTCGACGACGCCGAACACCAGCAGCAGCGAGCCGGCGGCGCCGGTGATCGCGCCCGGGAAGTCGTAGCCGCGCCCCTCTTCCCGCTGGTACGACGGGATCAGCTTCCAGGCCGCGACCAGCGCGACGAGCGCGATCGGGGCGGGCAGCAGGAACGTCCAGCGCCAGCCGACCTCGGTCAGCAGGCCGGAGAACACGAGACCGGCGGAGTACCCGCTGGCGCCGAACACGGCGAAGATGCTGATCGCCTTGTTGCGGGCCGGGCCTTCCTGGAACGTCGTGGTGATGATGGACAGCGCGGCCGGCGCGGTGAACGCGGCGGCGAGGCCCTTGACGAAACGGCTCGCGATGAGCAGCGCGCCGTCGTCGACGAGGCCGCCGAGCAGCGAGGCCAGCGCGAACACGGCGACGGCGACGAGGAACACGCGGCGGCGGCCGAGCAGGTCGGCGGTGCGCCCGCCGAGCAGCAGCAGCCCGCCGTAGCCGAGGACGTACCCGCTGACGACCCATTGCAGCGCGTTGGTGGACAGGCCCAGGTCGGCCTGGATGACGGGGAGCGCGACGCCGACCATCGACACGTCGAGCGCGTCGAGGCCGATGACGATCGAAACGGTGAGCAGGACACCCCAGAGACGTGCGTCCCACCGGGTCGAGGTGGTGGACAAGGACACGGAAGAGCTCATGGCGGCGACAGTACATGCACGCGCATCTAATGTCGAAGCATTTAATGTGTTTGCATCTGATGCTTGCGCATGCTAAGTTGGTCGCCGTGAGCGACGTCGCTGAGCAAGGTCTGGTCGAAGAGTGGCACGAGCTGCTGGCCCGCTACTCGGCCGTGTTCACCACGCTCGAGTGCCGGCTGCAGGAGCGCCACGGCATCGGCGCGAACGAGTTCGAGGCCTTGGAGCGCCTCGCGACGTGCGACTTCAAGTGCCGCTCGGCCGACCTGACCGGGGCGATCCACCTCAGCCAGAGCGCGACGTCACGGCTGGTCGCCCGGCTGGAGAAGGAAGGCCTGGTCGAGCGAGCGTTGTGCGAGGTCGACCGGCGCGGCATCTTCGTGACGATCACCGACGCCGGCCGGGAGAAGTACCTCGCGGCCAAGCAGACGCACCGCGAAGTGCTCAACGAGACCCTGCGCTGACCGTCAGCCGACCGGACCCTCCGCGGCCGTCACCTGCAACTGCTGCTGCGCCCCCGACGCGTCCGTGACCGTCAGCGTCAGCTTGTCACCCGGGTGGTGGGTGTCCATCACGTTCGTCAACGTCGTCGCCGAGTCGACCGGCACGCCGTCGATCGCCGTGATCACGCTGCCCGCCGCGAGCCCCGCCTGCTGCGCCGGGCCGCGCGCGACCACCTCGCGGACCTGGGCGCCGCCCTGGCCGTCCGCCACCGAGACCCCGATGAACGCCGTCTTGCCGATGTGGATCTTGTCCGTCGCCGTGCCCGCGACGATCTTGTGCGCGATGTCGACCGCCTGGTTGATCGGGATCGCGAAGCCCTGCCCGGCGCCGCCGCTGCGGCGGCCGTTGAGCTGATAACCGGTGGACGCGGCCGTGTCGACGCCGATGACCTGCGCGTCCGCGTTGACCAGCGGCCCACCGGAGTCGCCGGACTCGATGTTCGCGCGGACCTGGATCAGGCCGGTGAGCTGCTCGGACGAGCCGCTCGACTCGTCGGACGCCGTGATCGACTGGTCCAGCGCCGTCACCGTGCCCGGCGCCGGCACCGGGTCGCCGCCCTTGCCGCCCGCGTTGCCGAGGCCGAGGATCTGGTCGCCGACCTTGACCGTCGACGAGTCGCCGATGCTGGCGGTCGGCAGACCGGAGGCGCCTTCGAGCTGGATGACCGCGATGTCCTCGCTGCGGTTGTAGCCGACGACGTGCGCCTTGTACGTGTCGCCGGTGCCGATGCTGGTCGCCTTGATGCTGGTCGCGCCGGCGACGACGTGGTTGTTCGTCAGGATCTCGCCGTCCGCGGTGAGCACGATCCCGGTGCCCGCCGCGGCCGCGCCCTGCAGGCCGAGCTCGGTGTTGATGTTGACGATGGCCGGGTTGACCTTCGCGGCCACGGCGTCGGCGTCGAGCACCGTCTGCGACGAGCTGGGCTGCCCGGAGAAGCCGAAGTTCTGGTTGCCGCTCGCGCTCGGGCTGGTCGACGCCGAGATGAGGTGCCCGATGCCGAGCCCGGCGACGACGGCGATCGCCACCGCGACCACGGCGAAGGCCAGCGCCCGGACGGGACGCCGGCGCGGCGGCTGCGGAACGGGCGGCGGATAGCCCGGCCGGCCGTAATAGCCCTCAGGACCGTGGAAACCCTGCGGCTGGGTGTACTGGGGCGGGTACGGGCGGCCCCACTGGTCGCGGGGCTGGTCATAGGGCTGCTGACCGTAGTGGGGCTGCTGGTCGTAGTAGCCCTGACCTTGCGGGTAGTGGCCCTGGCCGTAGCCGTACGGGTACTCGCCGCCGCCCTGCGGTCCTCGGTCGTACTCGCTCATGCACAGCTCCAGCCCTCGACAAGCCTCCGGCCGTTCCAGGAAACGCCTCGTTCCTGAGAATTTCCTGGCGCGCTTCCATGGAGTTGCTGTGGATGTACCCGCCCGGAACGGCCGACATGCCGACGTGACCGACGTTACCCTCGGGGGGTGAAGCGCACCGTCGTGTTCCTGACCGCCGCGGTGCTGGCCGCGGGCTGCGGCAACGAAGCACCTCCGGGCGAGCCGCACCAGCTCGTGTTCGACGTTTCCGGCACCGCCACCATCACCACGCTGACCTGCACGGTCGACGGCAAGGAAACGACCGAGACGGCCGTGAAGCTGCCGTGGAGCCGGACGTTCAGCTTCCCCGCCGGCACCGGCAAGCACGAGTACCGGGTCGTCATGAAGTACACCGACGGCTCGGTCAAGGCGACGGCCAAGCTCGACGGGAGGCTCCAGAGCAGCAGCGCCGGCTCCGGGGACGGCCCGTCGACGCAGTCGATGAACGGCGACTTCAGCGACTGACCACCGCCCGCCTCCCGGAGAGGCTTCAGGACGTCGCTCGTGATCCGGTCACGCTCACCGCCGGATTCGTTCCATGCCGGGGTCGACCAGTGGCTCGGCGGCCACGGTGGCCGCGACCCGGCGGCCGAAGTACTCGATCTCCACGCTGCTGCCGATGTCCGCCGCCGCCGGGAGCCACGCGTAGGCGATCGGCCGCCCGATGGTGTACCCGTACGCCGCGCTCGTGACGTAGCCCGAAGCCACGCCGTCGACGAACACCGGTTCCTTGCCCAGGACGACCGTGCGGCCGTCGTCGATCGTGAGGCACCGCAACCGCCGCGACGGCGTCCGGCCTTCGAGGGCATCCCGGCCGAGGAAGTCACCCTTCGCCGGGCGCACCGCGAAGTCGACACCCGCCTCGTACGGGTCGTGTTCGGTGGTCATGTCGGTGCCCCACAGCCGGTAGCCCTTCTCCAGCCGCAGGCTGTTGAAGGCCGCCCGGCCGGCCGCGATGACGCCGAGGGGCTGCCCGGCCGCCCACAGCGCGTCCCACAGCCGCAGGCCGTTGTCCGCGCTCGTATAGATTTCCCAGCCGAGTTCGCCCACATAGGACAGTCGCATCGCGACCACCGGCACCCCGGCGATTCGCGCCTTGCGTGCCCGGAAGTACTTCAAACCGGCGTGCGAGAAGTCCTCGTGCGACAGCGGCTGCACGAGATCACGAGCGAGTGGCCCCCAGACGCCGATGCAGCACGTCCCGCCGGTGACGTCCCGGACCCGGACGCCGGGCGGTGCGTGCTTGACGAAGTGGTCGACGTCGATGTTCCCGTTGATCCCGACCTGGAACAGGTCCGGTTCGAGCCGGGCCACGGTGACGTCGCTGCGGATGCCGCCGGCGTTGTCGAGCATCAGCGTGTACGTCACCGAGCCGACCGACTTGGCGAGCTGGTTGGTCGTCAGCGACTGCAGGAACTCCAGTGAGCCGGGTCCGCTGATCTCCACGCGCTTCAACGGTGTCATGTCGTACAGCGCGACGCCGTTGCGCGTCTGCCACGCCTCGGCCGCCGCGATCGGCGAGTGGAACTGCGCCGACCACGCGTCCCGCGCCGGCGGCAGCGCGTCGTGCGGGAGCTTCTTCAGCAGCGGCGCGTTGGCCTCGAACCAGTGCGGGCGCTCCCAGCCGCCCGCCTCCAGGAACACCGCGCCCAGCTCGCGTTGCCGGGCGTGGAACGGCGTTACGCGCAGATCGCGCGGGGACAGCTTGGGCTGCAACGGGTGCAGGATGTCGTAGACCTCGACGAAGTTCTGCTGCGCCGTCTCGCGCACGTACGACGGCGCGAGCTGCACCTCCTCGAAGCGGTGGACGTCGATGTCGTGGGTGTCCACTTCGGAATGCCCGTCGACGAGCAGTTCGGCGACCGCCTTCGCGATGCCGGCGGAGTGCGTCACCCAGATCGCCTCGGCCAGCCAGAACCCGCGGACGTCGGCCGACTCGCCGACCAGCGACTGGCCGTCCGGGGTGAAGGAGAAGATGCCGTTGAAGCCTTCTTCGACCTTCGTCTGCCGCAGCGCGGGCAACAGCAGTTGACTCTGTTCCCACGACGGCGCGAAGTCGTCCTCGGTGAAGGGCAGCATGGACGGCATGGCCGTCTCGGTCACCGTCGGGTCCAGTGTGGACTCTTCGACCGGCATCGGCCGGTGCGCGTAGGAGCCGATGCCGAGCCGGTCGACGTGCTCGCGGAAGTACAGGTCCTGGTCCTGGTGCCGCAGGATCGGCAGGCTCGCCTCGACCTCGTCGGTGTTGCGCCCGACGAGTTCCGCGACCTGACCGGTCTTGGCGTACTGGTGGGCCAGGGGCAGCAGCGGGACGTCCATGCCCGCCATCGCGCCGATCTCGCGACCCCAGAAGCCCGCGCACGACACGACGACGTCGGCCGGGAAGTCGCCCTGGTCGGTCCGGACGCCGGTGACGCGGCCGCGTTCCTGCAGCACGTCGGTGACGCGGGTCGAGCCGAGGAACTTCGCGCCACGCTCACCGGCGCGCGCGGCCAGGACTTCGACGGCCTTGGCGGCCCGCGCGAGCCCGTCGGTCGGGACGTGCAGCGCGCCGAAGATGCGGGACTCGTCCAGGAGCGGCCAGCGCTCGACGCATTCGGCCGCGTCGATCAGCCGTCCTTCGACGCCCCACGACGTCGCCCAGCCGTGCTTGCGCTTGAGGTCTTCCCAGCGGGCCGGGGTGGTCGCGAGCTCCATGCCACCGACCTGGAGGAAGCAGTCCAGGCTCCGCAGCTTTTCGACGGTGTAGCGAGCGAAGTCCGTCATCGCCTTGGACGGGTTGGTCTGGAACACCAGGCCGGGCGCGTGGGACGTCGACCCGCCGGTGCGCGGCAGCGGGCCCCGGTCGAGCACGGTGACGTCGGTCCAGCCGCGGGTGGTCAGCTCGTCGGCCAGGTTCGCGCCGACGATGCCGGCGCCGATGATCACGACTTTCGGTGCGGTCATGGCGGATCTCCTAACGGAAGACGACGGTGCTGTTGCCGTTGAGCAGGACGCGGCGTTCGCAGTGCCAGCGCACCGCGCGGGAGAGGGCGAGGGCTTCGGCGTCGCGGCCGACGGTCACCAGCTCGCGCGGTGAGTACGTGTGGTCGACGCGCTGGACCTCCTGCTCGATGATCGGGCCTTCGTCGAGGTCGGGCGTGACGTAGTGCGCGGTCGCGCCGACGTACTTGACGCCGCGGTCGTAGGCCTGGTGGTAGGGCTTGGCGCCCTTGAACCCGGGCAGGAACGAGTGGTGGATGTTGATCGCACGGCCTTCGAGCTTCTGGCACAGCTCGTTGGACAGCACCTGCATGTACCGGGCGAGCACGATCAAGTCCACTTCGTACTCCCCGACCAGGTCCAAGAGCCGCTGTTCGGCCTCCGGCTTGGTGTCGGGCGCGACCGGGACGTGCACGAACGGCACGCCGGCCGCCTCGGCCATCGGCCGCAGGTCTTCGTGGTTGGACACGACCACCGCGATCTCCGCGCCCAGCCCGCCGGCGCGCCAGCGGAACAGCAGGTCGTTGAGGCAGTGCCCGAACTTCGACACCATCACGAGGATGCGCGGCGGAGTGCCGTCCGAGAAGTCGAACTCCATGCCGAAGTCCCCGGCCACCGGCGCGAACGCCCGCGTCAGATCGTCCACTGTGGTCTGCTCGGCGCAGGTGAACGACGTGCGCAGGAACAGCGAGCCGCGGACGTCGTCGTCGAACTGCTGGTGCTCGACGATGTCGCAGCCCTGCCCGACGAGGAACGTCGTGACGGCGTGGACGATGCCCGAGCGTTCCGGGCACTTGAGCGTCAGGGTGAAGGCCATCAGACGTACTCCAGGCTCGCGTCGGCCAGCCATGCCTTGAAATAGTCCGAAAAGGACTGCCGCACGAGGATCGTGAAGCCGTCCTCCCGGACCATCAGCACGATCCCGGTCCGCGCGAGCAACGTCTGCACGCAGGTACCCGGCGGCGACGCCTCCAGGTCGATCGAGCACCCGTGCGCCAGCACATCAGCCGCATGCTCACCGGTGAGCCGCACGACGTTGCGCTGCGCCGACACATCCACCACCGCGGCACTTTCACGTGAAAGTGCCGCTTCCAGGTCGGAGCTTTCACGTGAAAGCTCCGGTCCGAGGACGAGGTACTCGTCGGGGCCCATCCAGAGGATGTCGACGCCGTGGCCGCTCGTGTACCGGCACGGGCCGGGCAAGGGGACGCCGAGAAGGGTGTCGCCGTCGCGGAGGCGGACGGTGAGCTGGGTGCGGAACGGTTCGTCGACCGCGTCAACCGTCACGGCGGGCTCCTTCCTTGTCGAAGAGCACGGATTCGGTCACGGTCACCGGCACGACCTGGTCCCCGACCGGCACGTACAGCGTCTCGCCGACCCGCTCGCGACCCGAGCGCACCAGAGCGAGCGCGAAGGTGCGGCCGAGGGCGGCGCTGTCGTAGCTGGACGTCACGTGGCCGAGCATCCGCACCGGCGGTTCCGGCACGACCTCCGATTCGATGATCTGCGAGCCCTCCGGCAACAGCACCGACGGGTCGACCGGCAGCAGGCCGACGAATTGCTTGCGGTCCGGCCGGTTGTTCTCGGCGCGGGCGAAGGACCGCTTGCCGATGAAGTCGGCCTTCTTCTTCGACACGGCCCAGGACATGCCGAGGTCTTGCGGGGTGACCGTGCCGTCGGTGTCCTGGCCGATGATCGGGTAGCCCTTCTCGGCCCGCAGGACGTGCATGGTCTCGGTGCCGTACGGCGTCGCCCCTTGATCCACTATGGACTGCCAGAGCTGAAGTCCGTACCACGACGGCACGTTGATCTCGTACGCCAGTTCGCCGGAGAAGCTGATCCGGCAGACGCGCGCTTGGAGACCGGCGACCTCGGCGTCCTGCCAGGTCATGAACCCGAAGGCCTCGTTCGAGACGTCGAGGGCAGGCGCCAGGCGGCCGAGGACTTCTCGCGAACGCGGGCCGACCAGCGGGATCGTGGTCCAGTGCTCGGTCACCGACGTCGCGAAAACGCGCAGGTGCGGCCACTCCGTCTGAAGCCACTCCTCCATCCACTCGAGGACCATCGCCGCGTTGCCGGTCGTCGTCGTGACCAGGAACCGCTCCTCGCCGACGCGGATCACGGTACCGTC
The DNA here is from genome assembly GCF_044759945.1 of Amycolatopsis sp. NPDC098790. Lineage (NCBI taxonomy): Bacteria > Bacillati > Actinomycetota > Actinomycetes > Pseudonocardiales > Pseudonocardiaceae > Amycolatopsis > Amycolatopsis sp. NPDC098790. The sequence goes on from NZ_JBIWAI010000004.1 coordinate 519,927, forward strand.
GTCGATCACCATGCCGTCCACACCGCACATCACGCCGTAGCGGATCCGGCCGACCTTCAGCGTGCTCATCATGTTCGTGTAGAGCATGTCGAGGAACCAGCCGGCGTCCGGGCCCTGGACGTCGATCTTGCCCAACGTGGACCCGTCCATCACGGCGACGTCGTTGCGGGCCGCCCGGCATTCGCGCCGGACGGCGTCGTGCATCGACTCGCCGGGCCGCGGGTAGTACCACGGCCGCTTCCACTGGCCGACGTTCTCGAACTCGGCACCGTGTTCGACGTGCCACGGGTGGATCGTCGTGACGCGCACGGGGTCGTGCAGCTCACCGCGGTCGCGCCCGGCCAGCGCGGCGAACGCGACCGGCGTGTACGGCGGCCGGAACGTCGTCGGGCGCTGGGTCGCCAAGTCGACACCGAGGGCCTCGGCCGTGATGCCGGCGGCGAGCATGCCGGACGTCTTGCCCTGGTCGTGCGCGGTGCCGATGGTCGTGTAGCGCTTGATGTGCTCCAGCGACCGCAGGCCGGCGCCGGTGGCACGCAGGACGTCCGACACGGTCGCGTCGCGCTGCTGGTCCACGAACCGGGTGTCCACTTCGGACTCCGGCGCGGGCACCTGCCAGAGCACCTTGGTTTCCGGCAGGCCTTCACCGGCCGCGGCACCCACGACGCTCACGGTCGGGAGCGAGCCGTCCGGGACGTACGCGCCCAGTTCCGGGGCGTACCGGAGCTTGCCGCGGGCCTGGCTGTAGAGGTGGACGGCCGGGTTCCAGCCGCCGGACACGAGCAGCAGGTCGCACTCGACGCGCTCACCCACCAGCGATCCCAGCGGAGCGATGTGCGCGGCAGTGATGTGCTGATCGCCGTCGGTGCCGATGACTCCGTACCCCTCGCGGGCGTCGACGATCCGCACGATCTCGGCCCCGGCTCCCGCCAGGTCGGACGCAGCCTCGTAAGCGGAGTCGTTGGTGGTGAACACGACCACGCGCCGCCCGGCCAAGACGCCGTAGCGGTTCAGGTACGTGCGCGCGGCCGAGGCGAGCATGATGCCGGGACGGTCGTTGTCCGGGAAGACGATCGGCCGTTCGTGGGCGCCGGTGGCGATGACGATCCGCTTCGCCCGGATCCGCCAGACGCGCTGCCGCGAGATGCGTTCCGGGGCTGCGGGCTCAGCCCGGCGTTCCAGGGCGAGCACGAACCCGTCGTCGTAGACGCCGAACGCCGTGGTGCGCGAAAGGAACCGGACTCCCTCGGGAGCTTCGCCGTCGGGTTGGTCGTCGACGAGCAGCACCCGGCCGGACGCGGCGGCAGCGGCGGCACGGCCGGCGGGACCAGCGCCGATGACCAGGACATCGCAGTGGGCGTGCTTGGCGTCGTACCGCGCCGGGTCCGGCTCGGCGGCGAGCCGGCCTTGACCACGCAGGCCGCGGGCCTCCAGACCGTCGTACAGCTCGACCGCCGTCGCCGAAAGCATCGGCTCGGGGAACGGCTTTTCGATCTGCACCAACGCGTTCGAGTCCTCGACGCCGGCGGCGACGATCCCGCGCGGCCGCCCGTACTTGATGCTGGTCGCGACGTGGTGGATGCCGTTGGCCAGCAACGCGGAAGCCAAGGTGTCGCCGAGGAAACCGGTCAGCTCGCGGCCGTCGAAGGTGAACTTGAGCGGGACGCCGGACAATCGGGTCACGAGATCACCGGCCGGGGCTCGTCGAGGCGGTAGACCGCCAGGAGGTCGTGGGTGCGGGTGTCGCGGACGGCGTTGAACCACCGGCGGCAGCCCGCCGAATGGCTCCACCGCTCGGCGAACGGCCCGCTCGGGTTGTCGCGGAAGAAGACGAACTTGGCCCACTCCTCATCGGACAGTGTCGAGGGATCCGCCGGGTAGGCGACGTGCGCTTGGCCGCCGTAGTGGAACTCGGCTTCCTCGCGAGGCCCGCACCAGGGGCAGGGGATGAGTTGCACGGGATCTCCTAATGCGCGACGGCGGCGGCGCCGTGCTCGTCGACGAGGGCACCGGTGGTGAACCGGTCGAGGCTGAACGGCTCGGCGTATTCATGGGGCTTGCCGCGCGCGACGGTCGCCGCGAAGACGTCGCCGACGCCGGGGGTGGCCTTGAAGCCACCGGTCCCCCAGCCGCAGTTGAGGAACAGGTTCTCCACCGGAGTGAGGCCGATGATCGGCGAGGCGTCCGGGCTGGTGTCGACGATCCCCGCCCACGTCCGCAGCAGGTGCGCCCGCGCGAACACCGGGAACAGCTCCAGCGCGGCCGCCATCTGCTGCTCGATGATGTGGAACGAACCGCGCTGGCCGTATCCGTTGTACGAGTCGATGCCGGCGCCCATCACGAGTTCGCCCTTGTGCGCCTGGGAAACGTAGACGTGCACGGCGTTCGACATGACGACCGTCGGGTGGATCGGTTCGAGGAGCTCGGACACCAGCGCCTGCAACGGGTGCGACGTCAGCGGCAGGTCGAGGCCGACCATCCGGGCCAGCACCGAGGTGTGCCCGGCCGCGCACAGCGCGACCTTCCCGGCGGCGATCCGGCCCCGGGACGTCTCGACGCCGGTGACCCGTCCGTCCACAGTGGAGATGCCGGTGACCTCGCAGTTCTGGATGAGGTCGACACCCAGTTCGTGCGCGGCGCGAGCGAAGCCCCAGGCCACGTAGTCGTGCTTGGCGATGCCCGCGCGTGGCTGGAAGGTCGCGCCGAGCACCGGGTAGCGGACGTCCGGGGAGGTGTTGACGATCGGGCAGATTTCCTTGACGCCGTCGGCGTCCACCCATTCGGCGTCGATGCCGTTGAGCTTGTTGGCCTCGACGCGGCGGACGCTGTCGCGGACGTCCTGCAGGCTGTGCGCCAGGTTGAGCACCCCGCGCTGGCTGAACAGGATCGGGTAGCCGAGGTCCTCTTCGAGGCCTTCCCACAGCTTGAGGGAGTGCTCGTAGATGCCGGAACTCTCGTCCCAGAGGTAGTTGGAGCGGATGATCGTGGTGTTGCGGGCCATGTTCCCGCCTGCGAGCCAGCCCTTTTCGAGCACGGCGACGTTCGTGATGCCCTGCTTGGCCAGGTAGTAGGCGGTGGCGAGCCCGTGCCCGCCGCCACCGACGATGACGACGTCGTAGGCCTTGCGGGGCTCGGGGTTGTCCCACAGGAAGTCCGGGTGCTCCGGCAGATCGGTCATCGGGCCTCCTCGTCCGGGTACAGCGGGAACGCCTCGGCCAGCGCGGTGACGCGGGACCGCAGCTTCTCGACGTCGTAGCCGGGCTTGAGGGCTTCGGCGATGACGTCGGCGGCTTCGCGGAACTCGGCGTCGCCGAAGCCGCGGGTGGCCAACGCCGGGGTGCCGATCCGCAGGCCCGAGGTGACCATCGGCGGCCGCGGGTCGAACGGGACGGCGTTGCGGTTCACGGCGATGCCGACCTCGTGCAGCCGGTCTTCGGCCTGCTTGCCGTCCAGCTCGGAGTTCCGCAGGTCGACGAGCACAAGGTGGACGTCGGTGCCGCCGGTCAGCACCGAGATCCCGTCCTCGACCAGGAGCCGCTCGGCCAGGAGCTTCGCGCCGCGCAAGGTGCGCTGCTGGCGTTCGACGAACGCCGGCTCGGAAGCCATCTTGAACGAGACGGCCTTGGCCGCGATCACGTGCTCGAGCGGGCCGCCCTGCTGGCCGGGGAACACCGCGGAGTTGACCTTCTTGGCCAGGCCCGCGTCGTTCGTCAGCACCACGCCGCCGCGCGGGCCGCCGAGGGTTTTGTGGGTGGTGGTCGTCGTGACGTGCGCGTGCGGCACCGGCGACGGGTGCAGGCCGGTGGCGACCAGCCCGGCGAAGTGGGCCATGTCGACCATCAGGTACGCGCCCACCTCGTCGGCGATCTCGCGGAAGCGCGCGAAGTCCAGCTGACGCGGGTAGGCCGACCAGCCGGCGATGATCAGCTTCGGCCGGTGCTCCTTCGCGAGGCGTTCGACCTCGGCCATGTCGACCCGGAAGTCCTTTTCGGACACTTCGTAGGCGGCGACGTCGTAGAGGAGTCCGGAGAAGTTGATCCGCATGCCGTGCGTGAGGTGGCCGCCGTGGGCCAGCGAGAGGCCGAGGATCTTGTCGCCGGGCTTGAGGAGCGCGGCCATCGCCGCCGCGTTGGCCTGCGCGCCCGAATGCGGCTGGACGTTGGCGAACCCCGCGCCGAACAGCGCCTTGACGCGGTCGATGGCGAGCTGCTCCAGGACGTCGACGTGCTCGCAGCCGCCGTAGTAGCGCCGGCCGGGGTAGCCCTCGGCGTACTTGTTGGTGAGCACCGAACCCTGGGCCTGCAGGACGCTCAGCGGGGCGAAGTTCTCGGAGGCGATCATCTCGAGCGTCGACCGCTGCCGGTGCAGCTCGGCGCCGATCGCGGCGGCCACCGCCGGGTCGTAGTCGGCCAGGGACCGGTTGAGCACGTGCTGGTCGATCGTCGCGGTCATGGAAAACTCCGTCTGGTCGACTTCTGATATATCAATCGTCGATGTAGGCTAAGCGCCATGCACCCGCAGGTCAATCCCCCATCCCTGGCGGAACAGGCGTACCTCTTCGTCCGTGATCGCCTGGTCATGCTCGACATCCGGCCCGGCTCCCCCCTCAACGAGGAGGAGCTCGGCAGCGAACTCGGCATGGGCCGGACGCCGATCCGCGAAGCGCTGAAACGCCTCGAATCCGAGCGGCTGGTCGTCGCCTACCCGCGGCGCGGGACGTTCGCCACCGACGTCAACATCTCCGACCTCGCGCACATCTCCGAGGTCCGGCGCACCCTCGAACCGATGGCGACGGCCGCCGCGGCTTCGCGGGCCACGGACGCCGACCGAACGACCCTGACCGAGCTGCGCGCGCAGCTCGACGCCGGCGTCCCGGGCGGCGGCAACAGCGAGCTGCTGCGCACCGACCTCGCCCTGCACCGGGCGATCTACCGGTGCGTGCACAACCCGTTCCTCGAGGACACGCTGATCCGGTACGACAACCTGGCGACCCGGATCTGGTGCGTGTTCGTGCCCCGGCTGTCCGGGATGGCCGGCCACGTCGACGAGCACGTCCCGCTCCTCACCGCGATCATCGAGGGTGACGCCGAGAAGGCGGCCGCGCTGACGCTCGAGCACGTCACCGGGTTCGAGGCCGCGATCCGCGCGTTGATCTAGACCGCCAGCCGGGCGCGGACCCAGTCGTGGAACGCGCCGATGTGGTGCTCGCTCGGCACGAGCACCCCGCCGCGCGCGTACGAGCGGGAGTCCATCGCGAGCTGGCAGCGTTCGCACGCCTCGAAGTCCTGCAGGTTGACGCGGTGGAACAACTCCACCGACCGGCTGAGGTCCCGCTCCGATTCGACGACCTCGGGCAGGTACAGCCAGTCGCAGCGCACCAGCGTCCGGTCGGGTGCCAGCGGGAACATGCGGTGGACGATGACGTGGTCGGGGACGAGGTTGACGAAGACACCCGGCTTGATGGTGATCGCGTAGTACTTGCGGTCCTGCGCCTCGGTGACCCCGGGCAGGCGGTCGACGCCCTCGGAGCCGTCGACGGTGAAGCCCTTGATCTCGCCGCCGAACTCGGCGCCGTGGCCGACGTAGTACTGCGCGGCGTAGCCGTCGGCGAACTCCGGGAGCACCTCGGTCAGCTCCGGGTGGATCGTCGCGCAGTGGTAGCACTCCATGAAGTTTTCGATGATCTGCTTCCAGTTCGCCCGCACGTCGTACTCGATGCGCTTGCCGAGGGCGAGGCCGTCGATGCCGTAGGCGTCGATCTCGGCCGGGCCGCCGAGCCGTTCGGTGACGGCGCCGACGACGGTCTCTTCGAACGACGGCGGCTCATCGGCCAGGCACACCCAGGCGTAGCCGAGCCATTCGCGCAGGTACAGCCGGGTGAGGCCGAACTCGGTGCGGTCGACGTCCGGCATGCCGGTGAGGTTGGGCGCGGCGACCAGCTTGCCGTCGAGGCCGTACGTCCAGGCGTGGTACGGACATTGGAACGCGCGTTTCACGGTCCCGCTCTCGGACGTGCACAGCCGGGCGCCGCGGTGGCGGCAGACGTTGAGGAACGCGTTGAGCTTGCCGTCCCGGCCCCGGGAGACCAGGACGCTCTCCTTGCCGATCTGCACGGTCTCGAACGCCCCGGGCCCGGCGAGGTCGGCGCTGCGCACGGCGCAGAACCAGTCCGCTTCGAAGATCTTCGCCTGTTCGGCCGCGAAGACCGCCGGGTCGGTGTAGGCGGAGCCGGGCAGGGTGGCGAGCAGGCTCGGCGGGAGATCGATTGCGGTCACCGGCGTGGTCCTCTCCGCGGATCAGTTCGGGAGTTGCGCAGAACGCGTCTTGTTGCTCACTCCGGAACAGAGTGACTGCCGCCACGCGCGGCTGTCAAGGCGGGTTTTTCAGTGCCCGCAGGCGGTTCAGGCCGCCGGGCCGTCGATCGCCCGCCGGAACAGCGTTTCGATCTCTTCGCGGCCCGGCCGGGGGTCGGCGAGAGCCAGCTGCATGAGCAGGCCGCAGAACAACCCGGCCAGGAGCCGGCCGGTCAGCGGGTCCGTGCGGATGCCGAAGAAGGCGATGAGCGCCTCGTCCCACGCCGCGCTCGCCTTGCGCAGCGCCGGCCGGTGCAGGGCGGCGACGTACAGGTCGTACTCGACGACGGTGTCGCGGTACTGCTCGTTGACGTAGCCCATCACCAGGTCGGCGAGCGCCGCGGCGAAATCGGCGTCCGGCGGCAGCGCGGACTCCCACTCCTTCAGCGCGTGCACGTTCTTCTCGGCGGCCTCGTGCAGGGCGACCTCGAGGAGGTCGTCCAGCGTCGCGAAGTGGTAGGTCGTCGAGCCGAGCGGGACACCCGCGGCGGCCGCCACCGACCGGTGCGTGACGCCGTCGATCCCCCGCTGCGCGACCACCTCGATCGCCGCTTGGGCGATCCGGGCCCGCCGTTCGGGGTCGTTCGGGCCGCGGCGCCTGCTCGCGCCGGGTTCGCTCTTCGCCATCGAGCCCCCTTGTGGACATCTGTACACACTTCGCGTACAAATGTACGCACTCTTGACGCGAAGCAGCCACTACCGATCCGGGAAGGGCCGCATGACGGACCGCTACCTCGACGTGCTGAACCCCGCGACCGGCCAGGTGATCGAGCAGGTCGCCGCAGCCGGGCACGAGGAGGTCGACGCCGCGGTCAGAGCCGCCCGCCGGGCCTTCGACGAGGGTCCGTGGCGGCGGACGACCGCCACCGAACGCGGTGCCTTACTGCGTAAGGTAGCCGCCCTCCTGGTCCGCGACCGCGAAGAACTGGCCCGCACCGAGAGCCTCGACACCGGCAAGACGCTCGGCGAGGGCGGCATCGACATCGACGACGTCACAGGCGTCTTCCGCTACTACGCCGACCTCGCCGACAAGGACGCCGGCCGCCTGGTCGACGCGGGCAGCGCGACCGTCGTCAGCCGGATCGTGCACGAGCCCGTCGGCGTCTGCGCGCTGATCGCGCCGTGGAACTACCCGCTGCTGCAGATGTCCTGGAAGGTCGCGCCGGCGCTGGCCGCGGGCAACACCGTCGTGCTCAAGCCCAGCGAGGTCACGCCGCTGACCACGATCAAGCTGGTCGCCCTGCTCGAAGAGGCCGGCGTGCCGGACGGCGTCGTCAACCTGCTGCTCGGCGACGGCCGGGTCGGCGCGGCGATGGTCGAGCACCCGGGTGTCGACCTGGTCTCCTTCACCGGCGGCTACGCGACCGGCGAGAAGATCATGACGGCCGCCGCGAAGGGCGTCCGCCGGGTCGCCCTGGAACTCGGCGGCAAGAACCCGAACGTCGTCTTCGCCGACGCCGACTACGACACCGCGCTGGACTACGCGCTGATGGCCGCGTTCGTCCACTCGGGACAGGTCTGCTCGGCGGGTGCGCGCTTGATCGTCCAGGACGGGATCCACGACCGGTTCGTCACCGACCTCGCCGCGCGCGCCGACCGGATCCGCGTCGGCGACGGCCTCGACCCCTCGACCGAAACCGGCCCGCTCGTCTCGGCGCAGCACCGCGCCAAGGTCGAGGGCTACATCGAAAGCGCTCTCAAAGAAGGCGCGACGCTGCGGGCGGGCGGCAAGCGGCCCGAAGGACCCGAGTACGAGAAGGGCTTCTTCCTGCGTCCGACCGTGTTTTCGGACTGCACGAGGGACATGGCGGTCGTCCGGGAAGAGGTCTTCGGCCCGGTCGTCACCGTGGAACGCTTCACCGACGAGGCCGACGCGATCGCGCTGGCCAACGACACCGAGTACGGGCTCGCCGGAGCCGTGTGGACGTCGGACGCGTCCCGCGCCCAGCGCGTCGCCGGGGCCCTGCGCCACGGCACCGTGTGGATCAACGACTACCACCCCTACCTTCCGCAGGCGGAGTGGGGTGGTTTCGGCAAGTCGGGCATCGGCCGCGAGCTCGGGCCGTCCGGGCTGGCCGAGTACCAGGAGAGCAAGCACGTCTACCAGAACATCGATCCCGTTCCGCAGCACTGGTTCAAGGGCTGATTCCCCCTTCCCCCACCACGTGAGGACGTTGCCATGACCACTCGGGAAATACCGGCGGGCGGGGGGCCTGCTGCCGACGACAGTTCCGACCTCGAGAAGTTCGGCTACCGCCAGGAGCTCGAGCGCTCGCTCGGGTCGTTCTCCAGCTTCGCCGCCGGGTTCAGCTACATCTCGATCCTGACCGGCGTGTTCCAGCTCTTCTTCTTCGGCTTCGGCTCGGGCGGGCCGGCGTTCATCTGGACGTGGCCGCTGGTCTTCCTCGGCCAGTTCGCCGTCGCCCTGTGCTTCGCCGAGCTGGCCGGCCAGTTCCCGCTCGCCGGGTCGGTGTACCAGTGGGCCAAGCAGATCGCGAAACCCGCGACGTCGTGGCTGGCCGGCTGGATCATGATCATCGGTGCCATCGTCACCGCCGGCGCCGTCGCGGTGGCCTACCAGATCATCCTGCCGCAGGTGTCGACCGCGTTCCAGATCGTCGGCAGCGACTCCGACGCCGGCCTGACGTCCACCCCGGGCGGGGCGCAGAACGCCATCATCCTGGCCGTGATCCTGATCGTGTTCGCGACGATCGTGAACATCATCGGCGTCAAGCTGATGGCGAAGATCAACAACTTCGGCGTCGCGGTCGAGCTGGGCGCGAGCATCCTGCTCGTCATCGCGCTGGCCATCCACATCAAACGCGGCCCCGGCCTCGTCTTCGACACCGCGGGCACCGGCGAGGGTCACTCCTTCGGGTACCTCGGGGCGTTCCTGGTGGCGTCGCTGATGAGCGCGTACGTCTTCTACGGCTTCGACACCGCCGGTTCGCTGGCCGAGGAGACGACGCAGCCGCGGCGGCACGCGCCCCGCGCGATCCTGCGGGCCCTCGCGGCCGCGTTCATCGTCGGCGGCCTGATCATGCTGTTCGGCATGATGGCGGTGGGCAACCTCAAGGCCGACGAGCTGAGCACGTCCGGCATGCCGTACCTGCTCAAGAGCACCCTCGGCGAAGGACTCGGCGACGCGTTCCTGATCTGCTCGGCGATCGCGATCACCGTGTGCTGCCTGGCCGTGCAGACCGCGGCCATCCGGATGACGTGGGCGATGGCCCGCGACGGCCGCCTGCCCTTCAGCAAGGCGATGGCGAAGGTGTCGCCGCGGTCGAAGACGCCGGTGCTGCCGGCGCTGCTGACCGGCGGCCTCACGATCGTCGTGCTGCTGATCAACCTCGGCAACCAGCGGGCGTTCTTCATCCTGACCTCGACCGCGATCATCCTGTTCTACATCCCCTACCTGATGGTCACCGGCCCGATGCTGGTGCGCCGCCTGCGCGGGCACTGGCCGCGGCCGGAGCACGGCCCGTACTTCAAGCTCGGCCGCTGGGGCACGCTGGTGAACCTCGTCGCGGTCGTCTACGGCGGGGCGATGACGGTCAACCTGATCTGGCCGCGCGCCGAGGTCTACGGCGACGACCACTGGTACTTCCAGTGGGGCGCGGTGATCGTCACCGGGCTGATCGTGATCATCGGTGCGATCATGCTGTACGTCCGGCGCCGCACCTGGGGTTCGTCGCACACGAGCCCCGAGCACATGCCCGACAACGCCCCGGACACGCTGCCCGGCTAGGAGGACGCATGAGTTCCGATACCTACGACTTCGTCATCGTCGGCGGTGGCTCGGCGGGCTGCGCGCTGGCGAACCGGCTCTCGGCCGACCCTGCGAACAAGGTTCTCGTCCTGGAGGCGGGCCGGTCGGACTACAAGTGGGACGTCTTCATCCACATGCCGGCCGCGCTGACGTTCCCGATCGGGTCGAAGTTCTACGACTGGGGCTACCGCAGCGAACCCGAGCCGTTCATGAACCGGCGGCGCATCTACCACGCGCGCGGCAAGGTGCTCGGCGGGTCGTCAAGCATCAACGGGATGATCTTCCAGCGCGGCAACCCGCTGGACTACGAACGCTGGGGCGCCGACGCGGGAATGTCCACTTGGGACTACGCGCACTGCCTGCCGTACTTCAACCGGATGGAGAACTGCCTCGCCGACCCGCCGGACGGGAAGTGGCGCGGGCACGACGGTCCTTTGGAGCTGGAGCGCGGCCCGGCGTCGAACCCGTTGTTCCAAGCCTTCTTCGACGCCGCCGAGCAAGCGGGCTACCCGCGCACCGACGACGTCAACGGCTACCGGCAGGAGGGCTTCGCGGCCTTCGACCGCAACGTCCGAAAAGGACGGCGGTTGTCCGCCGCGGGTGCGTACCTGCACCCGGTGATGAACCGGCCCAACCTGACCGTGAAGACGCACGCGTTCGTGTCGCAGATCCTTTTCGACGGCACTCGCGCGATCGGCGTCGAGTACGCACAGGGCCGCAACGCACCGGCCGAGGTGTACGGCAAGGAGATCATCCTCTGCGGCGGCGCGATCAACAGCCCGCAGCTGCTGCAGCTCTCCGGCGTCGGGAACGCGGCCGAACTGGAGAAGCTCGGCATCGACGTCGTCAAGGACCTGCCGGGCGTCGGCGAAAACCTGCAGGACCACCTGGAGGTGTACATCCAGTACGCCTGCAAGCAGCCGGTGTCGATGCAGCCGTCGCTGGCGAAGTGGAAGCGTCCGTACATCGGCGCGCAGTGGCTGTTCCTGCGGTCCGGGCCGGCCGCGACCAACCACTTCGAGGGCGGCGGGTTCGTCCGGTCCAACGACGAGGTGAAGTACCCGAACCTGATGTTCCACTTCCTGCCGGTGGCGATCCGTTACGACGGTTCGGCGCCGACGGGCGGCCACGGCTACCAGGTGCACGTCGGCCCGATGTACGCCGACACCCGCGGCTCGGTGAAGATCACCTCGACCGACCCGCGGCGGCACCCGGCGATCAAGTTCAACTACCTGTCCACCGAGAACGATCGCCGCGAATGGGTCGAAGCGGTCCGGGTGGCGCGGAAGATCCTCAACCAGTCCGCGCTCGACCCGTTCAACGACGGGGAGATCTCGCCGGGGCCGTCGGTCGAGACGGACGAAGAGATCCTCGACTGGGTCGCCAAGGACGCCGAGACCGCGCTGCACCCGTCGTGCACGGCCAAGATGGGCGTGGACGAGAAGTCCGTCGTCGACCCGCAGACCATGCGGGTGCACGGCACCGAGGGCCTGCGCGTGGTCGACGCGTCGGTGATGCCCTACATCACCAACGGCAACATCTACGCGCCGGTGATGATGACCGCCGAGAAGGCCGCCGACCTGATCCTCGGCAACACCCCGCTCGCCCCGATCAAGACGCCGTTCTACCGGCACGGGGAGAACTAGCCCGGACGTCGCAGCGCCCGTACCGCCATCCTCGGTACGGGCCTTCGGCGTGCCCGGGATACCCGTTACCCGGTAACGGAAACTACCCGGGCGTACCCCTTGACGACGTCCTTCCCGGGACTCAGACTTTGTTGCGGATCACAGTTGATGTTCCTTTATGCGCAACAGTCGGAGGCGTCATGATTCGCGCGTGCACCGTGGACGAGCTGCCCCCGGGCGAGTCCGTCCGGATCCCCGGACCGCCCGCGATCGCGGTGTTCCACACCGAGGAGGGCGAGCTGTACGCCATCGGCGACACGTGCACCCACCAGGACGCCTCCCTGGCCGACGGCTGGCTCGAAGGCTGCTTCGTCGAGTGCCCGCTGCACGCGGCGCTGTTCGACCTGCGCACGGGCATGCCGACGTGCCTGCCGGCCAAGGACCCGGTCCCGACGTACGCGGTCGTCGTCGACGAAGGCGTCGTCTACGTGCGGGGCGTGGCCGGCGAGGACGCGGCGTGAAGCGCATCGCGGTCGTCGGCGCGTCGCTCGCCGGGGTCCGCGCGGCGCAGGAGCTGCGCGCGCAGGGGTACGACGGCGGGATCGTGCTGATCGGCTCCGAAGCCCACCTGCCGTATGACCGGCCGCCGCTTTCGAAGGCCTTCCTGGCCGGAACCGTTTCCGCGGCGTCGTTGGAACTGCTCGACGCCGGGGATCTCGCTTCGCTGGCGCTGGACTTCCGGCTGGGCGTGCGGGCGACGGCGGTGGAGCCTGCCGCGCGTCGAGTGCTGCTGTCGGACGGCGGGTCGGTGCACGCGGACGGCGTCGTCATCGCGACCGGCGGCCGCGCGCGGACCGTGCCCGGCTGGTCCGGGGTGCACACGCTGCGGACCGTCGACGACGCGCTGGCCCTGCGCGCGGCCTTGGTGCCCGGGGTGCGGGTGGTGGTGATCGGCGCCGGGTTCATCGGGGCCGAGGTGGCCTCGACGTGCCGGTCGCTGGGCCTCGACGTCACGGTGCTGGAGGCGCTGGACGCGCCGATGGCGCCGGTGCTGGGCCCCGCGCTGGCGGCGGTGTGCGCCCGGCTGCACCTCGATCACGGCACGGACCTGCGCTGCGGCGTCTCGGTGACAGCCGTGGGCCCGGCGGGCGTCCACCTGGCCGACGGTTCCCTCGTCCCGGCCGACGTGGTCGTGGCGGGCATCGGCATGACCCCGGCGACGGAGTGGCTGGCGGGGTCCGGGCTCACCGTCTCCGTCGGGGTTTGCGTGGACACGGGCCTGGTGACGTCGCTGCCGAACGTGGTCGCGGTCGGCGACGTGGCCCGGTACGGCGGACGGCGGCACGAGCACTGGACGAACGCGTCGGAGCAGGCACCGGTCGCGGTGGCGAACCTGCTGGCCGGGCGGACGTCACGCACCTACTCGCCCAGCGGGTACGTCTGGTCGGACCAGTATTCGGGGCGGTTGCAGCTGGCCGGTCACCCGTCGCCGGCCGACACGTTTTCCGTCGTCGATGGTGAGCTGTCTTCGTCGTCGTTCGCGGCGGTGTGGCAGCGGAACGGGGAGACGGTGGGGGTGTTCGCGTTGAACAACGCGAAGCTGTTCAACCGCCTGAGGCGGCCACTTCGCCGGCCGGCGGTCGTCTGAAAGTCTCAACCGGGGTTTCAAAGATACGCTTCAGCCGCATGGAGCTGACACTGGACGAGCTGCGGGCTCTGACGGGCTGGGCGGCCGACTGCGCGGCGCGGGTGTTGCCGTTGGTGCCGGATCCACGCCCGGCGGCGGCGATCGCGGCGGCGCGGGAGTTCGCTTCGGGAGGCCCGCGCACTCGCGCATTGCGGACGGCGGCCTGGGAAGCGTTGGCGGCGAGCAAGACTTCGGACCCGGCGGCCGCGGCGGCGGCCCGTGCGGCGGTGGGTGCGGCGGGCGCGGCTTACCTGCACCCGCTGGAGTCGCCGCACCAGGTGAAGCACATCGTCGGCCCCGCGCAGCAGGCGGCGTTGGCCCGCGAACTGGCGGGTGGTTCCGCCTCGGACGAGGTGGCCTGGGCGCTGTCGCAGGCACCACCGGAGGTGGGCTCGCTCTTGCGGAAGTTCCCACCGGGCAGGCCGGGCAAGACCCGCCTGGGCGAGCTGCACCGCCAGTTGGAAGCGGCGCTGCGCGGCTGAGCTGCCTACAGCGAGAGTTCGTCCAGATCCGACTCCAGGCGCGCCCGCCAGGTCCAGCGCCGCTCCGTCGTGTCCGCGTCCTCGGGCGGCGGGCCCAGCGGGAGTGCCTGGTCGGTGATCCCGAACGTCACCCGGTAAGCCAGCACCGACGCCGCCGTGCGGATCCACGCGTCGCCGGATGCCCCGGCCGGCGGGGCCACCCCCAACGCGTGACCGAACCACGTCGGCAACAGCGCGTTCGACCCCAACGCGTCGGTGATCCGCGTCCGCAACCGAACCTGCAGGTCATGCCAGGCGCGCTCGGCCCGCTCCAGCTGCGGGACCACCCGCGCCTCCACCGCGTCCGCTTCCCGCAACGCCAGCCGGGCCTGGTCCGCCGCCGCGACGGCCGCCGGGATCTCCTCGTCCAGCAACGTCCGGCGCCGCGTCGACAACGCCCGCAACGTCGACTCCGCGTCCCCGCGAGCGCGCGAAGCACGGTCCGTCGATGCCAAAACCCTGATGACCTCCAGCAAGTCGGCGTCGCAGCGGGACAACGCCGCCTGCACCGAAGAAAGGCGCGTGATCTCGTCGGAGTACCGCGCCCGCTGCTCCTTCGTGACCAGCTCCTTGTGCAGGTCGTCCCACCGCGCCGCCTCCGCCGCCAACGCACGCGTCTCCGCGCCGACGTCGTCGAGGTTCACCTGCGGCACCCCGTCGGACACGCGGACCGCGCGCTCCAGGGCCTGGACCTGCTGCTGCAGCCGGTCGAGCCGCCTGCCGAGCAGGTCGAGCCGGTCCTCCTGCCGCTGCGCGCCGCCGGTCTCGAGGCGCTCGGTCAGGTCGGCGACGTCCTGGCCCAGGCGGTCGTCGGCCTCGCGCAGCCCGTCGACCGCCGCGAACAGCTCGTCGAGGTCGCGCCGCGTGGTGTCCACGGGCTCGACGTACTCCTGCGCGAACTCGGGGTCGTCGCCGTAGGTCGCGTAGCCGTGGCTCACGGGATCCGGCTTTCCCGCCACAGCAGCCCGCACGTGACCGCGACGCCCAGCGCCGTCAAAACCGTGCAGACCACCGCCCCGGACCACGGGATCAGCGCGAGGACCAGCAGGACCGCCGTGACGCACCCCGCCCACGCCCCGCGCGTCCGCGAGCGGATGACGTCGCCGACGCGCCGGACCGGCCCGAAGCCGATCCACAGCCCGGCCGCGAACAGCGGCACGAGCGCGAACAGCCAGACCGGCGACAGCACGTCGAACAGCACCAGCGCCGCGGCGACCAGCGGCACCAGCACCGGCGCGGCCGCGTAGTACACGACCGCGCGCTGCGTCGCCGCGTGCCGGGACTCGAGCTCGGCGTTCGCGAGCCGGTGCTTCGCCTCGTCGAACGCCACCTCGGCGTCGAGCAGCCGGTGCGCCGTCGCGACGAGTTCGTCCATCGCCTCGACGTCGGCGGGCGGCGTCGCCAGGCCGGCCCGCAGGTCCTGCTTGAGCCGGCCCACGCGGGTTTCCGCCTGGTCGCGGTCGTGCTGGGCTGGAGTCGTCACGCGAACACTGTAAGTGCCACGGCCGTCACCTCCGGCCAATCCGGCCGGTGCGTCTACAAATCCCCGAGGGCGGTGACCGGCGACTCCACGCAGTCGGCGACGAACCGCAGGAACCCGCCGGCCGTCCCGCCGTCGCAGACGCGGTGGTCGAAGGCCAGCGTCAGCTCGCAGACCTTCCGCACGCCCAGCGCGCCGTCGACCACCCACGGCCGGTCGATGATCCGGCCGATGCCGAGGATCGCGGCCTCGGGGTGGTTGATGATCGCCGCGGAGCCGTCGACGCCGAAGACGCCGTAGTTGTTGACGGTGAACGTGCCGCCGGTGAGGTCCGCGGGCGCGAGCTTGCCGTCCCGCGCGGTGCGGGCCCGGTCGCCGATCGCCGCCGAGAGGTCCCGCGTCGACAGCGTCCCCGCGTCCCGCACGACCGGCACGACCAGCCCGCGGTCGGTCTGCGCGGCGAACCCGAGGTGGATCTCGTCGAGCAGCACGATCTCGTCGCCCTCGACGCGCGAGTTCAGCTCGGGGTACTTGCGCAGCCCCGCGACGGCGAACCGCGCGATCAGCCCGAGCAGGCTGACCGGCCGGTCGGACCTGGCGTTCAGGGCCGCGCGCGCCGCGACCAGCTCGGACGCGTCGACGTCCACCCAGACGGTCGCCTCGGGGATTTCGCGCCGCGAGGTCGTGAGCTTGTCCGCGACGGCCTTGCGAATCCCGGTGAGCGGAATCCGGCGGCCCACCGGCTTCGGTTTCGTGAGTGCCGCCTCGACGTCCGCGCGCCGGATGATCCCGTCCGCGCCGGCCGGGGTCAGCCGAGCGAGGTCGATCCCGTTGTCCGAAGCCAGTTTCCGGACGAACGGCGAGATCACGCCGGGCGTCTTCACGACCACCTTCGGTTCGACGCGGCGGGCGCGCTTGCGCCGGGTCGCGGGCGCGGTGCCGTAGCCGATGAGGACGTTGCCGCTGCCGGACGAAGTCGTCACGCCGGGTTCGGCGAACCCGCCAACGGACAGCAGCGGCGCGCCGACCGGCAGCAGCTGCCCCGGCTCGCCGTGCAACGCGGACACCACGCCGGCGAACGGCACGGGCACCTCGACCGCGGCCTTCGCCGTCTCGACCTCGACGACGATCTGGTCGACCTCGACCGTGTCGCCGACGCCGACGTGCCAGTTCAGGATCGCCGCCTCGGTCAGTCCTTCGCCGAGGTCGGGCAGCAGGAAGTCAGGCACCGGCCACCACCGGGGTGTCGTCCCACTGCAGGCGCGCGATCGTGTCGAGGATCCGGTCGACGTCCGGCAGCGTGTGCCGCTCCAGCTTCGGCGCCGGATAAGGGATGTCGAGGCCGGTCACGCGCAGCACGGGCGCGTGGAGCTGGTGGAAGCACTGCTCGGTGACGCGCGCGACGACCTCGGCGCCGTAGCCGCCGAAGCCGGCGGCCTCGTGGACCACGACGGCCCGGCCGGTGCGGCGCACGGACGCCGTCACGGTCTCGTCGTCGAACGGGCTCAGCGAACGCAGGTCGACGACCTCGACGTCCCAGCCCTCGTCCTTCGCGGCTTCGGCGGTCTCCATCGCGGTGGCGACCATCGGGCCGTACGCGATGAGCGTGACGTCCTTGCCGCTCTTGCGCACCACGGCTTTGTCCATCGCCGGGCCGTTGCGGGTGAAGGTGACCTCTTCGCCCGACCAGTAGCGGGCCTTCGGCTCGAGGAAGACGACCGGGTCCGGCGACTCGATGGCGTCGCGGAGCAGGTCGTAGGCGTCCTGCGCGGTGCCCGGCGTGACGACGCGCAGGCCCGGCGTGTGCGTGTAGTAGACCTCGCTGGAGTCGCAGTGGTGCTCGACGCCACCGATGCCGCCGGCGTACGGAATCCGGATGACCATCGGCAGTTCCAGCGCGCCGCGGGTGCGGTTGCGCAGCTTCGCGACGTGCGAGGTGATCTGCTCGAACGCGGGGTAGGCGAAGGCGTCGAACTGCATCTCGACGACCGGGCGGAAGCCGCCCATCGCCATCCCGACGGCGAACCCGACGATGCCGGATTCAGCTAGCGGAGTGTCGAAGCAGCGGTCCTCGCCGAAGTCGGCGGTGATGCCGTCGGTGACCCGGAAGACGCCGCCGAGCGTGCCGACGTCCTCGCCGAAGACGAGGACGCGGTCGTCGTCCTTGAGCGCGTCGCGCAGGGCCGCGTTGAGCGCCTGCGCCATCGTGGTCGTCATCAGGCCTCCAGTTCGGCTTCGAGGGCGGCCCGCTGGGCTTCGAGGTGGCGGGTCGGCTCGGCGTAGACGTGGTCGAACAGGGACATCGGGTCGAGCTCGGCGTCGGCGTTGAGGGTGTCGCGGACGGACTGGGCGAACTCTTCGGCTTCTTCCCGGTACTGCGCGACTTCGTCTGGGCTCAGCGCGTCCCCGAGGTAGGTCTCGAGCCGCTTGAGCGGGTCGGTTTCGCGCCACTTCGCGACTTCGTCCGCGTCGCGGTAGCGGGTGGCGTCGTCGGCGTTGGTGTGGGCGTCGATGCGGTAGGTGTGGGCTTCGACGAGCACCGGGCCCTTGCCTTCGCGAGCGTGCTTGACGGCGTCGTCGAGGACGGCGAGGACCGCGACGGCGTCGTTGCCGTCGACCTGCTCCGAGCGCATGCCGTAGCCGATCCCCTTGTACGCGAGGGCGGGCGCGGCGCTCTGCTTCTCGAAGGGGACGGAGATGGCGTAGCGGTTGTTCTGCACGAAGAACACGACGGGCGCCTTGAAGACCGCGGCGAAGTTGAGGGCCTCGTGGAAGTCGCCTTCGCTGGTGGCGCCGTCGCCGATGAGCGCGAGCGCGACGGCGTCCTCGCCGCGTCGCTGCAGGGCGTGCGCGAGGCCGGCGGCGTGCAGGGTCTGCGTCGCGAGCGGAGTGCATTGGGGCGCTACGCGCGTCTCGGCGGGGTTGTAGCCGCAGTGCGCGTCGCCGCGAAGCAGCGTCAGGACTTCGCCGGGCTTCAGGCCGCGCGCGACGAGGGCGACGGAGTCCCGGTAGGTGGGGAAGAGCCAGTCCTGGTCCTGGAGCGCGAGCGCGGCGGCGACCTGGCAGGCCTCCTGGCCGGCGCTGGAGGGGTAGACGGCGAGGCGGCCCTGCTTGGTGAGGGCGGTCGCCTGGACGTCGAACCGGCGGCCCAGGACCATCAGCCGGTAGGCGGCTTTGAGGCGGTCTTTCGCGGGCTCGGCGTAGCCGCCGTGCTGGTCGACGCGGGTCCCGTCCTCGGCGACGAACCGCACGGGGGACGCGGAGGGCAGCAGGGTTTCCACGGGCACCACCTCTCGCAGACATATGATGCTCGAATGGTGGTTCTCGACGGTCTTCTGTTCAAGGGTTCGACGAAATGAGCGACAAACGGTCTCCAGACGACCCTTCTGCAGACCAAACGTCTTCCTCGGACCCGGCCCGCGGCGGCCTGCCGGGACGAACGGTCCCGGCCCTCGACGAGGTCGACCGCGCGATGCTGGCGGAGCTGTCCGCGGACGGCCGCCTGGCGGTCCGCGCACTGGCGGAGAAGCTGCACATCTCGCGCACGAACGCGTACGCGCGCTTGGAGAGGTTGATGGCGGAGGGGGTGATCACGGGGTTCGGCGCCCGCATCGACCCGCGCCGGTCGGGCCTGGGGACGTCGGCGTACATCATGGTGACGGTCGAGCAGACGTCCTGGCGCACGATGGCGACGGACCTGCACGAGATCCCGTACGTGGACCACGTGGCGTTGGTCGGCGGCGACTTCGACATCCTGCTGCTGGTCCGGACGCCGGACAACCAGACTCTCCGGGACGTGGTGCTGGAGCGGTTGCAGGCGCTGGAGGGGGTGCGGTCGACGCGGACCTGGTTGATCTTCGAGGAGCTGCCGGGTTCGGTCCTCGGCTGAGCTTGGATCAGTCGAAGTCCTCGTACGCGGGCCGCGGCTTCCACTCCGGCGGGGTGTAGGGGACGCCGTCCAGCTCGACGAACCGCGCGGTCACGACCGAAGTCGACCCCGGCAGGTAGGCCTCGTCGGCGAAGCTCGCGCGCGAAGTCCGCGCTGCCGCTGAACGACACCTCGCTGAAGATGGCTTTGCCCGGCGATCGTCCTCGGCCAGCAGCTCATACGGCATGCGCAGGTAGGCGCTGAGCACGTTCACGATGGTCTGCCGGTGGGCGGGGTTGTCCTGCGTCCGCGTTGACTTGCTCGCGCAAGAGGAGGTCGTTGCGCTTCGTGGCCAGGTTCACCCGGTCGGCCCCGAAACCCCCTACGCTGCGCGCATGGGCTACACCTGCACCAGCTGCGGCGAGCACCACGACGATCTTCCGTTCGCCTACGGCGCCCCAGCCCCGGCGTTCTGGCAGGACGGCGCCGGCGACGTCCTCGAACCCGAACGCTGCGTCATCGGCGGTCAGCACTTCTTCCTCCGCGGCCGCCTGGTCCTCCCCGTGCTCGACGCCGACGAGGACTTCGAGTGGGGCGTCTGGGTCTCCGTCAGCAAGGACAACTTCTTCCGCGCCGAGGAACTCTGGGACAGCCCCGAGCACACAGCCGAACCGCCGTACTTCGGCTGGCTCGCGACCGAGCTGCCCGGCTACGAACCCGGCACCCTCAACCTCAAGACGCACCTGCACACCCGCCCGCCGGGCGAACGGCCGCTCATCGAAGTCGAGCCGACCGGCCACCCGCTCGCCGTCGAGCAGCGGGACGGCGTCACGCTCATCCGGGTGCAAGCCGTCGCCGAGATGCTGCTGCACGCCTGACAGGCGGGCAAAACCGCTGCCCGCGAGCACCCTTGCCTTTCACCACCCCACCGATTAAGCAGGACTCCACGTGACCCCGTCGCCGGGCGAGTCTTATTTTATGCCGAGAAATAACTACCTCGAAACCTATTGACGCCGCTCCCCTCACCCGGTGAGGATCGGCCGGTCCGCCGTTCATCGCAGAATGGACCAGACCATGGCCAGAAGATCCCGCGCGTGGGTCCGTGCGCGCCGAAGTTCGCTCGTCACCTTGATGAGCCTGAGTCTGCTGGGCGGGATCGCCCAAGCGACGCCGGCCCAAGCCGACGCACCGGCCCAGCCCGTCATCGGCCAGCCGGCCAAGGACAAGGACGGCTGCGCCAAGATCGAGAACAGCCTGCCCACCCTCGCCGACTGGCCGAAGGTCGACAGCCGGTTCAAGGGCAAGGCCGACGACGAGGCGCGCATCGCCAAGATCCTCGCGGGCATGACCCTCGAGGAGAAGGTCGGGCAGATGACGCAGCCCGAGATCACCTCGATCACGCCCGACGAGGTCAAGCAGTACGCCATCGGCTCCGTCCTCAACGGCGGCGGCGCGTGGCCCGGCGGCAACAAGCACGCCACCCAGCAGGACTGGCTGAACCTCGCCGACGCCTACTGGAACGCCTCCAAGACCAGCCGCACCAAGATCCCCGTCATCTGGGGCATCGACGCGGTGCACGGCAACAACAACGTCTACGGCGCGACCGTGTTCCCCCACAACATCGGGCTCGGCGCCGCGCACGACCCGTGCCTGGTCCGCGACGTCGCCGGCGCGACCGCGCGGCAGATCCGCGCCACCGGCCAGGACTGGGCCTTCTCGCCCACCCTCGCCGTCGTGCAGGACGACCGCTGGGGCCGCACCTACGAAGGCTTCTCCGAGGACCCGCGCATCACGCGTTCCTACGGCTTCGAGGCCATCAACGGCCTCCAGGACGGCGCCACCAAGCGCATCGGTTACAACGGCGTCATCGCCACCGCCAAGCACTTCATCGGTGACGGCGGCACGATCAAGGGCCAGGACCAGGGCGTCAACCCGTCGTCCGAAGCGGATATGATCAACATCCACGGCCAGGGCTACTACGGCGCGCTCGCCGCCGGCACCCAGACCGTCATGGTGTCGTTCAACAGCTGGACCAACACCGACCTCGGCATCAACGAGGGCAAGCTGCACGGCAGCGACAAGGCGCTGAACCAGATCCTCAAGGGCAAAATGGGCTTCGACGGCCTCGTCGTGTCCGACTGGAACGGCATCGGCCAGGTCACCGGCTGCACGAACTCCTCGTGCCCGCAGGCGATCAACGCCGGCATCGACATCGTGATGGTGCCCGCCGACTGGAAGGCGTTCATCACCAACACGATCGCCCAGGTGCAGAGCGGCCAGATCCCGATGGCGCGGATCGACGACGCCGTCACCCGCATCCTGCGCGTCAAGATCCGCGACGGCCTGTTCGAGTCGCAGAAGCCGTCCGACCGCTCCTACGCGAACTCCGACGAGGCGCTGAAGGACAACTGGCTGGCCCGCGACGCCGCGCGCGAGTCGCAGACGCTGCTGAAGAACAACGGCAACGTGCTGCCGCTCAAGCCGAAGTCGAAGGTCCTGGTCGTCGGCAAGAGCGCCGACAACATCCAGAACCAGACCGGCGGCTGGACGCTGAGCTGGCAGGGCACCGGCAACACCAACGCCGACTTCCCGAACGCCACCTCGATCCTGACCGGGATCAAGCAGGACCTCGGCGACGCGAACGTCACCTTCGACGCCACCGGCGACGTCAGCCCGGTGGGCTACGACGCCGTCATCGCGGTCATCGGCGAGACGCCGTACGCCGAGGGCGTCGGGGACCTGACCCGCAAGACCCTCGAGGCGTCGAAGCTGTACCCCGAAGACCTGGCCGTGCTGGACAAGGTCAGCGGCAAGGGCACCCCGGTCGTCACCGTGTACGTCGGCGGCCGCCCGCTGTACATGAACAAGGAGATCAACCGCTCCGACGCGTTCGTGGCGGCCTGGCTGCCCGGCACCGAGGGCGGCGGCGTCGCCGACATGCTGGTCAAGGGCAAGGACGGCACGGGCTACCAGGGCACGCTGTCGTACTCGTGGCCGAAGAGCGCGTGCCAGTCGCCGCTCAACCCGTGGTCCCCGGACTACGACCCGCTGTTCAAGCTGGGCTACGGCCTGAAGAGCGGCCAGCGCGTCACGATCGGCCAGCTGGACGAGAGCCCGGGCCCCGCGGCCTGCGGCACGACCGGCGGCGGCGGCACGGCGACCGAGGACCTGTCGCTCTACGACCGCACGGATGTGGCGCCGTACAAGAGCTTCATCGGCTCGGCGTCCAACTGGGGCGGCACGGAGATCGGCCCGGACGGCACGGCTTCCCACCCGGAGATCACCACGGTTCCGACGGACGTCAACGTGCAGGGAGACGGCCTGAAGACGACGTGGACCGGCACGGGCGCGGCCCAGTTCTACCTCCAGAACCCGGCGGGCACGAACGATCTGCGCAGCTACTTGAACGCGGACGGCGCACTCGAGTTCGACACGATCGTCCAGCAGGCACCGACCAACCGGACGGTGATCAGCATGCACTGCGTCTACCCGTGCTTCTCCGAGGTGAACGCGACGAAGCTGTTCACCGACCTCGCGGGCGGCGCGAAGACGACGGTGAAGATCCCGTTGTCCTGCTTCAACAACGGGCTGGACTTCGAGAACATCAACACCCCGTTCCTGGTGTACACGGACGCCGCGTTCCAGGCGTCGTTCGCGAACGTGCGCTGGGTGCCCAACGGGGCGAAGGATCCTGATGCGAGACCTTGTTCGAGTTTGACCTGACCGGCGACCGGGCCGGGAGCGCAAAGCTCCCGGCCCGGTTTTCGTTTCAGGCGTCGAGCTCGGCACGTTCGGCCAGCAGAGCTCCTATCAGCCGTCGCGCCCATGCAACCGCCACAGCGTGCTTACCTTCGACACGCAGGCGCTGAATGTGTTCGACACATTCGTCGACTCCCAGGTCCTCCGCTGGAGGCAAACGCTCCGGCTTCGCCAGGTTTACATCTCTCCGCCTGCGGTTGTCGGCACTCAACCGTGTCCAGGCACGCATGACCTCGTCGATCTGGTCGTGCCGCAGACCACAGCCTCTCATGAACAGCTGAACCTGTGCAGCATCGACCGGAAGGCCAGTTCGTGTAGCCGACACAAGGCTGTACGCGGAACTTCGGGCGATCGACGTCTTCGCCGCCACCTGTCCCGCTGTCATGCCGGACTTCTTCAGCACGAGCCGAAGCATGGCCGCGAATTCGGCCACGGTAGCCAACGTCATTTCATCCGGCTTCAACACCACCCTGCTGGCCGTGGTGAATGTCTCAGGCATGCGCTCAACGACCTTCTTCAACATGGGCCGAATCCGAAGATTGTCGCGCTTCATCGGACGAGAATTTCCCAGCCGCCGGTTAACCACGGGCAGAGTCATATGTTACCCACCGCCTCGACACCAAGTCGGAATCGCAAATCCAGAACGATCAGCGGCTTTTTCACAGAAGAAGCGGCCGGAACGCCGGCACAGACGAGAAGTATGAGCACAACACGCTCGTTGTCGTCGCCGAGCAGGTGAAGACCGAGCAAGAGCGACACCGCGATCACCAAGGCAGCGGCACGGCCCGCCGCTGTGATCGGTGACTCACCCGCGATCAGTGCGCACGGCGGGTGCTGGTTCGAAGGCATGATCAACGCTCCAGGGGTTGCAGCGCCTCGAGGTGCCCGGGCGACGATCGAGTCGGTGAAGTCGGAGACGCCGGATCTCACGCACGGCGCGAGGTGGCACTCGACGCCGGGCGTTCCCTGCCTCAGCGGCACCTCATAGGCGGGGACGATCCGATACTCCCACCGAAGTCCGCCAACACGCACCTATCAGACGAAGAACGAGTCCAAGGAGCAGCAGAGTGTCCAAAACTCCGTCCATCGAACGGATCAGTTTTCTTGAAGTTTTCCCAGCTCAGGCAGGAATAGGCCGAGCTGGCACACAATTCCGGTATATACCAGTATTAGCCGTACGAGGCGCGCTCTGCTATTGGTGTGTACGCGCACCGCAGCGCGGTGCCAAGGGGTGTCCGGAGTCTAGACGGTGAAGTCGGAGCACGGACCCGGACGAGCGGCCGGTGGCACGGCGGCTCGTCACCCGAGGGCTCGGAGGTTCCGCACCGGATCTCCGAGCTCCCGGCCCGATTTTCGTTTCACCGGGCGAAACCCGCGTTCATCGCCACGCTCAGCGCCTGCTCCGAAAGCTCCGAACGCGTCAACCGCGCCACCACCCGGCCCCGCTGGAAAACCAGTACCCGGTCACAAAGCTCGCACAGCTCGGCCAGATCCGTCGACGCCAGCACGACCGGCTTCCCGGCAGCAGCAAGGGAATCGATCACCGCGTGCATCTCAGCCCGCGCTCCCACATCGACACCACGGGTCGGGTCGTCCAGCACCAGAACCCGAGGGTCGGCTTCCAGCCACTTCGCGAACACCACCTTCTGCTGGTTCCCACCGGACAATGTGGACACCAGGTCGTAAGGCCCACCCCGAATCCGCAACCGGTTGATCAAGCCGCGCGCGGAAGAAACGTGCGCGCGGCGGTGCTGCCACCACCCGCCTCGGCCGGCTCCGAGCCACGCCGCCGCGCTTGTGTTGCGCCACACCGGCTGGTCGAGCATCAAGCCGTAGCGCTTGCGGTCGCTCGGGACGAACGCCACTCCCGCGCGGACCGCGGCCCGTGGCGAGCGCGGTGTGCCGGGCCTGCGCGCCCGGCCGGACAGCGCTGCCAGCACCTCCAGGTGGCCCGCGCCCTGCAGACCCGCCAGTCCGACTATTTCCCCCGGGGCCACCGAAAACAGGTCGCCGACCACGAGCGCTGGTGGTCCTTCGTGAGAAAACTGGCGCCGGATCGGCGGAGCCACCACCCGGTCGCCCAGCATCGCCGTCACCACCGCGTCGAGGTCCACCGACTCCGCGTCCACCCCGGCCAGCACCGCACGGCCGTCGCGCAGCACCGTCACCCGGGACGCGATCCGCAGCACCTCCTCCAGGAAGTGCGACACGTACAACACCGCCACCCCGCGCGCCACCAGCCGGCGCAGCACGCCCATCAGCCGCTCCACGGCGTCCGCCGGCAACGCCGACGTCGGCTCGTCCAGGATCAGCACCGACGGCTCCCGCAGCAACGCCCGGCCGATCTCCAGCAGCTGCTGGTCGGCCAGCGACAGCGAACCCGCCCGGACGCCGAGCGGGACGTCCAGGCCCAGCTCCGCCAGCACCGGCGCGGCGAGCAGGGCCATCCGCCGCCTGCTGACCAGCGGGCCGCGTCGCGGCGGGTCCAGCGGGAACAGGTTCTCCGCCACCGTCAGGTCGGGGAACACCGTCAGCTCCTGCGCCACCAGCGCGACCCCGCGACCGGAGGACGACACCGAGCCCGCGTCCGGCCGCAGCACCCCGGAAAGGATCTTCACGAGCGTCGACTTGCCCGCGCCGTTCTCCCCCACCACAGCGTGCACCTCACCCGGCGCCAGCGAAATGTCCACTTCGGACAGTGCGGTGACGCCGCCGTAGTACCGGGTCAGGCCGTGAGCGCGCAGCACGTCAACGAGCCTCGGCCAGGGGACGGACCAACGCGGTGGGGTTCGCCAGGATGCGGTCGATTTCGGGCTTGTAGAAGTCGTACGCGGCCTGTGGCGAGGTCTGGCGCTCGATGACGGCGTCGATGTTCGACGAGTCCACGACCAGCCCCGGCATCCGCAACCACCCCTGCGGCAACGGTTTCTTCTCCTTGACCGACCGGATCAGCAGCGCCGTCACGACGTACCCCTTGAGGAAGTGCTCGGGGTCGATGGTGACGAAGTCGAGGCCGTCCTTGACGCCCTGCAACGTCTTCGCGTCGACGTCCGCGCCCGCGACGAGGTACTTCCCGTTCTCCGTCTGCTTGATCTTCGCGAGGTCGTAGCTGTCCGCGTCGCCGACGCCGAGGAACGCCAGCGCGCCCGGGTTCGCGTGCACCAGCGCGGCCCACGCGCCGTAGTTCTGGTTCGGGTCGCTGTAGGTCTGGAACGGCCCCAGCACGGTGATCCCCGGCGCCTTCGCGTTCAACGTCTCCTTGATGCCGCGGGCCCGGCTGTCCAGCACCGGCGTCCCCGGGTTCGGGACGCCGACCACGACCGTCCCGGACGGGTTGGCGGGCAAGCGCTTCAGCAGTTCCGAGGCGAGCTGGACGCCGAGGTCGTAGTTGTCGTTGCCGACGTAGAACGTGATCTTGCTGCCGTCGGTGGGCGCGGTGTCCAGCGCGACCACCGGGACGCCGCGGTCGATCGCGGTCGCCGCCGGGCGGGTGAAGATCGGCGGGTCGAGGTTCTCCAGCACCACGCCGTCCGGGTTGGTCTGCGTGAGGTTGGTGAACAGCTGCTGCTCGGCCGGGCCGTCGGTGTTGGGCGGCCCGACGGCCTTGAAGTCGACGCCGCCTTCGTGCTGCGCCGCGGTTTCCGCGCCTTCGACCATCTCGTGGGCGAAGTTGAGGCTGATGTTGGCGACGGCGATGCCCATCTTCAGGTTGCCGCCGCCACCCCCGCCGGAACTACCGCACGCGGTCGCGGTCAGGCACGCGATCAGGGCCAGGATCGGGATGCGTTTCACGGAATCTCCTAGTGGACCGGCCGCGCGTGCGGCGCAGCACGCTGTCGAAGGCGACGGCGACCAGGATCACCGCGCCGGTGGCGAACGTCGTCCAGTTGATCGGCACCTGCAGGAACACCAGGCTGGCCGCGACGGTGGTGAGGATGAGGTTGCCGAGCACGGCACCGGGCACCGAGCCGCGGCCGCCGGCGAGCGGGGTGCCGCCGATGATGCACGCGGCGATCGCGGTCAGCTCGTAGCCGTTGCCGACGGTCGGGTCGCCCGCGGTGAAGAACGCCAGCCCGAGCACGGCCGCGACGCCGCCCATGAAGCCG
This sequence comes from Amycolatopsis sp. NPDC098790, assembly GCF_044759945.1. Lineage (NCBI taxonomy): Bacteria > Bacillati > Actinomycetota > Actinomycetes > Pseudonocardiales > Pseudonocardiaceae > Amycolatopsis > Amycolatopsis sp. NPDC098790. Next base: position 547,095 of record NZ_JBIWAI010000004.1, read on the forward strand.
GACAGGCCGAGCGCGGCGATCCGCGTCCGGGCGATCGGCAGGCCGCTGAACTCGGCCGCGTCCGGGTTGGACCCGATCGCCCGCACCCGCGCCCCGAACCGGGTCAGGGTGAACACGACGGTGAGCGCGATCGTCGCGGCCAGCAGTACCCACACCGACGTCGGCGCGCCGGCGAAGTCGCCGCCCAGGACGCTGAAGAACGCGTGGTCCAGAGGCATGCCGCTGATCTGCTTGCCGTCGGCCAGCGCGAGCGCGGCGCCGCGGAAGAGCAGCGCGGCGGCGAGGGTGACGATGAACGACGGCAGCCGCAGGTACGTCGTGATCGCGCCGTTGAGGCAGCCGAGCGCGGTCGCGACGAGCAGGATCGCCGGCAGCGCGAGCCACGGCGACCAGCCGTCGCGGATCAGCACCGCGCCCAGCACGATGCCGAGCGCGTACTGCCCGCCCAAAGACAGGTCGACTTCGCGCATCGCGAGCGGGAAGACCATGCCGCAGGCCATCAGGCCGACGTAGACCGAGCTCTGCGCGGTCGACAGGAGGTTGACCGGGCGCAGGAAATCCGGGTGCGCCAGGCCGACGGCCCCCACCAGCACGGCCAGGACCAGCACGACGCCGAATTCGTCGCGGTACCAACGCACGGCCGGAGTGGTCATGGCCGCGAAGGTCACCAGGCGGGGCCCGGTTCGGCAAGACGCGCGTTTCGGTGGGTGAAACGGTGGCCTTGCCGCGCCCCGGCGCCGGCCGCCACGCTGCCCGCCATGCCGTCCAGCCGCGTCGCCGTGGTCACCGGGGCCGCCCGCGGGCTCGGCCAGGAGTTCGCCGTCGCGCTCGCCGGGCTCGGTCACCGCGTGGCCGGCTGGGACGTGGCCGACCAGGCCGAGACGTCCGCGCGGGTGGTCGCCGCGGGCGGGGAGTTCCTGCCGGTGACGGTCGACGTGACGCACCCGGTCGCCGTCGAAGCCGCCGTCGAGCAGGTCGTGACCGCCTTCGGCGCGCTGCACATCGTCGTGAACAACGCCGGGATCTACCCGCCGATCACGTTCGAAGAGACCACTGTGGACGATTGGCGCGACGTCATGCGGCTCAACCTGGAGGGCCCGTTCCTGGTCACCCGGGCCGCGCTGCCGCACCTGCGGGCCGCCGGCTGGGGCCGGGTCGTGAACATCGTGTCGGCCGTCGTCTTCCTCGGCCCGCCGGACCTGGTCGCCTACACGACGTCGAAGGCGGGGCTGGTCGGGTTCACGCGCGCGCTGGCCAACGCCGTCGGCCCGGACGGGATCACGGTGAACGCCATCGCGCCCGGGCTGGTGACGACCGCGACCGCCGCGCGGACGACCGGCGCCGGCGGCGGGTTCGAGCGCGTCCGGGCCAGCCAGGCGGTCCCGCGCACGGAAAGCCCGGCGGACCTGGTGTCGACGCTGCGGTACGTCTGCGACGAGGGCAGCGGGTTCCTGACCGGCCAGATGCTGAACGTGGACGGCGGGTCGGCGTTCCATTGAGGGGGCGGTGTGAGCCAGCTGCTGGGCGCCGGCGAGGCGGCCGTGGTGACGCGGGTGTGCGAGCTGCTCGTCCCCGGCTCCGCCGCCGCCCGGCCGGACCGGTACCTCGCCGCGACCCTGCCCGGCCTGTCCCCCGCCGACGAGGACGCGGTGCACGCGGCGATCGGGGTCATGGCGGGGGTCGCGGACGCGCCGTCGCTGGCCCGGCTGGCCGGGAGCGCCGCCTTCGACCGGTTCCGGCAGCTGGCGATCGAAGCGGGCTACGGCGACCACGCGCCGCCGGGCCGGCGAGGGTCCGATCGGGCCGATGTGCTGGTCGTCGGCGCCGGCGGCGGGGCGATCGCCGCGGTGCTGGCCGCGCGCGGGGCCGACGTGCTGCTGCTCGACAGCGGCCCCGGCCGCGCCTGTTTCGTGTCCACAGTGGACGAAGAGTCGATCGGGCCGCCCACCGCGTCCGGCCCGGCGAGGGCCGAGCGCGCACCCGCGTCGGACGTCGCGAAGTTCCACGAGCGCACCGGGCTGCTCGGCGCGGCGGGCCCGTTCGGGCCGGCCGACCTCGAACCGTGGTACGAACGCCCGGTGCCGGCGTCCGGGGCGCGGGTGCGCCGTCGGCACGATGTCCGGCGCGTCCTGGTCGACACGTCGGGTCCGCGCCCGAAGGCGACGGGCGTCGCCTACACGTGCGACGGGGACGACGGCGTGCTGCTGGCCCCGGTCGTGGTGCTCGCGGCCGGTCCGCTCGCGACCCCCCGGATCCTGTTGCAGACCCACGAAACCGCCGAAATCGACGCACCGTCGGCGCGGTTGACCGGGCGGACGCTGGGCCTGCGCCCGGCCCGGCTGGTGTACGGCCTGCACGCCCGGGCACCGGCCCGCCACGCGGGCGCGGGGTTCGCCGCCGAACCGGCCGCGCTGCCCGACCCGGTCGCCTTCGCCGCCGGCCTCGTCGACACCGGGCACCGGCCGCTGTGGGGCGGCCGGCTGGCCGAGGTCGTGCGCGGCCACCCGGGTTGGACGGGCGTGCGGGTGCTGGTCACCGACGACAACACGGCCGTCGCCGGCCTCGGCGTCGAAGGCGAGGTCGTCGTGGGCAAGCGGTTCTCCGCGGCCGAGCGGCGACGGCTGGCCGGGGCTCTGGAGTTCGCGGTGGAGCGCCTGCGCGCGGCCGGGGCCCGGGATGTCGTGTGGAGTGGCCTGTTCGCGGCGCACCCGCAAGGCGGCGCGCCGATGGGCGATGATCCGGCCCGCTCGGTCGTGGGCCCGGACGGGCGGTCCCACGACGTCGACGGCCTGTACGTCGCCGACGCGTCGTTGCTGCCGGCCGTGCTTTCGGTCGCCCCCGAACTGACTGTGCGCGCGCTGGCCGCGAAGGTCGCCGAGGCGATCCGGTGACCGCTCGGCTCACCGGCGTTGCCTCGCCGGGACCACCGGCTCATCATCACGGGATGACCGGCCCGCCGAAGTCCGTGCTCGCCCGCGGCCTGACGCTGCTGGACGCGTTCGCCTCGGCCGACACGACGTTGTCGCTGGCCGAGCTGACGGCGCGGACGGGCCTGCCGAAGCCGACCGTGCACCGGCTGGCCGCCGAGCTGGTCGGGTGGGGCGGGCTGGAGCGCACCGACGGCCGCTACCGGCTCGGCATGAAGCTGTTCGAGCTCGGCCAGCGCGTGCCGCGACGGCGTGACCTGCGCGAAGCCGCGCTGCCGTACCTGGAGGACCTGTACGAGGCGACGCACGAGAACATCCACCTCGCGGTGCAGGACGGCCCGCACACGCTGTTCTTGGAGAAGGTGAGCGGCCGCCGGTCGATGCCGATCGAGTCGCAGGTCGGCGGCAAGCTGCCGCTGCACTGCACCGCGACCGGCAAGGTGTTCCTCGCGCTCGGCTCGCCCGACTGGTTCCGCCGGGTCGCGGTCGGCGGGCTGGCGCGCTGGACGCCGCGCACGATCGTCGCGCCCGGCCGGCTGCGGCAGGAGCTGAGCCGCGCGGCGGCGAGCGGCTACGGCGTCAACCACGAGGAGTACGAGGTCGGCGTGTCGGCGGTCGCCGCGCCGGTGTTCGACGCGCGCCGCCGGGTCCTAGCGGCGCTGTCGATCACGGGCAACGCGGCGAAGCTCGACCTCGACCGGCTCGCCCCGGCGGTCCGGACGGCGGCGCTGGCGCTGTCCCGGGAGCTGGCGCTCGCGCCGGTGCGAAATCCCCTGGATCGCGGCTGAGCGGCGCCGACAGAATGGGGAGATGACCTCCGCCACCGCGCTCGCGGACGAACTGCTGGACGTGCTGGGCACGTTGATGCCGCTCGAAGCCACCTTCGTGGGCATCCCCGGTCACGACGCCGAGCTGCCCGACCCTTCCGAAGCCGGGCACGCCCGGATCCGCGAGCGAGCCGCCGACGTCCTCGCGCGGGCCCGGGCCTCGACGGACGCGGACCGGGTGACGCTCGGCGTCGTCGTCCAGCAGGCGGAGGCCGTGCTCACGCAGCTCGACGCGCGGGTCGTGGAGTTCACCCTCGCCGACCCGATGTTCGCGGTCGGCATCAGCCACCTGTCGTTCCTGCCGCAGCTCACGCCGTCCGGCGCAGAGGCCGAGGAGGACTACCTGACGCGGCTGGCCGCGCTCCCGGCGTTCTATACGGCGCTGGCGCAGCGCCAACTCGACGGCGTGCGAGCGGGCCGGACACCGGTGGACCGCAACGCGCGCAACGCGGTCGCGTTCCTGGACCGGTACCTGGCGCAGGAGGAGCTGTTCGCCCAGCCGCTGACGGACGGCCGAGGCGAGCGCCGTGACCGCTTGGTGGCCGAGGCGGTCCGGCCGGCGTTGACGCGTTACCGGGAGTTCTTGGTAGCCGACGTCGTCGGGCACGGCCGCCCCGACGACCGCCCGGGCCTTTGCTGGCTCGAGAACGGCTCGACGCACTACGCGGCGTTGGCTCGCATGCACACGACCACTCGCCACACGCCGGACGAGCTGCACCAGCTGGGTCTCGAGGTGCTCGCCGGTCTGGAGGCCGAGTATTCCGAGATCGGCGGCCGAGAGTTCGGCCTGACCAACCCGGCCGAGGTGCGCCGCCGTCTGCGGACGGACGAGACCCTCCGCTGGCGCGACGCGGAGGAGATGCTCGAGACGGCGCGGTCAGCGGTGGCCCGGGCAACGGCGGCAGCACCGGACTGGTTCCACCGCACACCGCGCGCCGAGTGCGTGGTCAGGGCGGTCCCGTCGGCCGACGCACCGGTCGCGGCCCCGGCGTACTACCTACCGGCCGCCCTCGACGGCTCGCGCCCGGGGATGTACTTCACGAACACGCACGAGGTGCGGACGCGCGACCGGTTCATCGCGGAGACGGTGGCGTTCCACGAAGCCGTGCCGGGGCACCACTTCGAGGTCTCGCTGGCCCAGGAGCTGACGGACCTGCCGCTGTTGCGCCGAATAGCCCCGGTGACGGCGTACGGCGAGGGCTGGGGGTTGTATTCCGAGCGGCTGGCCGACGAGATGGGCTTGTTTTCGAGTGATTTGATGAGGCTTGGGATGGTGGCCGAGGATTCGGTCCGAGCGGCGCGGCTGGTGGTGGACACGGGTTTGCACGCGTTGGGCTGGCCGCGTTCGCGGTGTGTCTCGTTCTTGCGGGAGCACACGGTGTTGAGTGAGGTGGAGGTCCAGTCGGAGACGGATCGGTACATCGAGTGCCCTGGCCAGGCGTTGGCTTATATGACTGGTCGATTGGAGATTTTGCGCTTGCGCCGGTTCGCTGCGGAGGCGCTTGGGGAGGGGTTTTCGTTGAAGGACTTCCATGGGGTGGTGCTCGGCGGTGGGCCGGTGCCGTTGTCGGTGCTGGAGGAGGTTGTCCGCGATTGGGTGGGTTAGCGGTTTGGTCGGCCGCCGGGGTTCCTGGGCTGTTCATCGCCGGACTCCACAACGCAGGCCGACTCCGGGACCGGGTGCCATCAACGGCGGCGGGCGCCGGAGCCCACCAGAGGCAACCCAGCGGACTGCAGGCTCCGAGGCATTGGCCAGTCCCAGCACGGCAGGCTGGCCGCGAGACGCTGCGGTTCCGCGCTAGCGACGAACAGCCTCAGTGCCAACCAGGTGTGGGCCTACGCCGGGAAGGCGACAGTGGTCATCGCTGGACACCCAACGCAGGCCGATCCGGGAACGGGCGGCATCGACAGCGGACACGGGCGCCGGAGACCGCTCGTCGCCAGACACCGCGGCGCGGGGCGACAACGGGAACGGGCGGCATCGACGGATGGCGGTGCCTGCCGGAGCTTGAAGCCGGCGGACTTCAAGCTCCGGCGGCCGCTCATCGTCGAACACCGCAGTGCAAGCCGACTCCGAGAACTGGTGGCGTCGACTGCGGACGTGGGTGTAGGCCCGTAGCCTTCTGGCTGCGGGCCTTTCCCATCTTCGGTTGTCTCACGCTGCGAATGGCAGCGGTTGGTGCAAGTTGTTGCGCCTGGGTTTTCGTTCCCTGTCCAGGAACGCAGGAGGCAGGAACTCCGGCAGGCCGTCGGCGGCGATGCGGACCTCCCAACCTGAACGGTGTAGCAATCGGTGGTGGTGGGCGCACATCAACACCAAGTTGTGCAGGTCTGTCGGGCCGCCCTCGGCCCAGTGGCGGATGTGGTGGCCTTGGCAGTGGCGGGGTGGGCGGTGGCAGCCGGGGAATGCGCAGCCTCGGTCGCGCAGGTACAGCGCTCGGCGCAGGCCCGCGGAGATCAGGCGGCGGAGGCGGCCCAAGTTCAACGGCTCGCTTTTCTCACCGAGCACTGCTGGGATGATCATGCTGTCGCACGCGTGGACCCGCGCCTCGGCCGCCGACATCGTGCCCGTGTCGCCGAGGGTGGCCTCGCCGAGGCCGGACTTCAGGTCCTTCAGGTGGACCGCGACCATCACGTGGGCTCGTTCCCCTGCCTGCATCGGCAGAGTTGGGGAGTTGAGGGCCAGGTCGATCGCGTCGGAGAAGGCGTCCCCGTAGCGTTCCTGGGGCGAGCGGTGGTCGCCCGCCTCGTTGGTGCCTGTGCGGCGTTCGGCCAACGAGTCCAATAGGGCGCTCGCTCGGGTTCCTGTCTCGTCGTCGAACCGGCCGTGCAGCTCCCATACCCCGGTTCTCTTGCGGCGCAAGGAGAGTTCTCGACTGGGGACCGGCGGTTCGGTGGTGTCGGGTTCGGGGCCGTCGGGGTCCAGGTGCGCCACGATCCGCGCGCCGAGGGCGGCGACCTGCTTGTAACCCGCATTCTCGGCCAAGGCCAGCAGGTGCTGCTCGGCATCGTCACGGTGCTCAAGGGGGATCTCGGTCAACGCTCCGACGATGGTGTCGATCATCGGGTTGCTCAGGCGGCCCGAAGAAGGGGCAGCCGCCGTCGAGGGAGCCACGGCGGGCGGACTGTCGAGGTGATGACCACCGTGCAACCCACGGGCTCGATTGACCACCGCCTCGGCCGCGGACTTCGGGATGTCGGCCAAGTGCTCGAGCAGCCGGGAAACAGAGCGATAGCCGAAGAGTTCCATTACACCGCGGGACTCGATTTCCACCAGCAGAGCACCGATCTCAGCCTCAGCCGACCGCACAACGGTAAGCAGCACGGAGATACGATCAGCCAAGGCCATCGCATCCGTCTTCCACGCCGTTTCCGTTGCCATACAACAAGGTTAGCCGAACCCGAACACACGATCATCACGCGAACGAGCGAACTGATCATACCTAATGCTGCATACCGTAAGACTTCTGACACGGATAACCATCCCCAGTCGCCGACCAGTTCGCCGGGTACCCGTTCTGCGCCCAAGCCGCGTAAGCCTGCGCGTACGAGTAACCCCGCGCATGCAACCACTGGCAAGGCGTCTGACCGGCAGCCGGCGTGATCGTGATCCACGGCTGCGCGTTGATCCAGCTCGACTGGGCGTACCACTGACCCGAAGGCCCCTTCGGCTCGACGACGACAGTCTGTGGCGGCTGAACGACGACAGTCTGCGGCGGCACCACCGTGACACTCGGCGCGGTGGTGACCACTGTGGACACCGCAGGCTGACCGGAGATCGTCCGCGGCAACCCGCACGCAGCCAAACCCATCACGACGGAAAGAACAACTACAGCGCGGAAAAGACGCATGAATGAGCTCATTTCGTCCGAGTCATGTGGCTACCGGTGATGACGCCACCGGAAACGGTGTACGTGCCGGCGAAAGTCCGCGTGCTGCCATCGGTCTGGACGGCCGACAGCACAACGGAAACCGTGCTCCCGCGGACGCCGGTCACCGTCAGAGTGTCCCACGACGTCGTCGCGAAACCGTTGACGTACTTGGCATAACTGCCACCGCCCGCGAGGCGGCTGCCGCCGAGTGACCACGCCGTGGCGAAGTCGCGGCGGTTGATCGCGTCGTAGTACGCGACCACCGTGCGCGCCTCCGACGTTTCCGCGGGCGCCGTGTAAGCGGGCTGCGGCACGTACACCGTCTGCGGCACCGCGACCACGGCAGTACTGGTCGACGGCGGTGTCACCGCAACCGGCACGGGCACACCGACCACGGACGGCACCCCGCACGCGGCAGCGCCCCCGAGGATCAAGACGAAAATGGCGGCGGATCTCATGGGAATCAACTTCTTCCTTGTCCGCCCCTGGAATCGGCCGGCCGGCCCGGAAACGCACGGGAACCACGGAACCGCGACCCAAGTGTTATCCCGTGGGATTCACCCGTTCCGGCGCACGATGTCGTAAGCCGTCATCGCGGCGGCCAAGTGGCGGGCGTCCGACGGCTGCGTCGCGTCGTAGCCCGTCAGCAACTGGATGCGTCCCAAGCGGTACGTCAGCGTGTTGCGGTGAATACTCAACGTCGACGCCGCTTCGCCGCGGTTGTAGCCAGTAGTCACGAAAGCGCGCAGAGCGTCGATCAAATGCGGGTGATCCGCCAACGGCGACAGCACGGAAGCCAGCGCTTCCCGGGCCGGGCTCGGCTGGGCGATCTGGTACTCGATGGCCAAATCCGCCAACCGGTAGAGCCGCGGCGGCCGACCCAAACTCTCCGCCAGCTCGAGGATTTCCAACGCCGACGCAAAAGCAACAGGGATATGAGCGTGTGACGACGCCCGGGCGGTCGCCGCGGTGCACGGGCGGCCACAGACTCCGTCCACTCGGGACGCCACCTCCTCCGCGGACGACGAAGTCGGCACCAGGAGCACGCCGCCGCCGTCCTTGAACGTCACCAGCACGTCCGGCTGACTGTCCAACTCGGACCGCACCGCGCGGAACAAGTCCGTCGCCGCGCGGGAATTCGAGGACGTCGGCAGCGCGGACAGGCGGAACACGACCACGTCGTACGCCTCGGCCAAGTCCCGGCGTCCCACCGGACGGCCGGCGAGCAGGTTGGCGGTGAGGTGCTGCCGGTCCTCGCGCTCCTCCCAGTCGAGGTCGTCGCGCTCGCGCAGGTACGCCGCGGCGACGCGCGGCATCACCTCGCCGAGGAAGGACAGCATTCGCGCGCCGAGCAGCGCGCGGTCGCCGTCGACCTGCTCCCACGCCACCCGAGCGGCCAGCGGGTAGATCTGCAGCACGGCCTCCAGCGGCAAGCCGTCACGCGCCCGCTCGGCACCCCACGCAATCGGCAGAGCGAGCTCCCCCGACGTCGGCAGGCGGTCCTCCGCCACCGTCGTCAAGAACAGCTCGAACACGGCCGTCGCGTTGGCGACCAGGTCGCCTTCCAGCACGCTCGCCGGCAGCAGCCGGTACGCCGGGATCTCGGCGGCGCACCGGGCGATCATCGCGGCGGCGATCTCCCCGGACCGCGGGAAGAGCGCCTCGACGGCATCCACCTCCACATTGTCACCATGCACAAACGGCCAGGGCAAGTTTCTGCGCGTTTTGCCAGCAGACAGCGTTGATCAACGGGCGCATGCTGTGCACACCACCAGACGAAAGGACTTCGCAATGGCGCGGGGAACGAAACGATGGCTGGCCGCGATCGGCCTGGCGGGCGTGCTGACGCTGGGCGCCGCCGTCCCGGCCCAGGCGGCCGGCGGCGGGAACAACGACTTCGGCTGCCGCCCGGGCGCGGCCCACCCCAACCCGGTCGTCCTGCTCCACGGCACCTTCGCCACCTACTACGAGGACCTCAACTTCCTCCAGGCCGACCTCGCCGCCCGCGGTTACTGCACGTTCTCGCTCACCTACGGCGCCTACCCGCAGTTCCCCTTCGTCGGCGGGCTGAAGCCGGTCGCGGAGTCGTCGCTGGAGATCAAGGCCTTCGTCGAAAAGGTCCGCGCGGCCACCGGCGCGGCGAAGGTCGACGTCGTCGGGCACTCCGAAGGCGGCCTGCAGTCGCTCTACCTGGCCAAGATGCAGGGCATCCAGAGCGAAATCGGCAACGTCGTCGCGATCGCCCCGCCGACGCACGGCGCGAACGCGTCCGGCCTCCTGACGCTCGCCTACACCCTGCTCGGCAAGAGCACGTGGGACACGATCGTCCGGACCATCGGGCTTCCGATCTTCGCCGACGAGCTGGACGGCGGCGCGGCGGTCGTCGCGCTGAACACCGGTCCGGTCGCGCAGCCCGGCATCGGCTACACGATCATCACCTCGCGCTACGACGAGCTGGTGACGCCGACCGAGACGTCGTTCGTCCGCGAGCCGGGCGTCAAGAACCAGTACGTCCAGGACTTCTGCCCGTTCGACCCGGTGGGCCACATCGGCGAGGCCTACGACCTCAACGTCTGGCACCTGGTCCGCAACGCCCTCGACCCCGCGCACGCGGCGCCGATCAAGGTCTGCGCCGTCGGCTCCCCCGGCTGAGTATCTGCACTCGCGCTCTTCCCCTCTTCTCGGTGCGAGAAGAGGGGGAACAGATGAACGACGGCGTCTTCGAACGCGTCGAGCGGCTGAGCCGGCGGGAGCGCGAGATCTTCGGCCTGCTCGGCCACGGCCTCTCCAACCGCGGCATCGCCCGCCGGCTGGGCATCAGCGAACGGACGGTGAAGTTCCACGTCAGCAACATCCTGATCAAGCTGCGCGTCGAATCGCGGCTGCAGGCCGGGTCGGTGGCGTGCCGCCTCCCCTGAACGGCGCAACTCCAAGGTCCAGTGTCGGCGCCGCGCCCGCGGCGGGAGGCTGGCTGCCGGGCGGAACCGCCGCCCGGAACGGGGAGGAGCCGGAATGAGGAGATGGGCAGGCGTCGCCGCCGTCGTGGCGCTCGGGGGTTTGCTGGTCCACGGCACGGCGCAGGCGGGAACACCCGCGGTGCCGGGGAAAGCTTCCGCCGCGGTCGTCCAGCAGTCGACCGCGGCCGAGAAGGACGTGCTCAGCTCGTGGACGCCCGAACGGATGCGGGCGGCCAAGCCGGTCGACGTCCCGCGCGAACAGCACGGTGCCGAACCGCAGTCGTACGTCCTGCCCGCGCAGTCCGCGCCGGGCGCCGCGGTGACGAAGCCCGGGCAGCCGCGTCCGGACGCGCTGACGTCGCTCAGCCAGTCGCAGGTCTGGACCGCGCACGGCCAGATGCCCGCGACGACCGTCGGCAAGCTGTACTTCGACAAGCCCGACGGCGGCTACCAGTGCACCGCGAGCGTCATCAACTCGGCGAACCGCAGCATGATCTGGACCGCCGGGCACTGCGTGACCGACGGCGCGAAGCACTGGTACAGCAACTTCGTCTTCGTCCCGGACTATGCCGGCTCCGGTGAGCCGCTGGGCCGGTGGAGCTGGAAGTCGGTGTCGGCGCCGAACGGCTACTTCGACGGCAAGGACAGCGACTACGACTTCGCCGCCATCACGCTCTGGCCACGGGCCGGCGTCAGCGTCGCCAACGTGACCGGCTGGCAGGGCTACAAGTTCGGCCAGGGCTACGACTGGACCGTCTACGAGTTCGGCTACCCGTCCGACACGCACCCGGCCCGCACCGGCATCACCGGCCAGCAGCTGCGCTACTGCACCGGGACGACCTGGCGGCCGGGGATCTGGCCGTTCCAGCCGGACCAGCAAGCGATCCACTGCGACCAGGGCCACGGCGCGAGCGGCGGTCCCTGGCTCGACGACCTGCAGCTGTCCCGCGGCTGGGGCTACCTCGTCGGCAACGTGAGCTACCACTCCGACGACAACTCGGACGAGGAACGCAGCCCGCACTTCGGCGACGCGGCGATCAACGTCTACAACGCCCAGCAAGCCGCCTGACCCACACCCGTCGTGAGTGAGAAACAGGGTTAGAACACTGTTTCTCACTCACGACGTCGTTCAGCCGAGGCCGATGGCGAACACGTGCAGGTCGGGGTCCGAAGGCAGGGTCACCGAGGCGATCTGCTTCCCCGCCGGGGCGTCGAACGGCGCCGTCGCGTAGACCGACGCCCCGCCACCCTGGCCGCCCGGCTGGTTGCGGTGGTCCGTGCGGGCCACCAGGGTGTTGCCGAACACCGGGTCCGTGCCGCCGCCCGGGAACACCCAGTCGCCGAAGGACAAATCCGCCGACGCGGTCGTGCCGTCGGTGAACGTCACCGTCGCCGACGCCCGGTGGTCGCCGTTCGAAGCCGTGCCGATGAACGACAGCCGCGTCCCCGAAAGGCGGATCGTCTGCCCGGCCGGGACGACGTTGTCCGGACGTCCCGCCGGCGCGGCGGGCCACACGAACGACGTCCCGACCGCTTGCGAGGTCTGACCGCCCACTAGCCCGGCCGAAGCCAGAGCCTGCCGCGACAGGCTGTTCCCGGCGCCGTCGATGTCCGCCGAGCCCGTATCGCCGTCGTCCGAGATGCCGACGTTCGAGTACGCCGCCGCCAGCCCACCCGGAGGCGCGACCAACACGATCACCGAGCCCGGCACCGACGTCGAGCCGCCGCGGACGGTCACCGGCACCTGGTAGTAACCCTCGGGCGTCCCGGCGGCCACCGACACCGTCAGCTTCGCGGTACCGCTGCCGGTCCGGTCGTCGAGCCGCAGCTGCCGCGGCCCGGACACCGAAATCCCGGCCGGCGCTTGAGCCTTCACGTCGAGCACGCGGTCGTGCCCGCCGAGCCGCTGGCCGCTGATCGTGGCCTCGCCGGTGCTCCCGGGCGAGACGACGACCTGGTTGGTCGCCGACGCCAGGAACGGCTTCTCACTGTCCCGATAGGACGGAGGCGTCGAACCGGCCGCCCACCGCTTGTCCGGAGTGGACACGAGCGAGAAGTCCAGCCGGCCACCGTCGCGGACCGTACCGGCGGGCAGGGACGTCTTGTCCCAGTCCCGGCCGTTCAGCGACAGCGAGTGGACGTAGGTCGCCGGCGCCTGGGGCGCGCGGATGTCGAGCGTCCGCCCGTTCGGCAGGCTCAAGAGAGCACGCTCGAACAGCGGGCTGTGCACGACCAGGTCGGGCGTCCCCGGGGTGGCCGGGTAGATGCCGAGCGCGGCCCAGACGTACCACGACGACTGCGCGCCGAGGTCGTCGTTGCCCGGCTCGCCGTCCGGGGTAGCGCTGAACAGCGTCGTCGCGATCTCGCGGACCACCTGCTGCGTCTTCCACGGCTGCCCGACGTGGTTGTACAGCCACGGGACACCGAAGTCGGGCTCGTTGCCCGCCCACATGTACGGCTCGTTCGGGCCGACGTTCAGCTTCTGGAAGAAAGTGTCCAAACGGGACGCGGTCGCGGCCGGCCCGCCCATCGCCTGCACGAGACCGGCCGGGTCCTGCGGCACCAGCCACGTGTACTGCGCGGCGTTGCCCTCGTCGAAGCCGTCCTGGCCGAACTTTCCGGGCGCCGGCGGGACGTAGGCCGGGCCGTCCGGGAAGCGGCCGTCCTGCCCGCGCGGCTGCAGGTAGCCGGTCAGCGGGTTGAAGATGTTCTGCCAGTTCTGGCCCCGCTTGGTGAACTCGCGCGCGACGTCGCGGTCGCCGATGCCCTGGGCGAACTGCGCGATCGCGAAGTCGTCGATCGCCCACTCCAAGGTGATCGACGCGCCGACGCGCGCGTGGTCACCGCGGGAAGCGTCGTTGTTCGGCAGGTACCCGCGAGCGACGTAGTCCGCGATGCCGCGGCGTTCTTGATACGCACCCGGCGTTTCGTCGACCGAAGTCGCCCCCTTGACCAGGTACTTCAGCGCCGTCTTGACGTCGAAGTCGCGCGCCCCGAACGCGTAGAGGTTCGAGATCAGCGCGACCGAGCTGTCGCCGGTCATCTGGCCGGTGTAGCCGTTCGCCATCGGCCAGCGCGGCCACCAGCCGCCCTGCACGGCGTCGTTCGTCAGCGACTGCGCCATGTCGCTGGCTTCCTTCGGGAACAGCATGGCGTGCAACGGCGCGAGCGAGCGGTAGGTGTCCCAGTCGGAGAAGTTCGCGTACTGGTGCCGTCCCGCGGGCAGCGTCCGGATCTGGTTGTCGAAGCCGATGTAACGCCCATCGGCGTCATCAAAAGTGTTGGGGTGCAGCAGCGAGTGGTACAGCGCGGTGTAGAACGTCTTGAGCTGCGCGGTGTCCCGGCCGGCGACGCGGATCTTGCCCAGCGCCTGCGTCCACTTGTCCCTTGTGGACTTCCGGACCGCGCCGAAGTCCCAGCCCGGGACTTCCGCGGCCATGTTGGCTTTCGCGCCGTCGACGCCCACATAGGACATCGACACCTTCGCGTGCACGGTCGGCGAACCGAACGTCAGGTACGCCCCCGCGCGCGGCGAGTCGACGCTGTCCGTGCCCGGCTTGACCGACGAGCCGTCCCACGTGCCGTGCGCGGTGAACGGCTGGTCGAACGTGATGTCGTAGTAGACGGTGTAGTGGTTGCCCTTGCCGCAGAAGTTGCCGGTGGTGGCCGACCCGCTGACCTCGCGATCGCCGGTGACCCGCAGAGTCGCGGCGGAGTTCCCGGCCAGGCTCGCCCCGCCCTTGACCAGCACCTGCGGCGTCGAACCGGCCGGGTAGGTGAACGTCGCGAGCCCGGTGCGGGTCGTCGCGGTCAGCTCGGCCCGGACGTTCGAGTCGGCGAGCGTCACGGCGTAGTAGCCGGGCTCGGCCTGCTCACCGTCGTGGCTGAAGTGCTCGGTCCGGTCCCACGGCGCGCTGCCGACGTCGCCGGTGACCGGCAGGAGCGGCACGTCGCCGAACGCGTTGCAGCCGACCGAGGCGTGGTCGAGGCTGAAACCCCGGATCTGGTCGGAGTGGTACTGGTAGCCGGCGTACGCGCCCTGGGTGTCCGGCGAGAACTGCATCATCCCGAACGGCGCCGCCGGCCCGGGGAAGTTGTTGATCTCGCCGACCGAGCTGCCGCCGCGGCCGGTGCCGATCAGCGGGTCGACGTAGGCCGCCGGGTCCCCGACCAGCGGTGACAACGTTGTCGGCGCCGCCGAGGCGATGGCGGGCGCCCCGATCACCGCCGTCGCGACCAGCGCCGCCGTGAATTTGTATCGCACCGTGCCTCCCAGAGCTGTCATCCGACCTTTGCCGGTCACCGAGCCCGGGGTCAACACTTTGACAAAGACCTGGCTCGTGCCCTCAACGTATGAAGATCCGGTCAGGATGCGGTGGTGACCGTGTCAGGACGCCTAACCTCGACGCCGTGTGCGCACGTGTACTGGTCGCCGAGGACGACGAGAAGCAGGCCGAAGTCCTCCGCCTCTACCTCGAGAGCGAAGGTCACACCGTGGTGCTGGCCCCGGACGGCCGCGCGGCCCTCGAGGAGGCCCGCCGCGAGCGGCCCGACCTGCTGGTCCTCGACGTGATGATGCCCAAGGTCGACGGCCTGGACGTCTGCCGCATCCTGCGCGGCGAGTCCGACGTCGCGGTGCTGATGCTGACCGCCCGCGCGACCGAGGAGGACCTGCTCCTCGGCCTCGACCTCGGCGCCGACGACTACCTGACCAAGCCCTACAGCCCGCGCGAGCTGATGGCCCGGGTCCGCACGCTGCTGCGCCGCACGTCGGCCCGCAGCGAGCCGCCCGACCCCGCGTTGCGAGCCGGTGCCCTGCGGCTCGACCCGGTCCGGCACGAGGTGTCGGTCGACGGCCGCCCGGTCGAGACCACCCCGGGCGAGTTCCAGCTGCTGGAGACGCTCATCCGGCAGCCCGGGCGCGTGTTCACCCGGCGGCAGCTGCTGGAGCTGACCCGCGGCGACGACCGGTTCGTCAGCACCCGGATCATCGACGTCCACGTCCTCAACCTGCGCAAGAAGCTCGAACCCGACCCGCAGAAGCCCGTCTACCTGCGGACCGTCTTCGGCGTGGGGTACAAGCTGACGGCGGAAAATGACGCCTAGCCCGAGGCGCGCTTCTCAGCCGAGGGCGCATCAGCACAGCTTCCCCCTTCGGCGCAGCCTCGTCGTCCGGCTGACAGCGGTCTCCCTGCTGATCGCGCTTGGCTCGATCGCCGCGACCGCGTGGCTGGCCGTGCAGACGACCACCCGCGCGATCCAGCAGGAGCAGGGTCAGGCGCTGTCGGGCGACGCGACCATCTACACCGAGCTGATCGGCTTCGCCGCGGCAAACCACACCTGGGACCAGGTCGGCCCGCGGCTGCGGGAGCTGTCCGCCGGCACCGGCCGCCGGATCGTGCTGACCACGCTCGACCGCCGGGTCCTGGGCGACTCCGGTGGCGAGCCGGTCACGCTGCCGGTGAAGGCGACGGCGTCGGTCGACCCGCTGCACGTCGACCCGGTGCTGCTGCCGCAGGCCGGGACCAGCGGCATCGACCCGCGCGCGGCCGGCCCGTTCCGGCTGCCCGCCGACGAGCGCCAGGACCTCGACGGCCTGGCGCGGAAGGCGGCCGCGTGCCTCACCTCCTTCGGCTTCCCCAGCCAGGTGCGCGCCGGGGCGAGCGGCCGGCCGCAGCTCACCGGGCTCGACCCGCTCGCCGCCCGCTACTTCGCGGCCAAGTGCGGCATCTACGACCTCGCCACCCCGACGCCGACCGAGCAGGCCGCGCTCGCCGGCCTCGACGAAGCCGTGAACCGCTGCCTGCAGGCCCAAGGCGCCGAGCAGGTGAAGCTGGGCCTCGACTTCGACGCTCTCGGCGTCGCCGACCAAGGGCCGAGCCGAGCCTGTGTCGACTCCGCCCGCCGCGCGCAGCTGACGCCGTTCGTCGCGCCGCCCGCGTTGCTCTTCACGCTCGGTCCCGGTGGGTCGCAGCTGCCGACGTTCACGCTGTCGAAGGAAAACCTCACGCGGATCCTCGCGGTGACCGGCGGCGTACTGGTGCTGGCGGCGGCGATCACCGTGCTGGTCGCGCGGCGGCTGTCGCGGCCGCTGCGTGCGCTCACCGAGGCCGCGAAGCAGGACCGGCCGGCGCCCGTGAAGTCCCGCGACGAGGTCGGCTACCTCGCCGCCGCGTTCAACGACCTCACCGCGCGCCGCGAACGCATCGAGGAGCAGCGCAAGGCGATGGTCAGCGACATCGCCCACGAGCTGCGCAACCCGCTCAACGTCATCCGCGGCCGGCTGGAGGCCGCCGAGGACGGGCACCTGCCGTTCGACCGGGCGCTGTCGACGTCGCTGCTCGAGGAAACCGTGCTGCTGCAGCACATCGTCGAGGACCTGCAGGACCTCGCCGCGGCCGACGCCGGGCGGCTGCGGCTGCACCCGGAGCCGGTGGACGCGGCCGAGCTGGCCGGCCACGTCGCCGCCGCGCACGCCGACCGGGCCGCCGCGGCCGGGGTGACGCTCACCGTTTCCCCGCACGGCTCGGCGGAGCTGACCGCCGACCCGGTGCGGTTGCGCCAGATCGTCGGCAACCTGGTGACCAACGCGGTCCGCCACACCTCGGCGGGCGGCCGCGTGACGATCCACGTGTCGTCCACTGTGGACGAGGTACTGATCGCCGTCGCGGACACCGGTACCGGGATCGCCGCCGAGGACCTGCCGCACGTGTTCGACCGGTTCTGGCGGGCCGAGAAGTCCCGCAGTCGCCAGACCGGCGGCAGCGGGCTCGGCCTCGCCATCGTGCGCCACCTCGTGCAGGCCCACGGCGGCACCGTGACGGTCGAATCCGAAGTGGACAACGGATCGACCTTCACCGTCACCCTCCCCCGGGCGGAGCTTCCCCGGGAAAGCTCCTAGCCTTTGAGGCCGCTCTGGGCGAGCCCTTCGACGAACTGGCGCTGCGCGATGATGAACACGATGAGCACCGGCACGACCGTGGTGGTCGCGGCGGCGAGCTGGACGTTCCAGAGGTGGCCGCCGTAGACGTCGACGTACTGCGTCAGCGCCACCGGCAGCGTGAACATGTCCTTGTCGGTCAGGTAGACGAGGGGTTCCAGGAAGAAGTTCCACGTGGTGAGGAACGTGAAGATGGCGACCGCGGCGAGCGCGGGCTTGGCGATCGGCAGGGCGACGCGCCGGTAGAGCCCGAACCGCGACAGCCCGTCCAGCCGGCCCGCTTCTTCCAGCTCGCCCGGGATCGTGATGAAGAACTGCCGCATCACGAACGTCGCCAGCACGCTCGGTGCGCCGAAGATCGGGACGACGATCAACGGCCAGTGCGTGTTCGTCAGGCCGAGGTCGTCGACCAGCCGGAACAGCGGGATGATCGTGACCTCGCTCGGCACCATCAGCCCGATGAGGATCAGGGCGAACAGCTTCTCGCCGCGGAACCGGATGCGCGCGAACGCGTACCCGGCCAGCGAGGAGAAGAACATCGTGCCCAGCGTGACGAGCACCGCGATGTACAGGCTGTTGAAGTACTGCCGCGCCAACGGGAAGTCGGTGAACGCGACTCGGTAGTTCTCCCACTGCGGCTGGTTCGGGAACAGCTTCGGCGGGTACGCGAGCACCTCGTTGGCCGGCAGCAGCGACGCCGTGATCATCCACCAGGTGGGGAACACGAACGGCACGGCCAGCACGACCATCACCGCGTAGCACGCGATCTTGGCCCTACGACTCATGGAACACCCACCGCTTCCGCATCCGCCACTGCAGCAGCGTGAGCACGAGGATGACGAGGAACAGCACGACGGCCAGCGCGGAGCCGTAGCCGAGGTCGTGGTTGGCGAACGCCTGCTGGTAGAAGTAGAAGACCAGCACGTTGGTGCTGTCGGCGGGCCCGCCGAGGGTCAGCACCTGGATCTGCGCGAACACCTGCAGCGCGCCGGCGACGGTGATGATCGCCGTCAGCAGCGTGGTCGGGCTGATCATCGGCAGGATCACCGACCGGAACCGGCGCCACGGGCCGGCACCGTCCAATTGCGACGCCTCCATGATGGACGCCGGGATCCCCTGCAGCGCGGCGAGGAACAGGACCATGTTGAGCCCGACGTTCTTCAGCACCTGCACGACGATCACCGACAGCATCGCGGTGCCGTTGCCGCGCAGCCAGTTCGGCCCGTCGACGCCGATCGTCTGCAGCAGCGAGTTGATCCCGCCGTTGTCCTGCAGGAGGAAGTTCCAGACGATCGTCCACGCGACCAGCGTGACGACCACCGGCGAGAAGAACACCGTCCGGAACACCGTGGTGCCGCGCAGCTTCAGGTTGAGCAGCAAGGCCAGCGACAATGCGAGCGCCAGGTTCAGGACGACCAGGCCGACGCAGAAGATCGCCGTCGCGCGGGCGACCTTCGGCGCGGTCGGGTCGTCGAAGAGCTTGGCGTAGTTGTCCGCACCGGTGAACGTCGACGTCCCGGCCAGCAGGTTGACGTCCTGGAAGCTGTACCAGACCACGGCGACCAGCGGTGCGACGACGAAGGCGAGGAACCCGAGGGCCTGCGGGGCGATGAAGAACCACCCCGCCAGCTCGTCGCGCTTCTTCGAAGTGAGGGTCACTGGCTCAACGCGGGGTCGATGGCCTGGCAGACGCCGGCCAGCGCGGCGGGCACGTTCGCGTCCGGCTTCCACATCGGGTCCAAAGCGGACTGGACGAGCGACGCGATCCGCGCGCTCCCGGTGTGCGACGGCAGCACCGCGCCGGTCTTGATCCCGTTGACGACGACGTTCTGCAGCTGCTCTTGGCTGAACAGCGGGTTCGCCTTGGCCAGGGTGGCGGCGTTGAGCAGGCTGTCGCGGGCCGGCGGGAAGTACTGGCCGAGCTTCGCCGAGTTGGCCGGGTTGGTGAAGAACGCGAGGAAGTCCGCGGCGGCCTCGGCGTGCTTGCCCTTGACCGGGACGCCGATCCCGGCCTGCCCGATGACCTGGGCGCTCGCCTTCGGGCCGGCGGGCAGCGGGACGATCCCCCACTCGAACGGCTTGGCCTTGAGCAGGCCGGCGCGGCTGATCTGCGCGATGGTCAGGCCGCTTTCGCCGGCGAAGAAGTCCGCCGTCGTGCCCGGGCCGGGCAGCGCCTTGTCGGTGAAGATCGCCTGGTGCAGGAACGTCATCGCGGACGTCATCTCCGGGGAGGTGAACCCGCAGGACTTGCCGTCCGGGCCCCACGCGTCGGCGCCGAAGCCGCGCCAGACCGAGGCGAGCAGCACCCACTGCTTGTACTCGAATTCGCGGATGACCAGGCCGGCCTTGCCGGTGTCCTTCGCGGCGACCTGGGTGGCGATCCGCCGAGCCGCGTCCCAGGTCCACTGTCCACTCGCGAGCAGCTGGTCCGGGGTCTGGGTCACGCCGGCCTGGGTGAGCAGGTTCTTGTTGTAGAACATGCCGAACGGCGACGTCGAGAACGGGTAGGCGTACAGGCCGCCGTCCTTGGTCCACAGCTTCGTCGCGGACGGCACGAGTTCCGCGGCGTTGTACCCGGCGGCACCGTCCAAAGTGGGCTTGAGGTTCGTGAGGGCACCGGACTGGACGAAGTCCGGGGCGTCGCGCTCGAGGATCCACGCCAGGTCGGGCGGGTTGCCGCCGGAGAGCTGGGTGGTGAGCGCGGCCGAGTACGCGCTGGTGTCGCCGGGGACGACGTCGAACTTGACCGACGCGACCTCCGGGTGGGCCGTGCGGTACTCGGCGGCGATGGAGTCGAAGAGGGCGAGCTGGTTCTTGTCGGTCGTCCAGACCGTCATGCGCAGGGCGATGTCCTTGTCGTCGCCGGCGCCGCCCGAGCACGCCGTCGAAGCCAGTGCGACGGCGGACAGGGCCGCGGCGAGCAGCCGGATTCTCCGGTAGGCCACGATGCCTCCTGGTTATTCGAATTAGCAGCGACCGTAAGCGCGGCCGCTAGTGCTGTCAACAGGCTGCCTGAGCCTCAGCGGGAGTCTGTTGTGGAGGGTCTCGCCGTGGTGGCGCCCTCGTGGATCGTGCACGGCAGGAGCAGCTGGCGGGGCTTGGGGTTCTTCAGCAGCCCGACGAGCACGCGCACGGCGTGCACGCCCATTTCGTGGCGCGGGATGCGGAACATCGACCAGTCCGTGCCGGTGCTCGGCACGGCGTGCGCGTGCGGCTGCTGCGACGGGTCGGCGTCCCCGAGCACCACTATGGACAGATCGCCGGGCACGCCGAGGCCGAGTTCGCGCGCGCGGGCCAGGATGCCGTCGGCCATCGCCGAGCTCTCGACGAGCAACGCCGTGACGCCCTCGTCGAGTGCCTGGCGCAGCGCGATCGCCGGGTCGTCGGCGACGAAGACCAGCGGCGCGCGGCGGTGCTTGCGCGCGGCGGCCTCGTAACCGCTGCGGCGATCGAGCGTCGGCTCGTTCTCCTCGGTCACGCTGAGCAGGCCGATCCGGCGGTGCCCGAGGCCCCACAGCCGTTCGTGGACCTCACGGGTGGCGGCGACGTAGTCCGCGCCGACGTAGCTGATCGGCCCGGTCGGCGACTCGCGGCGGCCGACGAACACGAACGGGAACTGCTCCTCGACGAGCTGCGCGAGTTCTTGGGGGTCGTTGTGGCGGCCGAGCAGGATCGAGCCGTCGGCGATGCGCAGCCGGTTCGTGCCCGCCTCGTAGATGCGGCGGCGCCCGTCGCGGCGGCCACCGCTGGTGAACAGCAGCAGGTCGAAGCCCTGCGCCTCGGCCTCCTCCTCGATGCCGAGCAGGAACGGCCGGTAGAAGTCGGCCACGCCGGAGGGGAACACCGACTCGTAGGTGAAGACGCCGAGGATCTGGTTGGACCCGCCGCGCAGCCGGCGGCCCATGATGTCCACCGTGTAGCCGGTTTCGCGCAGCACCTGCTGCACCCGGTCGCGGGTCTCGGGGGTGACGCGCAGGCTGTCGGAGCCGTTCAGCACCATGGACACGACGGCCTGCGAGACGCCGGCCAGGCGCGCCACCTGGGCCTGCGTGACCCGGCCCGAACCCGCCGTCATCCGTGACTCCCTCCGCGACTGCGCCAGACCTTACCGGCGGCACGGTCAGTAACCCCGCACTTCCGGCCACCGGCGTTCCACCCCGGCGGCGTCCAGCACGCGCGCGAAGTCCTCGAAGAGCCGGGTGTCTTCCCGGACGGCCTTCGGCTCGACGTCCTCGCTGATCGCGAAGGCCGCGAGCAGCCCGGCGACCTCGCCGATGTTCCACTCGACCGGGTGCAGCCGGAAGCAGCCGTTCGTGATGTGCGTGGTGCCGATGTTCTTACCCGCGGGCAGCAGATTCTTGGTGCGGATGGGCAGCAGCGCGCCCAGCGGGATCTCGTACGGCACACTGGCGACGTCGATGTAGTTGTCCCCGCCGGTCGACGGGTGCAGGTCGATCCGGTAGCTCCCGACGCCGACGGCGTCCGCGCGGCGCACCCGGCCGTCGACGCCGAGGATTTCGGCCGAGACGTCGTGCTCGGTGACGGTCGTGACCGCCTTGATCCGCCGCGCTTCCCGGACGTACGCCGATTTCGCGAGGCCGTCCTTCGTGCCGGTGACGTCGGGGCGGAGCTTGAGCCCCGGGAAGCCGGTGCCGCCGTCCGCGCGGGGCGCTTCGGTCTGCAGCCAGTACAAGACGGACATGCTGAGCTGCTTGGCTTCGCGGTGCGCCGTTCCGACGTCGGCTTCGGTCGTGTGGCCGGGGATCGTGAGCGCGGGCTTGAGCCAGTAGTCGTTGAGCGGCCAGTTGACGAGCGTGATGTCGGAGCCGAACGCGCCTTCGGTGTGCAGGTTGCGGGCGAGGATGCGGCGGAAGGCCCACAGCTCCTTGTCACCGGCGTCGGCGCTCTGGTCGGCGCTCACGGCGAGGGGGTCGCCGGGCGGGTTCGGGACGAAGGTGCGCTTCACCGGTTCGAGCGTCCGCGGGTCGGGGGCGACGAAGCCGAGCAGCGGGCCGGGCCAGAAGTCCGGCTGGTAGTCACGCCAGAAGCCGTACATCTCCGGCCGGTCGATGACGTGGTTTTCGCCTTCGTGGTGGGAAACCGCGAAGCAGTAGGTGATGCCCTGCAGGTTGGCCGGGGCGGCTTCTTCCGGGGCGTGCGGTTCGTCGTGCTCTTTTTTCGATTCGGCGCCGGTCACGTGCTCGGTGCCGGTGAGCGGCAGGAGGTCGCCGTTCTCGGTGGCGTCGAGGACGTACCGGGCTTTGACGGTGATCCGTTCTTCGCCGTTCTCGAGCGTCACGGCGTCGACGCGATCCTGTGTCGTGTGCGCTTCGACCGGCCGGTGGTTCCGCAGGACGTGGATCCGCCCGGCGCTGACGTGCGGCGCGAGCATGGCCTCGATGACGGCCTCCGCGACGCGGGGTTCGTGGCAGAGCTTGCTGACCCGGCCCGCGCCGGGGTTCAGCTCCGGGTGCTTCGCGGCTTCCGCGCGCAGCGGGTAGTGGCGGCGGTAGTGGTCGCGGATGCCCGCGCGCAGGTCGCGGTAGGTGCGGGTGGAGCCGAAGCGCTCGATCCAGGGGTTCTCGTCCGGCGGCACGGCCTGGGCGGTGAGCTGCCCGCCGAGCCAGTCGGTCTCCTCGGTGAGCACGACGCGCCGGCCCCGATTCGCCGCGGCCAGCGCGGCGGCGACCCCGCCGAGTCCCCCGCCGATCACCAGGATCTCCGTGTCCAGTTCCCTCATGAGCCCTTCCCGGCGCTGATAATTCGAATTACTACGCGGGTATGGTGCGACGCGGGCGGGCCGGGCGTCAAGGGCGGGTGTAATGAATGACTCATTCCTGTCGTGTGGCGACAGGAATGAGTCATTCACGTCGGGTTACAGGGGCAGGCCCGCGTAGTTGTCGGCCAGCTCGGTCTTCGCGGCGGTCGAAGTGACCGTGCGGCGGAGCTGGGACAGCTGGAGCTGGGCGTCGAAGTCGTCGCCGTGGCGGTGCAGCATCGACGTCATCCACCACGAGAAGTGCGTGCAGCGCCAGACCCGCCGCAACGCCGTCTCCGAGTACGCGTCGACGAGTTGGTCGTCGCCCCGGAACGACGCCTTGAGGGCGCGCGCCAGCAGGGCGACGTCGGCGACCGCGAGGTTCAGGCCCTTCGCGCCCGTCGGCGGCACGATGTGCGCCGCGTCGCCGGCCAGGTAGAGGTGGCCGTGGCGCATCGGCGTCGTCACGAAGCTGCGCATCGGCAGGACGCTCTTCTCGGTGATCGTGCCGGTTTCCAGGGTCCAGCCGTCGACGCCGAGCCGTTCGGACAGGGCCGTCCAGATCCGGTCGTCGCTCCACCGCTCGATGTCCTCGTCCGGCGCGACCTGCAGGTAGAAGCGGCTCACCCGCGGCGAACGCATGCTGTGCATCGCGAACCC
Organism: Amycolatopsis sp. NPDC098790; assembly: GCF_044759945.1. NCBI lineage: Bacteria > Bacillati > Actinomycetota > Actinomycetes > Pseudonocardiales > Pseudonocardiaceae > Amycolatopsis > Amycolatopsis sp. NPDC098790. Next base: position 571,036 of record NZ_JBIWAI010000004.1, read on the forward strand.
GTCCGGGTGCCAGGCGTAGATCAGCTCGTCGGTCGACGGCGCGACGTCGGCGAGCACGCCCAGCCACGCGAACGGGTACGTCCGTTCCCAGACCTTTGGGTCCGGAATGGACGCTCGGCTCGGTCCGTGGAACCCGTCGCAGCCGACGACGACGTCCGCGTCGATCCGCCGCGCGGTCCCGTCACCGTCCACAAAGGTCACGTGCGGCTTCTCGCTGACGTCGTGCACAGCGACGTCCGAAGCCTCGTAGTACGCCAGGCGGCCGGCCTTTTCCCTTGCTACCATGAGGTCCTTGGTCACCTCGGTCTGGCCGTAGACCGTCACCGACCGTCCGATCAGGTCGGTGAAGTCGATGTGGTGCCGCTCCCCCGGTGACTGCAGGTAGATGCCGCGGTGTTCCATGCCCTGGACGTCGAGGCGGTCGCCGAGGCCGACCTGCCGCAGCAGCTCGACCGTGCCCGCCTCGAGGATCCCCGCGCGGATGCGGGCCTGGACGTACTCGGCGGTCTGCCGTTCGAGCAGCACCGAGTCGATGCCGTCGAGCCCGAGGAGGTGGGACAGCAGCAGCCCGGCCGGGCCGGCGCCGATGATGACGACCTGGGTGCGCACTGGAGAACGTCCTTTCCCGCGGGGAGCCCCGAGCATCTCCCGACGACCCGGGCACCGACTACGTCATTCTCATTCAGTGAGAGAGCATCCGCGAGATGCCGCGTGCCGCCGCCCGCAGCGCGGGGATCTGCATCCGCGCGTTGCGGTCGTTGGGCACGATCACCGACAGCGCCGCGACGACGTCGCCGCCGCGGCCCCGCAGCGGCACGGCGATCCCGGTCGTCTCCTCGTCGATGAACCCGGCGCAGAACGCGTAGCCGTCGCGCCGGACGTCCGCGAGGAACCGCCGCAGCCGTGTCGGGTCCGTCAGCGTCGTGCGGCGGAAGGTCTCGAGGGGACCGGTTAGGACCTGTTCCTGCAGGTCGGCGGGTGCGTGGGCGAGCAGCACGAGCCCGGACGACGACGCGTGCAGCGGCAGCCGCCCGGCCACCCGCGTCACGTTGACGACCGCGCCGGGCGCCGAGAGCCGCTCGACGAACAGCACCTCGCGGTCCTCCAGCACGGCGAGCTGGGTGTGGTGCCCGACGACGGCGTGCAAGTCCTCCATGAACGGCATGGCCGCTTCGCGCAGCCCGACCGTCGGCGACGCGCGCGACGCCAGCTCCCACAACCGAACGCCCACGCGGATCCTCCGATCGGGGTCGCGGTGCAGCCAGCCGTGGCCGACCAGCTCGTCGACGAGCCGGGACGCCGTGGCGACGTGCAGGCCGGCGCGGCGCGCGATGTCCGTGACGCGCAGCGCCGGCGTGTCCGGCCCGAAGGTCTCGAAGATGCGGACGATGCGCGTCAGCACGGAGTCGCGTTTCTCCACGTCAGGCAGTGTGCCCCACCCGGGCGGGGCACACTGCCCGGCGTCACGGCAGCGCGTTCAGGAACGGCTCGTGGCTGTTCTGGAACTCCCAGCCGTAGTACTTGTCCCAGTTGATCGACCAGGTCATCAGGCCCCGCAGCGCCGGCGAGGTGCCGCCGCGCAGCGTGTACGAGCCGCAGCCACTGCCCTTGACCAGGCAGTTCACCGCCGTCTGGACGTCGGACGGCGAGGTGTAGCCGTTGCCGGCGCTGACCGCGGCGGGCAGGCCGATCGCGATCTGGTCGGGGCGCAGGCCGGGGAAGAACTGGCCGGTGTTCGCCACGGTGAAGCCCGCTTTGAGCATGTCGGTCATGGCGATGTGGAACTCGGCGCCGCCCATGTTGTGGTACTGGTTGTCGAGGCCCATGACCGGGCCGGAGTTGTAGTCCTGGACGTGCAGCACGGTGAGCGAGTCGCGCAGCGCGTGGATGACAGGCAGGTAGGCGCCGGTCCGCGCGTCGCCGGCGCTGGTGCCGCCGTAGAACTGGTAGCCGACCTGCACGAAGAACGTCTCCGGCGCCATCGTCAGGACGAAGCCCGAGCCGTACTTGGCCTTGAGCGACTTCAGCGCGGAGATGAGGTTGACGATCACCGGCGTGGTCGGGTTGCGGAAGTCGGTGTCGCCGGCGTTGAGCGAGAGCGAGTGGCCCTCGAAGTCGACGTCGAGGCCGTTGAGTCCGTACTTGTCGATGATCGCGGAGACGGAGCTGACGAACTTGTCCCGCGCGGCGGTGGTGGTCAGCTGGACCTGGCCGTTCTGGCCACCGATGGAGATGAGGACCTTCTTGCCCTGCGCCTGCTTGGCCTTGATGGCGGCGGTGAAGTCGGCGTCGCTCTCGACGTTCGGGCATTCGCTCGCGGGGCAGCGGTTGAAGCGGATGTCCCCGGAGGTGACGGAGGTCGGTTCCCCGAAGGCGAGATCGATGATGTCCCAGGCGGCGGGGACGTCGGCCATCCGGACGTACCCGGAGCCGTTGGCGAAGCTGGCGTGCAGGTAGCCGACGAGGGCGTGCTTGGGCAGGCCGGTGTCGACACAGCCGGTGGTGGTGGCGCTGGTGGTCGAGGTTTTGGGCGATTCTCCGGCACTGTTGTACGCCGCGACGGTGTAGCTGTGGGTTTCGCAGGCTTTCAGGCCGCCGATGGTGGCGCTGGTCCCGGTCGTCGTGGCGACGACGGTGCCGCCTTCGTAGACGCGGTAACCGGTGACGGTCCCGGCGCTCGCGCCCCAGCTCAGGGCGACGGAGTTGGCCGTGGCGGAGGTGATCTGCGGGGTGCCGGGAGCGGCGGGCGTACCGGGGGTGTTGCCGCCGGGACCGTCGAGGACGACGTCGTCGGCGTAGTAGGTGCCGGCGCCGTACCAGCCGTGGAGGTAGAGCTGGGCGGAGGTCTGGTTGCCGGTGGTGAAGGTGAGGGAGAGCTGGTTGTAGGCGCTCGAGTTGCCGGACCAGGTCGAGGGGCCACCGGTGACGCCGAGGTAGACGGGGTTCCCGCGCACCCAGGCCGAGACGGAGTAGGTGGTGTTCGGCTGAACGGACACGGTTTGCGAGCACTGGGCGTAGTCGGCACCGACGGGGGTGCCGGCGAGGGCGTAGCCGCCGCTGTGGGTGGGGGCGCTGACGGTGGTGGCGTTGGCGCAGGTCCAGCCGGAGAGCGAGCCGGCTTCGAAGCCGGGGTTGGCGAGGAGGTTGGCCGCATCGGCGGTCCCGGTGGCGAGCCCGGAGAGCGCGAGTATTGCGGCGGCGAGGATTGCGGACAGTCTGGAACGCCTCATCGGGTCCTCCAGTCGGGGAGACTGGGTATATTGTCTAGACCAATATGTAAAATGTCCAGACCAACTAAGGGCGGGTTCGCGGTTCTGGTGCACCCGCGGCTCGACGGCGGTGGTCAGTCTCGTGACGCGGCGACCGCTGGAAAGCCCGAGGTCGGCAATCGCGCTGCGGCTCGGAGGCGAACCGGGTGCCCCGACGACCTTCGAAGCCCGACCGCACCTGCAGGCCTCCGCTCGCGGCCGCCTTCACCCCGGCCACGCCCCACAGCCCACCGGCCTCTCTGCCGCCCCAAGCCGCATCACTCCACGCACCCGCCCGCAGCCACCCCGCCGCAGCTGCGGTGCGCCTTGGCCCCCGCCAGCCCGCACCGCTCGCAGGGTTCCACCCACCAAGCCGCACCGCTTCGCCGCTCACCCGCGGTGCTCGGTGCACCAACCAGGCCCGGCAGGCAGCCCGCCGACCCCGACACCGCCGCGTGCAGCGAACCGCCAACACCCCGCCAAGCGCAGCCGGCCACTCCGCCGCAGGCGGTCACCGCAGCCGGGTCAGCAGCCCACCAGGGACTTGGCCACCACCCGCGTCCGCTTCGCGCCCGCCCGGTCGATCACCTGCACACTGCTCCACCCCGCCGGCACCCGCTCCGCCAGCAATCCCTCGCGCCAGCGACCCACTCGGCGCACGTGGCGGGCGAACGACCGCGGCCGCACCACCCGGCCCCGGCTCCGCTGCCCGGCCAGCGCCTCCGAAGCCGTCGCGTCCAGGAACAACAACCGCACCGGGCGGCCGCTCACCGCTCCCACCAGGGCCAGCAGTGCCCGGGTCGAGGCGCGCGTCGAGGGCTCGTGGACCACGATCGGCCCCCTCGCCAGCGCCCTTCTGACCACCCGGGCGCGGTGCCACGCGTGGACCACCGGGCGGTAGCAGCGGTACGGCACCGACGGCACCGCCGCCGCCAGCCGCGTGCGGACCTGGTCGGAATCCAGCACCACCAGGCCGGGCGCGGCGTGGTTGAGCATCGTCGTCTTGCCCGCGCCGGGCAGGCCCGCCACGACGAGCATGTCGCGGGGCCCGAGTTCGATGACCGTGGGCTCGCTCATGCCCCGTCAACGCCCCAGCGAAGGTAATGGTTCCTTTACCTTTAGCTCACGGACCGTGACCAAGCCGGGAACAGACCCGACCGTACGGACGGCGCCACCCGGAGAGGCGCGCCGATGTCACCTCTCGTGCCCGAAGTCACCCACTCGCCTGAAAACCCATGCGCGGCAAGGCATTCGACGGCCGGGAACCGCTTCGGGTGAAGATCGTCCCGGCCCCTTCCCGGCGTCCGGATTTTCCCTATCTTCAAAGGGACGCTCAGCCTAGAACAGGGGAACTCGTCATGACCCAGTCGCTGGAACTCCCGGTCCAAGAATTCTGTCTGGATTGGACGCTCACGGGCGACGAAGGCGGGCGCGTCGGGGTCACGCTCTCCGGGCAGGTGTCCCTGCTCGACAACAACCGGTTCTACAAGATCGACGGCGTCATCTACGTCACGGAGGGTCACGCCGACATCCGCGCGGTCGGCAACCCGTGCCTGTCCGTGCGGCGCAACGGCGTCGAAAAGTCCGGGCGCCAGTGGGGCTGGGAGATGTGCTCGGCGCGCAAACGCCTGGGCGCGCTGAACACGATGGAGGGCTACTTCGTCCGCACCGGCTACTGGGCGCCGGCCGACCGCGCGATCCAGCTCAGCCTCTGTGCCGAAAGCGGGTGGAGCAGGCGGAAGAGCTACAGCCCGCACGTCACCGTCCGGATGGTCGACTGACCACTGTGGACGCCCGGCGCCGCGCCGCCGCGACCACGAGCCCGGCCGCGACCGCACCCGCGACGGCGCACCCGGCGCCGAACCCCGGCGACGGTTCGTGCACCCGCAGCACGGAGATGCACAGCCAAGCCACGGCGCCGAACAGCAGGCCCAGCACCGGGCCGCCGACAGCCGCGCCTCGCCAACGGTGACCGTTGCGAATGGTCCGCAGCCCCGATTCGAGGTAGGCCAGCGCGAACAGCGCGAGGATCAGGCTGCCCGCGCCCATCGCGCTGGCCAGCGGGTGCTGGCTGGTGAGCAGGGTGAAGGTCTGGGTGACGGGTCCGGTTTGGACGGTCGCGGTGACGGCCCCGCCGACCACCCACCGCGCGATCGCCGGCAGGGTGAGCTCGGCGGTGAAGCCGTTGCCGGCCGGCTTGGCGACGGTTTCGGCCGAGCCGAGCGGAATGCCGGCGGCGGACAGGCTGATGGCGACCCGTCCGGGATTCCCGGCACCGGCGAAGACGAGCGGCTTGCTGAGGTCCACTTCGACGGGAGCGGTGACGCGGGTGGTGCCGAGAAGCAGGGTGGGCGACGCCTCGTGCGGCAGCCGCGCGGGGTTGAGCAGCGCGAGGATGACGAGCACGATAGCGGCCGCGGCGGCTGCCAACCGCAACCAGAGAACGGCGGCGGCCCGCGAGCGGTCGGCAGAGTCGGAATCGGGGGCAAGGGTGCCACCGGTCGGGCCCGCGCCGCCGGCGAAGCCCGGCCCGGAGCCGCCCACGCCGGCCGCCGAACCGGGGCCGCCGTAACGGGTCTCGGCACCTCCCGCCAAGCCCACCCCGCCGGCAGGGCCGGGCCCAGAGCCGCCCGCGCCGGGCGACGAGCCGGATCTGGGGCCGGAGCCGTAGCCAGCGTCGGCAGCGCCCGCCTTGCCCACGCCGCCGGCGTGGGCGGAGCCGCCCGTGCCGGGCGCTGAGGCGGATCCGCGGCCGCCGGCCTCAGCACCCGCAGCCAGACCCGCGCCGCCGGCGAAGGCGCGGCCGCCGGGATAGCCGGCCTCAACACCTCCCGCCACGCCCACGCCGTCGGCGAAGCCCGGCCCGGAGCCGCCCGCGTAGCCGGCCTCAGGACCGCCCGCCAAGGCCGCCCCCGCGCCGCCGGCCGGACCCATGCCGGCCGCCGCGCCATAGCCGGTGTCGCCTGCGTAGCCAGGTCCCGTGTCCAACCCACCACTCGTCGCCACGAGTGTCGCGTTTGGACCTGTTGGCCGTCTCACCGGCCGGGTCCGTTCCTCGGCGACCGGTGCCGAGTTCAACCCCTCGATCACCCGGGGCGTCAAGTGCAGCACCGGCACCCCGGACCGCTCCAGCCACCCCGGTCCGTACACCGCCGTCGCCGCGCTCGCCAGGTCCGCCGCGAACGTCTCCGCCTCGCGGTACCGCGCGTCCAGCTCGCGAGCCAGCGCCCGCATGATCACGCCCGCGATCGGCATCGGCACGCCCGAAATCGGCTTCGGGTCCGTGAACATGTGCTGGCGCATCATGCTGATCGCGCCGCGCGTGTTGTCGAACGGCAGTTCCCTCGCCAGCAGCTCGTACAGCACCGTGCCCGCCGCGTACACGTCCGCCGCCGGGCTCAGGGCGTTGCCCATTGCCTGCTCCGGGGCGATGTACGCCGGCGTCCCCAGGATTTCGCCACCGTGCGTCACCAGTGTCGCACCCTCGCTGATCACCCGGGCGATGCCGAAGTCCGCCACCTTCACCACGCCCTGCAGGGTGAACAGCAGGTTCCGCGGCTTGACGTCCAGGTGCAGCACGCCCGCCCGGTGCGCCGCGTGCAGCCCGGCGAGCATCGCCAGCCCGATCGCGCACGCCTGTTCGCCGCTGACGCCGTCGCCGTGGAACCGGCTGTGCACCGTGCCGCCGTCGAGGCGCTCCATCACCAGCAGGTGCTCGCGCCCCGTGCGAACGTAGTCGTACACCGGCACGATGTGCGGGTGGTCCAGGCTCGCCAGCACGCGCGCCTCGCGGTCGAACAGCTCGCTGCTCGCCGCGTGGTTGAGCACGTCCCACGGCAGCTGCTTGATCGCGACGTTCCGCCCGAGCGTCCGGTGCGTCCCGGCGAACACGACCCCCATGCCGCCCTCGCCGATCTCCGCCCCGATGTCGTACTGCGGCAGGGCGGCGACCAGCTCGGCCGGTGCGCTCATCGGGTGAATTCCTGCGTCGGCGGGACCGCCAGCCGGACCGTGGCGTCACTGTCGGTGACGACCGGCGGCGGCGCGGGGTGCGGCGTCAGGTAGCCGAGCAGGAACGCGATCGCCGCGGCGCCGAGCACCACCGGGATCTCGACCGCCGGCTCCGGCGGGACCAGCCGCAGCACCGACAGCGTGATCACCGCGACCAGGCCGGTCCCGAAGCCGGCGGGCAGGAACCGCAGGCCGCGGCGCCAGCGGTTGGGCGCCAGCCGGTGCCGGGCCAGCGCGAGCAGCGCGGCCAGCCACGCGAGCACGGTCAGCACGAGCATCGCCAGGCCGAAGACGCCGTAGACCGACCAGAAGGAGCCTTGGACGTCGGCGACGGTGGTCGCTTCGCCGAGCGTCGCGCGCTGGGCGTCGAGCAGCTCGACCGACGACGGCAGCAGCCCCGTCGCCTGTCCGGCGAGGTCCCCGAGGTCGAGCACGAACGTCCGGGTGATCGAGCCCCGCGCCGGAACTTCGAAGGGCGCGGTCGTGTCGTAGGCGAAGAACGTCAGGGCGAGCGCGACGCCGGAGAGCCGCACGCTGCGGACCTTCACCGGTGCCGTGCCGGAGTTGGTGGCCACGACCTGCAGCTCGATCTGCTTGGCCGGGTCGACCGGGACGGTCACGTCCGCGACCGGCCGCCCGTCGATCGCCGCCTGCACCTCGAGCGAGCCGGAGTCCGCCGAAGCGGCCGGCGCGCCGACCAGTACGGCGCACAAACCCAACGCAACCCCCGCCGCGATGACACGTCCCATTGGGCATCCCCTACTTGCGTTATCCGACTGGTCCGGAATGCTACAGCGAGCACACACCGGGGAGGGACGTCCCAATGCGATTCGTGGTTCGGCTGTTTTTCGGCGCCGTGGCCGGAACGATACTTCTACTCACATTCACGAGCACCGGTAACGCACAAGTTCCACCCTCGGTTGGTTTGAAACCGTCGAGCGGACCGACGGGCAGTTCTTTCACCATTTCCTGGAATGGTTTTCCGACTTGCCGGATCATCGGTTTCACTTGGGACGGCTCGTCGCTCGGTTCGAAGGTGGCCCCGGCGACCAGCGGGCAGTTCCCCGCCACCGTGCCCGGGACCGCGGCGCCCGGCCCTCACACGGTGACCGCGACCTGCACGAGCCAGAAACAAACCGCCAGCGGCACGTTCGTCGTCACCGGGACCACCACGACCACCCCGCCGCCACCGGTGACCACGACTCCGCCCCCGCCGGTGACCACGACACCGACCCGGCCCGGCACCACGACGACCCCGCCGACCACGACCACCACCCCACCGACCACCACGACGACCCCACCCACCTCGACCACCCCCACCACGCCCGGCACCCCCGCGACCACCACCACCGAGCCCAAACCGGGTGAGCTGGTGCTCGACCGGCCGAGCGTCCAGCCCGGCGACACACTGTCCGCGTCCGGGAAAGGCTGCAACCCGGCGCGGCGGGTCACGCTGACCTCCGACGGCGCCGAGGTCGGCTCCGCCTTCACCGACAGCTCCGGTGCCTTCACCGCGCCCGTCCAGTTCACGCGGATCGAGGCCGGGCGGCACACCGTCGTCGCCGAGTGCGGGGTGCGGCTGACCGGCTCGGTCGACCAGGTCGTGACGCGCTCGTCCGGCGGGCAGACCGGCACCCTGGTCGTCCTGGTGTTCTTCGTGCTCGCGAGCGTCACGGTGATCCGCTTCCGGTGATCCCCGGTTGACATGCAACCGTTCGGCTGCCTATCGTGAATAGGCAGCCGAACGGCTGCATGTCACGAGAGGGCGCGATGGACGAGGTGTTCAAGGCGCTGGCCGACCCCAGCCGCCGCCGGCTGCTGGACGTGCTCAACGAGCGCAACGGCCTGACCCTGCGCGAGCTGTGCGCGGGGCTGGACATGGCCCGCCAGTCGGTGAGCAAACACCTGGGCGTGCTCGAAGCGGCCGGGCTGGTCACGACGACGTGGCGCGGCCGCGAAAAGCTGCACTACCTCGACGCCGCGCCGATCAACGCGATCACCGAGCGCTGGATGACCCGCTACGACCGGCGGCGGGCCGGCGCGCTCGCCGATCTGAAACGAGCCCTGGAGTCCGAACCGATGAACGAATTCGCGTACACCACCTACATCAGCACGACCCCGGAAAAGCTCTGGCAAGCGCTTACCGAACCCGCGTTCACCCGCCAGTACTGGGGTGTCGCTTTCGAAACGGACTGGAAGGCGGGCTCACCGATGGTCTGGGCGGAAAGCGGCGCGAAAACGAGCCACCCCGAGCAGGTCGTCGTCGAATCCGACCCGTACCGCCACCTTTCCTACACCTGGCACACGTTCACCGAGGAATGGGCGAACGGAAACGGAATCGACGCCGAAACGCTCGCTAAACTGCAAACGGAAGGCCGGTCGAAAGTCACGTTCACGCTGGAACCGCAGGGGGAAACCGTGAAACTGACCGTGCTGCACGACGGTTTCGAGCCCGGCAGCACGGTCATGGCGATGTGCAGCCAGGGCTGGCCCGCGCTGCTGTCGAGCCTGAAGACCCTACTGGAGACCGGTTCTCCGCTGCCGGCAGCGTGACCAACCGGACCAACCGTTCCAACCAGACAGATCTGGCACAGAAAAACGTCTGATTTCTCCCCCTTTCGTGGGCGCCGGGCTGAAGTCCCGGTGAATTCCCTCCTCTCGACGGCATCCGATGCGGTTTTCCGGGCGCTAGGGTCGCATAATCCGTGACCGGTGATGGTCCGATCGAGTGACGGGAGAGGTGGCGTGCCGGGGGCAATGCGTACCCGCTGGGCAGTGGGGGCCGTGGTCGTGGCCGCCGCGGCGGGAGCCGTCGTGGCGCTTTGGCCGGACAGCGCGTCGGCCGGCGATCCCGAGATCGCGGTGTCGCGCTCGGCGTGCGGCACCGGCTGGGCGGATCCGAAGCCGGGGCCGCAGACGTTCCGCCTGCACAACACCGGGTCGGTGACCGCCGAGGTCGACCTGATCGACCCGGCGACCGGCGTCATCTACGGCGAGGTCGAGGGCCTCGGCCCGGCGACCACCCGGCCGCTGCAGGTCAACCTCGGCAACGGCAGCTACGCGTTCCGCTGCCTGCCCGAGGACGCGAGCGCGATCGTCGGGCCGGCCGTGCGGGTCAGCGGGGGTGCCGAGCGGACCGGCCCGGGCGTCGCGCCGGTGACGCACAACGATCTGCTCGGGCCGCTCAAGGCGTACCAGCAGCACGTCACCACGGGCCTCGGCGAGCTGGTCGCGAACACGGGTGCGCTGAAGGACGCCGTCCACGGCGGCGACCGCGCGGCGAGCGAGACGGCGTGGCTGACGGCCCACCTGACCTACGAGCGCCTCGGCGCGGCGTACGACGCGTTCGGCGACTCCGACGGCGCGCTCAACGGCACCGCCGACGGCCTCCCGGACGGCACGTCCGACGCGGGCTTCACCGGCTTCCACCGCCTGGAGCAGGGCCTTTGGCACGGCGAAGACCTGGGCGCGCTCGCCGCGCCCGCCGACCAGCTGGACACCGACGCCCGCGCGCTGCAGGCGGCCTTCGGCGACAGCCAGGTCGACGGCAACGACCTCGGCCTGCGCGCGCACGAGATCATGGAGAACACGCTGCAGTTCGAACTGACGGGCCGCACCGACTACGGCAGCGGCACCAACCTCGCCACGGCCCGCGCCAACCTCGACGGCACGCGCGCGGTGTTGGACGTGCTCCGCCCGCTGCTCGCGCCCCGGTACCCGGATCTGTCCAAGGTGGACAGCTGGCTGACGCGCACCCAGTCCCTTTTGGACACCGCCCACCGGCCGGACGGCAGCTGGACGCCGTTGGCGCAGTTGCCGCAGAACGAACGGCAGAAGCTGAACGCGGACGTGAGCGAGTTGACGGAGCTGCTGGCACCGATCGCCGCGATCGCCGAGCCGAGGAGGGTTTCGTGACGGACTGCCCCGTGCCGCACGCTGCCGGCGTGCCCCGCCGCTCCTTCCTGCGCCGCGCCGCCATGGGCGCCGGCCTCACCGTTGCCGCCGGCGCCGGGCTCGGTGCCTCCTCCGCCGTCACGGACAGCACCGCGCCCGTCGCCTTCCACGGCCCGCACCAAGCCGCCATCCTGCGGCAGCCACCCACCCAGACGATCGTCGCCTCCTTCGACGTCGTCGCCGAGTCGAAAGCCGAACTCACCGACCTCTTCCGCGCCGTCACGGACCGGGCGCGGTTCCTCACCGGCGGCGGGGCGCCCGCCGCGCTCGGCATCACCGCGCCGCCCGCCGACTCCGGCGTGCTCGGTCCCGTCGTGCCCGGCGGTGACCTGGGCGTCGTGCTCGGGGTCGGTGCCTCGCTCTTCGACGACCGCTACGGCCTCGCGAAGCTCAAGCCCGCCAAGCTGAAGCCGATGACGACGTTCCCGGACGACGCCCTCGACCCCGCCCAGTGCCACGGCGACCTCAGCCTCACGCTTTCCGCCAACTCCACCGACACCGTGCTGCACGCGCTGCGCGACATCGCCCGCGCCACCCGCGGAGGCATGCAAGTGCGCTGGAAGATCAACGGCTTCAGCTCGCCGCCGCGGCCGGCCGGGACGCCGCGGAACCTGATGGGCTTCAAGGACGGCACCGCCAACCCGGAAGAGACCGACTTCGACCGTCTGGTGTGGACACCCGGCGATCCCGCCTGGACCGCGGGCGGCAGCTACCAGGTGGTCCGGCTGATCCGGATGCTCGTCGAGTTCTGGGACCGGGTTTCACTGGCCGAACAGGAGAACATGTTCGGCCGCCGCCGCGACACCGGCGCACCGCTCGACGGCACCGAGGAGACCGACGTCCCCCGCTACGCCGACGACCCGATCGGCACCGTCATCCCGCTGACCAGCCACATCCGCAAGGCCAACCCCCGCACGCCGGAGACCGACCCGAGCCGGCTCCTGCGTCGCGCGGTGAACTACGACCGCGGCCTCGACAGCAACGGCAACCTCGACATGGGCCTGGTCTTCGTCTGCTACCAGCAGGACCTCGAGCGCCAGTTCGAAGCGGTCCAGACGCGGCTGGCCGGCGAACCCCTCACCGACTACATCTCCCCGTTCGGCGGCGGCTACTTCTTCGCGCTGCCGGGCGTCACCGGGCCGGACGACCACTTCGGCCGCGCTTTGCTCGCCTGACCGGCGAACCCACCACCACGAAAGGAACATCCACTGTGGACAAGAGAACCCGCCGGCGACGGCGCGGCCTGCTCGGTGCCGGGGCCCTCGCCTCGGTGGCCGCGCTGGCCGTCGTCACCGGCTCCGCGTCGAGCGCGGCGGACGCCCAGCCGCTGAACGTCTTCCCGGCCCACTGGATTCCCACCGCCACGCCGATCAAGCACGTCGTGGTCATCTTCGGCGAGAACATCTCGTTCGACCACTACTTCGGCACCTACCCGAACGCGGCCAACACCGACGGCACGCCGTTCACCGCCGCGCGCAACACCCCGAAGGTCAACGGCCTCGACAAGAAGCTGCTGACGAACAACCCGAACGCGTACGACCCGAAGCGGCTCACGCACGAGCAGGCGCTGACCTGCGACCAGAACCACAACTACGGCGCCGAGCAGGCCGCGTTCGACGGCGGCAAGATGGACCAGTTCGTCGAGAAGACCGAGACGGACAAGTGCACCGGCCAGCCGGTGCTGTTCGGCGAACCCGGCCTGGTGATGGACTACTACGACGGCAACACCGTCACCGGCATGTGGAACTACGCGCAGCACTACGCGCTGAACGACAACTCGTTCAACACGGTGTTCGGCCCGTCGACCCCGGGTGCGCTCAACCTGATCTCGGGCAACACCCACGGCGCCCAGGCCGTCGACCCGGTGACGCACAAGCCGGTCAGCGACGCCTACGCCGTGCAGTCCCCGGACGCGAACGGCGTCGGCACGGTCATCAACGACCCGGACCCGGCGTGGGACGACTGCTCGGACAAGAACCACACGAGCACCGACAACCTGGCCACCATGCACGGCCGCAACATCGGTGACCTGCTCAACCAGCGCCACGTGACGTGGGGCTGGTTCCAGGGCGGCTTCCGCCCGACCGGGTCGGCGAACGGCTACGCGGTCTGCGGCCAGACGCACACCAACATCGGCGGCAACGCGGCGGTGGACTACAGCCCGCACCACGAGCCGTTCCAGTACTACCCGTCGACGGCGAACCCGAAGCATCTCGCGCCGTCGTCGGTGCGGGCGATCGGCCAGACCGACCGCGCGAACCACCAGTACGACACCTCGGACTTCGACGACGCGCTGCGCGCCGGCTCGATGCCCGCGGTGAGCTTCCTGAAGGCCCCGGAGTACCAGGACGGCCACGCCGGCTACTCGGACCCGCTGGACGAGCAGCAGTTCGTGGTCAGCGAGATCAGCAAGATCCAGCAGTCCCCGGAGTGGAAGTCGACGGCGATCGTGCTGGCGTACGACGACTCCGACGGCTGGTACGACCACGTCTCCTCGCAGGTCGTCAACGGCTCGCACGACGCCGCGCAGGACCAGGCGGTCTGCACGGGCAAGCCGACGAAGGTGGGCACGTACGCCGACCGCTGCGGCTACGGCCCGCGGCTGCCGCTGCTGGTGGTTTCCCCGTACAGCAAGGTGAACCACGTCGACCACACGCAGACGGACCAGACGTCGGTGCTGAAGTTCATCGAGGACAACTGGTTCACCGGCCGCGTCGGCGACTCGTCCTTCGACACCCGCGCGGGGTCGTTGAACGGGATGTTCGACTTCTGGTGGCCCCAGGCCAAGAAGGTCGTCCTCGACCCGAAGACCGGTGCCGTCGTGCACAGCTAGTCCCCCGAAAACGAGAACGGGCCCGCCACCGGCGGGCCCGTTCCCATCAGTTCAGGTGCCGCGCGAGGAAACCCTCGTCGATCCCGATCCAGCGGATCGTGCGGTGGTCACCCGGGTTGGCGTGCAACGTCTTCTCCGCCGTCGCGAACGCGTCGAACAACGCGAAGCACGACTGGCGGTCGACGTGCTCGTCGTCCCACGGCAGCAGGAACTGGACCGGCACGGTGATCCGCCGGGCCGCCGCGAGCAGTTCGTCGTAGACGAAGAACCCGCCGCCGAAGATCGCCGCCGAGATGCGCGGGTCGGCCGCCGTCAGCGGGATCCCGATCGCGGTGCCCAGCGAAATCCCGCCGCCGTAGCCGATCGGTGCGTCACGGCCGATTCCGGGCAGCCGCTGGAGGGCGTCCAGCGTCGACCGCCATTCGGGGACGGCCCGCTCGGCCAGCGAGCGCGCGTAGGCGATGCTGACCGACCGGAAGCGGTCGCGGTCGGGTGCCTGCCGGAACTCGGCGCGGACCCGCTCGTCTTCGGCCGTGCGCGGGCGGTCGCCGTGCCCGGGTGCGTCGATGGCGACGACCGAGAACCCTTGGCGGGTCACGGCGTCGCGGGCGCGGGCCACCAGCGCCGGCGTCTTCTTGTGCAGGCCGCCACCGTGCCCCATCAGGACCACGGGCGCGGACGCCGGGCCGGACACGGGAGACCAGAGGACACCGGGGACGTCGCCGACGGTGAAGCCGCGCTCGACGACGCCGTCCGACGTCGTTTCGGACGTGAAACACAAAGAATCCATGGGAATGCCTTTCGGGGAGAGCCTGGTTCGAGGCGCTCCCCCGGCCTATCGCCCGACCATGACGGCGAAGGGGAGCACCCACGTGCGCACAGCGTTCACGGGTCTCACCTCCTCGGGCAGGTCACGGCCGACGGCACGCTACCAAGCCAGACGCGGGCCGCCCAACCGGTTTTCGACGCTCAGGGCCCGACCGGCGCCAGGTCCCACGCCAGCGTCACCACGGTCCCCGCCTCGCCGGACGCGATGTCCGCGCGGTCGGCGCTCGCCCGCAGCAGCAGCAATCCCCGGCCCCGCAGGGAAACCGGGCGCGGGTCCACCACCGGGGTCCGCCACCGGCCGTGGTCGGAGATGATCACCTCGATGCGGTCCGGGTGCACCGCCGCGTCGAGGTCGACCACCCCGGGCCCGCCGCCGTCGTAGGCGTGGTCGGCGACGTTCGCCAGCGCCTCGTAGCTCGCCAGCACGATGTCCTGGGCCCGGGCCTCGTCGACGCCCGCCGCGAGGACCCACGCCATCAGGTCGTGCCGCAGCCGGCGCAGTGCTTCGGGCACCGCCTCCACACCGTGGCAGCGGAACGGTCCCGGGGGTTCGTCCATGAGTCGCCTTTCCGGGCCCTTCACTGGCTCAGCGCTTCGTCGACCGTCGCGTGGATGCCGATCCACGTGTCGAGGCCGGTCGTCTTCAACGGACCCGACGTCACCGCCGAGTCGCTCACCACCCGCAGCGCGCGCTCGGGCAGCCTGCGGTGCGCCGCCGCGAGCACCTGCAGGCCCGCCGAGCTGAAGAACGTCACCGCGCGCAGGTCGACCACCAGCGTCCGCGGCCCGTCCGCCAGCACGGTGTCGACGACTTCCTCGAACTCCGGCGCGCTCAGCAGGTCGATCTCCCCCGCCACGCGCAGCACCGCGGCCGTGTCCCGCCAGTCGAGCGTGACCGCCAGCTCGACGGCGGGGAGGTCCCGGGATGATGAGGTCACGGCGCTTTATGGTGCCCCAATAGCCGCCGCCGCGCCATCGACGCCCCTCACCGGTGCGGCAGCTTGACCACCGTGACCCAGAAGTCGTCGATCTTCCGGACCACCTCGACGAACTTCTCGAAGTCGACCGGCTTGGTGACGTAGGCGTTGGCGTGCAGGTCGTAGCTGCGGACGATGTCCTCCTCCGCCTCCGACGTCGTCAGCACGACCACCGGGATGGTGCGCAGGTCCGGGTCCTGTTTGATCTCGCCGAGCAGCTCGCGGCCGTCCTTGCGGGGCAGGTTGAGGTCGAGCAGGATCAGCCCCGGCCGCGGCGCCTCCGCGAACCGCCCCCGGCGGTTCAGGAACTCGAGGGCCTCGACGCCGTCGCTCGCGACGTGCAGCGCGTTGCGGATCTTGTGGTGCTCGAAGGCTTCCCGGGTCATCAGCACGTCACCCGGGTCGTCCTCGACGAGCAGGATGTCGATCGGGAGGTGCGTGTGCGTCATGCGTCCCCACCGTCCTCGGTCGCGGCGGGCAGCGTGAAGCGGAACGTGGTGCCCTCGGCTTCGGTGTCGAGCCAGATCCGGCCGCCGTGGTACTCGACGATCCGGCGGCAGAGGGCCAGGCCGATGCCGGTGCCCGGGTACGCGCTGCGGGTGTGCAGCCGCTGGAACAGCGCGAAGACCCGTTCGGCGTACTCCGCGTCGATGCCGATCCCGTTGTCCGACACGGTGAACACCCAGTCGTCGCCGTCGCGGTCCGCCGAGACCCGCACCTCGGGCGGTGCGTCTCCCTTGAACTTCAGCGCGTTGCCGATCAGGTTCTGGAACACCGCCGTCACCAGGGCCGGTTCGACGCGCACCCGCGGCAGCTCGCCGCGGTCGACCTTGCCGCCGCTGAGCGACAGCGCGACCTCCAGGTTCGCGAGCGCGTCGTCGGCCAGCCGGCCCGCGTCGACCACGACGTGCTCGGCCGGCTTGCGGCCGACCCGCGAGAACGCCAGGAGGTCGTTGATCAGGACCTGCATCCGCTTCGCGCCGTCGACGGCGTACTCGATGTACTGTTCGCCGCGCTCGTCGAGCAGGCCCTCGTAGCGCCGCTGCAGCAGCTGGCAGAAGCTCGCCACCTTCCGCAGCGGTTCCTGCAGGTCGTGCGAAGCGACGTAGGCGAACTGCTCCAGGTCGGCGTTCGACCGCTCGAGTTCGTGCGTGCGCCGGTCCAGCTCTTGCGTGCGGCGGTCCAGCAGCGCGTGCGCCCGTTCGAGCTCGGCGACCTCGTCGAGGATCCGCAGGCGCATGGCCTCGACGTCGGCGCCGAGCTGGGCGATCTCGCTCGGCCCGCTCCCGCGCACCGGGTGGTGGATGTCCTGGTCGGCGGTCTGGCGGACCTCGCCCGCCAGCCGCAGGATCGGCCGGGTGATGACCCGCCGCAGGCCGAGGAAGAGCACCGCGAACAACAGCACGACCAGCACGCCGATGGCGACGAGCATGGCCGTCAGGAAGGTGCCCGCGCTGTCGAGGTCCGCGCGGCCGGCGTCGCGGACCGCGGTGAGGTGGTCGAACTGGGTGCCCAGCGCCCGGCGCACCGTGTCGAACAGGGCCCGGCCGCGCTCGATCTGGGCCGGGGTCATCGCCCCCGCGCCGGGTTCGACCGCGGGGGCGGCCACGGCCTGCCAGGCGGTGGCCGCCCGCAGGACGGCCTCCAGGTCGTCGCCGGCCTGGGTGCCGGGCAGGGCGCCGAGCTGGCGCAGCTGGGTGACCGCGTCGCCCTCCGCCTGGCGGCCCTCGGTGTAGGGCGTGAGGAAGTCCGGCTGCCGGCCGAGCTGGTAGCCGCGGATGCCGGTCTCCTGGTTCAGCAACGCCGTCGACAGCTGCGTCGCGGCCAGCCGCTGCGGCCCGATGACGTCGAGGAGGCTGTTGCGGGCCTCGGTCAGGTTGTTCAGCGCGATCACGCCGCCGGCCACCGCGGCGAGCAGCAGAACGGCTTCGACGACGGCGAACAGGCTCAGCCAGCGGCGGATCGTCCAGCCGCGTGCTTCAGCGCTCATCGGGCGGGTCCTGTCGGGTCGTGGCTGAGCAGGGCGAGGGCGACGTCGTCGTCGAGCGGGCCGGAGTTGAGCCGTTCGGCGCGGGCGATCAGCTCGTCGAGCAGGTCGGTGCCGGAGAGCCCGGTCTCGTGCTGGACCTCCAGGACGATGGCGGCCATCCGCTCGTGGCCGAGCCGCTCGGACCCGGCGCCGACGCGGCCCTCGAACACGCCGTCGGTGTAGAGCAGCAAGGACCAGCCCGGCTCGAGCGGCACGTCGAGGGCCTCCCACTTCGTGCCTTCGACGATCCCGAGCGGGACGCCCAGGCGTTCGCCGGACAGCAGGTGCCCGTCGCCGGGGGTGAGCAGCAGCGGCGGCAGGTGCCCGGCCAGCGACAGGCGCAGCGACAGGCGGTCCGGGGCGACGACGACCATGCAGACGGTGGCGAACAGCGGCTCGATCCGCTCGTGCACCAGCACCCGTTCGACCATGCTCAGCACGTCGGCCATCGGCAGGCCGGCCATCACCAGCGAGCGCCACGCGATCCGCAGCGCGACGCCGAGCGCGGCCTCGTCGGGGCCGTGGCCGCAGACGTCGCCGATCATCATGTGCACGGTGCCGTCGGCGAGCTCGACGGCGTCGTAGAAGTCCCCGCCCAGCAGGGAACCGTTGCGGCCCGGGCGGTAGCGGGAGGCGAGCTCGAGGTGCGGGTCGCGCAGCAGCGGGACGGGCAGCAGGCCGCGTTCGAGCCGCGCGTTCTCCCGCGCCAGCAGCTGCTGCTGCAGGAACTGCTGCTCGACCTGCTCGGCGCGCTTGCGTTCGCGGGCGAAGCGCAGGGCCTTCACCAGCAGCGGCCCGTCCACCTGGTCCTTGACGAGGTAGTCCTGGGCGCCGGCGGCGACCGCGGCGACGCCGGTGGCCTGGTCGTGCTGCCCGGTCAGGACGACGACCGCGACGCCGGGCGCGTGCTGGCCGAGCTTCGTCAGCCCGCTCAGGCCCACGGCGTCGGGCAGCTGCAGGTCGAGCACGACGCAGTCGGCGGTGAGCGGGCCGGCCAGCGCGGCGGCGAGCGTTTCGACGCGTTCGAGCGAGAACGGCACGGACGTGTCCGCCAGCATCTCTTCGACGAGCAGCGCGTCGCCGTCGTCGTCCTCGATCAGCAGCACGCGCAAGCGGGTGCCGGAGTCCCACGATGAGTCGTGCGCGGCGGTCACCGGCTTCTCCCGTTCGGCTGCTCGCGAGCCCAGCACATCCAGACGATCACCCTAGCGGCACCGGCCGCGGCCGCATACGGCCGCGAAACCGGTCCCACGGAGGTAGCGTTTTATAGCACCCCGGTGTGACACCGGGCCGGTAACGGTTCGGGTCGTGACCGTGCCGGAACCGGACGATCCCGGCCTATGCTCCCCGCATGTCCGAGTCGCAGGGGGGCGGCGAAGGGTTTCCGCCGGTCCCACCACATCCGCACCCGTACGGTCACTTCCCGCCGGCGCCGCCGTACGCCCCCCGGCCCGAGCGGCCGGCGACCGTCCGGCAGGCCGCGTTCGCCTGGTGGGGCGCGGTCGGGTGCTGGTTCCTCGGCGCGTCGCTCAGCCAGCTGCTGGGCGGGCACGTCGGGGGGAGCTTCCGGTTCACGTCGTGGCGGTCGGTTGAGCTCCCCGACGGCACCGTGCTCACCCAGACGTCGGAGAGCCTGCTCCCCACCCCGGTGGCGGTGGTCGCGTTCCTCGTCCTCGGCGGGCTGTGGGCACTGCTGGTGTACGGCGTGTACTGCGGCGCCAAATGGACGCGCATCATGCTGGCCGTCATCGGCGCGCTGGGCATCGCCAACGTGCTGATCCAGCTGGTCGGGGCGCTGGACGCGCCCGAGCAGAACACCGGTGACGTCCTGCAGGCGCTGTTCTTCATCGGCGTGCTGGTCCTGTCGATCTTCGGCTACGTCCGGATGTTCCGGGCCGGCGCCTCGCCGTACTTCGTCAGGCGCCGCTGAGCCGCGCGGCGAGGAACTCCTGCTCGACGGCGTTTTCGCTCAACGCGAGCGCGGCGCGGTAGGCGTCGGCCGCTTCGGCGTCGCGGCCGAGGCGGTGCAGGAGGTCGGCCTTGGTGGCGGGCAGGTAGCGGTAGCCGGCGAGCCGGCCGTCGGCTTCCAGCCGGGCGATCTCGGCGAGCGCGGCCTCGGGGCCGGCCACCATCGCGAGCGCGACCGCGCGGTTGAGCGCGACCACCGGCGAGGGCCACAGGCGCAGCAGCACGTCGTAGAGCGTCAGGATCTGCGGCCAGTCGGTTTCGCCGTAGCTGCGGGCCTGGGCGTGCAGGGCGGCGATCGCGGCCTGGACGCTGAAGCGTCCGGGCGGGCCGGTCTTCAGCGCCTCGACGACGAGCCGGTCGGCTTCGGCGATCATCGCGGTGTCCCAGCGCGTGCGGTCCTGGTCTTCCAGTCGCAGCAGGCGTCCGGCGCCGTCGGTCCGGGTGGCCCGGCGGGCCTGCTGGCAGAGCAGCAGTGCGAGCAGGCCGGCGACCTCGGTGTCGGCGGGCAGCAGGGCACGCAGCATCCGCGCCAGGTCCAGCGCGCGGCCGGTCAGGTCGTCGCGCACCAGGTCGGCCCCCGACGGCGCGGTGTGGCCCGCCGCGTAGAGCAGGTGCAGCACGGTCAGCACGACGGACACCCGCGCGGGAAGTTCCTCGGCCGCGGGCACGGCGTACGGGATCCGCGCGGCGGCGATCTTCTTCTTGGCGCGCGTGATCCGGGCGGCCATCGTCGGCTCGGGCACCAGGAAGGCGTGCGCGATGTCGGCCGTCGCGACACCGCAGACCAGCCGCAGCGTCAACGCGATCTGGGCTTCCTGCGCGAGCGCCGGGTGGCAGCAGGTGAAGACGAGCCGGAGCCGGTCGTCGGGGATCGGCCCGGCGGGCTCGGGCGGCTCGGCGACGTCGGGCTCGACGAGCAGCGGCAGCTTGCGCCGCAGCACTTCCCGGTGCCGGACGCCGTTGAGCGCGGTCCGGCGCGCGACGGTGGTCAGCCACGCGCCGGGCCGGTCCGGGACGCCGTCGTCCGCCCAGCGTTTGAGCGCCTGGAGGTAGGCGTCCTGGACGGCCTCTTCGGCCTCGTCGAGGTCGCGGGTGACCCGCACCGTCGCGGCGAGCACGTAGGCCCACTCGCGACGGTGCGCTTCGGCGACGGCGTCGGTTACCGGGGTCAGTCCGCCACGACCTGGAAGTCGATGAGCGGCCGGACCTCGACACCGCCCTCGACGACCGGCGTCAGCTTCGCGCAGGCCAGCGCGTGGTCGAGGTCGCGGGCTTCCAGCAGGTAGACGCCGGCGAGCACCTCCTTGGTCTCCACGAACGGCCCGTCGGTGACGAGGTCGCCGCGCACGGCGGTGGCGGTTTCGTTGGGCTGCAGGGCCAGGCCGGCGGTCACCTTGCCGCCCTTCGAGGCGATCAGGTCCGGCAGGCCGATGTGCCGGTCCATGATCTCCTTGGGCAGGTCTTCGGGGGCCACCCGTTCGTAGATGAGCACCGCGTACTGCGCCATGTCCGTTCCTCCCGGTCGTGGAGTCCTTTCCTACTCCGTCACGCGGGGAAGGGCGAAATCGACAGCTCAGAACAACGGGCGTCCGGAATTCTTCGCGGCCACGTACGCGTGCCAGTCCGTGGTGACCTGGTCGGCGTAGCTCGTGGCGAACGCGCGGGTTTCGGCCTGCAGCCCGGACACCGACGTGATGGCGCCGTCGATGGCCGCGTCCGCCGAGTAGGTCAGGCCGGTGCCGGCGATGTCCTGGTCGGCGCGCGAGTGCGCGGCGGCGAGCAGGCGGCCGACGTCCCGCACGGTGTCGTCCCAGGTCGCCGAGGACGTCAGGTCACCGATCTCGAGGTCCTCGGCGAACGGCGACTTCTCCTTCACCAGCACCGGCGTGCTCCCGACGCTCGCCCAGCCGGACAGGGGGTCGGACTGGTTCGCCAGCCAGCGCAAGGCCAGGGCCGGGCGCTGCCCGCCGGTGAGCGTGGTGGCGTTGGGGGCGAGCTGCTTCGGTGCGGGGTCGACCTCCTGCTTGACCTCGAGGATCCGATCGTCGGACGCCGAGGTCGTGTCGCCTTCGACGAGGACGTACCAGCGGAAGCGGCCGAGGCTGCCGGTGCCCGCCCCGGTCCGCCGCCGCACGTCCTTCACGACGGCTTCGGACGTCTTCAGCGGGTCGCCCGCGGTGGTCCGGTAGGCCGCGACGGCGTTGACGAGCTGGGCGCGGGTCGTCGCGGAGACGGTCTGCAGCTCGGGATCGGCCTTGAAGCGGCCGCCGGTGGTCCACTTCGCGACGAGGTCGGCCCGCTTGTCGCCCGCGCCGGCGTCGATCAGGTCGCCGACGAGGTCGGACGTGTTGCTCGCAGTGAGTCGCCAGCTTGCTTCGTCGTTGGTGCCGTGGAACTTAGCGATCCACTGGGCGTACTCGGCGACGAACGTGTCGACGTCGGTCGCGATCTGGCTCGCGCTGCGTCCGTTCGCGCGCCCGGCGAGGACGATCGAGACGGCTTCGCGGCGCAGTTCCCACGTCCACGAACCGCGCCAGGCGTCATCGGTGTCGTTGAGCGCGAACTGCTCTTCGTTGTCGGCCCCGCGGTCGGCGCCGGTGTTCTCCAGGTGCGCGTCGCCGGTCAGCCAGACGTCGCCGCCCGCGGTGGCGTACGCGGACTTCGGGAGTTCGCCGAGATCGCGGTAGTAGAGCGGCGAAGTGCCGCGGAAGAAGGCCCACGCGCTCGACGCGAGCACCTGCGTCCGCAGCGTCAGCTCGTCGTCGGTCGCACCGCCGTTGAGGAGGTGCAACGCGTGGTCGCGGTCGTAGACCACGGCCACCGGGTCCCGGGTCAGCCCGGCGGCTTCCCCGGGAGCCGCGGTGGTGACGAGCAGTACGACGAGCGAGATCCCCACAGTGGTTCGGCGCATTCGCTCACAGCTACCGGACCGACGTGAACCCCGGTCAGCGCGCGGCCAACGTGATGGCGAACGTGTTGCCGTCACTTTGGACCAGCGAACTCAAGTACGCCGTGAACGTGCCGCAGCCGGTCAGCGCCGGGATCGCGTACTGCCCGCCCACCGACCCGCCCGACGCGAGCGTGAACCCGTTGCCCGTCTTCAGGTCGACCGGGATCGGCGCGCTCGCCCGGCAGCCCGCGTCCGCGACCGGCAGCCCGAACAGCGTCACCTGCGGCAAGGCCAGCGCCAGCTTCGCGTGCGCCACGAAACCGTCGCCGGTGAGCTCGCCCGTCTGCGGGCCGTCCGGGCTGAACTGCAGGTCGGCCGTCCCGGGCACGAACCCGAAGACCTTGAACTCCGCCCGCGTCCGGTCGAACGCCGGGCTGAAGCCCGTGAAAGATCCGGTTACCGGGGCGGTCGCCCCCAGCGTCTTCAACGTCGTCGAACCGGTCACCGCGTAGTCGCGGGAAGCCCCGAGGTCGAACGACAGCAGCACCGGGTCCTGCCCCGCGTCGAGCGTGCAGTCCGAAGTGAACGAACCGAGCCCGGTGAAAGAGCCGTCGGCCTTCTTCGGCGTGAGGCGCGCGCTGAAGCCGCCGATCGTCAGCGTTGTCCTGCCCGCGTTCGGCAGCTGCACCGGCGGGACCGAACCGGACGCGTTCGTGGTGAACGGCCCCGACGCCGGCACCACGGTCTTGGCCACCGTCAGCGGCAGGGCCAGTGGCAGCGTCAGCGGGCCGTTGGCCAGCGTCACCCCTGCGGACGCCGTCCCTTCGATGCTCGCCGCGCCGACCAGGGCCAGGCCGCGGGTGGACTTGTCCGGCACGGTCACCGCCACCGCGAGGTCCGCCGTCGTGAACGTGCCGCCCGGCGCGGACGGCACCTCGAACGACGCCTTGACCTCCACGTCCAGCTTCTGCAGCCCGATCAACGGGAACGGGCAGGTGAACGTCAGCTCCTTGTCGATCGGCGTCGACGCCGAAGCGGGCGTGACGACGGCGAGAGCGATCACGCAGGCGGCGAGCAGCGACCGGACGGTCCGCACCGGTACTCCTTCTCTCGGGACGTGGCACCGGCCCCCGCCGCGGCGCGACGGGGGCCGGCAGTTCGGGTCACTTCTTGGCGAGCACGAGGTCCAGCGAGTTGCCGTCACTCTTGGCGAACGCGCTGATGATGTCGTTGAACGCACCGCAGTTCTGCAGCGCGGACAGCGAGTAGGTGCCCGACAGCTTGCCGCCCTTGAGCAGGTCGAAGTCGGGACCGGTGGTCATCTCGCTGGTCGACGGGGTCGTCGTGCCGCACTTCGGGTCGGTGCTGATCGGGATGCCGAACAGGGTGACCGTGGTGAGGAACGTGTCGAACTTGATGTGCGCCTTGAAGCCGGTGCCGACGAGCTCACCGGTCTGCGGGCCGTTCTGCACGACCTTGACGTCGGAGCTGCCCTGGACGAAGCCGAACAGCTTGAAGTCGGTGTGCGTGGGGTTCAGCTGCAGGCTGCCGGTGAACGTCTTGGCCGACAGGTTGACGTCGGCGTCGAACGAGCCCGTGATCGGCGCGGTGCTGCCGAGGGACTTGAGCGACGTCGAGCCGGTGATGCCGAACGAGTACTTGATGCCGCCGCCCGGCGGGGTCGTGGTGGGCGGGGTGGTCGTCGGCGGCGTGGTGGTCGGCGGGGTCGTCGTCGGCGGGGTGGTGGTGGGCGGCGTCGTCGTGCCGCCACCGCCGGCGATGGTGATCGTGGCCAGGGTGTTGTTCTGGCCGGCGTCCTGCGTGCAGGGCGCGTCGATCGTGCCGTCCGGCGTGATGCCGGTGACCGAGCCGTCGGCCTTGCGCGGGGTGACCTTGAGGTTCAGGTCGCCGACGGTGATCTTCGCCTGGCCGGCCTGGGTGAACGTCAGCGACGGCGTCTTGCCCGCCGCGTTGATGTTCAGCTCACCCGACGCCGGGATGTTCGTCTTGTCCAGCGTGATCGGCACGTTGACCGGCAGGTTCAGGCTGGGCGCGGCCACCGTCGCGGCGGCGGTCGCGGTGCCCTCGATCGTCGTCGCGCCGATCAGGCTCAGCCCGGCGACGGTGTCCGCGTTGATCGTGGACACGGCCCGGATGTCGAACGCCCCGGTCGGCTGCCCGGTGTTCACCGTGGTCGGCAGGTCGGTGTTGATCACCACCTTCAGCGACTGGGACCCCACCAGCGGGAGCGTGCAGTGGTAGTTCAGCGTCAGCGAGATCGGGTCAGCGGCGCTGGCCTGCGCCCCGACGACCAGCGCGGTGGCGACGAGCCCCACCGCGCCCACGGCCGCGGCGGCCGCGACCGTCTTCTTCTTGCCTCTTGGGTGACTCACGATGGTCCTTCCGTGTATCAACAGTGATACGAAACGGCCCGCGCTATTCGAGAATCGCGACCTGACCGTAAGCTAACGAGCGCGGATGGCGCCGATCAAGGGCTTTCGGTGAAAAGGCAACCCGGGCACCGCAAATTGTCACCCCGGCACGCCACCCGGCTCGGGTTCCTAGCAGGCCGGGGAAGGTTTCCCCAGCGCAGGGCCGTCGCCGAAGCGCTGACGAGCGTGACAATCCCCGCTCGCGAAATGTTGACGCGCGTGCCAATCGGCCATTCCCGCCTTGCTCGCCCGCAACCGCGCCGCGTAGCTTCGAAACCCATGAAAAGAATGCACAGCGCGGTGCTCGCAATGGCGGCGGCCGCGCTTCTGTCGTGCTCCGCGTGCGGGTCGGACGCCCCCGCCGACCCCGGCCGCCACGCCGACCCCGCGGCGCTCGCCTGGGTCGACAAGGTGTGCACCGGGGTGGCGGCGGGCTCGGCGAAGCTGTCGCAGCCGCCCGCCGTCGACGACGCCGACCCGGTGAAGACCCGGGACGCGATGGTCGACTTCCTGGGCCGCCTGGGGTCGGCGCTCGACGACATGGCGGGCGGCCTGCGCACCGCCGGCGTCCCGCCCGTCCCGGATGGACAGTCCGCTGTGGACAAAGCGACCGGCAACCTCACCGAGACCAAGACCAAGCTCGCCGAGACGAAGTCCAAGATGGAGCAAGCGAAGGTGACCGACCAGCCGAGCCTGCGCAAGGTCATCTCCGACGCCGACGCGACCATGGGCCAGCTCGCCGACCCGGAGGGCCCGATCAAGGACCTCAAGGCGAACCCCGAACTGGACCTGGCCTTCAGCGAGTCCGCGACCTGCAAGCGCGTCTACGGGACGGGCTCGTGATCGCCCGCCGCGTGCTGGCCGTCTTCCTGGCGCTGGCGCTCGCCGGCGTGGTCGCGCCCGCGGCGTCGGCGGCCCCGGATCCCGGTCCCGCCGGCGACTCGTTCTACACGCCACCGTCGCCGTTGCCGGCGGGCAAACCAGGTGACGTCCTGCGCTGGCGGCCGTCGAACGCGGGGCCGCGCAAGGCATCCGTGGACGCGTGGCAGGTGATGTACCTGTCCACGAACGCGCTCGGGCAGCCCGACGCCGTCACCGGGACCGTGCTCGTGCCGAAGAACGCCGACCGCGCGACGGCGCCGATCGTCTCGTTCGACCCCGGCACGCACGGGCCGGCGTTCGGCTGCACGCCGTCGAAGATGATCGACATCGGCGCGTTCTACGAGCAGCCCGGCCTCGACGACCTGCTGGACGCGGGGTACGCCGTCACCGTCCCGGACTACGAGGGCTACCAGAGCACGCCGAAGACGACGTACGTCGTGGGCCGCTCCGAAGGCCCGGCGGTGATCGACGGGGTGCGCGCGGCGCAGCGGCTCCCCGCGGCGGGGCTGTCCACGACGTCGAAGGTCGTCTTCCGCGGCTACTCCCAGGGCGGCGGCGCCGCGGCGTGGGCCGGGGAGCTGCAGCCGACGTACGCCCCGGAGCTGAACCTCGTCGGGATCGCGGCCGGCGGCGTCCCCGCCGACCTGGTCCAGGTGACGCTGCAGCTCGACGGCAAGTTCGGGTTCGGCGTGTTCGCCTACGCCCTGCTCGGCCTCGACCAGGCGTACCCGGAACTGCAGCTGGACTCGTTCTTGAGCGACAACGGCCGCGCGAAGCTGGCCGAAATGAAGCAGAGCGCGTGCACGTTCGAGCTGCTCACGACGTACGCGAACCAGAAGATCGCGGACTGGACGACCGGCCCGGGCTACATCAAGCCCGCGTGGGTCGCGCGGCTGAACGAGAACAAGCTCGGCGGCGCCCCGCCGCGCGTCCCGGTGTTCCAGTACCACGCGACCGGCGACCAGCTGGTGCAGTTCGCGCAGGCCGACGCGCTGCACAAGGCGTACTGCGCGGCCGGGGTGGCGGTGACGTGGCAGACCTACGACACCGACCACATCACGCTGGTCTACACCGGCAACGCCGACGTCCTGGCGTTCGTCAAGGACCGGATCGCCGGGAAGCCGGCGACGACGAACTGCTGATCAGCGGTTCGGCCTGCCGTGCGGGTGCTGGTGCTGCCACGAGCTGACCACCGAGCTCACGTACTGCTGCCACTGGTCTTCGGCAGGCGGCGCGGTCGTCGTGGGGCGCGCGGGCTTGCGCCCCGCGGCGGCCGGCGGGTTCGTGGTCCGGACCGGCGAGTCGTGCACCTCCGCGGTGAGCGGGGGCGGCTCCGCCGAGGCGCTCATCGTCTCCACCGCGTCGCTCGAGGCCGGCGGCGCGGCGGGGGCGGTCGCGCCCGGCGGCGGCGTGGCGGTGCCGCCGACCTGCTGCGGCTGGAAGAGCACGACGGCGGCCAGCCCGAGCGCGACGGCGGCACCGGCGGCGAGCACGTACGGCTTGGTGCGGCGCGACTCGGCGGGCGGCGCTTCGAGGGGGCGGTCGTCCTCGGGCTCCGGAGCCGCGAGTTCGGCGTCGAGGATGGCGAGCGGATCGGGCTTGGGTTCGGGCGCGGGTTCTTCCTTGGCGAGCATCGCGTCGAGGTCACCGCGGATCATCAGCGGTTTCGTCTGCGAAAGGTTCACCAGCTCGGCGACCGAGGGGATGTCACCCTCACCGCCCGTGCGTGCCATCGAAAGACCTCCACCCTGTCGGCGTCACCCTGGAGGAACCATGCCCGAGCCGCGAGAGCTGCTCCGCTTCGCCGTCGTCGGCCTGGCCGCGTACGGGGTCACCCTACTGGGCGACTACAGCCTGAAGCTCACCGTGTTGTCCGAGAAGCCGGTGACGGCGCTTTTCCTCGCGACGGTGGCCTCGACGGCGTTCGCGTACCTGCTGTCCCGCCGCTGGTCGTTCGCCGGCCGCGGCGGCCACCACCGCGTCCGCGAGGCGGCGCTGTTCTTCGTGGTCAACGCGGGTGCGGTGGCGGTGAACCTGGTGCCGCCGCTGGTGTCGAGGTACGTGCTGCACCTGTCGGTCCCGCACGTGAGCTTCGTGGCGCAGGAGGTCGCGGACTTCGTAGCGGGCATGGTGCTGGGCACGGCGTCCGGGACGGCGTTCCGCTGGTACGGCTACCGCCGGTGGGTGTTCCCACGGTCAGCGCCACCAGTGAGCGTCCCCCAGGTCGGTGAACCCGAGCTTGTCGTAGAGCGGCTTCCCGAACTTCGACGCGGACAGCGTGACGGGGAGGTCGCCGAAGTGCCGTAGAACGGCGTGCATGAGGGCGCGGCCGACGCCTTTCGAGCGGTGGTCCGGCATGGTGGTGACCCAGTAGGCGCCGCCGACGCCGGCGTGGGCCATGGTGAAGCAGGCTCCTTCGTGTCCTTTTCGGAAGAAGGCTTGGCTGAGGAGTTCTCGCGGGAAGACCTTGCCGGGTTCCAGGGGCTGGTACTCCTCGAGCGGGAAGCCGTGGACGATGACGTCTTCGGCTTCGCGCAGGTCATCGGGGGTTTCGACGCGGGTGACGGTGGGTTCTTCCGGGGTTGGTCCAGGCTCTCGCGCCATGACGGGCAGGAGGCGGACGGCCATCCCGATTCCACTCAGGTCGATCGTTCCGAAGGGGTCCTCGACGACGACTGTCCGGCCGTTTTGCCGGTATTTGCTGGCCAGTTCGGTGATTTCGGCTCGGTCCGGGGTGGCGGTCCGCACCATGATCCGGACGCGGCGTCCTTCGATGACGGTGCAGGTGGAGTGTTCCCGGACGACGTCGCCGCGAGCGGTCGCCAGGGTGGTCCACATGGCGACGGCGTTGTCGGAGGCTTGCCGCAGTCGCTCGGTGAGCAATCCGGTCATGGCGGGCAGCTTAGGGGCGGAGTGGACCTTGCCCCAGAGCCAATCCGGCGGGGCCGGACCAGGCCACTTGGGGTTGGGGGCCGGCCATCCGCCGGTGACCGGGCTCGCGCCGGATGCCGTGAATGACTCATTCATGGCTTGGGAGGACATGAATGAGTCATTCACAACGTCGGCGGAGCCGCTGCAGGAGCGATCCGACACGACTTTGCCGGACCCCTGCCGTCTGGTGTCATGAACGACTCGTTCAGGACACCAGGCCACCCGCCGGCTCACTCGCCGCTCGGCAACGCCCGTTCCGCCAGCAGCGCCAGCTCCATCCGCAACCGCTCGCCCGGATCGTCCAACCGCGCCCCGAACAGCTCGCCCAGCTTCTTCAACCGCGCCCGGACGGTCTGCGGATGCAGCTCCAGCACCCGCCCCAGCTCCGGCGCACTCCCGCGAGTCTGGACCAACGCCAGCAACGTCTCCGCCAGCTGCTCCCGCCGCCGCTCCGGCAACCCCACCAGCGGCGCCAAGGTCGCCGACGCCAGTTGGGACACCAGGAACTCGTCGGCCAGCAGCAGCAACGTCGTCAAGTGGTCGCGGCACCACACCACCGGCCCCGGCGCGTCCAGCAACCCGCGCGCCGACAAGTCCAGCGCCCGGCGGGCCACCCGGAACGATTCAGGCGCCGCCGCCGGGGGCACCAACGGCCCGACCGCCGCCGTCCAGCCCGCCGGCAGCCCCGCCAACCCCGTCAGATCCGTGTCCGGGCCCGGGGTCAGCGCCGCCGGCGGGTCGCCCGACGGGTCGGCCGGGACGTGCTCCGGCAACAACCCCGGCGGGAACTCCGGGGCGCCCGGCAACGCGCGGAACGCCACCGCCGCCAGCCGAGCCGGCACCGGCAGTCCCGAAGCCGCGATCAGACCGTCCACTTCGGCCGGTGTGCGGCCGCCGAGCAGTGCGTGCAGGAGACGGCGGTGGCGCTCGCCCGTGCCGGACATCGCCGCTTCGGCCGCGCGGTAGCCCTCGGCGACCGCCGCCATCGACGTCTCGGCGTCGGCGAACATGCCCTCGGCCGCGCCGTACAGGACGTCGCCGGACAAGCCGGCTTCCCGGGCGATGTCGGCGATCCAGCGCCACGTCACCCGGCTCGACACGCGCACCGCCGCCTGCACCGCCTCGCGGCTCAGGCCATTGTGGAACGCCTCACGCCCGTGCCCGCGGAACTCGGCCAGCCGGTCGGCCTGCCACAGCGCGGGCGTGCCGACGCGGTCGATGTCCCGCTCGATCCCGCGCCGCGCCTGCTCGATCGCCGCGACGCGCGTGGGGCCGCGGCCGAAACTCCCGGAATATTCCGAAATCTCGGCGGCGATGCCGTCGACGCAGGCCCGCGCGATCTCCGGGATCCGCGGGCGCACCGCGTCGCCGAGCTCGTGGGGCAGCCGGGCCCACACCGAGCCGTCCGAAGCAGGAGAACCGCGCATGGGGAATTCGGTCCTCCACCGGGATTAATCGACACTCGGAATTGGCCCCCACCACCTGACACGGAGCGTAGGACGCCCACCCGTCCGTGTCAAAAGGACGTCATCCCGTCACCCTTTCCGGGAACACCTCGTTGATTTTTCAGTGACACAACCGTCGGATACGCTCTGCTCCGCCCGGACCGACTCGAAGGGGGATCGGTGGTCGAGTACCGCAGCTTCCGCTTGCTGGCCTCGCTGCCGCGCGCGCTGGGCGCGGGCCTGCGCCCGCACGTCGGACGCGCCGCGGCCGCGATGATCCAGGAGGTCCAGCGCACGGTCCCGGCCTACGGCCAGCCGCTCAAGGGCGTCTTCGGGAAGGTCCTGGTCAAGAGCGTCCAGTACGCCGTCCAGCACTGCGTCGACTCCATGGGCGAACCGGACCTCGCCCACGACCACTGGATCGACTTCTACCGCGGCCGCGGCCGCATCGAGTTCACCGAGGGCCGCACGCTCGACGCGCTGCAGGACAGCGCCACCGTCGGGGCCCGGGTGGCCTGGCGGGCGATGCACCCCGGCATCGTCGCCGCCGGCGTCGACCCGGCCGTGATCTCGGTCGCCGCGGAGGCCATCTTCGCCTACGTCGACGAGCTCTGCGCCACCGCGATCGAGGGCTACCAGCGGGCGCAGACCGAGGCCGAGGGCGCCGTCCCGATCCGGCGACGGCGGCTGCTGGAGCTGATCGTGCAGGCTCCGGAAGGTGCGGCGAGCAGCATCGCCGAACTCGCGGGCGGGGCCGGCTGGCCACTGCCCGAGACCGCCGCGATGGTCGCCCTCGAACGCGGCCCCGACGCCGCCGGCTTCCCCGCCGACCTGCTCGGCGACGGCGTCCTGGCCGACCTCGACGGCCCCGAGCCGCACCTGCTGACCCGCGACCCGGACGCCGACCTCGCACCGCTGGAAGCCAAGCTCGACGGCTGGCGGGCCGCGGTGTCACCCACCGTGCCGCTCGCCGACGCCCCGGCCGCGCTGCGCACCGCCCGCCGGGCGCTGCTGCTGTCCGGGCCCGACGTGCCCGGCCCCATCATCTGGTGTCGCGACCACCTGGCCACGCTCTGGCTGCTCGCGGAGGACTTCCTGGCCGCCGAGCTGGCCCGGCAGAGCCTCGACCCGTTCGAATCGCTCAGCGAAAAGCAGCGCGACCGGCTCGGCGAGACGCTGCTGGCCTGGCTGGAGACGCGCGGCGGGGCCCCGGAGATCGCGCAGCGCCTCGGCGTCCACCCGCAGACCGTGCGCAACCGGCTGCGGCAGCTGGAGGAGCTGTTCGGCGACCGGCTCAAGGACGCCGACGACCGCCTCGGCATGCAGCTGGCGCTGCGGGCTCAGCGGCTCATGCGCGCGCACCGGCCGGACGGTGAGCGGGAGCGCTGAGGGCGCGGTCGAGCGCGCGCACCGGCACGGGCAGCACGCGCCGCCACGGGCGCCGCACCGGCCGCGGCGGCCGGGGCTCCCGCGAATAGGGGTGGAAACTCGCGCGGCAGGACATCAGCGCGTCCGGTGCGTCATTGCGACCATGCCTTCGAGGAATACGCGGATACCGGCGGAATGTCGATACGCATAACCGGGTGAACCGGGAAACCCCGCACCCGCGATCGCCTTTCGGCGGCCGTTCTTGTCACGCGCACCCGCATTCCGGCGAAGTGGCGTGCGACACATCCGGCGCGAGTAGTCGGATGCCCTATTTTCGGCTCCGCGAGAAAGGGCTCCCGATGACACTCGAGACGCGCACGCTGACCCTCCACGGCCGCCGCATCCGGCTGCACGAGCACCTGCCCGCGGCGGGTGCGCGCGACGAAGCGGTCGTGCTGCTGCACGGGATCGCGGGCAGCGCCGAAACGTGGACACCGTTTTTGACGAGGTGCGCGGCGCTCGGCCAGCGCGTGCTGGCGCTCGACCTGCCCGGCCACGGCGAATCCGAGGCACCGCGCGCGGACTACGGTCTCGGCGCGCTGGCGAGCACCGTGCGGGACGTGCTGGCGGTGTCCGGCGTCCGGCACGCGACCGTCGTCGGGCACTCGCTCGGCGGCGGCGTCGCGCTGCAGTTCGCCTACCAGTTCCCGGAAATGTGCGACCGGCTCGTCCGGGTCGCCAGTGCCGGGCTCGGCCCGGAGGTGAGCCCGGTGCTGCGCGCGACGGCGTTGCCGGGCGCCCGGGCCGTCGTGGCCTGCGCGGTCAACCGGGGCACGCTGGCGGTCGCGCGCGCCGCGGCCCGGCTCGGGCGCCGGCTCGGCGGGTCGTTGAAAACTGAAACACGGGAGCTGGCAAGGCATTTCGGCTCGCTCGCCGACCCGGCGCGGCGGCGGGCGTTCTTCTCCATCGCGCGCAGCCTGATCGACCTGCGCGGCCAGCGCGCGACCGCGCTGGAGAAGCTCTACCTCGCCGAAGACGTGCCGGTGCTGCTGGTCTGGGGCGCGCGCGACCCGCTCATCCCCGTCGCGCACGGCCGCCGGGCGGCGGAGCTGCTGCCGAACAGCCGCTTGACCGTGCGAGAAAACATGAAACACTTTCCGCACGTGGCCGATCCGGACGGGTTCCGCCTGCTCCTGCACGAGTTCGTGACGGCGACCGAACCCGCGCGGCGCACGCTCGACGACGTCGTCGCCCGCCTGACGGCCGGGTGGTGAACCCCCGGAAACGCCCCGCGGAAAAGTTGTCACCCGCGCACCATCCGCGCGAAGCGGAAGTGTCACCTCACATCGCGCCGTTCCACCCGTTCGGGTGTAGTCCGGACGGGTTACCGCAAAGTCAGCGGAGAACCCGTTGACACTGCGGTTCGCGCGAAATTATGTTGCCTGAGCCACAAAATCCGGACCGGCTTCGACGACGAAGAGGCCGGTTTTGTTGCCAGCAAGGATAAAACACATGACCGACGTGGACACCGGGTTCGCCGCCCCCGCCCTGCGCGCGGGACGGCCCAACCCCGGAGAACGCCCTTCCGGACCGGCCTACCGGCACCAGTCCGTGTCGGCCGACCGGCCCCGGCCCGCCTACCCCCCGACCCAGCGGACCGCCGGCGAACCCCGGCCCGTGCGCGCTTCCGGCGCCATCGGGCTGTGGGCTTCGCTGCCCCGTGAGCTGGCGATCCGCTTCAAGCCGCGGGTCGACCCGCTGGCCCGCGCCATCCTGCAGGAGGTCCAGCGGGCGGTGCCCGAGTACCGCCAGCCCCTCGAAGGCGCGTTCGGGCACATCATCACGCAGGGTGTCCGGCAGGCGATCATCCAGTGCCTCGACAGTGTCGGCACCCCCGGTGCCGTGCCGCTCGAGACGTGGACGACCGTGTTCCGCAACCTCGGCAAGATCGAGTTCAACGAGGGCCGCAGCCTCGACTGCCTCCAGACGGCCTACCGGGTCGGCGGGCGCGTCGCGTGGCGGCACATCTCGGAGTTCGGGCAGGCCGCCGGCGTCGCCGCGGACACGCTCTGCACGTCGGCCGAGGCCATCTTCGCCTACGTCGACGAGATCTCCGCGCTCTCGATCGAGGGCTACACGGCGGCGCAGACCCGCGCGGCCGGCACCCGGGCGCGGCGCCGGAGACGCCTGCTCGAACTGCTGCTCGCCGACCCGCCGTCGGCACCGCAGACCATCAGCGCGCAGGCCGCGACCGCGCAGTGGGCGCTGCCGGCCGAGGTCACGGTCGTCGCCCTCGAACCGCGCGCCGACCAGCACAGCCTCGCCGCGCCGGACCTGCACGCCGACGTCCTCGTCGACCTCGAGGGCGGCGAGCCGTGCCTGGTCACCGGGGACGCCGAAAAGCACCTGAAGAACCTCGGCGAGCGGCTGGCCGGCTGGCGGGCGGTGATCGGCCCGACCGTGCGGCTCACCGACGCGCCGCGGTCGCTGCTGTGGGCGCGCCGGACGCTCAAGCTCGTGCAACGCGGGGTGCTGCCGGACGCGCCGGTCACCCGCTGCACCGACCACCTGTCCACGCTGTGGCTGCTCGCCGACGAGTTCCTGGTCCGCGAGCTGTGTTCGCGCAGCCTGGAGCCGTTCAACGACCTCACCCCGAAGCAGCGGGCGCGCCTCGGCGAGACGCTGCTGATCTGGCTGCAGTCCCGCGGCAGCGCGCCCGAGATCGCGAAGAAGCTCAAGGTGCACCCGCAGACCGTGCGGTACCGCATGCACCAGCTCATCGACCTGTTCGGCGACCGGCTGAACAACGCCGACGACCGGCTCGACATGGAGATCGCGTTGCGGGCGGAGGCCCTGCTCGGTTCCTGAGATCGGCTCATCCCGAAGGAGTGGTGAGGCTTGTGACGGGACCGTCCGGCGAAACGACTTTCGGGCCGATGCTCGGCGACGACGGCCGTCCGGGCCGGCTGTGGGCGATGCTCCCCCGCGAGCTGGCCGCGGTGTTCCGGCCGCGCCTGCTCGACGTCGCCGACGAGGTGCTGCGCGAGATCCAGCGGACCATCCCGGACTACGCGCGGCCGCTCGACGGCGCCTTCGGCAAGGCGCTGCGGGCGGGCGTGCAGGCGGCGATCCTGCAGTTCATCGACCGGATCGCCGCGTCCGGGCCGATCCCGGACTCGCGGCGGAAGGTGTTCGTCGGGCTCGGCGTGCACGAGCTCGCGCAGGGCCGCAACCTCGACGTCCTGCAGGCGGCCTACCGGGTCGGCGCGCGCGTCACGTGGCGGCGGATGGCCGAGGTGGGGACGCGGGCGGGCGTGCCGTCGGCGACGCTGTGCCTGCTGGCCGAGGCGATCTTCGCCTACATCGACGAGCTGT
This sequence comes from Amycolatopsis sp. NPDC098790, assembly GCF_044759945.1. Lineage (NCBI taxonomy): Bacteria > Bacillati > Actinomycetota > Actinomycetes > Pseudonocardiales > Pseudonocardiaceae > Amycolatopsis > Amycolatopsis sp. NPDC098790. Next base: position 606,207 of record NZ_JBIWAI010000004.1, read on the forward strand.
CGGCGCTGTCGATCGAAGGGCACGCGGCCGCGCAGGCCCGGGCCGCCGGTGCACTGGAACGGCGTCGCCGCCGGCTGCTCGACCTGCTGCTGGCGGACCCGCCGTCGCCGTCGCGGACGGTCCAGGAAGCGGCGACGGCGGCGGACTGGCCGTTGCCGCACCGGCTGGTCGCGGTGGCGCTGGACGGGCCCGTGGACGTCGCGGGCCTGGGCGCGCTGGAGGACTTCGAGGACGGGACGCCGCGGCTGCTGCTGCCGGCGCCGTCGGACCGCGCCGCGTTGACGGCCGCGCTGGCCGGGCACCGCGCCGCGGTCGGCCCGCCGGTGCCCCCGCGCCAGGCGGCCCGTTCGCTGGCGACGGCGCAGGAGGCGCTGCGGCTGATCCCCGACGTCCTGCCGGACGAGCCGCTGACCTGGTGCGAAGACCACCTGGCGACGCTGTGGCTGCGCAAGGAACCGTTCCTGGCGACGGAGGTGTCCCGGCGCCGGCTGGCCCCGCTGACGGCGTTGAACCCGAAGCAGTACAACCGGCTGGCGGGGACACTGCTGGCGTGGCTGGAGACGTGCGGCAACGTCCGCGAGGTGGCCGACCGCCTGGCGATCCACCCGCAGACGGTGCGGGCCCGCGCCCAGGAGCTGGAGGCGATGTTCGCCGAGCACCTGCGGGACCCGGACGACCGCTTCGAGATGATCCTCGCCCTGCGCGCGACCCTGGCCTAGACCGGCGTGATGCCGGGGCTGGTGCGGCCGGCCAGTTCGGCGGCGAGGTGCCGGGCCGGCACCGTCACGTGCGGCGGCTCGAGCATCGACCGGTGGTCACCCGGCACGGGCTCGACGTGCAGGTCCGCGCAGCACGCCGTCCAGCCGGATGCGGCCGCGTCCCCCGCCGCGTAGAGCACGACCCGGCCCGCGTACGGCTCGGCGTCGGGCGGCGCTTCGGCGTCGAAGAGCACCACGACGTCGACCCGTTCGCCGCGTGCGGCCAGCCGCCGCGCGGTTTCGAACGCCAGCACGCCGCCGGCCGCCCAGCCACCCAGCCGGTACGGCCCGGACGACCCCAGGCGATCGACCGCCGCGTCCACATCGGACACGTCGAGGACCTGGCAGGGCTCGTCGCCGAGGCGGTCGAGCAGCGGCCGGTACACCCCGGGCTCGCCGAACAGCACGAGCGGCACGCCCGTCCGCCGGACCCGCGGCGCGGGAACGGGCGTGCCCGTCACGTAGCCGGCGAGGTCGTCGAGACGGGCCCCGCCCAGCAACAGCGGCACCGGCAGCGCGACGCCGAACTCCCGCTCGACCGCGGCCCGCGCGCGCATCGCCGTCAAGGAGTCCAGGCCCAGCTCGACCAGCGGTACGTCCGGCGGCACCGCGTGGCCGAGCAGCCCGGCGACGATGCCGGTGAGCCGGTCGCGCGGGGTGGCCTCCGTGACGACGCCGTCCAGCACGGCCTCGAAGTACGGCCGCCGGACGAGGTCGCTCGCATCCAGTCGCGCGATCCCGACCGACGCCCGGTCGGACGCGAGCACGGCCGGCAGGGCTTCGGCGATCTCGGGCACCGGGCCCCAGTGCACCGTCGTCGCGGGGAGGCCGCGCGAGCGGCGCCAGGCCGCGAACGCGTCCAGCCACGCGTCCGCCGTCGCCTGGGCCGTCTCTTCTTCGCGCGCGCCGAACAGCGCCGCTGTCGACGTGTAGTTCAGCCACCAGTCCGGTGGTGTGTCGGCGGTCGCTTCGTGGAGGCGTCGCGCTCCGAGGACCTTGGGGCGCCACACGGCCGCGACGTCTTCGCCGAGGACGTTCGCAGCATGCACGATTCCCCGCAGTGGCAGGCCATTCGCGGTGGCCACGGCGACAACTCGTTCGGCGACGCCGGGTGCCGCGATGTCTCCCGCGATGATCACGACGTCCACTTCGGACAAGTCAATTGAGGTATCTCTACGTCCACAAAGGACAATACGCGTTGCGCCGTTGCTCGCCAGCCAGTGGGCGGTGGCCAGGCCCAGCGCGCCGAAGCCGCCGGTGATCACGTAGGCGCCCGGTCCGGTCGAACCGCTGTCGACGAGCGGGACGCGGGTCAGCCGCGTCGCGTACCGGACGTCGTGGCGCCAGCGCACTTCGTCGTCGGGGGCGTCGGCGCGCAGCTCGCGTGCGAGAACGTCCACATCGGACCGGGCGTCGCAGTCGACGAGCGTCGCCCGCAGGCCCGGCCGCTGATGAGCGAGCACGCGCACGAGACCACGCAGGAACGCCAGCCCCGGCTCGCCACTCGACTGCGTGACCAGGTGGAACCGGACGTCCGGTCCCAGGCGGCCGACCACGGACCGGACGACGTCCAGCAGGTCACGGGCGTCTTCGGGGTCGTGGTAGGCGTGCGGGGCGCCGGCGAGGAAGACGACACCCCGCACCGGCCGCTCGGCGAGGAAGCGCGGCAGCTCGTCGAGGTCGTCCTGCGGCAGTGAAAGGGCTTCGTCGCCGGCTGCGGCCAGTGCGAGGGCGAGCGCGACGGCCCGGCCCAGTGCGGCCGGGTGTTCGTCGGTGAGCAGCAGCCACGAATTCCTTCCGCTCGGCGGAATCGGCGGCAGTGGAACTTCCGGCCAGGTCGTCCCGAACGCGCGGGCGGCGAGCGGCACGGCACCGGGCGCCCGGAAGCGGACGTCGGCGAAGTCGGCGACGACCTCGCCGTCCTCGGTGACGAGCTGAGCCGCTTCGGTTCCGTCTCTGCGGCACCGGACGCCTCGGCCCGCGTCGCCGAGCAGCCGGACCCGGCCGAACCCGGCGGGCTCGCCGGGACCCAGGCAGGCGCCGGCCAGGACGGGGTGCAACGCGTACCCCAGCGGCGCGGGCGGCAGTTCTTTGTCCACTTGAGACAGTGCGGCCGGCGCCGGATCGGTGTCGGCCGAAACCCATGCGGTCGCGTGGCGTACCCAGCTCGCGCCCGCCTTCGCCCGCACCACGGCGGTGCCGTCAATGCGGATTTCCGTGCTGAGCACCGTTTCCCCGGTCACCGCGAGCACCCGGTGGACTTCGAGGCCGTCGACGCGGACGCGGCCGGTGCCGAACAGCTCTCGCGCGCCGGCCAGGAACAGCTCCAGGAACGCCGTCGCCGGGAACACCGGGACGCCGTGTGCACGGTGTTCGCCCAGCCAGGCGGGCGAGTCCGGCGCGACCGTCGCCTGCCAGAGATGCCGGTCCTCACCCGGGACCTCGACGCGGGTGCCGAGCAGCGGGTGGTTCGCGGCCCGCCGCGGCGCGCGGAACGTCCGGTGGTCCCACGGCGGCGGGGGCAGGTCGAGCACGGGCGCCTCCGGGTAGCGGCGGTCGAGCACGGCCGGGTGCCCGGCGGTGTGCAGTTCGGCGAGGGAGTGCGCGAAAGCGTTTTCTTCACCGTCGCGGCGGCTGAGGCTGGCCAGCGTCCGGACGCCGGCGGCGGTCTGCTCGACGGCGGGCAAGGCGATCGGGTGCGGCGAAATCTCGGCGAACCAGCGGTGCCCGTCGGCGACGGCGGCGGCGACCGCCTGGGTGAACCGGACCGGCCGCCGGAGGGTGGCGACCCAGTGGTCCACGTCGAACACCGGCGCCTCCAGCGCGCTGGAATAGCACCTCGTCGCGGGCGGCCGGGGCCGCAGATGACCGAGCGCGGCGCGGAAGCGTCCGAGAACCGGCTCGACGGCGGCCGTGTGCCCGGTTCCTTCGAGCCGGCGCGCCAGCCGGCCGAGACCGTCCACTCGGGACACGAGGGCGGCGATCTGCTCCGCGTCGCCGGCGACGGTGCACTGCGTCGGCGACGTGTACTCGACGACGGTGATGCCCGGCTCGTGCACCTCGGCGGCCGGCAGCTCGACGACGGCCATCGCACTCGGCGGAAGTTCGGCAAGGAGGTTCGCGGCGGTGACGACGATGTCGAGACCGTCACCGACGTCCAGCGCACCGGCAACAACGGCGGCGGCAACCTCCCCGGTCGAGTGCCCGAGCACGGCGGCGGGTTCGACACCGTGCGTCCGCCACCAGTGGGCGAGGGCGACCTGAGTGCCGAACACGAGCGGCGCGACCACGGAGGGATCGCCGAGCGGCCGGCGCAGCGCGGCCCGCAGCGAGAACCCGGCCTTGGCGAGGAAGATCGGCTCCAGAGCGGCAACGGCGGCGCGGAAATCCGGTTCGGCGCCGAGCATGCGCCGCCCCATCGCCGGCCACTGCGAACCGGCACCGGAGAAGACGAAGACCGGCCGCGGAAGTTCGCGCCCGGTGGTGCCGCGCACGACATCGGCGGTGGTCCGCCCCTCGGAGAGCGCCCGCAACCCGCCAACGAGGGCGGCCCGCGACGACGTGACGACGGCGGCACGGAGGGGAAGGTGGTCCCGCCGCCGGGCGAGCGCGGCGGCGAGATCACCGGGAGCAGTGGCGCGGCCGGGCCCGGCGAGCCAGTCGGCCAGATCGCCGGCCCGGCGGCGAAGGGCGGATTCCGAATGGGCGGAGAGGGCAAAGATCTGCGGCCGCCCACTCCACCGCGACCCGGGCGCGGCGGGAGTGAGGGGCTTCGGCCATTCTTCGAGCACGAGGTGAGCACCGGTGCGCCCGAACGCCGAAACCCCGGCACGGGCGGTCCCGCCATAGCGCGGCCAGTCGGTGGGTCTGTCCACAAGGGACAGGTGAGTTGGGCGAGGGCGCAAACGCGACGGCAAGGACCGGGCCGACGGCTCATCCACATCGGAGCGGCGAGTTTCACCCGAGCGCGGACCCACCGGCGCCGCCTGGCCCGGCGGCTCATCCACATCGGGAAGCCGCCCCAGATCCGAGCGCGAACCCACCGACGCAACCCCACCCGCCAGCTCATCCACATCGGGAAGCCGCCGCAAATCCGAGCGCGAACCCACCGGCGCAACCCCGCCCGCCAGCTCATCCACATCGGGAAGCCGCCCCAAATCCGACCGCGGACCCACCGGCGCCGCCTGGCCCGGCGGCTCATCCACATCGGGAAGCCGCCCCAGATCCGACCGCGAACCCACCGGCGCAACCCCACCCGCCAGCTCATCCACATCGGGAAGCCGCCCCAAATCCGACCGCGGACCCACCGGCGCAACCCCACCCGCCAGCTCTTCCACATCGGGAAGCCGCCCCAGATCCGAGCGCGGAACCGGCGGCGTAACCCCGCCCACCGGCTCGTCCTCATCTGCCGGTCGAACCGGATCCGGCTCGGCGCCCGGCACTGTAGGTGGGATCCGGTTGTGCCACAGCGCGAGTACTAACTTGACCAACCCGAGGATTCCCGCCGCAGCCCCGAGATCCCCGGACCCCACCGGCGTGCCGAACAGCAGTGGCCGGCCGCCCCCTCGATTGCCGGCGAGTACCGCCTCCAGCGCACGCACCTCCGCCCATGTCCCCTGTGTCTCCACGTAGTCCACAGTGGCCGGATCCGAACCCGCCACCGCATGAGCGTCAGCCAGAACCTGCGCCGGCAAACCGGCCGCGCGCCCCGCCGCACCAACCGCGCTGCCTCGGATCACCGCCAGAACCCGGTCTCCGTCTCGGCGGGCATCGGACAGGCGCTTCAGCACCACCACCCCGGCAACCGACGCGTCCACCCCCGCCGCGACCATCAAGTCCGCCTCCCCAGCGGCCAGCGCTCGCACCGCCTGGTGGACCGCCGCCAACGACGACGATCCCTCCGCGTCCACCGCCAAACTGGGCCCGCGCAGGTCGAACCAGTCCGATACCCCGGTCGCGATCGCCCCTGCCCCGGCCGCGACCCCGGCGAACACGCCCGTCCTGCTGCCGCGAAGGGTGCTCGGGGCGATGCCCGCGTGCTCCAACGCCGCCCACGTCGTCTCCAACAGCAGGCGCTCCCGCGGGTCCAGCTCCGCCGCCTCCGCCACCTCCATGCCGAAGAAAGCCGCGTCGAACCCGGAAGGAAAAGCACCCCGGACAGCGCCCGACAGCAGCGCGTGCCAGAGCCCGTCAGGCGATTCGATCCCCGGTAGCCGGCACCCGATGCCGAGCACCGCCACCGGTTCGGCCGCCCGGGGCCGCGGCCGGGCGTCGAGCGCCGCCGCCAGTGCCGCGATCGACGGGTACCGGCCGAGCAGGCTCAAGTCGGGTTCGCGGCCGAGCAGCTCTCCCAACTCGGCCGCGATCAGAGCCGCGTCCCGTGAAGACACCCCCAGCTCGGCCAGTGGCACCCCCGCGTCGACCAGTTCCGGCGCGAGGCCCGCGAGCCCGGCGATCCGCTCGGTGAGCCACCGCCGCAGCTCGTCGGGGTCGTTCACCGCAGGCCACCCTGCACGACGACCCTTCGCGGCGTCAGCCCGTACTCCGCGGAAAGCGCGGTCCGCACGGCTCGCTCGACCTCACCCCGAGGTGGCGCCGCTCCCGGCACCAGCCCGACGACGACCACCGCCTGCTCACCACCGGACGCGGCCGCCTCGCGCACCGCCGGGTGCGCCCCCCTCACCGTTTCCTCGAGGCTTCGCGAGTCGTGACCCGCGACGACTCTGCCGAGCACCGACACCGCGCCGGCCTCGTTCAGGAACCCGAGGTCCCCCGTCCGCAGCCACCAGCGGGGCTCGTCGTCATCGGCGAGGAACGCGCAGAACACGCGCGCGGACTCCTCCGGCCGGTGCCAATAGCCGCGGCCGACGTTCGGCCCGCTCACCCAGATTTCGCCGACCTCGCCAGGGAGCCGCCGACGGCCGTCGGGGTCGACGATCGCGATCGACTGGCCGGCGGGCAGTCCCTCGACAGTCACCACCGCCGTCGCTTCGGCCACGACGTGACACACCCGCAGCGAGCCCGCGAACACCGAACGGAACCGCTCCACGTCCGGATCGGCGGCACTCGCCAACGTGCCGGCATCGAGCGGAACGGGGAAAGGCGGCTGACGGCGGTCGAAGAGCACCGCGGGCCGCCCGGTGACGATCGGTACGGCCACCGCGAGCAGCAACCCGAGCGGATCACTCGGCGGCCGCCAGCTCACGACCGTCCGCCCCGGGAGCACCGCGGCCGCCTGGCGCGCGTTGGCCACCACGTTCGCATGCGTGACCATCACACCCGCCGGGTACTGCAAATAGGCCACGTCTTCCGCGGCCACCGGGTCCTCGGTGAATTCCCCCGTCGCTTCTTCGACGATATCGACGGCCAGCACGCGGTGCCCGCAGGTGTCCAACGTGGACAGGAATCGCCGGGTGGCGGCCACGGTGTCCGCCGTCGCCAGCACGATCGACGCGTCGGCGAACGCCGCCGCGTTTCCGGTGTCCAAGGGGATCGCGACCAGACCGGCCCGGATCGCGCCGAGGAACGCGACGACGTGGTCCACCGGCCGGGCGATGCGGATCGCCGCCCGCTGCCCGGGTTCGGTGACCTGGCGCAACGCCGCCGCGACGGCCGTCACGCGGCGGTCCAGGGACGCCCACGTCCACGTGGTCGCGAGCCACGTCAGCGCCGGCTCGTCGCCCGCCACCGCGGCCCGGGCGGCCAGCAAGGTGGAAAGCGTCGGGGCGCCGGTCCCGGCAACGCGGCTGCCGAAGACCCGTTCAGAACTCGTGAGCATGGATTCCTCGCGCATTTCTCGCGGCGGATCGGTGATTCACCGTATTTCCCGCGTTGAATCCGTGTCAACGAACCGGGAATGCGCGCAAATACTTTGTCATTCCGTTCACTGCGACGCGGGCAACGCCTGTTGTCAACGTGACAATCACGCCGCGGCCAGCCCCGTGACCCGCCACTTCCCGGCTACGCGCTCGGCCGTGACGCTCAGCTGCGCCGCCCCGGTGCTCCGCTGCCCGTCACCGCGGGTGCCGGTCTGGTCGAGGAACACCAGCAGCGCCGCGCGGTCGCCGTCGAGCAGTTTCACGCCGGACGCGACGGCGGTCGAGGTCACCACGAGCTTCTGGTCCGCGGCCAGCTTGCGGACCTGGCCGAAGAGCTGGTCGTACTGCGCGAGCGCGGGACCGGCGAGGAGGTCCTTCGCCGCCTGTTCGTTCTTGGCCGGGTCGTCGTAGCGGTAGGAGAACAGCGTGCCGAGCGCCGCGCTGATCTGTTTGCCGGCTTCGGCCGTGCCCGCGGCGTCGGAAAGCGCGGTGTTGTGCGCGACGACGGCGTTCGTGCTCCGCGCTTCGAGCGTGAACCACACCGCCAGCCCGGCCATGACCACCGCCACCACCGCGAGCGCCACCCTCCCCCGCCGCCGTGGCCCGGTGGTTGTGAGTGAGGAACCGGGTTCTAACCCTGTTTCACACTCACGAGGGTCTTGGTCCGCGGACTCGTGGTGGCGGCCCGCGACCTTCACGGCCCGCTTCTTCGTCGGCACGGTCATGGCGTCTCCCCCGTCGGGACCTGGCCCAGCCCGGTGACCCGCCAGCCGTCGGGCCCGCGCGTCAAGTCGGCCTGGAACCGGTTGCGTTTCGTCACGGCGTCGCCGCCGTCGGGCGCCACCACCAGCTCGACCGACGCGAGCAGCTTCGCCGTGCCCGCGCCGGTGTCCACTTCGGTCACCGCCGCGTCGGTCACCTTGCCGGTGGTGACGGTCTTGGCCTGCGCGATCCGGTCGAGGCTGCCTTGGCGATCGGCAGCCAGCTCGTCGTGCAACGCGCCACCCGACAGGTCGAGCCAGTGCTGGTACCCCGGCGCGGCCTGCCGGTAGTCCAAAGTGGTCAGTCCGGCGACGGCCGTCCGGCCCGCCGCCAGCGCGTCCTCGCGGACCACCGCCCGCGCGACGCCGTCGTCGTGCGCCGCCTGCCACCAGGTGTACCCGGACCAGCCGGCCGCGACGGTCGCCAGGACCGCTGCCAGCCACGCGACAATCCTCACGGCCGTCCTCCCGGTGCGTTCTGCGAACCCCGCACGTTCGTCGGATTTCCCTTCGGCAGCGCGCAGCGCGCGGCCGTGTTCAGCGGGCGCGTCGAGGTGTCGAGGCCGTCGCGGTACGGCGTCGAGTACCCGGTGGTGCACGGCGGCGGGTCGAAGAACGTCAGCGACAGCCCGAAGTGCGCACCGTCCGGCCGGATCACGGCGCTGCCCGCGGCGACGGCCTGCGGCGCAGTGATCAGCAGCTGCCGCAGCCCGTCCCGGCGGGATTCGAGGACGTCCGCGGTGGTCAGCAGGTTGGCCAGCAGCACGCCCAGCTGCGGCCCGGAGTCGCGGATGAGCGCGCCAACCTCGTTCGCCGCGGCGGGGACCGCCGGGATGAGCGTGCGCAGGTCGCCGTCGGACTCCTTGAGCGTGGCCGCCAGCAGCTTCGCGTTGGCGCCGAATTCGCGGATCGCGTCGGCCTGCTGCACCTGCGTGTCGAGCACCGTGTGCGCGTCCGTGACGAACCGGGTCAGCGGCGCGACGTGCGCGCTCGCCGCCTGCACGAACTCGATGCCGCGGCCGACGAGCTGGTCCAGCGCCGGCCCGGCGTCGGACGTCGCGTTGTACAGCTCGTCGACGACCGTGCGCAACGCGGGCTTGGGTACCGAGTTCGCGAACGAGTCCACTGTCGACAAGACGACGTCCACCGGCAACGGGATCTTCGTGTCGGCCTGGGTGATGATCGATCCGTCGTGCAGTTTCGGGCCGCCGTCGGTGCGTGGCCGCAGGTCGACGTACTGCTCGCCGACGGCCGACCGGTCGGCGACGACGGCTTCGGTGTCGGCCGGGACGGGTGCGGTGCCGGAGTCGATTTCGAGGTCGGCCTCCATCCCGGCGGGCGTCAGCCGCAGCTCGCCGACGCGGCCGATCGGGACGCCGCGGTAGGTGACCTCGGCGTTGGTGAAGATGCCGCCGCCGGTCGGGAACTGCGCTTTCACCGTGTAGCCGCGGTCGAAGAACACCTTGTCCAGCCCCGCATAAGTCGCTCCGACGTAGGCGACGCCGAGGACCGCGATGACCACGAAGAGGGTCACCTGGACGCGCACGAACCGGGTCAGCATCAGTGGCCCACCTTGAGGAACCCGTTGAGGTAGTCGCCGCGGATCGTGTCGAGCGCGGCGTCCGGGAACGGGAAGGTGAAGATCATCTCCATGGCCTTCGGAAGTTTGTCCCCGGAGTCGGCCAGCCGCCGCAGCAACGGTTCCAGGGCCTTCAGGTCGGCGACGAGGTCGTCCTTGCTGCGGTTGACCGTGTCGACGGCGACCGAGGTCAGGCCGTCGAGGGACTTGAGCATCCCGACCAGCGCTTCCCGCTGCTGGTTGAGGACGCCGATGCCGGGCGTGAGGCCGTTGAGCGTCGTGGTGATCTGGTCGGTGTGCGCGTTCAACGTCTGCGCCAGCTTGTTGACGCTCTCGATGGCGCGCGTGATCTCGGTGCGGTGCTCGTCGAGCCCCTTCACGAAAGCGTCCAAACTGGACAGCAGGCTGCGTGCCGCGGTTTCGCGACCACCGAGGGCTTCGTTGAGCTGGTGGCTGATGTTCTGCACCTGCGCGATACCCCCGCCGTTGAGCAGCAACGACAACGCCCCGAAGACCTCTTCGATCTCCGGTGTCAGCGTCGACCGGTCGAGCGGGATGTTCGCGCCGTCGAGGAGCCGCCCGGACGGCGTCGCGTCGTCCGGCGGGGCCAGCTCGACGAACTTCTCGCCGAGGATGCTGGCCTGCCGCAGCCGCGCGACGGCGTTGCCCGGCAGGTCGACGTCGCCGTTGAGCAGCAGGTCCACCAGCGCGCTGTGCCCGTCCGGCGCCAGCTCGACCTTGACGACCTGCCCGACCGGGACGTCGTTGACCTTGACCCCGGACTGCGGCACCAGGTCGAGGACGTTGGTGAAGCTCGCGGTGACGTGGATCGGGTGGTCGCCGAGCGCGGCGCCGCCGGGCAGCGGGATGTCGTAGACGCTCACGCCGCGCCCGCAGCCGGTGGTGACCAGCGCCAGCGTGACGACCGCGGCCAGCTTGACCAGGGGTTTCATTTCGGCTCCGCGAACTCGAGGAGGTTGCCGCGGCCGTCGATGGTCCCGTTGGCCTGGTCGTAGGCCGCCAGCAGGTTCGTCAGGGCGTTCGGGGCCGCGCTGAGCGCTTCGGCGAGGGAGTCCTTCTGGTTCACGAGCACCTTCGTGACGTCGGCGAGCTTGTCCACATCGGACTGGACCTTGCCGCGGTTGTCCTTGACGAACCCCTGCACGACGGTCAGGGCCTGGGTCAGCTCGGTCAGCGCGCCGGAGAACTGGTCGCGCTGGTCGGCCAGGACCTGGCTGAGCGACGCGATCTGCGAGATGGCCTGCTTGACCTGGCCGTCGTTGGCGGCGAGCATCGCGGTGAACTTGCTGATGTTGTCGACCGAGCCGAACAGGTCGTCCTTGGAGTCGCTCGCCGCGCGGGCGAACTCGCCGAGGTTCTTGATCGCCGTGCCGATGGTCTGGCCGTTGCCGTTGAGGTACTCCGCCGACTTGGTCAGCACCTCGCTGACCGCGCCGTCCTTGTTGGCGCCCTGCGGGCCGAGCGCGGTCATCAGCTGGTTCAGGCTGTGCAGGAGGTCGTCGACCTCGACCGGGGTCGCGGTGCGCTCGCGCGGGATCGACGCGCCGTCGGCCAGCTGCGGCCCGCCGCGGTAGACGGGCGTGATCTGCACGTACCGGTCGGCGACCAGGCTCGGGGTGATGACCACCGCGCCCGCGTCGGCGGGCAGCTGGACGTCCGGCTTCAACGTCATGGTCACCTTGACGTCGGTGCCGTTCGGTTCCACTTTGGACACCGACCCGATGGCGACGCCGAGGACGCGGACGTCCGAGTTCGGGTAGACGCCGACGGCGGCGGCGAAGTACGCGGTCAGGATGCGCTCGGCCGGCGCGGTGGCGATCGGCCAGGCGGCCGAGACCACCAGCGCGAGGAGCACGCCGAGTGTGAGGGCCCGCAGCCGTGTTCGCCGCCGGGCCTGGGCTCCCAGGTCGATGAGCTGGTGGGCCATCAGCGTCCCCCGTTCTTCGGTGGCAGGCAGCTGCCCGGCGTGGTGCCGGTGGGGATGAGCCCGCAGATGTAGGTGTCGATCCACCGGCCGTTGCCGACGGCGTTGCCGAGCAGCCGGTAGAACGGGCCGGCCAGGCGCAGGCTGTCCTCGAGCTTCCCCTGGTTCTGCTGCAGCACGGTGGCGACGCGGTCGAGCTGGTCGAGCGCCGGGCCGAGTGTCTGCTGGTTGTCCGCGACCAGACCGCGCAGCTGGATCGAGAGGTTCTTGATGCCGGTGAACAGCTGCGCGATGGCATCCTTGCGCGCGTTCAGCTCGGTGAGCAGGGTGTTGCCGTCGCGGATCAGCGCCTGGATCTGGTCGGAGCGTTCGCCAAGGGTCTTCGACACCTGGTTGGTGTTCTGGAACAGCTTGACCAGCTCGTCGTCCCGGGACGCAAGCGTTTGCGACAGGGCGGCGATGCCGTCGAACGCGGTCCGCACGTCCTGTGGCGCCGACGCGCCGAGCGTGTCGGACAGCACGCGGAACGCCTGCGCGAGCTGGTTCGTGTCGATCGCCCCGACCGTGCTCGCGAGGTCGTTGAACACCTCGGTGACGTCGTAGGGCGAGCTGGTGCGCTCGGCCGGGATCGGCTGGTCGGGGTTCAGTTCGCCGTTGCCGACCGGGTCGAGGACGAGGTTCTTCTGGCCCAGCAGCGTCTTGATCTTGATCGCCGCGGTCGTCCGGTTGCCGATCCAGGTGTCCTTGACCCGGAACAGCACCTCGACGTGGTCGCCGGCCAGCCGCACGTCGGTGACCTCGCCGACCTTCACGCCCGCGACGCGGACCTCGTCGTTCGGCTTGAGCCCGGCGGCCTCGTGGAACTCGGCCTTGTACGTGGTGCCCCCGCCGACGATCGGCAAGTCGTCCGAGAAGAACGTCGCACCGCCGACCAGGGCCATGACCAGCGCGGTCACCGCACCGACGACGATCGGGTTGCGGGAGCGGAACGGCTTGATCCGCGGCGGCTTCATCGGCACCTCGCAGCGGTCACGGGGATGCCCGGCGGCGGGCCACCGGGCGCGGGCTTCGCGTCGGAGTCGACCGCGCACAGGTAGAAGTTCGCCCACGAGCCGTAGGAGAAGAGCGTGCCGATCCGGTCGAGCTTCTTCGGCAGGTTGTCGATGAACTGCTGGAACACGGGGGTGTTGTCGGCCAGGTTCTTCGAGAGGTCGCCGAGGGCGGTGATGCTGTCCTTGAGCGGCTGACGTCCTTGCTGCAGCAGGCCGGCGGTGGCGGTGGTCAGCTCGCCGAGCCCGCCGATGGCCTGCCCGATCGGCTTGGCGTCCGCGGCGAGGCCGGTGACGAGCTGCGCGGTCGTGTCGACGAGCGCGTCGAACTGGTCGCCTTGGGCGTTCACGGTGTCGAGGACGGTGTTGAGGTTGCCGATGACCTGGCCGATCACGGCGTCCTTCCCGGCCAAAGTGGACGTCAGGGAAGCCGTGTGCCGGAGCAGGCTTTCGATCGTGCTGCCCTCGCCCTGCAGGACCTGGATGATCTCGAACGACAGCTGGTTGACGTCGTTCGGCGACAGCGCCTGGAAGAGCGGCTTGAAGCCGTTGAACAACGCCGTCAGGTCGAGTGCCGGCTTGGTGCGCTCCAACGGGATCTGCGCGCCTTCGGCCAGCGTCGGCGAGGTGTCCGTGGCGCCCGGGTCGACCGAGAGGTACCGCTGCCCGACCAGGTTGCGGTAGCGGATGGTGATCGCGGCCGACGCCGTGAGCCGGTGGGTGCGGTCGACCGAGAAGTCGACGTCGGCCAGCCGGTGTTCGACGACCTCGACCGAATCGACCTGGCCGATCCGGACGCCGGCCATCCGGACCTCGTCGCCGGGGTTGACCGAGGTCGCGTCGGTGAACCGGGCCGTGTAACCGATCGTCGCGCCGACGCTCGAGTTGGCGATCGTGGTCGCGAGGATCCCGGTCGCGACCGCGGTCACCAGGAAGAAGATCAGCCCCTTGACGGCGGGGCCCACCACGCTCCTCATCGGACGGTCACCTCCGTTCCCCGCAGCGCCGGTCCGATCAGGACACTGCTCCAGTCCGGCACGTCACCCAGCGTCGGCTTCAGGATCTCGGCGACGAGCTGCCGCTCCCCCAGCGAGTTGGCCGGGCCGAGGTCGCCGTCCGTAGCACCCGACGCCGCGGCCCCGCCGCCGTAGCACTTCGGGCCGCCGGTGGCGTCGTAACGCGGGTTGTCGCGGCCAGGCACGTACTTGTCGCGCGGGTCCTGCACGGTGAGCGTCACGTGCAGGCCCGGCTCGTTGGTGCCCTTGCCCAGGGCCTTCTCCATCAGCGGCTTGAGCCGGTTGACGGCGTCGAACAGGCACGGGAACTCGGGCGAATACTGCGCCAGCAGCTCCAGCGACGGCCGGCTTGCCGCCGAGACGCCGATGATGTTGTCCTTGTTCTTGCGCAGGAAGTCGTTCAGGTGCCCGGTGGCGCTGGTGACGCTCGAATACAGGCTGTCGAGGTCCGCACGGGTGTCCACAATGGTCTTCGCAGTGGTCGACAGGTCGGTCAACGCTTGCAGGATGTCCGGTGCGGCGGTGGTGTAGACGTCGGCCGCGTTCGCCAGCCCGGTGATGTCGGCCTTGAACTGCGGCATCAGCGGGTTCACTTGACCGAGGAGGTCCTGCAGCTTCACGATGCTGTCACCGATCGGCTGACCGCGGTTGTCGAGGGCTTGCGAGATCGCGCCGAGCGAGCTGTTCAGCTTCTGCGGCTGGACCGCGCGCAGCAGCGGGAGCAGATCGCCGAGGACGCGTTCCAGCTCGATCGCGTTGGCGGACTTGTCCTGCCCGATGACGTCCCCGGCCGCGAGCGTCCCCTGTGGACGGTCCGGCAGCACGAGGTTGACGTACCGCTCGCCGAACACGGTCTTCGGCAGCAGCCGTGCGGAGACGTTTTCTGGCAGCAGGCCGATCTTCGCCGGGTCGAGCGCGAGGTCGATCTCGGCGCCGGTGCGCGTGCTGCGCACGGCACGGACCTCGCCGAACGGGACGCCCTTGACCTTGACCTCGGCGGTCGGCGCGAGCTGGTTGCCGACCCGGTCCGCCCGCAGCGTCACCACCTCGGAGTCGTCGAAGTCCTTGTCGTAGATGGCGACCGCGAGGTAGCCGAGCAGGACGAGCACGCCGAGGAACGCGACCCCGGCGAGCTGCGTGCCGAACCGGCTCATCCCGACACCTTCACCGTCGTCGTCGCGCCCCAGATGGCCAGGGACAGGAACAGGTCGAGGACGCTGATCAGCACGATCGACGTCCGCACGGCCCGGCCGACCGCGACGCCGACCCCGGCCGGGCCGCCGCTGGCCCGGTAGCCGTAGAAGCAGTGCGTCAGGATCACGCCGACGCTGAAGACGAGCACCTTCCCGAACGACCACAGGACGTCGCCGGGCGGCAGGAACAGCGTGAAGTAGTGGTCGTAGGTGCCGCCGGACTGTCCGAAGAAGACGACCGTGGTGAGCCGCGAGCCGAGGTAGGAGATCAGCAGCCCGATGACGTACAGCGGGATGATCGCGATGAACCCGGCGACGATCCGGGTGGTGACCAGGTACGGCATGCTCCGCACGGCCATCACTTCGAGGGCGTCGATCTCCTCGGAGATCCGCATCGCGCCGAGCTGGGCGGTGAACCCACTGCCCACAGTGGACGACAGCGCGAGCCCGGCGACGAGCGGCGCGATCTCGCGGGTGTTGAAGTACGCCGTCAGGAACCCCGTCATCGCCGAGATGTTGATCTGGTTCAAGGCGCTGAAGCCCTGCAGGCCCACGGTTACGCCGGTGAACACGCACAGCCCGACCATCACGCCGATCGTGCCGCCGATGACCGCGAGCGCGCCGCTGCCGAACGTCACCTCGGCCAGCAGCCGGACGACCTCGCGGAAGTAGCGCGTGACGGCGAGCGGGACGGCCGCGATCGCGCGGACGTAGAAGAGCAGCTGGTCGCCGAGGTCGAACAGCCGGTCACCGGGTTTGCCGAGGATGGCCACTCAGGTTCCCTTCGCGGGGACGAGCTGCAGGTACAGCGCGGTCAGCACGGTGTTGACGAAGAACAGCAGCAGGAAGGTGATGACGACGGACTGGTTGACGACGTCGCCGACGCCCTTCGGCCCGCCCTTGGGGTTCAGGCCGCGGTAGGAGGCGACGACCCCGGCGAGGTACCCGAAGATCACGGCTTTGACCGAGCTGACGACGAGGTCGGGCAGCTGCGCGAGGGCGTTGAAGCTGGCCAGGTACGCACCCGGCGTCCCGCCTTGGATGATGACGTTGAAGAAGTAGCCACCGAGCACGCCGACCACGCTGACCAAGCCGTTGAGCAGCACGGACACGCCGACGGCGGCCTGCACCCGCGGCACGATCAGCCGGTGGATCGGCGAGACGCCGAGCACCTCCATCGCGTCGATCTCCTCGCGGATGCTGCGCGCACCGAGGTCGGCGCAGATCGCGCTGCCGCCCGCGCCGGCGATGATCAGCGTCGTGACGATCGGGCTGGCCTGCTGCACGACGGCCAGGACGCTCGCCGCACCGTCGAACTGCTGGGCGCCGATCTGGCTGGTGAGCGAGCCGAGCTGCAGTGAGATCACCGCGCCGAACGGGATCGAGACGAGGATCGCCGGCGTGATGGACACGCTGGCGATGAACCAGAACTGCTGGACGAACTCGCGCACCTGGTACGGGCGGCGGAACATCGCGAGGATGATGTCGAGGCCCATCGCGCACATGCGGCCGAATTCGCGCAGGCCGTTCGCGGCCCGCTGCTGCACCTGGATCGTCATGCCTTGCACCCGCTGCTGAAGCACCGCAACGTCAAGTTCGAGACGAACGTGTTGCCCGGCCCCGAAACCAGGCCGGTGAGCAGCCGGCTCACGTCCTCGTGCCCGACGCAGCCGGCGAACGGCGGCGCGGTGAACGTCGACGTCACCTTCACCGGCGGGGCCGGCAGCGAGATCGGCACCAGCGCTTTGATGTTCACGGACGCGGGCTGGGCCGTCCGGCAGTTCGGCCCGACGTCGAGGGTCTTACCGTCCACCTGCGCGTCCGAGAGCTTGATGAACACCTTCGCGGTGACGTCGGTGTCGGCGCAGATGTTCGTCTGCGTGGCCTTGCAGTTGGTGTCCTTGCCGGTCTTCACGGTAGCCATGCCGGTGGCGTCGCCGTCCGGGACGATCTCGACCCGGCCGGTGGTGGCCATGAACCGGAACGCGACGAAGTAGCCGTCCGTCGGCGGGATGTTCAGCTTGCCCGAGATCGGCACGGTGTTGGTGAGACCGCCCAGCGCGCCGTCGAAGGTGCCCGGCGGGAAGGCGATGTCGGAGCCGAGCTTGGCGACGTGGCTCGTGGTCGGCTGCTGCGCGTCCCCGAGGGTGAACCCGAACGGGATCGACGTCGCCGCTTGGGGTTCGACGGCCGCGTTCTCGCCCGGCGCGGCTTCCGCCCCGGGCGAGAACGCGGTCAGCGCCAGCACGAGCAGGAGCGGCACCGCGCGTGTCAGCACTGACATCCGTAGTTCCTCATGGTTCGTAGTTACTCACGATTCCCGTTGTCACACAAGGAATCCGCGTTTATTGTCATGCCGCTCAGTGTTGCGCGGCGCGGTTTTTCCGCGCCGCGTCACAACTTCACTTCTTGGTCAGGTTCACTTCCAGCTTGTTGCCGGGACCCGAGGTGATGCCGGTGATCAGGCCGGTCAGGAAGCCGCAGCCGGTGAACCGCGGGATGCCGTAGGTCGCGGTGAGCTTCCCGCCCTTGAGCGGGTCGAACCCGGCCGCCGACGTCAGCGGCACATCGGCCGGCTGCACCGTGTGGCACGAGTTCGACGACAGGATCGGGAACCCGAACACGCGGACCTTGGTGAGCTGGACGTCCACCTGGGCGTTCGCCTTGACCGCACCGCCGGCGAGGGTGCCGTTGATCGCGCCGACCTGGTTCAGCTTCACCGTCGCGGACGCGGGGATGAAGCCGAGCACCCGGAAGTCCACGTCGGACTTGGGCAGCGCCAGCCGGGCGCCGAACTTGCCGGACGCGGCGTCGAGCTTGGCGTCCAGGGTGCCCGGGCCGAGCGGCAGGGTGGCGTGCAGCTGCTTGAGCTGCGACTTGCCCTTGACCGAGTACTTGACGTCGATGCCGCCCGGCGGGGTGGTCGGCTGGGTCGTCGGCGTGGTCGGCTCGGTGGTCGGGGTCGTCGGCTCGGTCGTCGGCGTGGTCGGTTCCGTGGTCGGGGTCGTCGGTTCCGTCGTCGGCGTGGTCGGCTCGGTGGTCGGAGTCGTGGGCTCCGTCGTCGGGGTCGTCGGCTCGGTCGTCGGAGTCGTGGGCTCCGTGGTCGGAGTCGTCGGCTCGGTCGTCGGAGTCGTGGGCTCCGTGGTCGGCGTGGTCGGCTCTGTCGTCGGGGTGGTCGGCTCAGTGGTGGGTGTCGTGGGTTCCGTGGTCGGGGTCGTGGGCTCCGTGGTCGGCGTGGTCGGCTCCGTCGTGGGAGTCGTCGGCTCCGTGGTCGGGGTCGTCGGCTCGGTCGTCGGGGTCGTGGGCGTGGTGGGCGTCGTCGGGGTGGTCGGCGTCGTGGTGCCGCCCGCCGGCTTGATCTCGAACGTGCCCAGCTGCTGGTTCTGGCCCGGGACGGCGACGCAGTCCGAGGTGAACGTGCCGAGGTCGGTCGGCTGGCCGTCCGCCGTGCGCGGGGTCATCGTGGTGCTGAAGTTCCCGACCGTCACCGACGCGGTGCCCGGGCTGGGGAACGTCACGGCCGGCGCCTTGCCGCTGCTCTTGACGTGGAACGCGCCCGACGGCGGCACCGGCGTCGAGGCGATGGTCAGCGGCAGGTTCAGGTTCAGCGTCTTGTCGACCGGGTACTTGAGCTGGGCCGCGGCCTTCGCGCTCCCGTCCAGCGAGGTGGCGCCGACCAGGGCCAGGCCCTCGGTCGCGGTCTCCGGCACGGTGACGTCCACGTCGAAGGTGATCGGCGTCGACGACGAGCCCGCGACGGCGTCGTCGGGCAGGTTGGTGTCGATCTTGACCGTCAGTACCTGGTCGCCGATCAGCGGGAACGGGCAGTTGTAGTTCAGCGTCAGGCTCACCGGCGCGGCCTGGCTCGGCCCCGCCCCGACCAGCGCGACGGTCGCCGCGACGCCCGCGGCGGTCGCCACGGCCAAGCCGTAGGCGGGCTTTCTCGACTTCCACGAAAACTTCACGGATCGTCACCTCGGGGAATGGGGGTAATTTCAGCGAAAAGTACCTCCGCGAAAGTGGGTTAACAAGCAGGGCGGATTTCTTTGTCACGCGCAGGGGACCGGCCCCGCCGCGAACGGTCACGCAGGTCAGCGGTTGTCACGTGCGTGCTATCCGGCCTCGCGGAAATTGTCACGTGCCCGGCGAATGGCGGCGATCTTCTTGCCCGGATCGGCCGTTTCCCGATACCTTTTCGCGGGCAGGGAAAGGAGCGGCCATGAACCAGCCGGTCATCGCCGTGACGGACCTGGCAAAGCAGTACGGCGAAGTCACCGCGCTCGCCGGGATCAGCCTCAGCGTCGCCCGCGGCGCCGTGCTGGCGGTCCTCGGCCACAACGGCGCCGGGAAGACCACGCTGATCGACATCCTCAGCACGCGCGTCCGGCCGAGCGCCGGCACCGCCCGCGTCTGCGGCTACGACGTCGTGCAGCGCGGCCGCGCGGTCCGGCGGCGGATCGGCGTCACCGGGCAGTTCGCCGCGGTCGACGACGCGCTGTCCGGGCGCGGGAACCTCGTGCTGATCGCGCGGCTGCTGGGCGCGAAGCCGCGGCAGGCGCAGGCGCGGGCGGCCGAGCTGATCGCGTCGTTCGGCTTGGAGGACGCGGCCGACCGGCCGGCGGGCACGTATTCCGGCGGCATGCGGCGGCGGCTGGACCTGGCCGCGGGCCTCGTCGGCGCGCCGCAGGTGCTGTTCCTCGACGAGCCGACGACCGGCCTCGACCCGGTCAGCCGGTCCGGGCTGTGGTCGGTCGTCGAAGGCCTCGCCGCGCGGGGCACGACGGTCGTGCTGACCACGCAGTACCTCGAAGAGGCCGACCGGCTGGCCGACCACGTCGTCGTCCTCGGGCTCGGGCACATCACGGTGTCGGGGACGCCGTCACAGCTCAAGGCCCGGCTGGGCAACCGGACGGCGACGCTGACGTTCGGCACCGAACTGGCGCTGCGGCGGGCGGTGGACGCCCTGTCCCGCCTCGGGCTCGCGGCCGGCCGCACCGGGCTGGTGCTGTCGGTGCCGCTGAGCGGCCCGGGCGACATCCCGGTGCTGGTCCGCGCGCTCGACGCGGCCGGCGCACCGCTGCGGGACCTGACGGTGACCGAGCCGACGCTCGACGACGTCTACCTGTCCCTGCACCGGACGGCGGTGGCGTCGTGACGCAGGCCCGCCACCACGCGGCGGTCGCCGCGATCGCCGACCCGGCGGCCTGGCCCGAATCCGGCTTCTGGACGCAGGTGCGCGTGCTGGCGGCCAGGTCGTTGCGCACGGCGTTCGGCGACCGCCGGCTGGTCTTCTTCGGACTGTTGCAGCCGGTGGTGCTGCTGTTGTTGTTCAGCCAGGTGTTCAGCGGCGTCGGGGCGCTGCCGGGGGTCGCGGCGTACCAGGGTTACGTGAACTTCCTGGTCCCGGCAACGCTGGTGAACATCGCGATGACAACGGCGATGAGTTCCGGCGCGGGCCTGCTGGCGGAGATCTACGGCGGCTTCACCGGCCGGCTGCGGTGCCTCCCGATTTCGCTGTTCTCGGTACTGGTCGCCCGCACGCTGTCGGATTCCGCGCGGCTGGGCGTCCAGCTGGTGGTGACGGCGGTGGCGAGCGTGGTGTTCCTGGGGTTCCGCCCGGCGGGCGGGGTGCTGGGCCTGGGGCTGGCGCTGGTGTTGACGCTGGTGGTGGGCTGGTGCTTGAGCTGGGTGTTCGTGGCGATCACAACGTGGCTGCGCAAGGCGGAGACGTTGCAGGCGGCATCGTTCGTGGTGATGTTCCCGCTGATGTTCTCCTCGAGCGCGTACATGCCGTTGGACACGATGCCGGCTTGGGTCCGGGCGGTTTCGGCGGTGAATCCGTTGACTTACGCGATCGACGCGACTCGGGCGTTGGCGTTGGCGCGGCCGATCGGGTGGTCGGTTTTGACGGCGTTGGTGATCGCCGCGGTGGCCGCGGTGGCCGGGTCGATGCTGGCGGCCCGGACGTTCCGCAACCGCGGCTAGCCTAGCGACTCCAGGTGCGTCGCCGCCTCTTCCGCACCGCCCGCCGCTTCGAACGACTCCCGGATCCTCTGCGCCCCAGGCCGGTACTGCTCCGCCGACTCGATCGCCTTCCGGATGTCCGCCGCCTTCGCGCGGTCGAACCGGACCCGCACCCCCGCGCCCGCTCTGGTCACCTGCTGGGCCAGCATCGACTGGTCGTCTCGGATCGGGGCCACCACCACTGGCACCCCCGCCGCCAAGGCCTCGCACACCGTGTTGTGCCCGCCGTGGCAGACCACCACCGAGGCCTGCTCGAACACCGCCACCTGCGGGATCCGCGGCGCCAGCTGCACGCTCTCACTGACCAGCCCATCCGACGGATCCACCACCAGCCCCTGCACCGAAGGCATCCCGGCCAGCGCGTCCACGCTCTCGGCCAGGAACCGCGAACCCGCCGAAGCGTTCGAAGTCCCCAATGTCACCACAACCAGCGGCCGACTGTCCACAGAGGACCAGTCGCCCGAAGAGGGCGACAAAGCCGGGCCGACGTACGACACCGGTACCGCCAGCCGGGCCTCGCCGGCCAGTGCCCGGGTGGTGAACGCCAGTACCAGGTGCGGCGAGAACCGCAGGTCGCCGAGGAGGACGCCGTGGCGGGCGCGCAACCCCGCCTGCAATTCACCCACCCAGGATGCGATTTTCGGCAGTGAGCCCAGCGGGTCGGCCAGCTCGGTCGACGTCGACGCCGACGTCGCCCACGGCAACCCGCACCGCGCGGCCACGAGTGCCCCCGCCATCGCCTGCTGGTCGACCACCAAGACGTCCGGCGCGAACGAAGAGACCGCCGCAGCCACGCCCGGCACCATCGCGTCGGCCAACGGCACTAGGTACGACTCCCACAGGTACTTCAACGCGGCGAACCCACGCAGCTCGGGTGGCCGCAGCGCCAACGAAAACGGCCCCGAGTCCCCCGCCGGGAACACCGCACCGGAGACCAATGTGGACAGTTCCGGCTCGGGTCCGCACCAAGCGACGGAGTGGCCTCGCGAAGACAACACAGCAGCCACCCCGCGCAACGGCGCCACGTGCCCGGCCAGCGGCGGGACGACCAGCAGGAACCTCACGCCGCGTGCCGTTCGACCCACTTGAGCACCAGCTCGCGGACTTCGCGGTGCTGCTCCACCAGCACCGAATGCCCCTGCCCCTCGAACACGTGCAGCTCGCCGTGCGGCAGCATCGACGTCAGCGCCTCGAGGTCGTCCGCCTGGTAGCCGTGACTGCCCAAAATGGACAGTACCGGGCAGCCGATCGCCGCCACCTGTTCCCACGTCAGGAGCGGCCCGAGCGGGACCTCTTCGGCCATCTTCGTCGACGTGATCCGCTCGGCCGCCATCCGCGCGAGCCGCCGGTGGTGGGCGCTGAAGTTCGCCTCGATCCAGTCGAAGCTCTCCTCCACCTGCAGGAACCGCACGGTGTGCGCGAGGATCTCGGCCATCTTGCCCGCCCACACCTCGGTCGCGGGCTCGGACTCGATGCACACGATGCTGCGGACCCGCTCCGGCGCAGCGACGGCGTAGCTGTAGGCGAGTGTCCCGCCGAAGCTGTTGCCCACCAGGTGAACGGGCCGGTCGACGCCGAGCTGCCGCAGGAGGTCGTCGAGGTCGGCGACGAAGTCGTCCAGGGTGTAGCCGCGCTCCGGACGCTCGGTCTTGCCGTGCCCGCGCAGGTCGTAGCTGATCACGTCGATACCGGCGGCCGCGACCGGCGGGGCCAGCGTCAGGTAGAAGCTCGCCAGGCTGTCGGTGCCCATGCCGTGCAGGAACACGACGGTCTCGGTGCCCCCGGCGGGCACGAGCTGCACGTTGGTGCGCAGCCCGTTCACGGTCATCGTGGGCACGTGCGCTCCCCCACGAACCGGGCGATGTCGCCGACGGTCAGGCCGATGACGTCGTCGAGGTCCTTCTCCGCCAGGTACTCGGCGAGGTTGACGTCCGCGCCGAAGTGCTCGGCCAGGATGCTCGCGAACGTCACCAGGTCGATGCTTTCCAGCTGCAGGTCCTCGTGGAACGTCGTGTCCGGCGTGATTTCGATGCCGAGCACGTCGGCGTCGCCGGTGAGCTGGGTCAGCAGCTCGGCGACGACGTCGAAGACGGCGGACGCGTGGTCGAGGGTCATGGCGTGCTCCTGAGTCGTGCGGTGGCGGTGTCCCCGGCCAGGTCGACCGTGACGGCGAGGTCCGGGAGTGCGCGGCCGCGGCCGGACACCCGGCCGTCGGCGTGGACGCGGATTTCCGCCGGGTAGACGGGCTCGGCGAGCCGCGCCCGCACGGCGTCCTTGGCGGCGATGCGTTCCAGCAGCCAGCCGCGGGCTCGCCGCGGCGGGACGGCGGCGAACTCGGCGCGTTCCTCGGCGCTGAGGTAGATGCCGGCGTAGATGTCCCGCGCGGCGACCGTCGGCCAGCGGTCGGTGACCGCGACCGAACCGTCGTCCCGCCGCTCGGCCAGGAGGTGCTCCGCCGGGAACGCGTAGACGCGGTGGGCCGCGCGGTCGCAGGGGAACCGGACGTCCCGCCAGCCCTCGATGCTCGCCAGCACGCGGCCGTCGCGGACCAGCTCGGCGTCCATTTCGAGGACGTCCGGCCGCGGCAGCCGGACGCGGACGAGGCACTCGAGCCGTGTGCCGGGCGTGGGTTCCGGCCCGTGCCAGGTGAGCCGGCCGATCGACCGCGGGAAGGCGAGCAGGCCGTCGGGCCGGGTGGCCATCAGCCAGCAGCCGAGCAGCTGCCCGACGTTGTCGAGCAGCCCGCCGGGCGCTTCCGGGACGACCAGTTCGCCGCGGATGTGCTGCTCGCCGAGGCCGGTCAGCCGAGCCAGGCCCTGGTAAGAGGGCCCGTGGAACATCTCGCGCCGCGCGTAGATCTCGGCCGCGCTCAAGGGCGGCGCGGTCTCCGGGCCGGGCACCGCGGTCCGCGACGGCGGTGGCGCGAACGTCCCCAGCGTGACGGTCATCAGCGCGTACGGTCCTATTTCGATGGTCACGTCGTCGCCCTCGCGGCTCATCGACAGCGGCACGCGCTGCGCCGGAGAAGCGATGAGCCACCGCGAAAACACCGCGTCCCGGACCGCGACCGCCGTCGTGCCCGGCCAGGTGCGCTCGGCCGCCCGGCAGGCGAGGTCCACCAGCGTCGTCGCCGGGACCACCGGCCGGAAGTCGGACTCGTCCGGCCAGTCCTCGCGCTGCCGGAAGAACCGGTGGTCACGCAGATATGGCATCGCGGCCAGCGACACGTCCACAGTGGACTCGACGCGCCGGCGCGCGGCCGCCGCGACGACGTCCGCCGCCGTCTGCCGGGTCTCCGTGAGCAACGCGGTGAACTCCGCGACGATCGCGTCCGGCACCCCGGCCGGCAGCTCGGGCAGGGCCTGGTCGGCGAGCAGGCCGCGCGCCGATTCCCCCAGCGACAGCAGGGAATTCCCGGTCCGGAGCCGGATCCGCCGTGGTTCGAGTGCTTCGAAGTCCGGGCTCCCGCCTTCGACCCACAACGCGGTCGCGACGCGGCGCAGCTGCGCGAGCCCGGGCCGGGTGCCGGACGCGGCGGCGACGACCAGGTGCCGCCGCTCGCCGAGCGTGTCGGTGACGTACGAGCCGAGCTGCCCGGCGCCGACCTGCACGAATGCGCGGAACCCGGCGTCGTGCAGCGCCTCGGTCAGCGCCCGGAACCGGACCGGGCGGATCAGGTGCACGAGGTACAGCTCGCGGACGGCGTCCGGGTCGGCCGGGTAGGGCTGCGCGGTCGTCGCCGACCACACCGGCAGCGCCGGCTCCCGCAGGTCCAGTTCGGCGGCGAGCCGGGCGAACGGCGCGAGGTACGGCCGCATCAGCGGCGTGTGAAAGCCGGAGCGGAACGGCAGCGTCCGCGCCACGATCCCGAGACCGCGGCAGGTTTCGCCGAACTTCGCGACGGACTCGGGTGGCCCGCACACGATCGTCTGCTTCGCCGCGTTCTCGTGCGAGACCACGAGGTCGTCGGGCAGCAGCTCGGCCACCCGCGCGGCCGGGCTGCCCAGCACCAGGTAGTCCGCGTCCGGCAGCTCGAAACCGCCGGGCCAGTACCGGTCCAGCAGGTCCGGCACCGCCCGGTACATCCCGGCGGACTGCATCGCGGTCCACTCACCCACGCTGTGCCCGGCGAGCGCGTCCGGCCGGATCGCGAGCCGCCGCAAGGCTTCGTCGAGAACCAGCCCGCTCGCCGACACGCTCGCCGCGCGGTCGAGCACGCTCGCCGTCGACCATTGTGGACGATCGAGGCCGAAGTGCTTGGCCGCGTCGTCGATCCGCGGTTCGGCGCCGTCTTCGAGTCCCGGGTGGACGAACGCGACCTTGCCGGACGGCAGCAGCGGGTCGGCCGAGCACCAGACGTCGCCACCGCCGTGCCACGACTTGCCCGTCGCGGCCACCTTGGCGAGCACCTTGCGGGCCGTGGCCAGCTTGCGCTCGTCCGGGCCGACGATCCCGATCCGGCACGGCCCGTCGCCTTCCGCGGGCCGGTCGAGGCGGTCCAGGAGTTCCTCCGGCGTGTTCGCGGCCAGCCGCAGCACCCGTTCCGGTTCTTCGACACGCATCCGCCGCTTCGGCGCCGGGTCGCCCGCCTCCAGCACGACGTGCGCGTTGACGCCGCCGAAGCCGAACGCGTTGACCGCGCCGACCCGCGGCAGCGCACCCCACTCCTCGGCCTCGGCGAGCACGCGGAACCGGGTCTTGTCCAGCAACGGGTTCGGGTCGGCGCAGTGCAGCGTCGGCGGCAGGACCCCGTGGTGCAGCGCGAGCGCGACCTTGACCAGGCCGGCGACCCCGGCCGTCGGCAGCGTGTGCCCGATCATCGACTTGACCGAGCCGATCACCGAGCGCGGCCCCTCGGCCTGGCCGAAGACGTCGGCGACGGTGGTCAGCTCGGCGGCGTCCCCGGCCGGTGTCGCCGTGCCGTGCGCCTCCAGCAGGCCGATCTCCGCCGGGTCCCGCCCTTCCCAGGCCCGGCGCAGCGCGAGGGTCTGCCCGGCGACGGACGGGCTGAGCAGGCTCGCGCCGCGCCCGTCGCTGGACGTCCCGCTGCCGCGGACCACGGCGTACACGCGGTCGCCGTCGCGCCGCGCGTCGGCCAGCCGCTTGAGCACGACGAGCGCGGTGCCCTCGCCGATCAGCATGCCGTCGGCTTCCCGGGAGAGCGGGCTGATCCGCTGGCTCGGCGACAGTGCGCCGAGCTGCGTGAACAGCGACCAGAGCGTGTCGTCGTGCGTCTGGTGCGCGCCGCCCGCGAGGACAACGTCGCAGCGGTGCCGGGTCAGCTCGCCGATCGCCTGGTCGACCGCGACCAGGGAGGACGCGCACGCGGCGTCCACTGTGTACGCCGGGCCGCCGAGGTCGAGCCGGTTGGCGACGCGGGCCGCGGCGAGGTTCGGCACCAGCCCGGCGGCGGTCTCCGGCCGGAACTCCCCGAGCGGTGCGAGCAGCGCCGTCCGCAGCCGGTCGAGGACGTCCGGGCCGGCCGACGGCAGCAGCTCGCCGACCGTGCGCGTGATCTGCCGGACCGTGCGGACCCGCTGGTCGAAGCCCTGCAGGCCGGGCGAGAGGTAGCCGCCGCGGCCGAGCACGACACCGATCCGTTCGGGGTCGCCCAGCCGGCCGAGGCCACCGGCGTCCTCGACGGCGTCGACCGCGACGGCCAGCGCCGTCAGCTGGTCCGGCTCGGTGCCTTCCAAGGACGTCGGCGGGACGCCGTGGGCGACCGGGTCGAACTCGATCAGGTCGGGGGCGAACCCGCCGCGGCGGCCGTGGGTCCGGTCCGGCGCGGTGCCGTCGTGGCCGTGGAACGCCGGGTCACGGCGGTGTGCGGGGATCTCGGTGACGGCGTCGACGCCGCCGACCAGGTTGCGCCAGTACCGGTCCACTGTGGACGCGCCGGGCAGGAAGACGCCCATGCCGACGATGGCAACCGGCTCCTGGCTCACCACAGCGACGCCGTGTAGAGCACCGCGCGGTCCGTGCCGTAGGCGAGTTCGCGCAGCAGGGCGGCGGTGCCCGCGTCCGCGTCGAGCAGACCGATGTCGCGGCGCTCGTACTCGCGCGCGAGTTCCGGGGACACCATTCCACTGTGGTCGGCCGCGGGCGCCCACGGTCCCCAGTGGACGGTCACCGCCCGGCCGGGCCAGCTCTTCCCGATGGTCTCCAGGGCGTCGTTCGCGGCGGCGTAGTCGGTCTGGCCGCGGTTGCCGAGCACCGCGGCGATGCTGCCGAAGAACGCGACGAACCCGGGCTCGGCGTCGAGCGCGTCGAGGAGGATCCGCGCACCGCCCACTTTGGTCTCGTACACGGTCCGGAACGACGTCTCGTCCTTGTCCGCCATGAGCTTGTCGTCGAGGACGCCGGCGGCGAAGACGACGCCGTCGAGCCGGCTGGGCAGATTCTTGACGAGACGTCGCACGGCGTCCGCGTCACGCACGTCGAGCGAGGTGTAGCCCGCGGTCCCGCCCGCGGCGCGGATCTCGTCGAGGGTGCGGCCGATCTCGCGCTGGGCCAGCACGGTCCGCACGCGGCGTTCGATCTCGGCCACCGAGCCGCCGCGGCCGGCCAGCACCGCGCGCATCGCCGTGGGGTCTTCGGGCAGGTCGTCCGGCTCGCCCGGCCACGGCGTCCGCCCGGCGAGTTCGAGCCGGCAGCCGGAGGCGGCCAGCGCGACCGCCGTGCGGGCGGTGATCCCGCGGGCGCCGCCGACCAGCAGGACGACGGAGTCCGGGCCGAGGCCGAGCGCGGCCAGCTCGCCGCCGCCCGGGCCGGCGCCGGAGTAGGCGATCGACGGGAGGTCGGCCGGCCGCGGCTCGATCGTGAAGCGGCCGGTCTCGTCGTGGCCGACGACCGAAGGGCCGTCGCTGAGGGCTTCGTCGACGAGGGTCTTCGCGACGTCTTGCGTGACCTCGACGAGCCTCGTGACGCCGTCGCGTTCCAGCGCGGCCGAGCGGACCAGGCCGCGCAGGCCCGGTGTGCCCGGCTTCGCCGCGACGAGCACCGTGCCCTTGGCGGTTTTGAGGTGGGTGAACACTTCCGGGGCTTCGCCGGCCAGGATGACGGTGATGTCGGCGTCCCCGGTGACGATCTCGGCACCGGCCGCTTCGAAGGCGGCGCGCACGGCGTCGTCCGGCGCGGCCACGGTCTTCCCGCGCAGCCGGGCGGGATCGGGGTCGAGCGGAACGGGCACGCGCTCGAGCCGGTACCGCGTCGGTGCGGCCGCTTCTGGGGTGGGGTTCAGCCAGCTCTCCAGGTGCGCGGTCAGGGCGTTCGCGGTGCGGTCGCGGCTGAGCTGGTCGGTGCGGTCGTCGGCGGGCAGGCCGAGGCGGCCCAGCAGCGTCCCGGCGATCTCGGTGCGCTTGATGGAGTCGATGGAGAGGTCGGCTTCGAGGTCGAGGTCGCCCGCGATCATGTCGGCCGGGTAGCCGGTGCGTTCGCTGATCACGCCGATGACCGTGGTGAGGACGTCGGCTTCGGGTTCCGGTTCGGGTTGTGGCTCGGGTTGGGGTTCCGGGAGCCGGACGGGTGCCGGGAGCGCGACGGGGGCGCTGCCGAGGTAGCCGAGCATGACCTCCCGCTGCGCGGCGACGAGCTCGCGGGTGGTGCGCAGGAAGTCGACGACGGCCTGGTCGCGGCCGGGAGCGGGCTGGGTCATGGCTGAACTCCGGATTCGTCGGGCCCGGGGCAGGGCGGGCGTCTCGGCGCCGGGGGCGCGGGCGGACCGCCCGTCGACGGCCCAGGCGGTCGGGGACGGGGTCGGGCGGGTTTGCCTGGTGAGACGCTCGGTGCGGACGTCGACCCCGGCCCGCGCGAGGGCTTTCAGCGCGGTCAGGAAGCCGGTGAGGTCGGGTCCGCACGCGACGACGGTGTGCGGCCGGTCGCCGAGGATCTCCCCGACCAGCCGGGTGAGCACGCGACCCGGCCCGACCTCGACGAACGTCCGCGCGCCGGCGTCGTACATCGCTTCGATCTGGTCGAGGAACCGCACGGGGGCGCCGATCTGCGCGGCGAGTTCGGCCTTGACGTCGCCTGCGTACGGCTTCGCGGTGCGGTTCGACCACACCGGCAGCCGCGGTTCGCGGATCGGTTCCCGGGCGAGTTCGTAGGCGAACAGGTCGCCGGCTTTGGCGACCAGCGGGCTGTGGAAGGCGCAGGCGACGGGGATCCGCTGGGCGGCGACGCCGGTCTCGCGCAGCCGCCGCACCGCGCGTTCGACGGCGGCGACCGGCCCGGAGAGGACGACCTGCTCGGGAGCGTTGTGGTTCGCGACGACGACATCCGGGCCGATCAGGGTGGGGGTGAGCAGATCCCGCGGCGCCTTGACGGCGGCCATGGTCCCGGGCTCGGCGACGTCGGCGATGGAGTTCGCGCGCGCCCGGCTGAGCCGCAGGAGGGTTTCGGTGTCGAAGGCCCCGGCGACGGAGAGCGCGACGAGTTCGCCGTAGCTGTGCCCGGCTAGGAAGTCGGGCCGGACGCCGGTTTGTTCGAGGAGCTTGGCGACGGCGGTTTCGACGAGCCCGAGGGCCGGTTGGGCGACGCGGGTGTCGGTGAGGGCTTGCTCTTGGGCGTCGGTGGAGTCGAAGGCGTGGGGAGGAAACGCTTTCGCGGTGACGTCGGGGGCCAGTCGGAGGAGGTCGGCGAGTTCGGGGAAGTGCACGAAGAGGTCGGCGAGCATGCCGGTGCGCTGGCTGCCTTGGCCGGGGAAGAGGAAGGCGACCTTGCCGGGGCCGGTGTCGCCCGCGCCGGCCGGCCCGGCTGCGCCGGTGCCGCCCTCGCGCAGCGCAGCCCCGCCCGTGCGGCCGGCACTCGCCGGGCCCGCGCCGACCCCGCCGGGCTCGCCCGAGCCGGGGACGCCTGCGCGCAGCGCGGCCTCGCCCGCGCGGCCAGCACTCGCATCGCCCCCACCGGCACTGGCCGCCCCGGGGGCACCCGCTCGCAGCGCGGCCTCGCCTGTGCGGCCGGCACTCGCAGGGCCCGCGCCGCCCTTGTCGTCGGAGGCATCTGCCCGCCGTATCCCGGCCGGCCCGGCCTCCCCGCTTTCAGCGCGCTCCGCTGCCCTCGGTCGCTCGGCTACCGCGCGGCGCAGCTCCTCCAAAGCCGCCTCCGCCTCCGGTGCCCAGTCCCGCAGCCCGTGCCGCCGGTCCGGGGCCACCGGGCCCGCACCCAGCACCGCGTGGAAGTTCGTCCCGCCGAAGCCGAACGCGCTCACCCCGGCCAACCGGGCCGGCTCCGCCCACGGCCGGGCCGAAGTGGTGAACGTGAACGGGCTCGTCTCCGCGTCCCACGCCGCGTTCGGCGCGGTCAAGTTCAGCGTCGGCGGCACCACCTCGTGCCACAACGCCAGCGTCGCCTTGATCAGCCCGGCCAGGCCCGCCGCGCACTTCGTGTGGCCGATCTGGCTCTTCACCGATCCCAGCACGCACGATCCCGGCTCGGCCCCCGCCGACGAGAAGAACCCCGTCAACGTGCGCAGCTCCGTCGCGTCGCCGACGACCGTGCCCGTTCCGTGGGCCTCCACCAACCCGACGTCCACAGGGGACACTCCGGCGTCGCGGTAAGCCCTTTCCAACGCCCGGTGCTGGCCCTCCGGCCGCGGCGCGGTCAACCCCAGCGCCTTGCCGTCACTGGCCGCGCCCACTCCCTTGACCACCGCGTAGATCCGGTCGCCGTCGCGTTCGGCGTCGGACAGGCGCTTCAGCACCAGGCACGCCACCCCCTCGCCGAGCGCGATGCCGTCGGCCGCGGCGTCGAACGGGCGGCAGCGGCCCGTCGGTGACAACGCTCCCGCCGACGTGAACATCAGGTAGTCGTGGATGCCGTTGTGCAGGTCGACCGCGCCGCACAGCACCAGCTCGCTCGTCCCGGCGCGCAGCTCCTTCAAAGCCAGGTCAAGTGCGGCCAGGGAGGACCCGCACGCCGCGTCCACCGTGTAGTTCGCGCCGCCGAGGTCGAGCCGGTTGGCGATCCGGCCGGAGATGACGTTGGCGAGCGTCCCGGGGAACGTGTCCTCGGTCGGCTCCGGCAGCTGGGCGAGCAGCTCGGGCGACACCTCGTCGAGGTAGCCGTCGAGCAGCGACCGCAAAGTCCCCGCGTTGGCGAGGTCGCCGCCCGCCTCCGCGCCGAACACGACGCTCGTGCGCTCGCGGTCGAACGGACGCTCGGCGTACCCCGCGTCGGCGAGTGCCCGACGCGCGGTCTCCAGCGACACCAGCTGCGCGGGATCGATGCTGCCCATCGCCGACGGCGGAATGCCGTAGTCGAGCGGATCGACGGCCACCGGCGGCAGGAACCCGCCCCACTTCGACGTCGACTGTCCGAAGTAGACGCCCGGATCCCACCGCTCCGGCGGGACCTCGGTGACGGCGTCCTCGCCGCGCAGGACGTTCGACCAGAACGCTTCGAGGTCCGGCGCCCCGGGGAACGTGCAGGCCATCCCGATGACGGCGATGTCCCGGCTGTCCCGCGGCTCCGGTTCCGCCTGCCGGGAAAAGGTTTTCCCCGACGCGACTTCCCGGTGCAGCTCGGCGACGGTCGTCCTCCGGTCGCGCAGCACGGCGACCTCGCCGGCCATGAACATCCCCTCGGCGAGCTGCGTTTCCGCGGAGAGCGGCGAACCGTCCCGGCGGACGCCCTTGCTCGCGACGCGCAGCCGTCCGGTGTTTAGCTCTTCCAGCCGCTGCCACGCTTTCTGCGCCGGCACGTCCCGCAACCCGGCCTTCACTTGCTCGAACTCCGTCGTGTACGGGCTCGGCAGGCAGCGCGTGCGGTGCCCCGGCGCGGTTTCGAGGGTGACCGTCGCGCCGGCGGCGAGCGCCCGGTCCTGGAACAGCCCGGTGATCGCGCCGTGCGCCACGGCTTCTTCGGTGAACAGGTAGGCGGTGCCCATCAGCACGCCGACCGCGTCGAGCGGCGCCGCCATCG
Organism: Amycolatopsis sp. NPDC098790; assembly: GCF_044759945.1. NCBI lineage: Bacteria > Bacillati > Actinomycetota > Actinomycetes > Pseudonocardiales > Pseudonocardiaceae > Amycolatopsis > Amycolatopsis sp. NPDC098790. The sequence goes on from NZ_JBIWAI010000004.1 coordinate 638,270, forward strand.
CGGTGACCATCGCCGCGGACCGGGCGTCGTGGATCCCGCCGGCGAACAGCACTTCGACGTCCTTGGCCGCGCCGAGCACGGCCAGTTGTTCCTCCCACAGCTCGAAACTCGCCCGCGGCCCGACGTGCCCGCCGCATTCGGCGCCTTCGAAGACGAACCGGCGGACGCCGGCGTCGAGGTACTGGCCGAGCAGGATCGGCGACGGCACGTGCACGAACGTCGCGATCCCGTCGGCTTCCAGGGCCTTGACCTGCCCGGGTTTCCCGCCCGCGACCAGCACGCACCGCGGCCGGGCGGCCCGGATCGCGGCGAGCTGCTCGACCCGCAGGTCGTCGGGCACGAAGCCGAGGATCCCCGCGCCCCACGGCCGGTCGCCGAGCCGCTCGGCGGTGCGGGTGAGCAGGTCCGTGGTGCGCGCGCCGTTCGCCGTGGCCACGGCGACGAACGGGAACCCGCCCGCGTCGGCGACCGCGGCCGCGAACCCGGGCTGGTCGCTCACCCGCGTCATCGGCCCCTGGACGACCGGCAGCGCGCTGCCCAGCGTCCGGCACAGCCGGTCCGACGGCGTCACCGCCGGGACCGAGGCGCCGACGACCCGGCGGACGTCCGCTTCCACAGTGGACTCCAGCAGTACCCCGGCCGCGCCGCCGGCGAGCGCTCCGACGGCCGTCCGCGGGCCGGCCACGCGACCCCACACCGGGACGTCGAAGGCGCCGAGAAGCTGCTGCAGCAGAACGAAGTCGCTCAGCTCGCCGCCACGAGCGAGAAGCCCCAGCGCGCCGCCCGCGACAGCCTCCGCAGCCGTCGCGACGTCGGACACCTCGGCGAGCGCGCCGGTCCACGGCGCCGTCGTGCGGACGGCGAACGCGGCTCCCTCGGGCACCGGGCCGTCCGTGCGCACCCCGTAGGGCACCCGGACCCGCGCCGCGACGAGCCGGAGCTCGGCCGGATCGGCGCCGTCGAGCACCCCGAGACCGCCGCCGCGCGCGACGGCGGCCACCTCGCCGGGGTCGCCGATGCCCAGGCACCGCAGCCGTCGAGCGTGCGACGGCGGGACGAGCTCGGCCATCGGCGGACCTCCAGTGCGGGGTGGGGTGATCTTCACGAGACCAATCCAAGGAATAACGCACCAGGCCCGGAAAAAGCAATACTCGTGCTAGGGTGCGAAAGTGTGGAACACGGCACGATCAGGGCGCTGACCAGCACTTTTATCATACGGCTTCTAAACGAGAAATACCATTCACTCACCTGCGTAACAATGGCTCGAAAAATACGGGAGCCCACGTGGAACTGACCGGACGGGTGGTCGTGCTGACCGGCGCGGCGCACGGGATCGGGGCGGCGATGGCCCGCCGCTTCGCCGCGGAGGGCGCGGCCGGGGTCGTCGTGTCCGACGTCGACGCCGCCGGCGCGGGCCGGGTCGCGGACGAGATCGCCGACGCGGGCGGGCGCGCGATCGCCGTGACCGCCGACGCGACGTCCAAAAAGGACCTGAAGACGCTGGTCGCGGCGGCGCGCGCCGAGTTCGGCGAGGTGGACCTGTTCTGCGCCAACGCGGGCGCGGCGTTCGGCACCGGCGTCCACGCCGCGGACGAGCAGTGGGCGAAGTCGTGGGAGATCAACGTCATGCAGCACGTCCACGCCGCGCAGGTCGTGCTGCCCGCGATGCTCGCGCGCGGCGAAGGATACCTGCTGATCACGGCGTCCGGCGCCGGCCTGCTCGGCACGCCCGGCGACGCGCCGTACTCGGTCACCAAGCACGCGGCCGTCGGCCTCGCAGAGTGGCTGGCGATCACCTACCGGCCGCGCGGGGTGCGGGTCAGCGCGCTGTGCCCGCTCGGCGTCCGCACGGCGCTGCTCGAACCCGGCATCGCCGCCGGGCACCCGGCCGCGCTGGCCATCGCCGCCGCGGCCCCGCTGCTCGACCCCGAAGACGTCGCCGAGGCGGTCGTATCGGGGCTCGGCAAAGAAGAATTCCTGATCCTGCCGCACGCTTCGGTGCGGGAAGCGTTCCTGCGCAAGGCCGGCGCGGTCGACGCGTGGATCGACGAGATGGCCGTCCAGGGAGGCTGAGGGTGGAGTACCGCAGGATCGGCGCGAGCGGGCTCGCGGTGAGCGAGATCGCCTACGGCAACTGGCTGACGCACGACGCGCCCGGCTGCGTCGCCGCGGCGCTGGACGCCGGCGTCACGACGTTCCACACCGCGGCGGCGTGGGACGGCGGCGCGGCGGAAACCGCTTTCGGGCAAGCGTTTTCCGGCGTGCGCCGCGACGAGCTCGTGCTGTGCACCGGGGTGTTCTGGCCCGAAGGTCCCGGCCCGAACGACGCCGGGCTGAGCCGCAAGCACGTGATCGCGTCACTGGAGGGTTCGCTGCGGCGGCTGCGCACCGACCACGTCGACGTCTACCAGTTGCTGCGCTTCGACTACCGGACACCGGTCGCGGAGACGTTCCTCGCGCTCTCGGATCTGGTGCGGCAAGGGAAGATCCGGTACGTCGGCACGGCGGAGTGGACGGCCGAGCAGCTGCTGCAGGCCCGCGATGCAGCGGCGCGGTACGACGTCCCGCTGATCAGCAACCAGCCGCACTACTCGATGCTGTGGCGCGTGCCCGAGGCGCAGGTGATGCCGGTGGGCGAGCGGATCGGCGTCGGGCAGTTCGCGTCGGTGCCGCTGGCGCAGGGCGTGCTGACCGGCAAGTACCGGGACGGGCGCGTCCCGCCAGGGTCGCGTGCGGCCGCGAAGCCGCACGCGCGGCCGCTGCTGATGCCGGAGCTGCTGGAGCGGGTCGAGATGCTGCGCGGCGTGGCCGACGACGCGGGGCTGACGATGGCGCAGCTCGCGCTGGCGTGGACGCTGCAGCACGAGACGGTCGCGTCGGCGGTCGTCGGCGCGAGCACGCCGGAGCAGGTCACCGAGAACGCGAAGGCCGCCGGCGTCCGGCTGGACCTCGACGTCCTGACCCGCGTCGACCACCTGCTCGGCAGCTTCGTGCAGACCGACCCGCGGCTGGTGTGGTCGCCCCCGGCGTCAGCCTGAGCCGAGGCAGACGAACGGGCGGCGGAACGGGTCGACAGCGATCGCGTCGGCCAGCGCCAGCGCGGGGCTGTCCCGGACGGCCAGCGCGCGGTAGTAGTCGTCCATCGCGGCCGCCGAGGCCAGGTCGCCGACGCGCGACAGCGGCGCGATGACCGTGCGGGAGCCGCTGGCGAGCAGGGCGCTGGCGAAGCCGAGGGCTTCGTCGCCGGGCCGGATCCGGTTGAGCGCGAGCTCGCACGCGGCGAAGACGACCTGACGCGGCGGCTGCCGCAGCCCGGCCATCTCGTGGCCGAAGAGGGCGCCGTCGGCGAGTTCGAGCCGGGAGAACAGCGCGTTCTCCGGCTCGTGCGCGCCGTGCGCGGCGAAGTGGGCGAGCTTGGCGCCGTCCATCGCGCGCAGCACGGACTTCACGGTGGCCTTGGCGCCGGTCATGGTCGTCGCGGTGCGGTAGTGAGTGGTCAGCTTCTCCAGCTCGCCGCGCGCGCCGGCCAGGCCGGGCCCGCGCACGAGCACGATCTTGCGGGCGCGCGGCGACTTCGTCAGCTCGGCGGCGAGCCAGGCGGTCGCCGACGGCGCGACGACGGTCGGCCGCCCCCGCAGCCCGGGCAGGACACCCCACGGCACGGCGTAGAGCGGCCCGGTCGGGACGATGACGAGCTCGCGGTCGCCGATCGTCTCGGCGAGGGGCTGGATGAGCTGGACGTCGAGCTTGTCGGCCTGCTTGCGCGCCGACGCCATGACGACCTCGGCGAGCCGTTCGGGCAGGTTGTCGGGCGCGAGGGCGTCGAGGTCGACGTTGAGCACGCGCGCGGACTCGGCGGCGGCCCCGGCGGACCCGAGCCGCACGAGCCGGCACTCGCCGCCGGCCACGACGACGGCGACGAGCTCGTCCCCGGAAGCGGCGAAGCTGACCATGGCCCGGTCGCCGAGCCGGTCGAGGACCTCGTTGAGCCCGGCCACCGGCCGCGGCCGGCCCCAGCGCCCGGTGTGCCAGCCGAGCCGCTGGGCTTCGCGCAGCCGTTCGTTGTACTTCGCGCGCAGGCCGGCGATGGGATGGCCGTCGTGCTGGGCCTCCTGGATGGCCTGCCCGAGACCCCGGACCTCGGCGACGCGCGCGGCGAGCTCGGGATCGGTCCCGGCGGAGAGCGGTTCGTACCGGTAGGTCTGCGCGCGGGTGCGTTCGAGCCAGACGAAGAGGCGCCGGGCATCGTTGCGTTCGAGCACGAGCTTGACGGCGAGGTCGGCGAGCTCCTGGCCGTGCAGGGCGGTCCCGGAGACGAGGTCGAGCCCACCCATCCGGTCCCGCACGGCGTCGAGTTCGGTGAGGCCGGACCGGATTTCGGTGAGCGCTTTGGCGCGGCTCCCCTGGGCGACGGCGAGTTCGGCCCGGCAGAGGCGGCGGAGCATGCGGTAGTCGATGGGGGTGAGCTGGCCGGGGCGGGGGACTTTTTGGAGGGTTTCGGTGGCGCGTTTGAGGTTCCCGCGGCGGATGTCCAGGCGGACGGCGAGCATGCGCGCGGTGGCGGCCTGGTCGGCCAGCTGCGGGGTCGGCATCTTGTCCGCGAGCCGGAGCGCGCGCGTCGGCAGGGCGCTGGGGACGGTCCCGGACCGCAGCGCGTCCCGCGCATCGGCCTGCAGAGCGGTCAGCGTGGCGTTGGCGATGCAGGTCTGGCAGCCGACCCGCAGCATCTTGCGGCGCGCGGAGTCCGCCATCTGGCGCGCCAGCTCGATCTCGTCGGTCATCAGCGCCGCCGAGGCGCGGTACTGCTCGGCACGCGCCACCTCGCGGGTGATGCTCTGCTCGGCGACCAGCTTGGGCAGCACCTCGTCCAGGTACGCCCCCGCCTCTTCGGCCAGCCCGGCCGCCAGCAGCGCTTCCGCCTGCTCGAACCGCAGGCCCGCGGGAACGTCCAGCTCCAGTGCGCGGTAGCTGCGTTCGGCCATTTCGTGCAGCCGAAGCGCCTCGGGGACGTCACCGGTGCGCAGCGCGAGCATGCCCATGGTGCGCCGCATGTCGGCGGCGACCGTGCGGAGCTCGTACTTCTCGGCGAGCTCGAGCGACCGGTTGAGATCCTCCTGGGCTTGGCGCACGTTGCCGAGGCGGATCTGAACCCACGCCCGCGACGAGAGGGTCTGGACGAAAGCGCCCATCCTCGTCTCCGGCGCCGGGCCCTTCGCCAGCCGGTACTCCTGGTGCCCGACCGAGATGTCGAACGAAACCAGGCTCTCCTCGTTGCGGCCCACGCTCATCAGGCGGGCCGCGTAGTTGTGGTTGAGCGCGCCGTTCAGCTCGGCTTGGAGGACGTCGTCGGGTACCGCGTTGATGAGGAGCCGCACGTCGTCGAGCCCCGCGAGACCGGCCGCGAGGTCCCCGCTGATCTCGGAGGACAGCGCGGCCATCAGGCTGGCCAGCCGGATCCGCGCGACCAGCCAGTCGGTCCGGTGCTCCGAGGCCACGGGGTGGATCGAGTCCAGCATCGTCATGCCGCGGCGAAGCAACCGGACCCCCTCCCGGTAGTGCTTCAGGCAGGACCCCTCGGCAGCTTGGCGCTGAAGAGCACGGACCGTCTCGATGACTTCGGTCGGGTCCAGGTTCGTCACAGGCACACTCCTATGACATCACAGCAAGTCGCAGAAAGAAGCCCGCCTGCCAGGCGAAGATCGGCAGGCGGGCGATCACGAATCGGTGAAGGTCAGGGCTTGACCACCTGGTAGCACGGGTTCCCGCAGTTCGGCGTCATGATCGGGCCGTCCTTGAGCGGGGGGTGGTCGATGTGCACCCAGCCGTGCTCGTCGGGCTCCGGGTGCGGAACCACCGGGCCGGCCTTCTCGACCGGCTCCGGGGTTTCTTCGGGCTTGGTGTCCGTGGGCGTCGACATGGTCGATCTCCTCTCCCCTGGGGATCTGCATGGGGACGCTGGCCGTGACGGTGAGTCCCCCTCGCGGGGCCCTCTCCCCGCGAACGGCCCAATAGTTTCACAACGGAGCAGTGATCGGGAGGGTTTTCGCTACGGAAAGTCAGAGCGGTGGCTGTGATCAGGTCAAACGTCCCGGTCGGAACGTCCTAACGAGTGAACTCTGTAACGGGGTCCTTTGGGGACGTGCATCCGGCTGGGTGGCGGAGCGGGGCCGGGGGCCGGTCGGAGTGCGGTGTTGGTCCGGGTGCGGAGGGCGACCTCGTGCGCGGGTTCGGGGTGGACGGTTGACCGGAACCGGCCGGTCCGGTCAGGACTGGCCGGTTCCGGCCGAGCCCGACCCGGCGCTTCCGGCCGAGCCCGGCCCGGCATCTCCGGCCGAGCCGACCTCGCGTTCCCACCGAGGCCGCCGTGCCGCCCGCGCCGGAAGCGCTTGCCCGCGCGCTGGGCCGCACTTTCGGGCGGCGAGCCTCACTTTCGGGCGCGCGTCAAGCACCCCTCTCGGCCGCCCGGCCGACCGAGGGAGTCCTTTGTGGACATCAGATCAACCCCGCTTCGCAATCACCGCCCCATGAATCGCACCAACCAGCCGCACGTTCTCCGGCGCCGCCCCACCCGGGAACGCGAACCGCCGCCGGTTGTACCCGTAAGCCAGCCCGCTCCGAGGATCGGCGAACGCCTGGGACCCCGCCGCACCGCTGTGCCCGAACGCCCCCTGCCCCAGCACCGGGTAATCGTCCGACACCACCGCGAACCCCAACCCGAAAGCGTTGTGGTTGCGCGTGGACAAGTCATCCCCGACCGAGTGAACCTGCGCGAACTCCGCCGCCGTCTCGGAGTTCAACAAGCCGGTCGCCGCCACGTACATTCCCGCCAGACCACGCGCCGACGCCACGCCACCCACCGAAGCCGGGCTCAGGCGGCGGACCGCCTTGATGTTCGGGAGGTCCCACAGCTCCGGCGCCTTCGGGTGGTTGCGGTTGAACGCGATGCCCGTGATGCTGTCCGCGCCCGTCGCGCCGGCCTCCAGCTCCGCCAGCTGCTCCGGGGTCGGCAGCATCGGCTGCGTCGTCAGGAACCGGGGCTCCAGCTCCTCCGGCAGTCCCAGGTAGAAGTCCAGCCCGAACGGCTTCCGGACGCGCTCCTCGTAGTGTTCCTGGATGCTGCGGCCCGTCACGCGGCGGACGACCTCGCCGGTCAGCGCGCCGATCACCAGTGCGTGGTAGCCGAACGCCGTGCCCGGGCGCCAGTACGGCCGCTGCGGCGCGAGCCGCTCGGCGATCACGCGGTCGTCGGCGATTTCCTCGGCCGTGAACCCCTCGTCCGCGCCCACGACGCCGGCGCGGTGCGCGAGCAGCTCCCGCAGCGTGATCGCCGCCTTGCCCGCCGCGCCGAACTCCGGCCAGTAGTGGCTGACCCGCTGGTCGAGGTCGAGGACGCCGTCCTGGACGAGCAGTGCGACCACCAGGTGCGCCGCGCCCTTCGTCGACGAAAACACGCCGGTGAGCGAGTCGGCTGTCATTTCGGGGCCGGTCCACAGGTCGACGACGCGTTCGCCGTCGACGTGCGCGACGAGCTGGGCGGCGTAGTCGCCGCCCTGGTCGGCCGCGACGGCGGCGAACTCCTCGCGGACGGGCTCGAACCCGTCGGCGACGGTGCCCTGGATCTGCTCGGACGACATGGCGGCTCCCTCGGTGATCTCCGGCCTGTGCCAGGGGTCAACCCGCGCGGCGGCCGCGTATTCCGCGTAACGCCGGGGCGTTCGGCCGGGATGTTCCCGGCATGGGGGAACCGAACGAAACCACGCGGCCCGGCCGCGGCCTGGCGATCGCGTCGCTCGCGGTCGGCGCGTCCGGGCTCACGCTGGCCGTCTCGACCTGGGCGGCCTGGCTGCTCGTCCGGCCGGTGCTCCTGACGGCCTGGATGTTCTCCTGGCTGGCGCAGGCCTTCGTGCTGGTCCTCGGCGCGCTGTGGTTCGCGCTGCTGCCGATCAGCGTGCTGGCGCTGGTCTTCGGCGTCTGCGCGGGCGCGCGCACGCGGCCCGGGCCCGGCCGGATCGGCGCCACGCTGGCCGTCATCACCGCGCTGCTCGCGTTGTCGGGGGCCGCCGTCTTCGCGACGACGTCGTGGAGCCCTGTCGCCTACTTCGACACGCGGACCGGCCCGGGCCGGTAGAAGTCCCCGGCCGGCGGGTACCACCGGACCATGAAGCTGACCTCCACCGTGCTCGGCGCGCCCGACCCGCGCGCGCTCGCCGGGTTCTACTCGAAGCTGCTCGGCTGGCCGATCAAGACCGACGAGCCGGAGTGGGTGACGCTGCGCCCGGACGACGGCAGCGCCGGGCTGTCGTTCCAGCTGGAGCGCGACCACATCGCGCCGGTGTGGCCGCCCGCCGGCGGCGCCCAGCAGATGCAGCTGCACCTCGACATCGAGGTCGACGACCTCGCCGCCGCGACGGCGGAAGCGACCGCCGCGGGCGCCGTCGTCTCCGACTTCCAGCCGCAGGACGACGTCCGCGTCTGCTTCGACCCGGCCGGGCACCCCTTCTGCCTCTGGACGCGTGAATGACGTGACGCCCCGCGTTCGTCCGGTCACAGGATCCGCTATGTTCGGCTGAGGTCCTGTTTCCGGCGAACGGAGTGAGTCCTGTGGGGGTGCACCGGATCTGGCACCACGGACTGGTCCCCACCGAGGGAAAACGCCCCCTGGACGCCTTGCGCAGCAGGCTCATCACCCGCCAGCGGCAGCACGACGACTACTCGGTCGCCGACCTCGGCTCGTCCGACGACGGCGGATCGCGCCGCTGCGACCTCAAATTCGGCTGGACGGACGATCGGGGCCGCTACTCCGTTCAGGTATTGCTTTCCCTGTGCTACCGCGCCGGCGAAGACCGCGTCGCGTGGTTGCTGGCCGCCGCGTGCACGCGGCCGTGGCGCAGCTGCCACGAAGCGCCGGCGCAGCGGATCGGGCTGGAGGAGCTCGGCGCGAGCGGGAGTGACGAAATCCCGATCGAAGCCCCGGTTCTCGCGATGCGCGGATGGTCTCGCAAGGAGTGCGACCGCGTCGCGGAGCTGCTGGGCGAGGCGCTGGTGGCGGACTGGCGGACGTCGGCGGTGCTGGTGCTCACCGAACCGCCGACGGTCCCGGTCGACGGCTGGCCGGGTCTGGTCAACGTGTTCGACGTCGACGACCGCTTCCGCCGCACGCTGAACCAGCACGTGCCGCTCGGCTACGAAGTGCCGCAGGGCGCGCGGCTGTACGCGCCGCTGTGCGACCAGCTCCCGGACTTCGTCGAGACGGCGAGCCCGGTGTCCGGCGAGGCGCTGCAGGGCGCGATCACGCGGCTGCTGCAGACGCGCGGGCGCACGCCGCTGCCCGAGGAGTGGGCGGAGGTGCCGAGCGTGAAGGCGTGGTACGCGGCGGATCCGTTCGACGCGCCCGAACGGGAACCGGACGCCGGGCTGACGGAAAAACTGGACCGCACCGAACGCGAGCTGGCCGAGGCCCGGGGCGTGATCACGATCCTGCGCAAGAAGGCGAAGGCCGACGCCGAGGAGCGGAACCGGCACACGGGCGAGGCGAAGGCGCTCCGGCACCGGCTCGACGAGCTGTCCGCGGTCGACGTCGGGTACCTGCGGACGCAGCTCGCGCAGTTGCAGGGGGCGGTGGACGACTACGCGCGCGCGTTCGAGGAGACCGAGGCCGAGCGCGACGAGCTCAGACGCGTGAACGGGCTGCTGGCGGGCACGCTGGCCCGCTACCACGACGCCGACGACGAGGTCGCCGCCGCCGAGCGGCCGCCCGAGGAGTTCCCGAGCTTCGCCGAGCTGATCGGCGCCGCGACGGCGACGCTCAAGCACCTCGCGATCACGGCCGAGCCGGCGCCCGCCGCGATCCTCGACCACCACCCGAAAGCCACGGCGTGGCGCCGGAAGGCGTGGGACGCGCTGCGCACGCTCGACGCGTATGCGAGCGCGCGCACTACGTTGCTCGACGCGGGCCAGGATCCCGGGCCGGAGCTGTCGGACGTGCTCGCGTTCGCCCGCACCGGCCAGCCGGGTTCGCTGATCAGCGCCAACATCATCGCACTGGCGGAGTCGGACACGGTGACCACGAACGAGCGGCTGCGCCAGGCGCGGACGTTCCGCGTCGACCCGCGCACGAACCCGGCGGGGCGGGACTATTTCGGCGCCCACATCGCGCTCGAGCGCTTCAAGGCACCGGCGCCGCGGCTGCACTTCCTCGACGACACCGACCGCACAGGCACGGTGTACGTCGGGTACCTCGGCGCCCACCTGCCGACGTCGAAGACCAACTGAGCGACAATCTGCCGCATGACGGAGACGAAGTACCTGGCGTACTGCTGGATAGCCCGCGGCGACCGGGTGCTGTTCCTCCGCCGCGCGCCGGGCGTGTTCCTCCCGGGACGCTGGGAGCTGCCGGGCGGAACGGTCGAGCCGGACGAGGACTTCGAGGCGGCGGCGATCCGGGAGGTGGTGGAGGAGACGGGCTTGAAGGTCCAGGTGACGGGCGAGCTGTCCCGCACGTCCTGGCCCGACGTGGCGGGGCGCGCGATGGAGATCCACGGGTTCGTCTACACGGTGGAGGAGGACGGCGCGGGAGACGTGGTGCTCAACCCGAAGGAACACGACGACTTCGCCTGGGTGACGCGGGAAGAGGCGCGAAAACTCGAGATGGCGCAGCACTTCCGCCGGCTGCTCTGATGGGAGCCCGCCTGCACGTCGGCTGCGCGATGTGGACCCACAAGGCGTGGCCCGGGCGGTTCCTGCCGCCGTCGCTGCCGGCCAAGGAGCGCCTGCGGGCCTACGCCGGCTGGTGCAACGCCGTCGAAGGGAACACCACCTTCTACGCCACCCCCTCCCGCGCCACCGTCGCGACCTGGGCGGAGCAAACCGACCCGCAGTTCCGGTTCGTGGTCAAGGTGCCCAAGGTCGTCACGCACGAGCGCCGGTTCGCCGGCGTCGAAACCGAGATGCGGGCGTTCCTGGACGCCCTCGAGCCCCTCGGCGAGCGGGCGGTCCTGTGGACGCAGCTGCCCGGCTCGTTCGGCCCCTCGGACGTCGACGCGCTCGGCCGGTTCCTGCGCCGGCTCCCCGCCGGCCGCCGGCGCGCGGTGGAGGTGCGTCACCCCGGATTCTTCACCGACGCCGGCTCGACGTCGCTGCTGGAGGGGACGCTCGCCACCGCGGACGCCGAGTGGGTGCCCTTCGACACCACCGTCTTCTTCCGGAGCCCGCCGGCCAGCGAAGCCGAACAGGACGCGTGGGCCAAGAAACCCCGGCTGCCGCGGCGAACGCGGGCGCTCACCGACCGGCCGATCGTTCGTTACCTGGGCCGGGATTCGGTCGAGGAGACGGTCGAGGGGTGGCGGCCGTGGACCGAGGTGGCCGCCGGGTGGCTGCGCGAGGGCCGGTCACCGACGGTTTTCGTGCACACGCCGGACAACGTCGACGCACCGGCGCTGGCCCGCCGGTTCCACGACGAGGTGCGGACGCTGGTGCCCGGCCTCGACGCCCTGCCCGAGCCGGAGCCGATCGAGCCCGCGACCCTGTTCTGAGCGGCACGAAAGGATTCACCGGCCGGCGGCCAGCACGGCCGCGAGGCCCTCTCGCAAATCCTCGACGAAAAACCCGGGAACCTCCAACGACGGAAAGTGTCCCCCGGTTTCCGGCGAGCCCCACCGCACGATCCGCCGGAACCGCTCCTCCGCCCACGGACGCGGGCACTTCTCGATGTCCCGGGGGTACACACTGATCGCCGACGGGACGTCCACCCTGAGCCCGGGGTCGAGCGAATCGTGGCTTTCGTAGTAGATCCGGGCCGCCGATGCCCCGCTGCGCGTCAGCCAATACAACGTGACGTCGTCGAGGATGCGGTCGCGGGAGATCGTCTCGAATGGACTGTCCGAAGTGTCCGTCCACTCGGCGAACTTGTCGAGGATCCAGGCGAGCAGCCCGACCGGTGAGTCGACGAGCGAGTAGCCGATGGTCTGCGGCCGGGTCGCCTGCTGCTTCGCGTAGGCCGCGCGGTGGAGCCAGAAGTCGCGGGTTTCCTCGGTCCACTCGCGCTCGGCGGGCGTCAGACCGTCCGTCGGCAAGCCCGGCGGTGCCTGCGGGGTCACCGTGTGGATGCCGAGGACGTGCTCCGGGAAGCGGCCGCCGAGGATCGTCGTGATCACGCCTCCCCAGTCGCCGCCGTGAGCCAGGAACTCGTCGTAGCCGAGCCGTTCCATCAGTTCGACCCAGGCGGCCGCGATCTTTTCGGTTCCCCAGCCGGTCGTGGCCGGCTTGTCGCTGAAACCGAAGCCCGGCAACGACGGGGCCACGACGTGGAACGCCGGCGCGTCCGCGTCTTGCGGGTCCGCCAGCTCGTCCAGCACGTCGACGAACTCGGCGACGCTGCCCGGCCAGCCGTGCGTCAAGAGCAACGGCGTGGCGTCCGCGCGCGCGGATCGGCGGTGCAGGAAGTGGATTCCCAGACCGTCGACGGTCGTGCGGAACTGGCCGATCGCGTTGAGCCGCGCCTCGAACGGCCGCCAGTCGTAACCGGTGCGCCAGTAGTCCACCACCTCGGCGAGGTCGGCGAGCGGAACGCCCTGCTCCCAGCGGCGCCGGACCGTCTCGGCTTCCGGCAGCCGCGCCGCGGCCAGCCGCGCGCGCAGGTCGTCGAGGTCGGCGTCGGTCGCGTGGGCTTCGAATGCGTGCACGTCGGGCATGAGTCCTCCTGGCCTTCCCGGAACCGTCTTAGACGGTTCTAACACGTCACGATGAGCCAGAGCAACCTGCTAAGCTGGTTCCATGCGCGCCGAGTTCCCTGGTTTCCGCCTCGGCTCCGTGCTGGCGACGAGCTTCACGGGGACGCTGTCGGAGCGTCGTGGCGACTCGCTGGAGCGCATTCCCACGCCGGAGAGGCTCGTCGAATGGCTCGCGGTGAGCGGCCTCGCCGTGGACTCCTGCACCACCGCGCAGCTCGAACTCGCGTGGGAGCTGCGGGAAGCGATCCACGCCGCCGCGACGGCGGCCGCCACCCAGGACGCTCTGCCCGCGGCCGCGGTCCGGATCATCAACGACCGCAGCACCGACGGCCGGGCCGCGGCCGTCCTGACGCCCGAGGGCGAACGGCGGTGGCGGCTCAGCTCGGCGTCCCGCGTGGAGGACGCGCTGGGCGTGATCGCCGCCGACGCGATCGGCATCATCTCCGGCGAACGTGACGGAAAACTGGCGTTGTGCGCGTCGCCGACCTGTCAGGCCGCTTTCTTCGACACCAGCCAAAGCCGCACGCGCCGGTGGTGCGACATGAACACGTGCGGGAACCGGCAGAAGAAAGCGCGGTTCATCGCCAACCAGCGCAAAAAGACGGGATCAGCGAGCCAGGGCGAGTAGTTCGCCGATCGCCTGCCCGGAACCGTCGTGGGTGAGGTGGGCGATGGCGAACATGGGCGCGATCACCCGGCTCCACGCGTAGAGCCGGTCGCCGTCGAGCCCGCACGCGGTCGCCACCCGCTCGCAACGAGTCTCGACGCCCTCGTGTCCGGCACCGGCCACGACGTAGTCGACGGCGTCGAAGCACGGATCGCTGACGCACGCCTTGGGATCGATCGCGACCAGGCCTCGCGACGGGCCGCCGTCGAGGGCGTTGGCGAGGTGCAAATCGCCGTGCAGCAACACAATCCGGCTTTGCGTGTCCAGCAGCCTCTCGCAGCGCCGCATCGCCCGCGCCCACGTGTCCTGGCCGATCCGGGCGCCGATGGCCGGTTCGGACAGCCGACGGCCGATCCGGGCGAAGGCCTCGTCACAGCGGCCGCGGAGGTCCCACGGCCAGCCCGCGGGCGGGGCCACGGCGTGCAGCGCGGCGAGCAGTTCCCCCCACTGCGGCGGCAACGACGCCGGCGGCAGGTCTTCGGCCTCGGTACCGGGCCGGATTTCCTCCAGCACCATCGCACCGGCCTCGGCGTCCGCGCCCAGCACGGCCGGCACCCGGCCCGACGACGCGAACACGCGCAGCATCTCACCCTGCTTGGTCAGCAACGCCCGGTCCGGGCTGAGCTTGAGCACCGCGGGAGTGCCGTCCGGCCACCGGCACCGCAGGACGACGGAGGACGCTCCGCTTTCGAAGGGTTCGCCGAGCACGAGACCCCATCGGGACGCCAGCCGCGCGGCGAGGGCGGGCATCTGTTCGAGCCACCCCTCGGCCGCGGGACCGAATCTCCTGACCAGCCGCGCGCCGGTTTCTTCCATGTCCACTCCGCGAGTCTGCCCGAACCCGCGCACCGACCTGTCGTGCCGCGGATGTGCGATGGTCGGAGGATGACGAGAACTCCCGCGGAGTTCGACCGCTGGTACGCGGACCGGGTCGAATCGCCGGTTGCCGACGAGCTCGTGCGGCGCGTGCTCGGTCTTCCGCCGGACCTGCAGTCCACCAGTCTGCTGACCGGAGCCGGGCTCGATCAGGTCGTGGCGGCGCTCGGCCTGCGTGCCGGGCAGGTTTTGCTGGATCTGGCCTGCGGTCGCGGCGGGTACGGGCTGGAGATCGCGCGACGCACCGGCTGCCGGGTTGTCGGGCTCGACTTCTCGCGGGTCGCGATCGACCACGCGCAGCTTCGGGCACAGACGCTCGGGCTGGCGGATCGAGCCGGTTTCCGGGTGGGTGAGCTGACCCGCACCGGCCTGGGCCCGGCGTCGGTCGACGCGGTGCTCGTCGTCGACTCCATCCAGTTCGCCGAGCCGACGCTGGACGCTCTGCTGGAATGCCGCCGGGTTCTCCGTCCCGGCGGACGCGTGGTCGTCACCTGCTGGGAAGCGGCGGACGCCGGCGACGAGCGGGTGTCACCGCGACTGCGACAGCTGGATCTGCGCCGGCAGTTGCCGCGAGCCGGGTTCGTGGACGTCGAAGTCACCGACGAACCGGCGTGGCACCTGGCCGAACAGACGCTGTGGCAGGAGGCTCTCGCCGTCGACGCCGGTGAGGACCCGGCGGTGCGGTCGATGCAAGAGGAGGCACGACGAGTCCTGGCGACCTTCGACCGGATGCGACGCGTCCTGGCCCGAGCCAGCCACCCGTGATGAGTTTTCGCACCCCCTCCCGTCTCACCTTGGACACCACCCCCTGAGACGGAAGGATGACGCCATGAGCGCGGACACGCGGCTGCACGAGGTCGACGAACCGGAGTTCACCGGGCTCGCTCGACGACACCGGAAAGAACTGCACGTCCACTGCTACCGGATGCTCGGCTCCTTCGAAGACGCCGAGGACACCGTCCAGGAGACCTTCCTCCGTGCGTGGCGCCGCCGGGAGACCTTCGAAGGCCGGTCGACCTTCCGGGCCTGGCTCTACCGGATCGCCACCAACGCCTGCCTGGACCTGCTCGCCAAGATCCGTCCCGAGCCCGCCGTCGGTGGGGAGGTCCCCTGGCTGCAGCCCTACCCCGACGACGCCCCTGAAGCCGCCGCCCTCGCGCGGGAGACCATCGAGCTCGCCTACCTCGTCGCCGTGCAGCACCTCGCTCCGCGTCCGCGGGCCGTGCTCATCCTGCGGGACGTCGTCGGGTGGCCGGCCAAGGACGTCGCCGAGCTGCTCGGGGACTCCGTCAACTCCGTGAACAGCGCCCTGCAGCGGGCTCGCGCCGGGATGCGGGCGCACCTGCCCGCCGAACGGCAGGACTGGACCGGCGACGAAGACGACGCCGCCACCCGGGAACTCGTGCGCCGCTACACCGAGGCCAGCGTGGCCACCGACGTCGACGCTCTCGCCGCCCTGCTCCGCGAGGACGTCCGCTGCTCGATGCCGCCCACCCCTGGCCTGCGCGTCGGCCGCGAGGCGGTCGTCAACGACTGGGTCGAGAGCGGCTTCGAGAGCATGACCGGCCTGCGCGCCGTCCTCACCGAAGTGAACCGGCAGCCCGCCATCGCCTTCTACCAATGGCACGAGGACGCCTACCTGCCGCTCGCCATCGACGTCCTGCGCATCGCCGGTGGGTTGGTGGCCGAGATTGTCACCTTCCACGCCGACCGGTTCCCCCAGCTCGGGCTGCCGGAAAAGATCTTCGAGGACGCTGTCGGATCGGGGGCGGGGCGTTCGTAGCAGGGGTGAGACCGCAAGCGGGCGGCCCCGAAGGGAAGGAACCCCGATGAAGCTGACCACCATGACCCAGGTGACCCTCGACGGTGTCGTGCAGGGCAACGGCGGCGCGTCCGACGAGGACCGCCGCGCCGGGTTCGACCGCGGCGGCTGGGCCCTGGGCAAGGGTGACGACGAGACCCGGGCCTTCATCACGCGCACCTACCAGCAGGCCGACGCCTTCCTCTTCGGCCGGCGCACCTACGAGCTGTTCGCCGCCGCCTGGGGGCCCCAGCAGGCCCACCCCGTCGGTGCCGCCTTGAACGCCGCTCCCAAGTACGTCGCCTCGACCACGCTCGCCGCGCCGACCTGGGAGAACTCCACCGTGCTCGAAGCGGACCTCGCGGCGGCGATCAAGGAGCTGAAGGCGCGGCCCGGCGGCGAGCTGCAGGTGCACGGCAGCGGCACCCTGCTGCGGTGGCTCCTGGCGAACGACCTGGTCGACGAGCTGACCCTGATCGTGATCCCGGTGGTCGTCGGCCAGGGCACGCGGCTGTTCCCGGAAACCGGCCCGGACCTCGCCCTGGACCTGGTTGACTCGCGAGTCGACTCGAAGGGCGTGACGATCCAGGTCCTCCGGCCCGCCGGACGCCCCCAGTACGCGACCGCCTGACCAGCACGGGAGAACGAGCATGCACTACCTGGTTTCCGTCATCGACGACAAGAGCAACCCCGGCAGCACCGACCGGCAGCCCGCCATCAGCGAGTTCAACGAACGGCTGATCGCCGACGGCTACTGGGTCTTCGCCGGCGGGCTCGCCGACACCGGCGCGGCCACCGTCGTCGACAACCGGGGCGAGCAGGCGGTGGTCACCGACGGACCCTTCCTCGAGTCCAAGGAGTACCTCGCCGGCGTCTGGGTGTGGGAGGCCCCCGACCTGGACGTCGCGCTCGAGCTCGCCACCGAGGCGTCGAAGGTCTGCGACCGCAAGATCGAGGTCCGGCCATTCCTGTGAACGACGTCGAGCAGGCGATCACCCGGGCGCACCGCGAGGAGTGGGCCCGGGTGGTCGCGGCCCTGGCCAGGCGCTTCGGTGACCTCGACGTCGCCGAGGAGGCGGCAGCCGAGGCGTTCGCGGTCGCCGTCGAGAAGTGGCCGGCCGACGGTGTGCCCCCGAACCCCGGCGCCTGGCTGACCACCACCGCCCAGCGCAAGGCCATCGACCGGATCCGGCGCGAGAGCAAGCGCGACGACAAGCAGAAGGAGGCGGGAATGCTGCACGACGACGACCCGCCCGAGCTCCTCGGCGCCATCGACGACGACCGGCTCCGGCTCGTCTTCACCTGCTGCCACCCGGCGCTGGCGGTCGAAGCCCGCGTGGCGCTGACGCTGCGCATGGTCGGCGGCCTGACCGTGCCCGAGATCGCCCGTGCCTTCCTGGTCTCCGAGAGCACCGTGGGCCAGCGGATCACCCGCGCGAAGGCCAAGATCAAGGCGGCCCGCATCCCCTACCGCGTGCCATCCGCCGGGGACCTGCCGGCCCGCGTCTCCGGCGTGCTGACCGTCCTGTTCCTCGTGTTCAACGAGGGCTACCTGGCGACCGGCCCGGACACCGATCCGGTGCGGCACGACCTGACGGCCGAGGCGATCCGGCTCACCCGCCTGATCCACGTCCTCCTGCCGGACGACGGCGAGGTCACCGGGCTGCTGGCGTTGATGCTGCTCACCGAGGCCCGCCGCCCGGCCCGGGTCTCGGCCGGCGGCGAACTGGTCGCGCTCGACGAGCAGGACCGCGGGGCCTGGGACGCAGGCCTGATCGCCGAGGGCCACCGGCTGGTGCGCGAACGCCTGGTCAGTGGCGTGGCGCCGGGGCGCTACCAGATCCTGGCCGCGATCAACGCCGTGCACACGTCCGCCCCCGACATGCGCGACACCGACTGGTCGCAGGTCCTCGCCCTCTACGACCAGCTCGTCCGCGTCGACGCCTCGCCGGTCGTCGCGCTCAACCGGGCCGTCGCGGTCGCCGAGCTCGACGGCCCGCAGGTGGCGCTGGCGGCGGTCGAGCAGCTCGAGCCCCAGCTGGCCGGCTACCACCCCTTCCACGCCACCCGCGCCGACCTGCTGCGCCGGCTGGACCGCGACGAGGAGGCGCGCGCGGCCTACGACAAGGCCATCGAGCTGGCGGGCAACACGGCGGAGACCGCGTCCCTGACCCGTCGTCGCGACCGGCTGCCTACCGCGGACTGAGGTACCGCAGCAGCACGCTGGCGCCGTCGGTGAGCACCGACGCCAGCTCCAGCGACGCCGGGTCGATCGCCCCGCCGACGGCCGCCCGGCTCGACGCGCCCGCCACCAGGAACGGCGCCACGGTCAGGCGGAACTCGTCGACCACGCCGGCCTCGATCAGCGAGCCGAACAGCCGGGGCCCGCCCTCGCAGTCGATGCGGCCCAATCCCTCGGCGACCAGCGTCTCGACCACCTGCGCGGCCGAAACGCCCGTCGAACCCGCCACGAACACCCGGGCGCCGTTCGCCGTCCACGCGTCCCGCAACGCCGACGGCGCCGCCTCGGACGTGAACACCAGCGTCGGGACCGCCGCCTTCGTGATCACCGGGGCGTCCGGCGGCAGCGACCGCCCGGTCGTCACCACCGCGACCGGGGCGATCGGCGCCAAGCCGAACCGGCGGCGGCGCTCGGCCGTGCGTTCGTCGGGGCGCATGCCTTCGAAGCCCTCGGCCATCGCCGTGCCCGCACCCACCAGCACGACGTCGGCGAGGTCGTTGCCCAGCCGGTAGACGACCCGGTCGGCCGGCGTCGACAGGCTCGCCGACCGGCCCTCGACGGTGATCGCGCCGTCCGCGCTGGACACGAAGTTGACCGCGACCCAGCGCGGGTCGGCGGGGTAGCGGTACAGCTGCTCCAGGTCGTGGTCGTCGAGGCCGCGCTCGACCGGCCAGATCTGCCGGATCACTCCCATCGGACCGCCTTCGCCGGCGGGCGCGTGCCCGCGATGCTCGCCGCCATCTCGGCCACGTGCCGCGTCGCGCGCACGTGCCGGGTCCGGATGATCGCCGCGCCCGCCGACGCCGCGAGCGCCGCCAGCGCCAGGCCGGCCGGGGTGCCGTCGCCGGCCGGCTCCACCAGCACCGGGACGTCCCCGGGCAGGGACGGCGGCGACCGCAGCACGCCGACGTCCAGGACGAACCCGGGCAGGTCGGCCTTCGAGGAGCCGGCGTACCCGGCACCGAACCGCGCCGCGACGTCGGTGAGGTCGGTCCGGGCGAGGATCAGGTCCGCGCCGGCCGCGCAGCTACCCGCCGCCACCGCCGCGTCCGCGGTGTCGACGGCCAGGACGAGGTCGGGGAACTTCTCGCGCGTCCAGGAGATCAAGGATTCGACGCCGGTTCCGGCGAAACCCACGAGGTCGGCGCCGTCCTCGACGGCGCTCACGACCGCCTCCCGCGCCGCGTCGGGTTCCGGGAGCACCTGGATCGCGGCCAGCACCAGCGCGCGGTCCCTGCTCAACCGGCGGCCCCGGAAGACGAGGTCGGGGGTGTTCATCGCGCTCTCCCTGCTGGACGTCCGTGCCTCGCGATCATAAGCGAGCCAGCGGGAAAGCACTCTTCGCCGGCAGGTGGCGGGGCCTCGTCGCCGGGCCACCCGACCGTGGCGGAACTCCTCAGGAGGCGATGGCCTCGTTGATCGCCAGCAGCTCCTGCGCGGTGCGCGTGGCGGTGAACTCGATGACCTGGTAGCGCGCGAGGCGCTGGACGACGAACGGGTCGCTGGCGAGCACCGCGTCGAGCTTGCCGCGCAGCACCGACCGCGTGAGGATCACCTGGTCGGCCACGCCGTTCCCCTTTCCGGAAACGAGGAAGACCCCCTTCGTGAATTGTTTGCGCAACCATTCCGAATGGTCCGGCAGCGCGTAGTCGACTTCTGTCTCGGGTGCCGTGTAGGTCAGCAGGGCGATGTACATGATCCGATGGTAGAACTCTTCCGGCCGGGACGCATCCGCCTGGCGAGTGTCGCGGCGCACGCGTTTTCCCCATATTCCGGTCAAGAACACCGCAATTCCTTTACCAATGCTTTTCGACATTCTTCCCGATTGCCGTACGCCCGTCGTCGTACGCCGCGGTGCCGCCGCCGGGCCGACGCGGTGACGTCCTCCGCGGCGCGACACTCCGTCCCATGAACGCTTTGACCCGGATCTGGCACGACGGTAAGCGAGCCGAGAAGATCGCTTACGCCGTCGGCGCGGCGCTGTTCCTGAGCGGCGTCGTCCACGCGATCGTGCTCATCGCCTCCGGTGGCTCGTGGCTGGGCCCGCTGTCGATGCGCAAGGCCGTCACGTTCGGCCTGTCGTTCGGGCTGACGCTCGCGTCGGTCGCCTGGGCGACGTCGTTCCTCACCGTCCGCCCGCGGCTGGGGTCCATCCTGCTCGGGGCGTTCACGGTCGCGAGCGTCGTCGAGGTCGTCCTGGTGAGCATGCAGGCCTGGCGCGGAGTGCCGTCGCACTTCGACTTCGAGACGCCGTTCGACACCGCCGTGTCGATGACGCTCGCCGCGGGTGGCGGCGTGCTCGTCCTGGTCGTCATCGGCTTCACCGCCGCGGCACTGGTCGAGCCCGGCCCGGACGCGGCGAGCCTGCGCCTGGCCGTCCGCGCCGGCCTGGTCGTGCTGCTGGTCGCGCTGGCCACGGGCGCGGTGATGATCGGCCGCGGCGTCGTCGCGGCACGCGGCGGCGACCCGCAGGCCGCGTACACGACCGCCGGCTCGCTCAAGCCGCTGCACGCGGTCGCGATGCACGCGATCCTCGTGCTGCCCGCGCTGGCCTGGGTCCTGCGCTTCACGCGCTGGCCCGAGACGCACCGGCTGCTGGTCGTGAAGGTCGCGGTCGCCGCCGACGCCGTGCTCACCGCGATCATCGGCGTCGAGTCCTCCACCGGCGTCTCCCCGTTCGCCGCACCGCTGCCGGTCCTCGCTCTGTCTGTGCTGGCCGCGGCCGCGCTGGCCGGCACCGGGGTCTACGCGCTGTCCGGGATTGAACCGCCCGTCCGGTTCACCCGTGTCCCCATCGGGAAGGCAAGGGGCCGGTAAAGCGGCGGACGGAGACCAGGCGTGCGGCACGGTATGACCACCAGAGGCCTTTTCCAGCAGAGCGCGGCGCACAGCCCGTCGTTCTTCTCCGTGGCGCGCGCGATGGGCCAGCACGCGGACGACCTCGCGGACTTCTGCATCCCCTGCAACCCGTACTTCCCCACCGACGAGATGTTCGGCCAGCTCGAACGCAACCTCCGCACGATCCTCAAGTTCTACCCGAGCGACGCCGGCGCGATCACCGCGCAGCTCGCACACGTGCTGCGGCTCAACCCGTCGACGATTTCGCTCGCCAACGGCTCGACCGAGCTGATCACCTGGATCGACCGGCTGCTGGTCGACGCCAGCATCGCCGTGCCGATCCCGACGTTCGGCCGCTGGACCGACCAGCCGCTGGAAACCGGCAAGCGCGTCGACATGTTCCTGCTCAAGGAATCCGACAACTTCGAACTGCGCGTCGACGAGTACGTCGACTTCATCAAGCGCCGCGGCTCCCGGGTCGCGGTGCTGTGCAACCCGAACAACCCCGACGGCGGATATCTGCCCCGGCGCGAAGTCGTCCGGTTCATGGACGCCCTCGAAGACCTCGACCTCGTGGTGATCGACGAGTCGTTCATCGACTTCGTCGAGGTCGAAATGAATCCCTCGGTGGCCGCCGAAGCCGTCGTGCGGCCGAACGTCATCGTGCTGAAGAGCCTCGGCAAGAACTTCGGGCTGCACGGGATCCGGTTCGGCTACCAGGTGTCGAACCCGGCGTTGACGCGCAAGCTGTCGGGCGCGCTGCCGAAGTGGAACCTCAATTCGCTCGCCGAGACCGTCATCTTCATGCTCGCCGAGCACCGAGCGGAGTACGAGGACAGCCTCAAGAAGCTGGCGCTGGACCGGTTCATGATGAACTCGCAGCTGAACCAGTTCCCGGAGCTGACGGTGTTCCCGTCACAGGCGAACTTCCTGCTCGTCAAGCTGCCCGGCTCGGTCGACGGCGCCGAGCTGTGCGACTACCTGCTCGCCGAGCACCACCTGCTGGTGCGCCAGTGCGGCAACAAGATCGGCATGACCAGCCAGTTCATGCGCTTCGGGGTGCGGCCGGACACCGAGGTCGAGCGGCTGGTCGAGGGCCTGCGCGGGGTCGAGCGCCTCGGTGGCGGCGGGCGGCACACGCCGACGATCGAGCTCGTCGCGCACTCCCGCGAGCCGGAACGGTCGATCAGCTGAGCACGTGGGCCATGGCCGGCTCGACGGCGAACGACCGGCCGTTCGCCGAGCTGGACCGCTCGGGCCGCACCCGGCGCCTGCGCCGGCTCGCCGAGTCGGCGCTGACGGACTACGACGTGCCGGTCGCCCGGCTGACGCCGCTGGGCCGCGGGCGCAACACGACGTTCCGCATCGACGGCGCCGACGGCCACCGGTACGTGCTGCGGGTGGAACGCGCGGACGGCCCGGGCACCGCGCAGGTGCGCGCGGAGATGGCGTGGCTTTCCATGCTGGGCAGGGAAACCGACCTCGTCGTGCCGCGGCCGGTGCCAACGCGGGCGCGGGACCTGGTCACCGTGGTCGCCGACCCGGCCGTGCCGGAGCCGCGGACCTGCGTGCTCTGCCACTGGGTCGACGGCCGGTTCGTCGACGAACGGCTCAGCGCGCCGCAGCTGTACGCGGTGGGCGGGTTCACCGCGCGGCTGCACCTGCACGGCGCCCGGATGAACGGCCTCGACCGCGGGCGCGTCGACGACCTCACCGAGTTCGGCCGGTCGCAGGTGGACGGCTTCTCCGACGCCGTCCTCGACCGGGCGGTGACGCTGGCCGGCGGCGACGAACGGGTCCGCGGCGCCGTCGAGCGGGTCCGCGCGGTGCGGGCCGGGCTGGGGTGCGGCGCCGACGTCTTCGGCCTGGTGCACGGCGACCTGCGGCAGGTGAACTACCTGTTCCACCGCGGGCGCGTCCGGGCCATCGACTTCGACGACTGCGGGTACGGGCACTACGCGTACGACCTCGCCGTGGCGCTCGACGAGCTCGAGCACCTGCCGCAGCGCGCCGAGTTGCGGGAGGCGCTGCTGGACGGCTACCGGTCGGTGCGCCCGGACGCGGCCACGACCGACCCGGCGGTGCTGAACGCGTTCGTCGGCCTGCGCCGGGTCCAGCTCCGCCTCCGCTGACGCGCACTTTCCCTACGAAAGTGCGCGTTACAGACCGGCGCTACAATTGCTACATGGCCGGACGATCGAGCGGCACCACCAGCACCCGCGACCGCCTGCTGCTGGCGGCCGGGCAGCTCCTGCACGAATCCGGCGGCGGACCGGTGTCGACGCGGGCGATCTGCGAGCGCGCCGGCGTCCAGGCGCCGACGCTGTACCACCACTTCGGCAGCAAGCAGGGCCTGCTCGACGCCGTCGTCAACTACGGGTTCACGCAGTACGTGCAGGCCCCGGCGCCGGGCGGCGACCCGGTCGACCGGATCCGCGCGGGCTGGGACCGGCACGTCGAGTACGGCCTGGAGAACCCGCAGTTCTACGTGCTGCTCTACGGCCAGATCGAACCCGGCGTGCCGTGCAACCTCACCTCCAGCGCCGAAGCGATGTTGCTGGAGCTGTTCACGCCGCTGGCGCGCGACGGCCGGCTGCGCGTCGAGGCCGCGGAGGCCGCGCGCCAGTTCGCGGCGGCCAACAGCGGGGTCACGCTCAGCCTGATCGCGCAGCCCGAAGGGACCCGCGACCTGGCGATGTCCGCGCAGGTCCGCGAGTCGGTACTGGCCGGGCTGCTCGCCGAGCGGCCGGCGGAAGGCTCATCCATCGGCGCGCTCGCGGTCGCTTTGTCGACCCGGCTCGCGGACGACGTCGACGCGTTGACCCCGACCGAACGGCAGATGCTGCGGGAGTGGCTGCACCGCCTCTCGAACTAACCGCGCTACATTTGCTACATTGAGTTCTATGACAAGTGTAGTGAACCTCGGCACCTACGGCGTCTTCCTGTCCCCGCACCGCGACGACGTGACGCGCAAGCAGCACGCGATCGCCGCGGACGCCCTCGGCTACGGCACGGCGTGGCTCGGCACCGGCCGCGCGTCGATCAGCGACCTCGCGTTCGTCGAAGACCTCTTGGCCTCGACCGAGCGGATCACCGTGGCGACGGCGATCGTGAACGTGTGGGCCGACGAACCGGAGCCGCTGGCCGAGTCGTACCACCGGCTCGCGGACCGGTACGGAAAGCGCTTGCTGCTGGGCATCGGCGTCGGCCACCCCGAGTCAGTCACCGGCTACCACAGCCCGTACGACACGCTCGTCGACTACCTGGACCGGCTCGACGCGGCCGGCGTGCCCGCCGAGGCGAGGGTGCTCGCCGCGCTCGGCGACCGGGTGCTGAAGCTAGCGAGGGACCGCACCGCGGGCGCGCACCCGTACCTCGTGCCGGTCGCGCACACGCGGCACGCCCGATCGGTCCTCGGCGCGGGCAAGATCCTGGCGCCGGAACAGAAAGTCGTCCTCGGCGACCCCGAGGAGGCCCGCGAAATCGGCCGCGCCTTCATCCGCGAGCCCTACCTCGGGCTCCGCAACTACGTGAACAACCTGCGGCGCCACGGGTACACCGACGCCGACGTCACCGGCGGCGGCAGCGACCGGCTGATCGACGACCTCGCGCTGCACGGGTCACCGGAGGAGGTCGCGAAGGGGCTGCGGTCCCATGTGGACGCCGGCGCCGACCACGTGGCGGTCCAGGTGATCGGCCGGTCGGCGGAGGTGGAGGCCGAGAACCACCGGCGGCTGGCCGAAGTGCTGCTCTGATCGGCCTTTCGCGCCCGTGAGACCCGACGAGCGCGGCCGATCAGGTCCGGTGCAGCTCGACGACCGGCAGCACCCGGGTCGTCCTGGCTTGGTAGTCCCCGAAACCCGGTTCGCGCGCGACGATCTCGGCGAACAGCTCGTCGCGGTCCGGTGGGAGCGTGGCCGTCGCCTCGAAAGTCTCGGTCGCGGTTTCGACTGTCACCAGTGGACAGTGCCGGAGGTTGTGGTACCAGGCGGGGTGCTTCGGCGAGCCCATGGCCGAGGCGACGACGACCAGGCGGCCGTCGATGTCCAAGGCACCCAGGGGAACGCGGTGCGGGCGGCCGGTGCGGGCACCGGTCGTGGTGAGGTGGATCAAGGTGCTCCTTTGGCGAGAAGTGATCGCCGGAGGCCGTGAACCGACACGGAATGGGCGCGCGGAGGGCACACTTCCGCCAGGGAAGGCAGAACGTGTCGATCCAAGGGGGCTGAGTTAGCCGCTACCTCCGTGCGTAGGCCCATCCGGGGCGCATCCGTACGGTAGCACGGAATCAGCGGGCGGCGTCGGCGGCTTTCTGCGCGGCGGTGGCGGCTTTGTCGGCCTGGTCGAAGGTTTCCTCGGCCTGCTCGAACTCCGCCGACGCGCGCTCGGCGCGTTCCTCGGCCT
This sequence comes from Amycolatopsis sp. NPDC098790, assembly GCF_044759945.1. Classification (NCBI taxonomy): domain Bacteria; kingdom Bacillati; phylum Actinomycetota; class Actinomycetes; order Pseudonocardiales; family Pseudonocardiaceae; genus Amycolatopsis; species Amycolatopsis sp. NPDC098790. Next base: position 663,823 of record NZ_JBIWAI010000004.1, read on the forward strand.
CCGCGAGGCGGGCGCGGAGGTCCTCGACGCGGGCCGTCGCCTGCTCGGCCGCGCGTTCGGTGCGGATCAGGTCGCGTTCGGCCGTCGCGCGTTCCTTCGCCAGCTCGGCGGCTTCCTTGCGCAGGCGCTCGCGTTCCTTGCGCAGGCGTTCGCGCTCCTTGCGGTCCTGTTCCTCGCGCCGGTGGTCCTTTTTGGGCTTGGCCGGTTCGGCTTTTTCCACCATCCGGGCCGGCCGCTTGCCGGCCGACGGCGGAGCGGCGGACGCGGCGAGGGTGAACCACTGGTCGGTGTCCTGGTGCGCGACCGACGTCAGCCGCCCGGCGAGGGCGAGCGCCGCGGTGTCCGGGTCGGCCGCCACGGCTTCCAGCGTCGCCTCGACCTCGCGGGAGACGGTGTCGCTCATCGACGGCAAGCCGTGGACGATCCGCCGCACGAGCTCACCGCGGCGCCGGGTCAGCGCCCGCAGGTCGTCGCCGGCCAAGCGGGTGTGGGCGTCGCGCAGCTCGTCGCCGAGTTCGGCGAGTTCCCGCAGCTCGTCGGGGTCTTCGCGGGCCAGGCGGTTGACGATCGCCGCGGCCGTGGTCGGCTTCCGCAGCTCCCGGATCCTGGCCGCGAGCTCGGCGTCCCCCTCGGCCTTGGCGGCCTTCGCCGCCGCGTTGCGCGCGTTGACGAACTCCGCGAGGTCACCCCCGTAGAGCTCGCCTGCCACCGTGTCGAAGTCCATCGCGCTCCAGCGAACCACATCGGACTGGTGCGAGCACCTGCGAAGGGTCATCATCGAGGCCATGTACTTCGATCTGGGTGTCCGGGACTTCCTCGACCGCGCGGAAACGGTGTACCCGGACCGCGTCGCGGTGGTCGACGAGCCGGACCAGCCCGCGCCCAGCTGGGGCTCGCTCACCTACGCCGAGGTCGCGCGGCGGGCTCGTGCGCAGGCCGCCAACCTCGACGCGCTCGGCGTTCCCGTCGGCGGGCGCGTGGCGATGGTGTCGCACAACGCCGCTCGGCTGCTCGTGTCGTTCTTCGGCGTGTCCGGCTGGGGCCGGATCCTGGTGCCGGTGAACTTCCGGCTCGCCCCCGCCGAGGTCAAGTACATCGTCGAGCACTCCGGCGCCGAGGTGCTGATCGTCGACCCCGAGCTGGAACACCTGCTGGACACGGTGACGGCGAAGCACGTCTTCGTCCTCGGCCGCGACGACGAAGCGATCTGGGGTGGCGACGGGACCCCGCGGCCGTGGGCCGGCGACGAGTCCGCGACGGCGACCGTCAACTACACCTCGGGCACGACCGCGCGGCCGAAGGGCGTCCAGCTCACCCAGCGCAACATCTGGCTGAACGCGGCTGTCTTCGGCCTGCACACGACGTTGAACGACAACGACGTCCTGCTGCACACGCTGCCGATGTTCCACTGCAACGGCTGGGGCATGCCGTACGCGGTGACCGGCCTCGGCGGGCGGCACATCGTGCTGCGCAAGGTCGACGGCACCGAAATCCTGCGGCGCATCGAAGAGCACGGCGTCACGATCCTGTGCGCCGCCCCGGCGGTGGTCACCGCGGCGCTGGACGGCGCCGCGAAGTGGGACGGCGAGATCCCGGGCCGCGACCGCGTCCGGATCGTGGTGGCCGGCGCACCGCCGCCGACGCGCACGATCGAGCGGGTGCGCGCCGAGCTGGGCTGGGAGTTCATCCAGATCTACGGGCTGACCGAGACGGCCCCGCTGCTGACGGTCAACCGGATGCGCAGCGAGTGGGCCGACCTCGACCCGCACGAGCAGGCCCGTCTGCTCGGCCGCGCGGGAACGCCCGCGCTGGGCGTCCGGATCGCCGTCGACACGGACGGCGAGGTGCTGGCCCAGTCGAACCACAACCTCGACGGCTACTGGGAGAACCCCGACGAGACCGCGCGGGTGCAGGAAGGCAACTGGTTCCACACGGGCGACGGCGGCTCGTTCGAAGACGGCTACCTGACGATCGCGGACCGCAAGAAGGACGTGATCATCTCGGGCGGCGAGAACGTGTCGTCGATCGAGGTGGAGGACGCGCTGAACTCGCACCCGGCGGTCCGCGAGGCCGCGGTGATCGGCATCCCGGACGAGAAGTGGGGCGAGCTGGTGACGGCCCTGGTGGTCACTTCGCCGGAGGTCACTGAGGTGTCTTCGGAAGAGCTGATCAAGCACTGCCGCGAGTACCTGGCCGGCTACAAGTGCCCGAAGCGCGTGGAGTTCCTGGACGAGCTGCCCCGGACGGCGACCGGGAAGATCCAGAAGTTCAAGCTGCGGGAGCCGTTCTGGCAGGGCCAGGCACGGCAAGTCAACTGACGCGAGCCGCTAAGCTGCCGATCATGGGGGTCCCCGGGTGGTGGCAGCGGGTGGTGGCGGTGAGCGAGCACCTCGCCGCGGTCGAGCCGCTTCAGCAGAACGACCACGGCTTCGGGCCCGACGCCCAGCACTACTTGCGGATCGGGGAACTGGCCCGCGGGTTCGCCGCCGACCCCGGGATCGGCGACGCCGAACGCGGCCGCGTCCTGGCGGTGCTGGACGACCTGCTCGGCGACGAAAGCGAGCCGCACCGCCGCGCGATCGCCCTGACGTTCCTGTGGCCCCTCGCCGGCCGGCCGATCCCCGCGGACGCGGGAGAACGGGTGCGGCGCGAACTGGACCTGATCGCCGGGCACCGGCCGGCCGCGGATCCCGTTTCCTGGCCGGAACTCGCGCAGCAGGCCAGGGACGAGCTGGACCGCTGCGGCCTGCCCGCGACGGTCGTCCCGCACGACGCACGCCCGGCGCCGACCGGAGCTCTGCTGTCCGTGAGCACCGAAGAACCCGCCGGCGTCTTCCTGGACTGGAACCCCCTCGACGGCCGGTCGGAGCGGTACGAGGTCCTCACCGGGGCCCGCCCGGGGAACGAGTACCTGGGCGGCTACGCGGGCGACGTCCGGGACCTCTTCGCGCGGGCGGCGCTGGACGTGCTCGCCGCCGCCGGTTTTCGAACCGAGGTGCGGTACGACTTCCTGTACGGCCGGTCGCGCGTCTGCCGGGTCCTGGGCCCGCCGGCCATCCCCTTCGACTGAGCGGTGGATCGGTGACGGCCAACGAGGTTCCGGCGTGGTGGGGTGCGGTGCTGGCGGCGAGCGAGCACCTCGCCGGGTTCGACGCCGAGCAGGTGCGGAGCTGGCGCGAACGCTACCCACCCGAGGACCCGGGCAATGCGGACCTGCCGCGGGGCATCCGGATCTTCAGCCTGGGCCGCGCGTTCGCGTCCGGCGCGAGCGCCGCGGAACGCCTCCGCGTGCTGGCCGTGCTCGACGACGTGCTCGGCGACCCGGGCGACCCGGACCGGCACACCGTCGTCGCCATGTTCCTGCGCGCGGCGCTCGACCTCGGGTCGGTGCGGGAACTGTGGCCGTCACTCGGCGCCCGACTCCGGCGCGTGTGCGTCCTGCTGTTCACGTCCTGGCCCGCCGGCGCGCCGGAGTGGATGACCGTTGACGTCAGCCCGCCGTGGAAGCCCGCGCTCGTCGCGCGCATCCGCGAGGACGACCGCGGCCCGAGGACGCCCGGCGAACCGCTCCTGACCGACCCGCTCGTCGTCGACCGGCTGGAGGACCCCGAGGAGATCGTCACCCTGGCACCGCCGGAGGCGATCGCGGCCTGGAGCGATCTGGCCGGGAAGGTCCACGCCGAGCTCACGCGCGTGGGCATCGGCGCGACGCTCCAGACGCGGCTCTTCGACCCGGCGCCCGGCGTCCACATCGCCCTGAACCTCACGCTGCCGCCCTACGGCGTCACGCTCACGTGGCGCAACCCGCTCGAGAACGCCAAGGCGTACCGGGACGACCTGCTCGCCCAGAACCGGACGCAGCTGCTGGCCTACTCGATCGAGACGCACGACATCCTGCTGCGAGCCGCACTGGACGTGCTCGCCGCGGCCGGGTTCCGGACGATGACGCACTACTACTTCCCGCACGACCGCGCGTGCGAGTACCGGGTTCTCGCCCCGCCGGAGCACCCGATCACCTGAGGCTCCGGCATCACCGGAACCAGCCGGAAGAACGTCCGCACCTCGTCGGCGAACAGCTCCGGCTGCTCGGAAGACCTGGGCCCGGCCGACGGACCGCGAGGTCGGTCAGAGAGACTGGGGGCCAGTGCCCGCCCTCTCGACCTGGAGCCGTTGATGCCGCAAGGGACCGTCCGTTGGTTCGACGCCGAACGGGGTTTCGGCTTCCTCGCGCCCGAGGACGGCTCGCCGGACGTGTTCGTGCACGCCTCCGAGATCGTCGGGGACGGCAGCTCGAAAGTGCTCCGCGAGGGACAGGCCGTCGCGTTCGAGGTCGGCGAGAACGACCGCGGGCCCCAGGCGCTGCGCGTTCGCGTCACCGCCGACGCGGCCACCGGCAGCGCCGTGGGCCTGCTCGGCACCATCAACTGGTACGAGCCGGGCAAGGGGTACGGCTTCGCGTCGCCGGACGGCGGCGGCGCCGACATCTTCGTGCACAGCTCCGCCATCGTGACCGGCGGCGTGGTCACCGAGGGGCAGCGGGTGGCCTTCCTGATCGTCGAAGGCGAGCGTGGCCCGCAGGCCGGGCACGTGATCCCGCTGGGAGCAGGGGCCGGCTCACCCGCTGCGGCCGGTATCGCGGACGGTGCCGACGGCACGGTGGCCTGGTACGACGAGGACAAGGGTTTCGGCTTCATCAACCCCGACTCCGGCGCCGGGGACGTCTTCGTTCACGCCCGGGCCCTGGCCGAGGGGCTGACGTGGCTCGCGGAGGGCGACCGCGTCGCCTACGAGGTGGCTAGCGGAGACAAGGGCCCGCAGGCCCGCGACGTGCACCTGGTCCGGGGCGCCGAGCCCCAGACGGCGCCGCAGCGGTCGGCACCTGCCGCGGCCGCGGGGCCGGCGGCGCGGGACGTGCCCGCACGAGGCGGCGAGGGCGTCGTCGCGCGCTACGACGCCGACCGCGGCTTCGGCTTCATCACCCCGGACGCAGGCGGCGACGATCTCTTCGCCCACGTGTCCGTGATCATGGGGTCGGAGCCGCTGCAGAAGGGTGACCGGGTCCGGTACGCGGTGCGTCAGAGCGACCGGGGCCCGCAGGCCGACCGCGTCGAACGCCTCTGACGAGGCGGCCCCACCGACGGCTGATCACTTCCCGACGAGAGTGCTCGTTCATCCCCGTCGATGGTGCCGTCAGCAACGCGGCTGCAGCCTTCTCCAAGAGATCGATCTCCCTCGTGGTGACGGGGCCCCCGCCGACCAGAGGACCTGCTCTGATGCGTTCGGTCCGGTCGTAGCGCAGCCCGAGGCGCGTGAACCGCAGCAGCCAGGAGATGGTGCGTTCGACGACCCAGCGGACCCGGCCGAGGCGGGGATACGGACCTTGATACCGCGGCGGATCAGGCAGCGGCGGTAGTCGTAGCCCTTGTCGGCGTGCAGCTTGTCCGGTCGGCATCGTGGCCGCCGGTTCAGGTGGATGCCCGCCAGGTGCGCCGCGTCCCGCTGGGCCAGGGCCGTGGAAGCCCAGTATTCGCACAGAGAACGCAGGTACCCCAGCGGCGTGCCCTGGCTTCAGTCGTCCGGATGCGGAACGGCTTCACGCGGGGACGTAGGTCAGCTGGACGACGCCGTTGCCGAACGTCGCCGACTTCTTGAGCACCAACGGAAACGTCGGCCCCTCTTCGGGGAACAGCCGCTTCCCGCGGCCCACGACGATCGGGTACAGCAGCAGGTTCAGCTCGTCGACCAGGCCTTCGGACAGCAGCCAGCGCACCGCCGTCGTGCTGCCGCTGGTCATGATGTCGCCACCGGGCTCGGTCTTCAGCGCGCGGACGGCCGCGGCCGGGTCGCCGGTCAGCAACGTCGCGTTGTTCCAGCCCACTTCGGACAAAGTGGACGAAAGGACGTACTTGCGCACGTTGTTCATGAACGCGGCGCCTTCGTCGTCCTCGACGGTCCGGCCAGGCCACGCCTCGGCGAACCCTTCGTAGGTGACGCGCCCGAGCAGCATCGCATCGGCCGCGGCCATCCCGCCGCCGACCGCCTGGCCGATCTCGTCGGTCCAGTACCGCAGCGACCACTTGTCGGGCGCCTCGACCACGCCGTCGAGCGAGATGAACAAGTTCGAAACGATCTTGCGCATGGGCCCCCTTCGGGTGAGGGGTCCCACTATAAACCGGGGAAACGTCAGGATCGTCCACTCGCGACAGTCGCACGAACGCGCACGCTGTCGGCCTCCGCGCGGGCCCGTTCCTCCTCCGTCGCCGGCTCCAGTCGCGCCGGGACGTCCTTGTGGTGCGGCGTTCCCGCGATCGGATCGCGGTCGAGCGCGTCGGTCAGCAGGTTGATCCGCGGACCACTCACCACCCGGCGGCCCTCCGAGTCCGGGTGGGCCATGCCGTAGCCGTGCGGCAGCGACAGCTGTCCCGGCCGCAGCGCCGGATCGGCTTCGGCGCGGACGACCACCCGGCCCGCCGGCGTCACGACCGCGACCCAGTCGCCCGCCGAAGCACCGATCGACGCCAGCTCTTCGGGACGCGCCCGCAGCGCGCCGTCCGGGTCCGTGCGGCGCCAGCGCGGGTCGCGCAGGATCTGGTTCGCGTTGTGCGCGCGGCGCTGGCCGTTCAGCAGGGAGTACGGGAACGAAGGATCCGGCCGTTCCGCGGCCGGGTCCAGCGAACCGAGCCAGTCCAGCAATTCCGGCACGGCCAGCCGGACGCGCGGGCGGCGCAGCAGACTCCACACTTCGTCCTGCTCGTGCGTCGAGAACGGCGTCGGCCCGGCCAGCACGCGCGCGAACAGTTCCTCACCCAGCGAAGCCCCGGTAGCGGAGCTGCCCAGCGCCCGCTGCACCGGCACGGTCATCGTCTTCGCCGCGCGGTGGCACCCCGCCCACAGCGGCGCGATCGACGCCGCGCCGCCGGGCAGGGACGCGCCCAGCGTCCGGTAGAGCAGCACGGGCAGGATCGCCGCGCGCTCCGGCATCGCCTGGACCAGCGCCCCGATCCCGGCCTGCAGCTCGGAACGCGGGCCGGCCGCCAGGGAAGCGAGAACGTCGGACGGCGGCAGCACGCCGAGGACGTCGAACAGCCGCGTGTAGATCTCGGCCTCGACCAGCGTGCCCGGCAGCGGGTCCAGCAACGGCGGCCGCAGCTGGAAGTAGTTCGTCGGCCATTCGAAGGTGAAGAGCGTGAACTCCCACTTCTCGTGCTGCGACGCCGCCGGCAGCACGTAGTCCGCGAGCGCGGCCGTCTCGGTGTAGGCGACGTCGACGACGACCGACAGCTCGGTCTCGCGGATCGCCCGTTCGACGTCCCGTGTGCCCGCGAAGGTGTTGGCCGGGTTGGACGACTCGACCCACAGCGCGCGGACGCGGTTCGGGTGGTCGGTCAGGATCTCCTCGGCCAGGGTGTTCGCCGGCAGCAGGCCGCCGATGTACTCGAACCCGGTGACCTCCGACCGGCGGCCTCCCGAAGAACCCCACAGCGGCAGCAGCCACGAGTGCAGGTTGTTCGTGCCACGCCGGCCGAAGTGGCCGGTGAGCAGGTACAACAGTTTCTCGAGGTAGCTGTTGAGCGTTGAGTGCCTGCCCTGCTGGATGCCCAGCTCGACGCGCACGGTCATCGCCGTCGAGGAAAGGATCAGGTCGACGGCCCGCTCGACGTCCACACGGGACACTTCGGCGTGCGCGATCCACTCGTCCACCGGGATCTTCGCCAGCACGGCCGCGACTTCGTCGAACCCTTCCGTCCGGGAAGCGAGGAACTCTTCGTCGACGCCACCGCGTTCCAGCAGCAACGCCAGGACCGCGCCCAGCAGGTAGGCGTCGGTACCCGGGCGCAGCGGCAGGTGCAGGTCGGCGATCTCCGCCGTTTCCGTGCGCCGCGGGTCGATGACGATCATCTTGCGCGCCGGGTCGTTCTTGATCGTGTTGAGCGCGTGCCGGGCGTTGCTGAACCCGTGCGCCTGCCAGGGGTTGCAGCCGAGGACGAGCAGCAGGTCGCAGTGCTCGACGTCCTCGGCGGTGTGCACGAGCGTCGAGCCGAACAGCTGCCCGTTGACCCAGAAGTCGCCCGTCTTCTCCTGCGACAGCGCGTTGAAGTGGCGCGTCGAGTTCATCCACTTCAGCAGCGACGCGCCGTACGCACCGCCGGAATGGTTGCCCTGGCCACCGCCGCCGACGTAGGCGAACGAGCCGGGGCGACCGGCTTCGGTGTCGGCGTCCCGGATTTCGTGCAGCTTCGCGGCGATCTCGGTGAGCGCGGTCTCCCAGTCGATCGGCTCGTACGTGCCATCGGGACGCCGGCGCAGCGGCGTCGTCAGCCGGTCGTCGTGGTCGCCGTACCAGGTGAGGCGCTGCGCCTTCTGGCACAGGTACCCGCCCGAGCGCGGGTGCGCCTTGTCGCCGCGGACGCGGGTGATCTTCCGGCCGTCGAGCTGCACCTCCAGCCCGCAGTTGAGGTAGCAGAGGCTGCACGCGGTGCGGTGCCACTCGCCGGTCATACCAGCTCCAATGCACGGCCGAGCGTCGTGAGACGCGCTTCGAGCGTTTCGCCGGCCGGGTACAGCCGGACCGTGTCGACCCCGGTGTCGCGCCAGACGCGCAGCCGGTCGCGGACCATCTCTTCGGTGCCGATCAGCGTGGTGCCGAGCACCATCTCGTCGGTGACGAGCGCGGTCGCGCCGTCGCGGTCGCCGGCCTGCCAGCGCTCGCGGACTTCGGCGGCGACGTCGGCCCAGCCCTGGCGGCTGTAGGCGTCGTTGTAGAAGTTCGTGGTGGCCGAGCCCATCCCGCCGAGGCTGAAGGCCAGTTCCTTCTTGCGGCTGCCGACCAGCACGCGCAGCTCGTCTTCGTTGTCCGCGAAGGCGACTTCGGCGCCCTGGCAGACGTCGATGTCCTGACGCGTGCGGCCCGACTTCGCGAGCCCGGCGTCGAGGGGCTCGAAGTACGCGGAAGCGCCTTCGGGCACGAAGCTGGTGCCGAGCCAGCCGTCCGCGACCTCGCCGGTCAGTTCGAGGAGCTTCGGCGACAGCGCCGCGAGGTAGATCGGGATGTCCGGGTTCGGCGCGGTGGACAGCCGCATCGGCCGCGCTTCGCCGGGCAGCGGGATCTCGAACGCCTTGCCGGAGAACGAAATCTTTTCCCCCGCGAACGCCCGGCGGATGATCTCGACCGTCTCGCGCATGCGCGTCAACGGTTTCGCGAACGGGACGCCGTGCAGGCCCTCGATCACCTGCGGCCCGGACGGGCCGAGGCCGAGCGCGAACCGGCCGCCGGACAGGTCGGCCAGCGTCAGCGCGGCCTGCGCGATCGCGACCGGCGTGCGCGTGCCGAGCTGGACGATCCCGGAGCCGAGCCGGATCCGGTCGGTGCGGGCGGCGAGGTAGCCGAGCGCGGACGGCGCGTCCGCGCCCCAGGCTTCGGCGACCCAGCAGACGTCGAGGCCGAGTTTTTCCGCTTCCAGCACGAAGTCCAGCGTCGTGCGCGTGTCCTTCGAGAACTCGACGGTCGTCGCGGTCTTCATCGGCCCTCGACCCGCTCCTTGATCGCGGCGAGGTTGCCGGTCATCGCGGTTTCGAACTCGCGCAGCCGCACGAAGACGATCTTCTGCTCCTTCTCGGGCATCCGGTCGATGGCGAACGACAGCCCGGACCGGCCCGGGCCCATCTGCATCCACTGGCTCAGCCGCGTGCCGCCGTTGTCGGGTTCGAGCGTGAACTTCCAGATCGCGCTCGGCTCGGCCGGGTCCGCGACGGCCCAGGCGAACACGCGCGGCGCCTCGCACTCGACGACGAACGACGTCGTCTCCCACTCGCCGAACGCGTCGTGCTTGCTGCGGCCGAGGAACTTGCGGCCCTCTTCACACCACTCGACGGACTGCAGTTCCGCACTCAGCGACGGCATCAGCGAGATGTCCGAAACGACCGGCCAGACGTCCTCGGGGACGGCGTCGATCCAGGTCGAGACCTCGGCCGTCGGCTTGTCCGCGTACCGCGCGCCGGTCCACTCCATCGTGGTCGCACTCCCCTCGCTGAGCCGTTGACCACGATAGTTGCGTAGATAGACCTACCCTGTCAACGTCACTCCTGCCGCGCGAAGCGGGCTTCGACGTCGGGGCGCCGCGCCAGCCGCGGCGGGAAGCCGGGGCCGCGGCGCATGCGCGTGTCGTCCGGCGTCATCGGCTCCCGGCACTCCGCGCAGACGATTTCGGCGTGCGTGTCGTGCCCGCAGGCGAGGTGGTGCACGGTGATCGGCGGGCCGGCTTCGGCGGCGAGCCACTTGTCGCCCCACCGCGTCATCGCGAGCAGGACGGGGTAGAAGTCGCGGCCCTTTTCGGTGAGGACGTAGTCGTAGCGCACCGGCTCGGTCTGGTAGGCGACCTTCTCCAGCAACCCCTCCTCGACCAGCCGCTTGAGCCGGTCGGCGAGGGTGTTGCGGGCGATGCCGAGCGCCTGCTGGAACTCGTCGAAGCGGCGGACGCCGTAGAAGGCGTCACGCAGCACGAGCGGGGTCCACCAGTCGCCGAGCAGGTCCATGGTGCGCGCGATCGAGCACGGCCACTGCGCGAACGAGGTCCGTTTCATGCGGCCGAGCGTACGCGGTTTTCGAGAAGGACTCAGCAGGTCAGCCGCATGACCACCCGGCGGGCGGTCGGCCGGCTGACCTCGGTGAAGCCCGCGTCGGCGAAGATCCCGGCCGTGCCGACGAACAGTTCGGCGGGCCACGCGACCTTCTGCCCGGGCGCGACCAGCATCGGGTAGCCCTCGACCGCGCGGGCACCGCGCTCGCGGGCGAAGTCCGCGGCCGCCTTCGCGAGCGCGGCGCTGACTCCGCGGCGGCGGAAGCCCTTGCGGGTGACGAAACAGGTCACCGCCCAGACGCTGTCGTCGGCCGGGTCCTCGTCGCGGCCGGCCCAGACGACCCGGCTGCCGAGCAGGTGGGGATAGGCGGTGCGCGGTTCGACCGCGCACCAGCCGGCGGGCTCGCCGTCGAGGTACGCGACGAGCCCGGTGGCGTGGTCCGCGGTCTGCGCCCGGAACCGCTCGGCCCGTTGCGGCGGGGTGCCCGACTTCCACTGCGCGGGCGTCTGCTTGAAGTACTGGCACCGGCAGCGGGCCGGGTCCCCGCGGTCGCCGAAGATCGCTTCCAGGTCCACCCAGGACGCCTCGTCGACCGGTACGACAGTCAGCATCTTCCCGAAGTTAGACCAGGTGCCCGGTGGTGACGTCGACGTGCCCGGGCACTTCGTCGTGCGCGTCGCCGACCGAGAGCGTCCCGGCCGGCTCGACGAGCAGCACGCTCGCGCCCGTCTTCGACGACGGCTTGTGGAACGTCCCCTTCGGCACCACGAAGACCTGGCCGCGCCCGAGGGTGACGACGCGCTCGTCCGGATCCCGCACGCCGATCTCGATCTCGCCGTCGAGGACGAGGAAGAACTCGTCGGTGTCGGTGTGGACGTGCCAGACGTGCTCACCGTCGAACCGGGCGAGCCGGATGTCGTAGTCGTTGACGCGGGTGACGATCCGCGGGCTCCAGGCGGCGTCGAAGGTCGCCAGGACTTCGTTGAGGTCGGTCGGGTTCATGCACACCATCGTCGACCTGGCTTTTCGCCGGCGCGAGTGCTAGGAATCGCACATGCCGCAAGAATTCTCGCACCGGGTCGTCGCGATCGTGACGGCGGAGTCGAACCCGTTCGAGATGGGCGTCGCGACCGAGCTGTTCGGCCTGCGGCGCCCGGAGCTGGACCGGCCCTGGTACGACTTCACGCTCTGCGCCGCGACGCCGGACGTGCGGATGAACCTGGGCATGTTCACGCTCACCGGCGTCGCCGGCATCGAGGCGGCCGACACGGCGGACACGCTGATCGCGCCGGCCCGGCCGGACACGGGCGTACCGACGGACCCGGCGATCCTCGCGGCGATCCGCCGGGCGGCTTCGCGAGGCGCGCGGCTGGTCAGCTTCTGCACGGGCGCGTTCGCCTTGGCCGAGGCGGGCGTCCTCGACGGCAAGCGGGCCACCACCCACTGGCAGTGGGCCGCGGAGTTCGCCGAGCGGTTCCCCGCGGTGCGGTGGGAGCCGGACGTGCTGTTCGTCGACGAAGGCAACGTCCTGACGGCGGCGGGCAGTGCGGCGTCGCTCGACTTGGGACTGCACATCATCCAGCGCGACCACGGCGCGGAAGTCGTCAACGCGGTCAGCCGCCGCCTGGTGTTCACCGGCCACCGCGACGGCGGCCAGCAGCAGTTCATCGCGCGGCCGGTGCCCGCGGTCCCGGAGACGTCATTGGCACCGGTGCTCGCGTGGGCTTTGGAGCGCCTGGACCAACCCCTGACGGTGACGGACCTGGCAACTCGCGCGTCGGCCAGCCCGGCGACGCTGCACCGCAAGTTCCGCGCGGAGCTGGGCACAACGCCGTTGGCGTGGCTGACCACGGAGAGGGTGACGCTGGCGTGCCGCCTGATCGAGCGCGGCGAGCTGCGCCTGGACCGGGTGGCCGCGGCAAGCGGCTTCGGCACCGCGGCCAACTTGCGATCGCAGCTGCGCCGGCACACGGGGTTGAGCCCGAGCGCTTACCGCCGCCGGTTCGGCCCCGCCGCCTAGGTCAGGCCCGCGGCTGTCGTGAGTGGGAAACAGTGTTCTAACCCGGTTTCTCACTCACGACCTCTTTCAACGCGGCCGACAACGCGTCCTGCTGCAGCCGGGCCGGATACGCCTGCGGGTCCGCCGCGGCCAGCACGTTCAGCCCCTCCACCAACCCCACCAGGCTCTTCGTCGTCAGCTCCACCCGCTCGTCCGTCCACTCCGGACGGCACGCCGCCACCAGACGGCGGATCCGGGCCAGGAACGAGTGGTTCGCCACGCGGTGGCGTTCGGCCAGGTCCTCGTCGGCCAGGGCCGCCGCCAGGAAACCCACCCACACGCGGGATTCCTCGTGGTGGCCGTGCGGCAGGTCCAGAGCCAGGCCCAGCACCGCTTCCAGCGCACCGAACGCGTCGCCACTCGCCGCCTCGGCGGCGTCGGCGCGGACGGCCGTGCGCGCGTAGAGCAGGTCACGCGCGTGCAGCAGCAACGCCTTCTTCGCCGGGAACGCGTGCATCACCAGGCCGGTCGTGCAGCCGGCGCGCTCGGCGACCGCCCGCAGCGTCAGCCCCGGCAGGCCGTCCTCGGCCAGCACCTGCCAGACGGCGTTCGACAGCAGCTCCCGCTGCGCCTCGACGTCACGCTGCTTCGGCACGGAAACCTCCTTCCGAGGTAGCGTAACAGCTGCTACGGTAACAAGCGTTACGGAGGATTCGATGATCGACTGCACTTTCGCCATCGAGCCGGTGACCTGCGACGATCCCGACGCCGTCCGGCTGCGCGCGGCCCAGCGGACCGAACTCGACGCCCGCTACGGCACCGACGACCACGAGCCAGGCGCGGTCCCGACCGCGGACACCGTCGCGGTGTTCCTCGTCGCGCGGGACGCCGGCGGCGCGGCCGTAGCTTGCGGCGGGCTGCGCCTGTTCGGCCCGGGATCGGGCGAGGTCAAGCGCATGTACGTCGAGCCGGCGGCCCGCGGCACCGGCGTCGCGACCGCGGTGCTGCGCGCCCTCGAAGACCACGCGCGCGGCCTCGGCATCGGCCGGCTGCTGCTGGAGACGGGCACCGGCCAGCCGGACGCGATCCGCTTCTACCGACGTGAAGGCTACGAACCCATCGACGCCTACGGGCCGTACGTCGGTGAAGCGCTCTCGCGCTGCTTCGCCCGCGACCTGTGATCGGTTTTCCGATGGCCACCCCAGCCTGAGCTATTGGTGGCCGGGGGCGCACCGGGCCTATCGTCGAAGGCACGGCGATCGCCGTTCCTCCCACCAAGACGGAGTTCCCTTGCGCATCAAGCAGATCGGCGCCGTGCTGGCCGCGGCCGCCGTCTTCGCCCTGCCGGCCGCACCCGCGACGGCGGCGTCGAAGATCGTCCCCCTCGACCCCGTCACCGGGCAGCAGCCGGAAAACATCGCCTTGGAGCCCGACGGCTCCGCCGACCTCACCTTCGCCTGGTCCGGCGAGATCGGCCGGGTCACACCCGGCGGCCGGGTGAGCGTCATCGCCCGCGTCCCGGTGCCGGCCGACGGCGACGTCCCGGTCGTGCACCGGAAACTGTTCCTCGGCGGCATCGTCCGGGCGCCCGGCGGCGACCTGTACTTCGCCGTCTCGACCGGCACCGCGGCGACCGGCCTCTACCGCGTCCGGCCCGGCGGCACCCCGGTCAAGGTCGCTTCGCTGCCGCCGTCCGGGTTCCAGAACGGCGTCGCACGCGACCCGGCCACCGGCGACCTGTTCGTCGCCGACTCGTTCGGCTCGACGGTCTGGCGGGTCTCCCACGGGCGCGTCACCGCCTTCGCCACCGGTGAGCTGCTCGCGCCGGTGACCGGCTTCGGCGCCAACGGGATCAAGGTCCACGCCGGCGCGGTCTGGGTCTCCAACCTGGACCGGGGCACGCTGGTCCGGTTCCCGCTCACCGGTGCACCGGGCCGGGTCGTCGCGTCGGGTCTCGGCCCGATCGACGACTTCGCGTTCCACGGCGGCACGATCGTCGCCGCGATCAACCAGGACAACCGGGTCGTCACGATCGGCCGCGACGGGGTGCGGACCATTCTGTCCACTTCGGACGGACTCGCCAACCCAACCGCGGTCGCCGTAAGGGGCGACGCGGTGTACGTCACCGACGGCGCCTACTTCGGGGGATCGCCGAACCTCCTCCGGACCTCGCTGCCCCGGTAGCGCCCGAAGCGCAAATTGCAGTGTGCACATCCCCATGATCGGCACGTGCATCCGCACGGGAGCTGTGCACGCTCGCCGTCACGGGCTCGCCGCGCACGCGCGAAACGGTTGCTGTGCGCCAAATCCGCCGGTATGTTGGCGCCGTCCCGGTCGGCCGACCACGGCTCCCGGGACTCGCGCTGCTCGGCCGCGGTGGGGAGGCCGGCGCCGAGAGAGCGCTTTCCGGAGGTAGGGGTCGCCGCCGGACAGGAGGGAAGCAGTGCCTTGGTGTACCCGGGAACGATCTTGGACGACCGCGTGAACGAGCCGTACCTGGTCGCGCAGGACGCCATCGCGGGCGAGCTCAGCCGCGGCAAGTGGTGCGTTTACCTGCACGAATGGCTCGGCGACGAGAACGACCTGCCGACGTGGCGGATGCAGGTGGCCGAGCACGCGGCCGAGTTCGGCGTGGACGTGTGCTTCATGGACATCCCGCGCAAGGACATGACACTGGTGGCCAACGTGCACGCGCTGCCGAGCTTCGAGCAGGTCACGCAGTCCGTGGCCGCGCTGGAGCACTACCGCGAGCGGGTCGCGGGCCGCCGCCGTTCGGCCCAGTGAGGGGCGCGAGCGGCGGCTGACGACCACCGGCGTCCGAGGTCGGCGACCGCCGCGGGCTCACTCCGCGGGAAATCGATTACCACCGCGCTATGGTGTGCCGAGAGCACTGTCATCGAGAGCGAACGAGGACGCGCGTGGCGACGATCTCCGACGTGGCGGCACTGGCCGGCGTCTCGACCGCGACCGTGTCCAGGGCGCTCAACGGGAAGTCCACTGTGGACCCGGTGCTGGCCGAGCGCGTGGCCAGGGCCGTCGAAGAGCTCGGCTACACGCCGAACGGCCTCGCACGCAGCCTGCGCCGCCGCGAGACCGCGGTGCTCGCACTGATCATCTCCGACGTCGAAAACCCGTTCTTCACGGCGATCGCGCGCGGCGTCGAGGACGCGGCACAGGCCGCCGGGTACTCGGTGATGCTGTGCAACTCCGACGAGAACACGGCCAAGGAACGCCGGTACGTCGAGGTCGCGGCGCAGGAGCGGCTCGCGGGCGTGATCATGTCGCCGACCACCGGCGACAGCGACGTCCGGCCGCTGACCACGCACCGGACGCCGATCGTGACGGTCGACCGGCGCCTCGACTCGGCGGACTGCGACGCCGTGCTCCTCGATTCCCGCGCCGCCGCCCGGGAAGCCGTGGCGCACCTGGCCGGGAACGGCTACGAGCGGATCGCCTGCATCGCCGGCCCGCCGGGCGTCACCACGGCCGACGACCGGCTCGACGGTTACCGCGACGGACTGCGTGCGGCGGGCCGGAAGTACTCCGCGAAACTGGTGCGCCGCTGCGAATTCCGCGAAACCGGCGGCCGCGAAGCCGCGGCCCAGCTGCTGACCCGGCCCGACCCGCCGGACGCGCTCCTGGTCTCCAGCAGCACGATGTCCGTCGGCGTCCTGCAGGCGCTGGCGGAACTCGGCCTGCGGTCCGGCCGCGACGTCGGGATCGTGTCGTTCGACGACGCGCCGTGGGCGACGCTGATCTCGCCCGCGCTCACCGTCGTCGCCCAGCCCGCGCACGCGATGGGCCAGCTGGCCGCGCGCCTGCTCCTCGACCGCATCGGCGACGGCTCCCGCGCGACGACCACCACGACCATGGCAGCGCAGCTCATCGTCCGGGGCAGTTCCGCCCGATAGTCCGCCCGAAGTGACGCTTGACACACCCCGGCATCGCCCCTAGCGTCGGGTAATCGATTACTCCCATCTTCCGCCGACGCGAGGGGTGTCATGGAAGAGCCGGGTACGCCGCTGGTCGCGCTGACCGGCATCAGCAAGGCCTACGGCGGCGCGCTCGCGTGCGACGGCGTCGACTTCACCGTGCGGCGCGGCGAAGTCCACGCGCTGCTCGGCGAAAACGGCGCCGGCAAGTCGACGCTCGTGCGCATCCTCTCCGGCGACATCACCGGCTACCGCGGGACGATCGAGGTCGACGGCGAACCCGTCGCGTTCGGCGGCCCGGGCGACGCGCGGCGCCGCGGCATCGCGCTGATCCCCCAAGAACTCGACCTGGTCCCCGGGCTTTCCGTCGCCGCCAACATCTTCCTCGGCCGCGAGCCGCACACGAAGCTCGGCGCGATCGCGCGGCAGCGGATGCACCGCGAGACGCGCGAACTGCTGGCCCGCACCGGGATCACGCTCGACCCGAAGCGCGCCGTCGGCGAGCTGCGCACCGGCGAGCAGCAGCTCGTCGCGATCGCGAAGGCCCTCGCGCTCGACGCGCGCGTGCTCGTCATGGACGAGCCGACGTCCGCGCTCACCGGCGCCGAGGTGGAGCGGATGGTCAAGGTGATCGACGAGCTGCGCGAAGCGGGCGCCGGCATCGTCTACATCTCCCACCGGCTCGAGGAGATCGGCCGGCTCGCCGACCGCGCGACCGTCCTGCGCAACGGCCGTGTCGCCGCCGAGTTCACCGCCCGGGACCTGACCGTCGAGCGGGTCACCGAGGCGATGATCGGCCGCCCGGTCCAGGCGCTGTTCCGCGTCAAGCACGGCGAAACCGGCGACGAGCTGCTGCGCCTCGACGACTTTTCGCTGCGTCCGCGGCGGCACCGGCCCGGTCGCCGGGAGCCCGCCGGGATCACGCTTACGGTTCGTGCCGGCGAAATCGTCGGCCTGGGCGGGCTGCTCGGCTCGGGCCGCACGGAACTGCTGGAGACGCTGTTCGGGGCCGGGACACCCGGCCGGTGGCTCGGCCACGTTTCGCTCGGCGGAAGGGAAATCCGGCCGCGAAGCCCGCGGCACGCCGTCCGGCTCGGGCTGGCGCTGGTCCCGGAGGACCGCCGGATCGCCGGCCTGGCGCTCCCCCATTCCGTCCGCGCCAACACGGCACTGTCCGTTGTGGACGGACTGGCGAAGGCCGGGTTCCTGACCCGGCGGCGCGAGAACGACACCGTCGCGAAGGTTCTGGGCGACCTCAAGGTGAAGGGGGCGCTCGCCGACCCGGTCGGCACGCTCTCGGGCGGCAACCAGCAGAAGGTCGTGCTGGGCCGGGCCCTGCTCACCGAACCGAGGCTGCTGCTGCTCGACGAGCCCACCCGCGGCGTGGACGTCGGCGCGAAGGCCGAGATCTACCAGCTGCTGGCCGCCGCGGCCGCCCGCGGCATCGGTGTCCTGCTCGCCTCCTCCGAGCCCGCCGAGCTGGTCGGGCTGTGCGATCGCGTCCTCGTCCTGCACGACGGCCGCGGCGCGAGCGAGCTCGACACGCACGACGCCGGCGAAGCCGAACTGCTGGCCGCGGCGATGGGGGAAACGCGATGACCACCACCGAGTTCCTGCCGCGGCGCGACGTCGTGACCGCGCTGTTCCGCTTCCAAAGCCTCTTCGGCCTGGTCCTGGTGCTCGCCGCGGCGATCGTGTTCTCGCCGAGCCACGACGGCGACCTCGTGTTCCTCAGCGCCGGGAACCTCTTCAACGTCGTCCGCGCGGTCGCCGAGATCGGCATCATCGCCGTCGGCATGACGTTCGTGATCCTGGTCGGCGGGATCGACCTGTCGGTCGGCGCGGTGCTCGGACTGGCCGCGGTCGGCTCGGCCGTGCTGCTGGTCAATGACGGCTTCGGCGTGCTGCCGGCGGTGTTGGTCGTGCTCGCGGCCGGCTTGGTTTTCGGTCTGCTGCAGGGCATCGCGTCGGCGGTGTTCGGCATCCAGGCGTTCATCGTCACCCTCGCCGGGCTGCAGGTCGCGCGCGGGCTGGCGCGGATCTGGTCGGGCGGCCAGGGCGTCGCGATCGCGTACGGCGACGGCCCCGGCGAGGCACCCGTCGCGTTCTCGCTGCTCGGCGAACGGACGTTCAACGGGCTGGTGCCCATCCCCGCGGTGATCTTCGCCGTGGTCGCCGTCGCCGCCATCGTCTTCCTGCGCACCAGCGCGTTCGCCCGGCACGTCTACGCGATCGGCGGCAACGAGAAGGCCGCGCGCCTCTCCGGCGTCGCCGTCACCCGGGTGAAGGTGCTGGTCTACGGCCTGAGCGGGCTGCTCGCCGCGCTGGCCGGGATCATCCACGCCGGCCAGCTGAACCAGGGCAGCCCCAACGACGGCAGCGGGTACGAGCTCGACGCGATCGCCGCGGTGGTGATCGGCGGCACCGCGCTGTCGGGCGGGCGCGGCTCGGTGTCCGGCACCGTCGCCGGCGCGCTACTGCTGGGCGTGCTCAACAACGTCCTGGCGCTCAACAGCGTCGACCCCAACGTGCAACTCCTGATCAAGGGCCTGGTCATCGTGGTCGCCGCGGGTCTGCAGCGGCTGCGTCCGACACCGTAGAGGGGAAGAAAAGAGATGTCCGGCAAGCACTTCGCGCTCCCCGCGCTCGTCCTGCTCCTGGCCGCCTGCGGCACGACCCACGAGAACTCGGGGCAGGGCGCCACGACGTCCGCGGCCGCCTGCCAGGGGGCCGGCGGGAAGTACACGATCGGCGTCAGCCAGGCCAACGTCAGCGAGCCCTACCGCAAGCAGATGGACGACGACATCGCCCGCGCGGCGCACGACGTCCCCCAGTTCACCGTGAACTTCGCCGACGCGCAGCAGGACAACGCCAAGCAGGTCGCCGACGTCGAGAACTTCCTGACGCAGCGGATCGACCTGCTGATCATCAGCCCGAACGAGGCCACGCCGCTGACCGCCGTCGTCAAGAAGGCCTACGACAAGGGCATCCCGGTGCTGGTGCTGGACCGCAAGGTCGACGGCGACGCGTACACGCAGTGGATCGGCGCCGACAACGTCGACATCGGCAGGCAGGCCGGGCAGTACCTGGCCGACGAGGTACTGCCCCAGGGCGGGAAGATCGCCGAGATCCGCGGGCTCGCCGGGTCGACTCCCGCCAAGGAGCGCCAGGACGGCTTCGCGAAGGGCATCGAGGGCCGCGGCATCGACGTCGTGACCACCGTGGACGGTGACTGGCTGCGTGAGAAGGGCCAGCAGCAGGCGGACGCGATCTTCAAGGCGCACCCGGAGATCCAGGCCGTCTACGCCCAGAACGACCCGATGGCCGAGGGCGCGTACCTCGCCGCGAAAGCCGCCGGTCTGGACCAGAAGATCAAGTTCATCGGCATCGACGGCCTGCCCATCCCGTCCGGCGGCATCAAGGCGGTCGAGGCGGGCCGCCTCGCGGCGACGTTCGTCTACCCGACGGGCGGCCGGGAGGCGGTGGAGTCGGCGAAGAGCATCCTGGTCGACTGCGCGAAGCCGGCCAAGACGCAGATGCTGCCGACGCAGCTCGTCACGCGGGCGAACGCCGCCGAGGTGTACGCGAAGGGCAACCGCTGACCGTTCTTGACTTCAACCTTCCTCGAACTTCTACCGTCGGCACCATGACCACCGCACCACCCATCCCCCGCGCCGTCTGGATCGCCTCCGGTGTCATGGCGCTCGGCGGGTTCCTGGGCAACATGGACGGGTCGATCGTCGCGGTCGGGCTGGAATCGATGAGGCTGCACCTGGGGGTCAGCCTCATCGAGGTTCAGTGGGTCGCGACGGCCTTCCTCCTCGGCCTTTCCGCCGCGCTCCCGCTGACGCCGTGGCTCGTCAAGAAACTCGGTGCGGGAAGGCTCTGGCTCTGGGCACTGGCGGCGTTCCTGCTGACGTCGATCGCCTGCGCCCTCGCGCCGGACGCCGTCACGTTGATCGCGTTTCGGGCGCTGCAAGGGATGGCGACCGGCGTCATGGTCACCGCGGGGCAGACCGTGATCGGCCTGGCCGTCGGCCCGGACCGGCTCGGCCGCACCATGGGCACGCTCGGCCTGGTCGTCGGGCTGGCGCCGGTCGTCGGGCCGAGCGTCGGCGGGTTCCTGCTCGAGCACTTCTCGTGGCCGGTGCTGTTCTGGCTCAACCTGCCGATCGGCCTGGTCGCGTTCGGCCTGGCGCTGCGGTACGTCCCGCGCGGCGACCGCGGGACGCCGCCGCCGGTGGACTGGCCCGGCCTGGCCCTGATCACGCTCGGCCTGCCCCTGCTCGTCTACACGCTCACCGAGCAGAACGCGCTCTTCGCGGCGGTCGGCGCACTCGCGCTGGCGGTGTTCGTCCGGCGTTCGCTGCGCGTCCGGCACCCGGTGCTCGATCTGCGGCTGGCCGCCCGGCCCGTCCTCGGTTCGGCGCTGGCGTCGGTCCTGCTCGCCGGCGCCGGGATGTTCGGCGCGGTACTGGTGCTGCCGCTGTGGTTCCAGGTCCGGCTCGGCGCCGGACCCGCCGAAGCCGGCGCCCTGCTCGCACCGATGGGCCTGGCCACGACGGTGTTCGTGCTCGTCGCCGGCCGGCTGACCGACCGCTTCGGCGGCGGCACCGTCTCGCTCACCGGGTCGGTGGTGGTGCTCGCGGCCACCGTCCCGCTACCGTGGCTCGGCCCGGACGCGCCGATGTGGCTGATCCAGGCGCTGCTCGTGGTCCGCGGCGCGGGACTCGGGCTGTCGATCATGCCCGCGTCGACGGCCGCGTACGCGTCGGTGTCCGCCGGCGAACTCGGCCACGCGACGGCGTTGGTCAACATCGTCATGCGCGTGGGCGGCGCGGCCGGCGGCGCGTTGTGCGTGATCGTGCTGTCCCACGGCCTCACCGTCGATCCGGCGACCGGGTTCGGCTGGGCCTTCGGCGTCCTGGGTGCCGTGTGCGCGCTCGGTACCGCCGCGACGGTGTGGCTCCGGCACGCGGAACGTTCGTCCACAGTGGACACCACAGCGTGATCCACCTGGGAACCTGGCGCGAACCCGCGTTTGGTGATTTCCTGGAGCCGGACAACCACTGTCGGTAGGGGGAAGGGCTGGCATGGCGGGGGTAGCGAAGCTGGTGACCGCGGCGGCGGTACTGGGGAGCCTGCTGGCGGCGACGCCGGCGAACGCCGCCCCGGCGGCGATCGACTGGCAGCCGTGCGCGGACGCGCCGGGCGTGGACTGCGGCACGGTGACCGTGCCGATCGACTGGGCCCACCCGGATCGCGGCACGGCGAGCATCGCGCTCGCGCGGCGCAAGGCCACCGATCCGCAGGCGCGCATCGGGTCGATCCTGATGGACCCGGGCGGTCCCGGCGGGCCGGGCGCGGGCGAGGTCGAAGCCGGCTGGTCGCTCTCGCCGGAGATCACCAAGCGGTTCGACACGGTGGGCTTCGACCCGCGCGGCGTCGGCGGCAGCACGCAGATCAAGTGCGGGCTCGACGAGGTCATCGCCGACCACCCGGAGGTTCCGCGCAACCAGGCCGAGTTCGAGCAGCTCGCGGCGTACAACCGGAAGCTCGGCGAAAGCTGCAACAAGCTTTCCGGGCCACTGGGGCAGTTCGGCGACACCGCGAGCGTCGCGCGGGACATGGACGCGATCCGCGCCGCGCTCGGCGACGAAAAGCTGACGTACTACGGGGTTTCGTACGGCACGCTGATGGGCCAGCAGTACGCCGAGCTGTTCCCGGACAAGGTCCGCGCGCTCGTGCTGGACAGCAACATGGACCACTCGCAGTTCACCGCGTTCGGGTTCCTGAACAGCGAAACCCAGTCGGTGCAGGCGGAGTTCGGCGAATTCGTCGCGTGGTGCGGCCGGACGCCGAGCTGCGCGTTGCACGGCCGCGACGTCTCGAAGCTGACGCGCGAGCTGCAGGACAAGGCCGCGCGCGGAGAGCTGAAGGATCCGCAGAGCGGCGAAGTCGTCACACCGCTTTCGCTGGCGGGGATGTTCCAAGGCTCTTTCTACGGCCCGAGCTGGGACAGGCTCGCGACGGTCCTGAAGTCGCTCGCCGACGGCACCCCGCGGCCCGAATCGGTGCGGGTGAAGGACGACATCCCGGTGAACACCGTGTTCCAGAGCGTGTTCTGCGACGACTGGAAGCTGCCGGTGCACAACTACGCGGAGCTCGAGGCGTACCGCCGGACGGTCGCGGCGCTCGCGCCGGACGTCAAGGTGAACTCGCTGGGCTGGGCGGCGGTCACCGGCTGCATCGGCTGGCCGAACAGGACGAGCAACCCTCAGCACCCGCTGCAGGTCCACGGCGCGCCGCCGCTGCTGATGCTGAGCAGCAAGTACGACCCGGCGACGCCGTACGCGTGGTCGCAGGCCGCGGCCCGGCAGAGCGGCAGCACGCTGCTCACCTACGACGGCTGGGGCCACGGCGCGTACTCCAAGAACAGCCAGTGCGTGATCAAGGCGACCGACGACTACCTGATCACCGGCAAGCTCCCGGCGCGCGGCACGCACTGCGCGGCCGTCGAGCCGGGAACGCCCGAAGCCCGGCTGGCCGGCCCGAAACCGCCGTCGCCGATCGGCTTCTGACGCTTCCGTCACGTGGCCGGAGCGAGCACAATCGTTCCGGCCACGCGTCGGAGGGAGCCTGGGATGCTTCGTCGATTTCTCGCCATTGCCGCGGTGGTCGTCGCGGCGAGTTCGCTCCTGACCGCGCCGGCCCAAGCGACGTCCCGCCACGGCGGGTACCTCGCGCTCGGCGATTCCGTCGCGTTCGGCTACCGGCCCAACGCGGACTACTCGAACGCGGCCGCCTTCAGCGGCTACGCCGAGAAATACGCGGCGCTGCGCGGACTTCGGCTGGCGAACGCGTCCTGCCCGGGTGAGACGACGGGCAGCCTGCTGGTGGTCACCGCGCCGAGCAACGGCTGCGAAAACGGCTATCGGCTGGCCTACCCCCTGCACGTTTCGTATGCGGGCGCCCAGATCGACTACGCCGTGCGATACCTGCGCACGCACCGCGACACCAAGCTCGTGACGCTGACGATCGGCGCGAACGACATGTTCCTGTGCCAGGACAACACACCGGACCACTGCACGGGCGCTTCGTTCAACGCCGCGTTGAACCAGGTGAGCCGCAACCTGGCGGCGATCCTTTCGGCGGTGCGCGCACAGTATCGAGGCGACTTGGTGCTGGTGTCGTACTACTCGCTCGACTACCGCGACCCGACGCAGGTGGCGCAGGTGAAGGCCCTCAACGCGGCGCTGGTGCAGGTGACCCGCCGCTACCACGGCAAGGTTGCGGACGGCTTCACGGCGTTCCTGGTGGCCTCCCTGCGCACGGGCGGCGACCCGTGCGCGGCGGGCCTGCTGGTGAAGCTCCCCACGGGCGGCTGCGACGTCCACCCGAGCGCGGCCGGCCACCGCGCCCTGACGGCGGCACTGGCGTTCGCGCGTTAGACGGTCCGCACCTCGACCCCGGCGGCTTCGAAGGCCCGCACGGCCTCGGGATCGGCGTCGGTATCGGTGACGAGGGCGTGCACCTGGGTGGTCTCGCAGATCCGGGCAAAGGCCCGCCGCCCGAGCTTGGACCCATCGGCGACGGCGACCACGCGCTCGGCGCGCTCCACCATGAGCCGGTTGATGCTGGCCTCGCCTTCGTGGTGGGCAAAGGCCCCGGCGCCGGCGTCGAAGGCGTCGACGCCGAGGAACAGCAGATCGATGGTGAGCTCACTGAGCACGCGCGTGGCGAGAGGCCCGCTGAGTTCGAACGACTGCGGCCGGGCAACCCCACCGGTGACGACGATCTTGACGTTCGGCCGCACGGCCAGCTCGTGCGCGATGTTGAGGGCGTTGGTGACGACGGTGAGCCCGGGTGTGCCGCTGAGATCCGGCCGCATGGCAAGGGCCCGCGCAACGCCCGCGGTGGTAGTCCCGCCGTTGAGCCCGACAACCATGCCTTTGGCGACGTCCGCGGCCGCCGCGGTGCTGATCCGCTGCTTTTCCGGAACGTGCCGGGCGGTTTTGTACCGCAGGGGGAGGTCATAGGCGAGATCGTTAGCGACCGCGCCGCCGCGGGTGCGGGTGAGCAGTTGTTGTTCGGCGAGGTGGTCGAGGTCCCGGCGGATGGTGGCTGCGGAGACGTCCAGTTCCGCTGCCACGCTCTCGACGTCGATCTTTTCCCGCTGGCCCAGCATGTCCAGGAGGGTTGTGAGTCTTTCGTGCCGGGCCATCGGTGGTACTCCCTAGCTTGGCTGGGCTCCGCGCACTCTCGTGCGCTGTTGGCCGTTGTTTCGAGCATTATGGTGCATCGAGGGTGTCTCTTGCACGGTACCCCTCAAGACGGTTTTCGACCCGTTCGTGTGATGATCATGCGTTCGATCTTCGGTAATCTTGTTGTATGGCAACGGAAGCGGTGGTTCTGGCGGAGCGTATCTCCGCGCTGCTTGCCGTTGTGCGGTCGGCCGAGGCGGAGATCGGTGCTCTGCTGGTGGAAATCGAGTCCCGCGGTGTGATGGAACTGTTCGGCTATCGCTCTACTGCCCGCCTTCTCGAGCACTTGGCCGACATCCCGAAGTCGGCGGCGGAGACGGTGGTCAAACGAGCCCGTGGGTTGCACGGTGGGCATCACCTCGACAGCCCGCCCGCCGTAGCTCCCTCAACTGCGGCTGCCGCTTCCTCGGGACTTTTGAGCAACCCGATGATCGACACCATCGTCGGAGCGCTGACCCAGATCCCCCTCGAGCACCGCGAGGACGCCGAACAGCACCTGCTCACGTTCGCCGAGAATGCAGGCCACAAACAAGTCGCCGCCCTCGGCGCCCGCATCATCGCGCACCTGGACCCCGACGGCCCCGAACCCGACACCACCGAACCACCGGTCCCCAGCCGCGAACTCTCCCTACGCCGCAAAAGAACCGGCATCTGGGAACTCCATGGCCGCTTCGACGACGAGACCGGCGCCCGAGCCAGCGCACTGCTGGACTCATTGGCCGAACGCCGCACCACCACCGACGAGGGCGACCACCGCTCCCCACAGGAACGCTACGGCGACGCCTTCTCCGACGCGATCGACCTAGCCCTCAACTCCCCAACCCTGCCCATGCAGGCAGGCGAACGAGCCCACGTGATGGTCGCGGTCCACCTGAACGACCTCAAGTCCGGGCTCGGCGAAGCCACCCTGGGCGACACCGGCACGATGTCCGCGGCGGAGGCGCGGGTCCACGCGTGCGACAGCATGATCATCCCCGCGGTGCTGGGCGAGAAAAGCGAACCGTTGAACTTGGGCCGCCTCCGCCGCCTGATCTCCGCAGGTCTCCGCCGGGCGCTGTACCTGCGCGACCGCGGCTGCGCATTCCCCGGCTGCCACCGCCCACCCCGCCACTGCCAGGGCCACCACATCCACCACTGGGCCGAGGGCGGCCCCACAGACCTGCACAACCTGGTCTTGATGTGCGCCCACCACCACCGACTGCTACACCGTTCAGGTTGGGAGGTCCGCATCGCCGCCGACGGCCTCCCGGAGTTCCTGCCACCAGAGTTCTTGGACAGAGAACGAAAACCCAGGCGCAACAACTTGCACCAACCACTGCCATTCGCAGCGTGAGACAACTGAACACGAGAAAGGCCCGCAGCCAGAAGGCTACGGGCCTACACCCACATCCTCACCCACCACGGGCGCCTCGCATTCAACGTGCCACCGCAGCCGGGCCTCAATCGGTAGCCCGCGCAGCTGGCAAGCACCATCGCCACCTCGAGCACGATCAACTACTCACACTCCGCCCGCCGACAGCACCCCCGAACCACAACCAGCAACCCCCACACCCGGCCCACCAACTGCACCACCGCACCTCAACCACAACCAGCCACCCCGCGCCCGCACCCGCCCGCCGATAGCACCGCCGCACCTCAACCAGCTATCCCACGGCCCCGCCCACCAACAACACCACCGCACCACCACCAGCAAGCCCGTGCCCCGCCCGCCGACAGGCGCCGCCGCACCACACCAGCAATTCCACGGCCCGCTCGCTGACAGGCACCGCCCCCATCTCTCTCAACCGCAACTGGCTGCCCCGCCGCTCGCGGCTTGGCGATCGCCGTGGTCGTCGCCGGCAGGTGTGCGGTATGGCGGCGGACGCACCGGCAGCCGGGCTGGCTGGCCCCCTCCGCCGCCACGAAGCTCCGCGACTCCCCCGTCCGCGCCAGCTGGGCGCAATGCGCAGCTTGTGCGACTTCCAGCCGCACCATGAGCAGCTTCAGGCATCCAGTGCGCAAGCGTGCAGGACAGCAGGAGCGTCGAGAGCCGACGCGAGCGCAGCCAGGGCGGCTCCGCCGCCGGCGGCGACTCCAACCTGCTGCGCCCCTACCTCGCCGTCGAAGCCGTGCGCCTCGCCCGCCTCCTGGACCGGCTCATGACCGCAACCGGCGGGCACGAAAAAGGCCACCCTCGACGAGGATGGCCTGCAAATAAGCGCACCGGAACCAGCGGAGCCGGCGCCACCCGGAAGCGGGCGCGGGCGCGGGCGCGGGCGCGGGCGAAACCTACCGACCCTTACGCCGCCAAAGGCCCGTGACCACCGCCAACGCACGCGAGCGCGGCGTCCGCGCGGCCACCTGCGGCGCTCCCACTCGGCGGCGCATGCGGTATGCCAGCTCGAGCACCTCCAAGTCCTCGGGCCGGCGTCTGCCGTGGACGTCCGGGCGGAGCATCAGCTCGCCCACCGTCACCGGCTTGCCACTGGCACGGTTCGCCGTGCGCGCCATCGGGAACCTCCGCGGGCTTGGGACCTGGTGGCGGTGATTCTATGAATCGGATTCGGGTTCGTCACCTTACTGGCCAGTTGTGTCCGGCGTGTCCGCCTAACCGGCCAACCGGCGCGTTAGCCTCTGGGCGTGATCACCACTGGGGGCCTCACCGCGGACGACCGCCCGGCCTGGGAAAACCTCTTCGCCGGCTATAACACGTTCTATGGCCGAACACTCGCGCCCGAGCTGGTGGACCGGGCCTGGCGCGAGTTCGGAAGTGGCGAACGGATGCACGCGCTCGGCGCGCGGCTCGACGGCGAGCTCGTCGGCATCGTGCACTTCTTCACGCACCCGAGCACGACCTCTGCCGACGTCTGCTACCTGCAGGACCTGTTCACCGACACGAAAGCCCGCGGCCGCGGGGCCGGGCGGGCCCTCATCGAAGCCGTCGCCGAGTGGGCACGGGCGCAGGGTTGCGTGCGCGTCTACTGGCACACGCAAACCTCGAACACGACCGCGCGGCGGCTCTACGACCAGGTCGCACTCGACAAGGGGTTCATGCAGTACCAAATCCCCCTCTGAGGTCACCGGCGGTGGCGCCCGCAGCCGTCGTGCCGGCCGTGCGACGACGGCTGGGGCCCGGCCCACCCGCGCCACCACGCCGAAAAGTCCGGGATTTCGTGCCGCACCGGCGCCGCCTTCTTCAAAGAAGGCGCAGCCGAGGCCGGCACCTTCAACAGCTTCTGCGGCTTCACCTTGCCGACGACCTTGACCGCCTTGGCCAGATTCCCCCGGCGGACCGCCGCGGTTCCGGAATTCGAAACGGGCTGCGCGACCGGCGGCGCGACCGCCTCGGAATCACCGCCCACGGGAACGGATTTCGGAGCCGGCGCGGCGGGCGGCACGACGACGTCCGCGGGGAACGGCACCAGCGCGGCGGCCGGCGGTTCCAGCCCGACCGGTGGCCACGACGCACCCGCGCCGCGCTCGACCGGCATCGACACCGCCGTCGCGACGCCGCCCGTCAGCGCCAGCGCGCCGGCGACCACGGACAGCACCCGCAACCGGGCCAACGACCGCAGGGCCTGCGGTTTTTCACGGTGCGTCGGGGGTTCGCGGTGACGACCGTCCGCCGCGGACCGGACCAGCAGCTCGGCGACCGTGACCGCGTCGCCGCGGGGAGCCCTGCGTGCCATCAAACCCTCCACCTGGGCCGACCGGGCGCGGGCATCTGCGTCCGGACGGCCGATCATAGGAATGGTTCACGCCTCTGTAAAGACTCGTTCACCCAGCGCGCCGCCGTCGCGAACCGCGGCGCCAGCAGCAGCGGCCCGATCACTTTCGCCCCGACTGTTCAGCAAACGCTTTCAGCGACGATTCATCCGCGAATGCGGCGCGAATACCGGAAAAGCCGATCCGCGGAACACACCTGGTCGCGACCCGCGATGTCCGACCGGTGCCGGCTGCCAGGCGGGCGACCCCACAGCGACACGCGACGTACCGGAAGCGGGCGAACCGGACATCGCCAAGGCCGCGACCGAGCGTGACACCGGTTCCGCTCCCCACGCCGGCCCGCACGTCCACGGGAGCGCCGGCGGCGGAAGCACCGCGACGCCGCAGGATCCACTCGTCCGGCGGTGTCCCCCGACCGCAAGGCACGACGAGATCGCCCCTCCGGGCACTCTGCGGGGCAGACTCTCCTCAGCACCCCGTTAAGTCCTGGTGAATGTGACAGATTTCCTACGAAGGTTTTGTGCCATCAGGACGAACTTCTCCTCGCCACCCCGATTTCGCTGTGCTATTCGCCAAAGTTTGGTTCCATCGGATAGCTTGCTCCTACCGGTCAGTACCGGTGGGTGAGGCCGATCGGGTGAGGCGATCAGCGAAGATCGAGGGAAGCGGGGACGCACCATGGCGAAGCACCGGCCACGTCGCAAGAGCTCGCGGGCGGTCCGCCGGGCCGCCGCCGCGCTCGCGGGCGGAGCGCTCGTCGTGCTGCCGACGCTGACCACCGGCCTGCCCGCGCCGGTCGTGGTCGCGAACGCCGGGGACGCGCTGCCGGACCAGGCCGCCCCGCTGCAGCAGCCCACCGTCGTCATGCCGCCCGTCGCCGTCGACGGCAGCCTGCCGCAGCCGCCGCTGCCCACCCCGCTGGTCGTGCCCGGCGGGCGCGCGGGCTCCGCGGGCATCTCCGGACCGCTCGGCATCCCGGCGAGCATGCTCAAGGCGTACCAGAACGCCGCCGCGATCCTCGCCAAGGAGCAGCCGAACTGCCACCTGGACTGGGCGCTGATCGCGAGCATCGGCCGGATCGAGTCGAACCACGCGCGCGGCGGGTACGTCAACGCCATCGGCGACACCCTGGAGCCGATCCTCGGCCCGGTGCTCAACGGCGCCGGCGCGTTCGCCGCGATCCCGGACACCGACGGCGGCAAGTACGACGGTGACGCGGTCTGGGACCGCGCGGTCGGCCCGACGCAGTTCATCCCGTCGACGTGGCGCGGCTACGCCTCCGACGGCAACGGCGACGGCGTGTCGAACCCGAACAACATCTACGACGAGGCACTGGCCACCGCGCGCTACCTGTGCTCGGGCGGGCTGGACCTGTCGACGGACGCGGGCCAGCGCCTGGCCGTCCGCCGCTACAACAACTCGCAGTCCTATGTGGACACCGTGATGGCGTGGGCCGCGGCCTAC
Source organism: Amycolatopsis sp. NPDC098790 (assembly GCF_044759945.1). Lineage (NCBI taxonomy): Bacteria > Bacillati > Actinomycetota > Actinomycetes > Pseudonocardiales > Pseudonocardiaceae > Amycolatopsis > Amycolatopsis sp. NPDC098790. The sequence goes on from NZ_JBIWAI010000004.1 coordinate 693,765, forward strand.
CGCGGCGGTGTCGCCCAGCTGCCCGACAGCGACGTCCCGATCGGCACGCCGAACGCCCCGGACGCGGCCGCCGCGGGTGGCCCGGTCGGCGCGCCCGCCCCGCCGGCGCCGCCGGTGGTGGCCCAGCCGCCGGGTTCGCTCCCGGTCACGACGACGCCGCCGGCCACCACGCCGCCGTCGAGCACCCCGACCACCCCCACCAGCCCGACGAGCAACCCGACGACGCCCACGACGCCGCCGTCCACGACGCCGCCGCCGGAGACGACGCCGACCACGCCGACGACCAGTTCCGCGGCGCCCACCAGCACCGCGGCCGACTCGGAGGAGACGTCCACGGAGTCCACCACGACCAGCCCGACGGGGTGAGCGCGGTGGAGCCGTTCCTGGTGCACATCCGCTGCGACACCGACGGCTACACCCACGCCGTCACCGAGGACGAGTTCGCGGCGGGCCGGCACGACGGGCGGTTCCGCGCGGTGTGCGGGCACGTGGTGCTGGCGGCGCCGATGATCGAGGCACCCGGCCGGTTCGACCCGCTCTGCCGGGACGTCCTGCGCGACGCGCCCGCCGAGCCGTCGGTGCCGCGGCAGGAGCGGCGCCGGTCGAGGTGGCGGGTCCGCCGCTAGCCGACCAGCGCCTCGATCCCGTCGAGCATGCGGTTGAGGCCGAACTCGAAAGCCGCTTCGCCTTGGCCCTTCGCGCTGTCGTCGAAGCCGCCGCCGAGCCAGATGCGGTTCATCGCCGGGTGCGCGTCGACCACGAAGTAGTTCTCCCAGAACGACGAGCGCTGGTGCCACCACGCCTCGGTCGACTGCCCGGTGCTGCGCTCGAGACGGGTGTTCTCCGCGCCCAGTGCCGCGTTCGCGTCGACGTACGTGCCGATCCCGTTGGCCGCCGCGACGGCCTGGCGCGGCGGCAGCCCCAGACCGTCCATTATGGACAGCAGGTACTCCTGGGCCGCCAGCTGACCGGGCCCGAGCGGCGGCCGGACCCGCGAAACCTCGCACAGCCACGGGTGCGTGCGGTACGCCTCGCGCGTCCGCTCCGCGTACAGCGCCACCTGCGCGCGCCAGTCCGGCGGCCGCGGCTCGCCCGGCCCGGGCAGCCGGCGCTCGACGAGCACGTCGTCGACCATCAGGTCCACCAGTTCGGCCTTGCCGGGGACGTACGTGTAGAGCGTCATCGTGCCGGCGCCGAGCTCCTTGGCGACGCGGTGCATCGACGCGGCCGCCAGCCCGTCGGCGTCCGCGACCGCGATCGCCGCGGCGACGATCCGCTCGATCGTCAGCGTCGGGCGGCGGCCCCTGGTCGGTTCGGCCGCGCCGCTGCGGGCGCGCCAGAGCAGCGCGAGCGTCCGGTCCACGTCGTCGGCGCCAGTGCGTTCGGCGGTCATGCGCTCCCCTCGCTCCCCGCCGGTGATCCTACCCGGGCCGCCCGTCCGACCTGGCATTCTGGAGGCATGACCCGACGCAAGCCGCCCAAGGTCTCCTTCCGCTGGTGGGTCGACCGGCAGATCGACGAGGCCCGCGACCGCGGCGCCTTCGACGACCTGCCCGGCACCGGCAAGCCGCTGCCGAAGCCCACCGGCAACGACGCGGCGACCGACTGGGTGCTGCGTCAGGTCCGGGCCGGCGGCCACGACACCAAGGCGCTGCTGCCGCCGGCGCTCGCGCTCAAGCGCGAAGTCCAGGACCTGCCGGGCCGCCTCTCCGCCGAGCGGACCGAGCAGCAGGTGCGTGAGGTCGTCGACGACCTCAACGAGCGGATCCGCCAGGCCTACCTCAACCACCACACGGGGCCGCCGCTCACGGTGGCGCTGGTGGACGTCGAGGAGGCCGTGGCGGACTGGCGGCGCTCACGAGCCGCGTCGTAGCAACGCCCGTTCCGCGGCGGTCCACGCCGTCGTCGTGAGCAGGTAGATCCCGGCCGCCTGCGGCAGGACGAGCGTCGCGAGCACGGTGCCGTACGGCAGCAACCGCATCAGCTTGCCGCCCGGCACGTCGGCGGCGGACTGGGCGGCTTGCCGGTTCTGCCGGACCGAGAACCATGCGACGACCGCCAACCCGGCGGCGATGACGAACACGAGCGGGCTGCCGGCCAGGCCGTGCGCCCCCAGCGGCGTCCCCAAGAGGGTCGCGCCGAGCAGCGAGTTGGGTTCGCCGCCGATGACCGGGGTCGTGAAGAGCCGGTACATGACCGTGAAGAACGGCAACTGCAGCAGCAGCGGCAGGCAGCCGGTGAACAGCGAGGTCCCGGACTCCTGCTGCAGCTTCGTCACCTCCGCGGCGAGCCGGTCGCGGTCGCCTGCGTGCTTCGCTTGCAGTGTCTTGATTTCCGGCAGCAACGCGGCCCGGGCGCGCTCGCCGCGCGCGGCCGACCGGGCGAGCGGGTGCAGCAGGAGCCGCACGCCGAGGGTGAACAGAACGATCGCCAGCGCCGTCGAGAACGGGCCGGTCAACGCGTGGATCAGGTGGTACGCGCCTTCGACGGGCACGTCGAGGAAGCCGAACATGGGCAGCACTCCGCATGAGTGGAAGGGGTGAGGGTGAGCGGAATGGCTGCGTCGAAAAGGTTCCTACGCAGCCGTGCTGCGGGAACCGGGTGCTCGTGGCCTGCTGCGTCCCGGGGCGCCGGGGTCGCGCAGGCGGATCGACTCGGCGCGGCGGGCCCGGCGGCGCAGGGCGGTCGCGCGGCTGCGCACCGGCGCCGACCAGACGGCGAGCTCACCGCGGTGGGTGCTGCCGACCAGCAGCACGACCAGCAGGCTCGCGGCGGCGATGGAGGCGAAGGCGACCAGCGCGGTCGGGCTCGCGACGACCGGGAACGCCAGCTCCAGCAGCGTGTGCACCGTGGTCGTCACCCCCTATCGCCCGGACCCCAGGGTAGCGGAATCGCGACCCCGGCGGTCCGGGGGTAAGAGCCCGACGGGCTGTAATCTGGTTCGATGAGAGGCCAATTCGTCGTCGTGCCGATCCTGGCGCTGATCCTGCTGTTCACCGTGCCTTGGTGGACGCTCGTCCTCGCGCCGGACTGGGGCACGGCGGCCACGGTCGCCGGCACCGCGGTGTTCGCGCTGGGCCTGGTCACCATGCCGGTCGCGATGTTCCGCGGGCACGCGCGGCACCAGGACGCCGCCGCGAAGCTCGGCGACTCGCTGCTGGCCGTGATCTGGGTCCTGTTCAGCTGGTCGGTCCTGAGCCTGGTGCTGCGCGTCGCGCTGCTCGGCGTCGACGACCCGGCGCGCTCGCGGATCGTCGCGGGCGCGACGTTCGTGGTGGCGGCCGGGCTGCTCGTGCACGGCAACCGCGTCGCGATGCGGGTGCCGCCGGTGAAGGCGACCGACGTCGTCATCCCGCGGCTCGGCCCCGGTCTCGACGGCCTGCGCGTCGCCGTCCTGACCGACACCCACTACGGGCCGATCGACCGGACGAAGTGGTCGGAGCAGGTCGTCGCGGCGGTCAACGCGCTCGACGCGGACGTCGTCTGCCACGCGGGCGACCTCGCCGACGGCTCGGTGGCCGAGCGCCGCAAGCAGGTCGACCCGCTCGGCGGCGTCCAGGCCGCGCTCGGCCGGTTCTACATCACCGGCAACCACGAGTACTTCGGCGAGGCCCAGGCCTGGATCGACCACATGGAAGGGCTCGGCTGGGACACGCTGCACAACCGCTCGACGCTCCTGGAGCGCGACGGCGACCGCATCGTGTTCGCCGGCATCGACGACCCGACCGGAGCGGCGTCCGGCCTGCCCGGCCACGGTCCCGACCTGGCCGCGGCGCTGGCCGACCGGCCCGCCGACGTCCCCGTGGTGCTGCTGGCCCACCAGCCCAAGCAGGTGCGCCAGGCCCGCGAGGCCGACGTCGACCTGCAGATCTCCGGGCACACGCACGGCGGGCAGATCTGGCCGTTCCACCTCCTGGTGCGGTTCGACCAGCCGACGCTGTCGGGCTTGACCCGGCACGGGCCGACCCAGCTGTACAACAGCCGGGGCACCGGGTTCTGGGGGCCGCCGTTCCGGGTCTTCGCGCCCAGCGAGATCACGCTCCTCACGCTGCGTTCGGCCTGACCCAAGCGCCCCAAGGCGGCCTTGGTTGCGTCTCGCGCACCCAAGGCGGCCTTCGGTGCGTGAGACGCAACGAAGGCCACATTGGGGCGCTTGGGCGCTTCCGACAACTTTTTTTGTCTTGACAGTTTCGACCGTCGGATGCCACGCTGTCCCGCATGACCACCACGACGCTTCCCTCCAGCACCTTCTCGTCCACTCGCACGCTGCTGACCTGCGGAGTCCTCGCCGGGCCCGTCTTCGTCGTCACCGGCCTCCTCCAGGGCCTGACCCGCGCCGGCTTCGACTTCACGCGGCACCCCGCGAGCCTCCTGTCCAACGGCTCGCTCGGCTTCGTCCAGATCGCGAACTTCCTGGTCACCGGCCTGCTCACGATCGCCGCCGCGGCCGGGATCCGGCGTGTCCTGCCCGGCCGGTGGGGACCGAGACTGCTCACCGTCTACGGGGTCGGCCTGCTGTGCGCGGGCGTGTTCACCGCCGACCCGCAGGACGGCTTCCCGGCCGGCACGCCCGCCGGTCCGCCGTCGGCGATCAGCTGGCACGGCACCCTGCACTTCGCCGCCGGCGGCATCGGTTTCCTCGCCCTGGTCGCGGCCTGCTTCGCGATCGGCTCGCACCTCCCGCCCGCGCGGGCGTGGTACTCGCGGCTCAGCGGGTTGCTGTTCCTCGCGGGCTTCGCGGGCGTAGCGTCCGGGTCGGCGAGCCCGGTCGTCACGCTCGGCTTCTGGGCGGCCGTGGCCGTCGCGTTCACGTGGCTCGCCACGACGTCCACCTACCTGCGGTCGCGAGGAGAGTCCCGATGAGCACGACGGTTTCCGCCGACGGCACGAAGATCGCCTACACCCGCGCCGGAGCCGGCCCCGCGCTCGTCCTGGTCGACGGCGCGATGTGCTACCGCGGCTCGTCCCCGAACGACGCGCTCGCGAAGGAGCTGGCCGCGCACTTCACCGTCTACACCTACGACCGGCGCGGACGCGGCGAGAGCGGCGACACCGGTCCGTACGCGGCCGAGCGCGAGGTCGAGGACATCGCCGCGCTGGTCAAGGAGGCGGGCGGCGAGGTGTTCCTGTTCGGCATCTCCTCGGGCGCGGCACTGGCGCTCGAAGCGGCCCGCAGCCTCCCGGTGACGAAGCTGGCGCTGTACGAACCCCCGTTCGTCGTGGACGACACGCGTCCCCGAGTCCCGGCCGACTACCCGGCCCGGCTCGACGCGGCGCTGGCGGCGGGCAAGCGCGGCACGGCGGTGAAGATGTTCATGACCGAGGGCGTCGGCCTGAGCGGCGCGACGGTGGCGTTGATGCGGATCATGCCGTTCTGGGCGAAGCTCAAGCGCGTGGCCACGACGCTCCCGTACGACACGGTGCTGGTCTTCGAGCACCAGTCCGGCGAGCCCCTCCAGGCGGCGTGGCCGGAGGTGAAGGTCCCGACGCTGACGGTGGACGGCGGCAAGAGCCCGGAGTGGATGCGCAACGGCGTCTCGTCGCTGGCGAAGGTGCTGCCCTCGGCGGAGTACCGGACGCTGCCGGGCCAGACGCACATCGTGAAAGCCGCGGCACTGGCTCCGGTGCTGAAGGAGTTCTACCTGCGCTAGCCGCCCTCGTCACAACTCCCTTGCCCGGTCGATCACCGACCGGGCAGGGTGCAGACGTGCCCACCCGCGCCCTGGTCTTCGACTTCGACGGGACCCTCGCCGACACCGAGTCCGCCGTGCTGCAGTCCTGGCGGGAGCTCTTCCTCGACCACGGCGTCGAGCTGCCCATGGAAGCCTGGTACGCCGTCATCGGCACCCAGCACACCACGCCGGCCATGTTCGCCCTGCTCGCCGAGCGCGTCCCCGGCATCGATCCCGAGGCGCTGCGGCCGAAGACGAAAGCCCGTGTCTTCGAACTCCTCGACGAGCTCGGCCCGCGCGAAGGCGTCCTGACCTACCTCGAAGACGCCCGCCAAAGGGGGCTCAGGATGGCCGTCGCCTCCAGTTCGTCCGGGGCCTGGGTGAACCCGCACCTGGAACGGCTCGGCATCGCGCCCTACTTCGACGCCGTCCTCACCGGGGACCGCCACCAGGCGAAGCCCGACCCGGACCTCTACCTCGCCGCCCTCGACGCGCTCCACGCGCGAGCGGGCGAGACCATCGCCTTCGAGGACACGCCCCACGGCGTCACCTCCGCCAAGGCCGCCGGGCTGACCTGCGTCGCCGTGCCGAACGCCATCACCGAAAGCCTCGACTTCGGCCAGGCCGACGTCGTGCTGCCGTCCTTCACCGCGAAGCCCCTCGAGGCCCTACTCGCCCACTAGCGCCAGCAGCCGGTCCAGGAACGGCAGCTGCCCCTTCAAGAGCTTCTCGCGCGCGACCTCGAGCGAGAACCACTCGACGCGATCCATCTCCGGGAACTCCTGCTGACGGCCCGAGCGCGGCGGCCACTCCATGCTGAACGTCCCCGGCACGACCGACGCCGGATCGAGGTCCGCCTCGACCGCCCACGCCGTGACGACCTTGCCGCCCGACTGCTTCACCTCGCCGAGCGGGACGTACTCGCCCGAAGGCGCGGGCAACCCGAGCTCCTCCGTGAACTCGCGCCGCGCGGCTGCCTCCGGCTCCTCGTCCGGGTCCAGCTCACCCTTGGGCAGCGACCACGCTGCCGCGTCCTTCTTCGCCCAGAACGGCCCGCCCATGTGCCCGAGCAGCACTTCGACGTCCTCGCCCCGCCCGCGGTGGAGCAGGAGCCCGGCACTGCGTTTGCCCGCCATCGCCACAGTCAACCGCATCCCGCCACCGGCCGGCCGAACAGGACTCCGGCGTTCGCCGTGCGGGGCCGGCGAGCCAGGACGTCGTAGGCGGCCCAGATGCTGACCTGCGTGGCGGTGAGCACCGGACGACCGGCGGCTTCGTCGAGCCGGTCGGCGATGGTGGCGGTGTGCAGGGCGGTCTCGGGCAGGACCACGGCCTGGGCCTCGTCGTGCCGGGCCGACCGGACCAGCGCTTCGATCCGGTCGCCGGTCCACCCGGCGAGCTCGCGGTCGGAGGGCGCGTCGGCGTCGACGCGGCCGACGGTGGCCGCGCCGGCCTCGGCCAGCCGCCGGACGAAGTGCTCACTGGCCGAGGGGTGGTAGACCGAGGCCAGCGCCACCCTGGTCAGCCCGAGCCGCCTGACTGCGTGCTGGAACGCCGAAGTCGTGCTGACGGTGGGCCGCCCGGTCAGCCGCCGCAGGGTCCGGAGCTGGTGGCCGACGCCGTGCTCGCCGTGCAGGAAACTGGCGCTGGTCACGGCGAAGATCACCGCGTCGAATCCGTCCAGGGCGGGGATCACCCGCTCGAGGTGGGCGTCCGAGCCCAGCTCGCGGACCGCGGCGTAGGTCTGCTCGGTGCCGAGCGCGGACAGGTCGCCGACGCCGTCCGGCCAGGGGAAGTGGACCGGGACGACCTCGGCCGGCGGGTCGCAGCGCGCGGCGAGGTCGACGAAGTCGTCCTCGGCGGCGTCCGGCGTGGGGTAGAGCAGGGCCAAACGGATCATCCTCGCGGGTACCCACGCGGCCCGAAAAAACTTTCGCGGGGTTGTCGATCCGGGGAGAAGCCACTCGACGCGTAGGCAGAAGGCAAGGAAGAACCCAGGGAAGGAACCCCCATGACCACCACCATCGCCCGCGACACCCAGACCCGCGCCGCCGCCAAGACCACCCCGGTCACCGGCATCGTCGTCGGCGCCAGCCGGGTCGTGATCTCGTTCCTCTTCGGCTTCCACGGCCTGCAGGGATTCGGCTTCTTCGGTGGCATCGACGGCCAGGGCGGCGGCGTCCCGTTCGGCTCGTTCCCCGGCTGGTGGGGCAGCCTGCTCGAGCTCGTGGGCGCGGTGCTGCTGTTCGCCGGGCTCGCCAGCAGGCCGGCCGCGATCCTGCTCTCGGGCGTGATGGCCTACGCCTACTTCACCGTGCACGCCCCGATGGGCCTGCTGCCGCTGCAGAACATGGGCGAGCCCGCCGCGGTCTACGCGTGGGTCTTCCTGCTGTTCGCCGCGATCGGCCCGGGCCGCTTCGCCGTCGACAACCTGATCAAGCGCCGCCGCTGAAGCACCCCGAGCGCGGTCCGGTCAGTAGCCGCCCTGGGCGGCTGCCAGGTCGGACCGCGCCATCACGTGTTCCATCAGGCTGGTCAGGACCTGCTTCGTCGACTCCCGCTCACGCGCGTCGCACAGCAGCAGCGGGACGTCCATGCCGACGTCGAGCGCCTGCCGGACCTCCTCGGTGCCGTAGCGGTACGCGCCGTCGAAGCAGTTCACGCCGACGACGAACGGCAGGTTGCGCCGCTCGAAGAAGTCCACCGCGGCGAAGCAGCTGTCCAGCCGGCGGGTGTCGGCCAGCACGACGGCGCCGAGCGCGCCCTCCGCCAGCTCGTCCCACATGAACCAGAACCGGTCCTGCCCCGGCGTGCCGAACAGGTACAGGATCAGGTCCGGGTTGATCGTGATGCGGCCGAAGTCGAGCGCGACCGTCGTGGTGGTCTTCTGCTCGATCCCCGAGAGGTCGTCGACGCCCTCGGACGCGGTCGTGATGACCTCTTCGGTGCGCAGCGGCGGCACTTCGCTCACCGAGCCGACCATCGTGGTCTTGCCGACCCCGAACCCGCCGGCGATGAGTACCTTGACCGCGGTCGCGGTCAGGTTCCGCCGGGGGTCAGAGTTTCCGGATGCCATCAAGGACCGCCTGCAATACGTGTCGGTTGGGGGTTTCCTGGACCGGTGCCGCGGTGCGGAACAGCACCAGGTTCTGCTCGATGAGGTCGCTGAGCATCACCTTGACCACCGGCAGCGGCAGGTCGACGCGGGCGGCGACCTCCGCCACCGAGACCGGCCGCTGGCACAGGGCGATGATCCGCGCGTACTCCGGTTCGAGCATGCCCGCTTCGTGCGCCGTCCGCAGCGCGACCACGAGCGTGATGAGGTCGAGCCCGAGCGTGTCCGACCGGGTGCGGCCGCCCGTGACCGCGTACGACCGGACCAAGGGGCCGGCCTCGTCGTCGAACCAGGCTTCGTGCCGTCCGCTCATGGCGACGTGGGCAGGACGCCGGCGCCGGTCCGCGGAGCCGAAGTGAGCACCTGGCCGACCCGCTTCACCATCAGGTTCATCTCGTACGCGACGAGACCCATGTCCGCGTCTTCGCGGGCCAGGAGCGCGAGGCAAGCGCCCCGGCCGGCCGCCGTCACGAACAGGAAAGCGTGGTCCATCTCGACCATCGTCTGACGGACGTTGCCGCCGCCGAAGTGCCGTCCGGTCCCGCGGGCCAGGCTCTGGAACGCGGAGGCGACCGCCGAAAGGTGCTCGGCGTCCTCCTCGGAGAGGTTCCCCGACCGCCCGATGAGCAGGCCGTCCGAGGACAGGACCACCGCGCGGTCCGCCCCGGCTACCCGCTTGACGAGGTCGTCCAGCAGCCAGTCGAGCTCACTGACGTTGGCCATTAGTCGCGCTCTCCGTACCTGTCGTCGTTCTCAGCCGGTTGTTCTTCGTCACGGGCCCGGCGGGTGCCCTGCTGGAAGGCGGACAGCCTGCTGCGGGCGGCTTCCGGCGAGTCCAGCCTGACCTCTTCGCGTTCCTGTGCGGGCCTATCCTCCCGCAGCTGGGGCACGAGGTTCTGCTGACGTCGCCGTTGCGGCAGCGGCGGGCGGCCGGGTGCCTCCGGGCGGCGCGGCTGCGAGGGCCGGCCTTCGGACACCGCGGGCCGCGGCTCCGACGGCGGCCACACCGGCGGCTGCGCGGCCGGGCGGGCCGGGCGCGACGTCCGGGCGGGCGGCGAGGCCGGGCGCACCGGCGCGACCGCGGGCTGCGCCTGCGTCGGCTGGCTGACCGGCTCGGACACGGACCCGGACCCGACCGGGACCGGCGTCGGCGCGGACGGCGGCTGCACCGGGGCCGGCGGCGCGACGGGCACGACCGGCTCGGGCTGGGTCACCGGGGCCGGCGGCTCGGTGCGGTGCCGGGCCGGGCGGCGGACCGGCCGGCGCAGCGGCGCGACCTCGTCGTTGCCCTGCTCCGGCTCGGCCGGGTTCGGCACGAGCTCCGGCTTCGGCGGGGTGATCGGCTGCTCCGGCTCGGACTCCGCCAGGGGAGCCAGCAGGTCGGTGCGCACCAGCACGATGGCCCGGGTGCCGCCGTAGGCCGACTCGCGCAGGTGCACCTGGATGCCGTGGCGGGCGGCCAGCCGCGCGACCACGAACAGGCCCAGGCGCGGCTCGTCGGACAGCGCCATGATCCCGAAGTCCGGCGGGTTGGCCAGCATCGAGTTGATCTCTTCGGTCTGGTCCGGCTCGAGCCCGAGGCCCTGGTCCTCGACCTCGATCACGACGCCCTTGCCGACCACGTTGCCGCGGACCTCGACCCGCGACTGCGGCGGCGAGAACGACGTCGCGTTGTCGATCAGCTCGGCGAGCAGGTGCACGAGGTCGCCGACGACCGGGCCGCGGATGGCGATCTGCGGCAGCGCGGCCGTCTTCACCCGGGCGAAGTCCTCGGTCTCGGCGGACGCGCCGCGGACCAGCTCGGCCAGCCCGACCGGGTTGCGCCACTGCCGGCCCGGCTGCCCGCCGCCGAGGATGATCAGGTTCTCGGCGTTGCGGCGGGCGCGGGTGGAGAGGTGGTCGAGCTGGAACAGCGTGTCCAGCTGCTCCGGGTCCTCCTGCTTGCGCTCGGCCTGGTCGAGCACCTTGAGCTGGCGGTGCACGATGACCTGGCTGCGGTGGGCGATGTTGAGGAACACCGTCTTGGTGCCCTCCTTGATCTTCGCCTCGTCGATGGCGGCCGCGATGGCGGTCTGCTGCGCCTTGTTGAACGCGTCGGCGACCTGGCCGATCTCGTCGGTGCCGTGGTCGAGGAAGTGCCCGCCCTCTTCGAGGTCGACGGGCTCACCGGCCTGGACCCGGGCGACCAGCTCGGGCAGCCGGACCTCGGCCGCGTCGAGGGTGTCCTCGCGCAGCCGGTGCAGGCGGCCGATGAGCCGGTTCGACAGCCGGACGGCGACGAACACCACGAAGACCGCGAACAGGACCGCGATCACGCCGGCGATCAGCGATTCGGTGAACGTCGAGTCGGCGTCGTCGATGGCGGCCGCGCTCGCGTTCGAGCTCTGCGCCACGAAGATGCCCATCAGGGCGTCGCCGACCTGGCGGGCGGCGGTGCGCCACTGGTCCTGCGCCACCGGCAGCTTCGACAGGTCACCGCGCAGGAAAGCGGTTTCGACCTGGGTGACCGTCTGCCACGGCTGGCTGGCCAGCAGCTGGTCGTACTTCGCCTTGACCTCGGGGATCATCTTCGGCGCCGACGCGTCGAGCTGCGCGTGGTAGGCACCGACCTGGCCGACGTAGGTGCGGAACTCGTCGTTGCCGAGGCCGCCGGCGGCCAGCCCGGCCGCGGCGAGCGCGTCACTGCGCTGCATCTGGTCCGCCGCGGTGAACATCGGGATGGCGGTCAGCCGGTCGAACGCGTTCTGCGCGCCGCGGGCGTTCTGCGCCAGCCCGGCGACACCGTCGGTGAACTGGTCGATGATCTTGTTGTAGTAGCCGAACGCCTGCAGCATCTGCATCTGGCCGCCGTCGACCGCCTGGCGCGTCTGCGGCAGCTGCTGGAAGAGCCCGAAGAACGTGGCGATGTTCTTCTGGACGCTCGGCGGCGTCCCGTCGTAGTCGGCGAAGTTGTCGCGGAGGTTCTCGATCTCCTTCGCGGCGGTCGCGTCGACCTTCGGCCGGATCGCCGCGAGCACGGCACGCTGGTTGCCCTGGCCGGCCAGCAGGCTCAGCGTCGCCTGGCGCTCCTGCTGGAGCGCGGCGAAGAACGGGATCGCCGGGGCTTCCGAGTTCCGGATCTTGGTCGTGTAGTCGCGCGCGGTGACCGCGTCGTAGATGAGGTAGCCCGCGAGGGCCACGCCGACGAGCAGCAGGGCCACACTGGGGATGAGCGCGATCGTGAGCACGCGCTTCCGAATCGAGGATCCCCGGTTGCGTCGAAGAGAAATCTGCTTCACCTGGGTCCGTTTTCCTTCCGGCAGTACATGGTTTCGGGTCGCCCGAGGCGGTCAACACCCGGATTCCGACCAGCCGGATCAACATCACCGTGGTCTGCTTCGCCCGCGACGACGTTAGGCAGCCCTCCAGGGCGCGTCAAGTCCGTGGCGAGAACGTGATCTTGAAACGGTGACCCGTCCACACTTGCTGCCTGCGCTTGGAAAGTCCACCACCGAAAGTCGTGACGTTCGTCCCAGGTCGACTTCCGTTCCGCCCCTTGGGTGCACGCTCTGCGGTGGTGCGATCGACCCAACGGTCCCGACAGCCTCCGCTACGTACGGAAGCGCCGGACGGTTCGGTGAGAAAGGTCACGAGCGCGCCGCGGCGACCGGGGCCGGCCCCTTCGTCCGGGGTTCACGGTCTCCGCGAAGCGGAATTGCGCGGCATTCGAAACCATCACCACGGATTCCCCGGACGGCGAGCCGAAATTCCCGCCATTCCGCATACGCAGTGGTTCGACCACTGCGCGTGGCACTCCCGAAGGGCCTGGAACCGGTTCCGCGGCCCCTCAGCCCGGGAACTCGTCGGCGAGGGTGTTCCAGAACTGCAGTTCGTAGCTCTGGAACAACCGGGCGTAGAGGTGGGCTTCGCGTTCGTCGAGCCGGTGCGCGTCGATCCCGGCCTGGATCGCGGCGAGCGCTTGTTCCTCGATTTCCGGAACGTCCGCAGCGAAGAAGTCGAAGAACGCGCACGCGTCGTCGCGGAAGCCGTAGTGGCGGCGCATGCCCGCGGCGACTTCCGCGCAGTACCGGCCGAAGGCGGCGAAATTCGCGAAGATGCCCGCCGCGGTCGCCGACGACTCGCCGTTCAGCGCCAGCCACGCGACGTACGCCGGGTAGGCCTGGCAGCCCGCCCGCGGCCGTTCCTTCCCGTGGTCCGGACCAACCGCCTTGATCAAAGCGTCGAGCATCGCGTTCGCCTGCTGCTCCCCCGGCGCGAGCCCGCCGAAGAAGGTGCGCGCGTGCGGTTCGTCGGCGCGGGCGGCGAGCGCGTGGAAGCTGCGCCAGTCCGAAAGCGTGATCCGCTTCTCCTCCGCGGCGAGCGCGGCGAACACCGCGCGCGGCGCGCGGCCGGCGGTGATCAGCGGGACGAGCCGGTTGTCGCCGTCCCGCGGCGCGAGTTCCCGCTGGATCTCGTCGAGCAGTTTCCGAGCCGACCGCGTCATGGATTCCCCCCTGGAAGTCCCCACCCATTGAACCGGAGTCCGCGCGCGGGCGCCCGTGTGCACTGTGGACGGTCGTGGGGAGCTGACCGCGAGAGGCCGTGTGAAGGGGACGTTTGGCGTGGCCGCGATTCTCTATCCACCCGGCCGGAGAGCCAATACAGTGTGGGCCATCTTCAGCACCGAGGAGGCCAGCGTTGACCACCCCGTCCGTCGCCGAGCAGACCGAATGCCTGACGATCCCGCGGCTGCTGCACCGCAACGCGGTCGACTACCCGGACCTGCCGGCGATCACCTCGCTCGACATCGAAGGCAAGCCGACGCTCAGCTGGCTGGAGTTCCGCACCGCGATCGCGGAGGTCTCGCGCGGCCTGGCCGGGCTGGGGCTCGCCGCCGGCGACCGGATGCTGATCATGGCGCCCGGCTGCCCGGACCACATCGTCGCCGACCTCGCCGCGACGCACCTGGCCGCGATCCCGTGCACCGCCTACGCCACGCTCAGCCCGGACCAGATCCGGTACGTCGCGCGGCATAGCGCGGCACCGGTCGTCGTGCTGGGCGGCGAGACCGAGCTGGCGCGCTGGCGGCAGGTGCTCGACGACCTCCCGGCCCTGCGCCACGTCGTCGTCATGGACGAGTCGGCCATCCCGGACGGCGACGAGCGGTTCCACTCCTTCGCCTCCGTGCGCGAACAGGGCCGGGAAGCGCTTGCCGCCGACCCCGGCGCTTTCGAGGCGTCCTGGCAGGAGATCAAGCCGGACGACCCGCTGTCGATGATCTACACCTCCGGCACGACCGGCGACCCCAAGGGCGTCGTGCTGTCGCACCGCAACGCGATCCACCAGGCGTACGCGGTGACCGAGCTGCACCACCCGCCGATGCACGCGTCGAACATCGCGTACCTGCCGCTCGCGCACATCGCCGAGCGGGAGCTGTCGATCTACCTGCCGATCGTCTGGGCCGGGCACGTGCACACGCTCGCCGACCCCGCCGGCGTCGTCGGCGCGCTGGGCCAGGTGCACCCGGAGAGCTTCTTCGGCGTCCCGCGCGTGTGGGAGAAGATGGTCGCCGGCCTGAAGAACATGCTCGGCGGCGTGCCCGAGGACCGGCGGACGGCGTTGCTGCAGGCGAACGAGCTGCTGCAGCAGGGCTACAAGCTGCGCAGCGCCGGGCAGCCGGTGCCCGAGGAGCTGGCCGAGAAGATCCGGCAGACCGACGAGACCGCGCTCGCCCCGATCCGCGCGCTGCTCGGGCTCGACAAGGTGCTGGTCGCCTCCAGCGGCGCGGCCGCCCTCCCGGTGGAGATCATCTACTTCCTGGCCGGCCTCGGCGTCGAGATCTGCGAGGTCTGGGGCCTGTCGGAGACGACCGGCGCGGCGACGTCCAACTCCGGCTCGGACTTCCGGGCCGGAACGGTCGGCAAGCCGCTGGCCGACGTCGAGGTGAAGGTCGCCGAAGACGGCGAACTGCTGGTGCGCGGCCCGATCGTCTTCCTCGGTTACCTCCAGGAGGACGGGACGATCAAGGACGCCACCGACGCCGACGGCTGGTACGCCACCGGCGACATCGGCACGGTCGACGAAGACGGCTTCGTGACGATCACCGACCGCAAGAAGGAACTGATCATCACCTCGAGCGGCAAGAACATCGCCCCGACCCGGGTCGAGGGCCTGCTCAAGGAGCACCCGCTGATCGGCCAGGCGGTCGCGATCGGCGACGACCGGCCGTACGTGACGGCGCTGATCGTGCTCGACGACGAGATCGCCCCCGGCTGGGCCGCGGCGAACGGCGTCGAGGCGGCGCCGGACGAGCTCGCCGACCACCCCGCGGTGAAGGCCGAGCTGGAGCGCGCGGTCGAGTCGGCGAACAGCAGGCTGGCCCGGATCGAGCAGATCAAGCGCTACCACGTGCTCCCGAAGGCGTGGACGCCCGAGTCCGGCGAGCTGACCCCGACGCTCAAGCTCAAGCGCCGGGTCATCAACGACCGCTATTCGGCCGACATCGAGGCGCTGTACGCGGCGACGCGCGACCCCGAGCCGGCCGCGGGCAACTAGGCAGTACGGGGCGAGGTCGACTCCGTCCACTTGCGCAGCCGCGGCGGGACGCGCTTTTCCAGGCCGTAGTTCTCCAGGTGGGCGGAGAAGACCTCGTCGAACGCCTTCTGCACGGTCTCGGTGTCCCACACCGGGCGCTCGAGGATGGGCTGCTTGAGGAACGGCTGGCCCATGACGTGCAGCTGCGGGCCGTTGCACCGGATCATCTGGCCGGTGATGCCGTGCGAGCCCTCGCCGAGCAGGAACAGCACGACCGGGGCGATCCGCGACGGCGTGCGGTCCGGCGGGCACGCGCGCAGAGAGCGTTCGGACTTCCACACCATCCGCGTGTGCGCGAGCGGGCAGACGGCGTTGACGCGGATGCCCTGCTCTTCGAGGTCGAGCGCCCAGGAGTAGGTCAGCGACGCCACCGCGCCCTTGCTCGCCGCGTACACGCCGAGCTTGCGCTGCCCGAGCGACGCGCCCGAGGAGATGTTGACGATCGAGCCGCCGGTGCCGGCGTCGACCATCGCCTTGATCGCGGCCAGCCCGGTGTTCACCACGCCCATGACGTTGACCTGCACGAGCTCGCGCGCCTGCTCGACGTCGTCCTCCCAGGGCAGGGCCTCGTAGTTCAGGCCGGCGTTGTTGACCAGCCCGTCGATCCCGCCGAACTCCTTGACGCACAGGTCGACGATCTCCTGCGCCTCCCCGGCCTCGGCCACGCTGTGCCCGCTGGCCACGGCGCGGCCACCGTGCGCGCGGATGTTCTCCGCCGTGCGCTCGGCCAGCTCGACGTCGACGTCGTTGACGACCACCGACCCGCCCGCCCGCGCGACGTGCACCGCGAACGCCTCGCCCAGGCCACGGCCGGCGCCGGTCACCACGACCGCCTTGCCCTGCATCAACCCGTCCATCGTCGTCTCCCCGCTCTGCGGCGCGCCGCCATTGGCGCGGTCCGTCCACCCCGGCCGGCTCTGCGTCCAGTCTTGGCCCATTCGGTCCAGTGGGGCATCGTCGCGACGACGAGCGGCCGCCGCTCTGCGCCGAGCGAATCCGGTTCGATCAGCCCGGAGGTACCCGCGAGCCGGTCACGGCCAATCACCGGCCCCGGCGACGGCGTAACCCGATCGGCTCCGAAGGGATCGGGGACGCGCGTTCCGAGGACACCGCCGCGTAATCGGCGGCATACTGTTAGTGCTTCCGGGAGGACGGGTGTGACTCCCCCGGCCGGGGTCGTCACACGCGAGGCACAATGCGGACGACCCATATTCACTCGATCGGGGGACGGTGGTTACGAGGTGACGACGCGCGCGACCCCCCGGCTCCGGGCCGTCCTGGCCAACCGCGAGTTCCGCGCGCTGTGGTTCGCCGAAACGCAGTCGATGCTCGGCGACCAGCTGACCATCGTCGCGCTGGCCATCCTGATCTTCGACCGGACCGGGTCGCCGCTGCTCTCCGCCGTCGTCTACGCACTGACGTTCCTGCCCGCGCTCGCCGGCGGGCTCGGGTTGTCCCAGCTCGCGGACCGGTTCCCGCGGCGCGCGGTGCTGGTGTCCGGCTCGCTCGCCCAGGCCGTGCTGATCGGGCTGATGGCCCTGCCCGGGATGCCGATGGGCTGGCTGTTCGTCCTCTTCGTCTTCGCCCGGCTGGCGAACGCGCCGGGCAACGCGGCGCAGAACGCGCTCGGCCGGGAGATCTTCGGCGACGACGACGTCTACCTGCAGAGCCAGGACCTGCGCGGGATCACGAACAACACCGCGATGCTGGCCGGCCTCGCCGCCGGCGGCCTGCTGGTGACCGGCGTCGGCACGTCGTGGGCGCTGGCGATCGACGCGCTGACGTTCCTCGTCGCCGCGGCCGCCGTGCGGCTGGCGGTGCTGCGCCGACCGGCCGCGGGGGACGGCGGCGCCCCGTGGTTCGGCGCCGTCCGGCAGGTTTTCGGCGACGAACGGCTCCGGGTGCTGCTCTACCTGTCGTGGCTCGTCGGCCTCGCGGTGATCCCGGAGGGCCTCGCCGCGCCGCTCGCCGCACAACTGGACGCGGGCGACCAGGCGGTGGGCTGGCTGCTGGCGGCCGATCCGCTCGGCTTCGTCGTCGGGACGTTCCTGCTGTCGCGGTTCGTCTCGACGGAGCACCGGCGCCGGCTGCTGGGGGTGCTGGCCGCGCTGCCGCTGGCCGCGCTCGCGGCGTTCGCGCTGCGGCCGAACCTCGCGTTCGCGCTGGTCCTGCTCGCGCTGGCCGGTGCGACGGGCGCGTACGTCATCACGGTGTCGGCCACGTTCATCACGTGGGTGCCCAACGACATCCGGGGCAGCGCCGGCGGGCTCTACCGGACGGGGCTGCGGGTCGCCCAGGGTGTGGGCGTCGGCATCGGCGGGCTGGTGGCCCAGTGGCTCGGGTCCGCGGACGCGACGATCGCGCTCGCGGGGGCGGTGGGACTGCTGCTGGCGGTGCCGGTCGCGTTGTCCTGGCGCCGCGTCGGCGGCGCGCAACCGGAACCGCGGCTGTCATGAGCGGGGAACGGGAGCTCCCCGGCGGACCGGATCAGAAGTCACGGTTGGCCATCGGACGCCACCTCTCCGTGCGGACAAGATCATGAACGACATTCGCGGACGACAATTCGCGGGCGGTTCAGAAGTCGCGGTTGCGCATGGGGGCCACCTCCGTGCGGGGAGAGTCTCGCAGAACCTTTTCCGCCGCGTTCCCGGCAGTTCCTCCGGGTCCTCGGCAGGTCTGTTGCTGTGGGATGGTACCCGGCCGCGGAATGCGTGAACACTCTGCCAGGTACCGATGAGATTACTCAAGGCGGCGACTAGGCTGGAAAGGAGGTGACCAATTGCATCCAGGACCGGACGGCGGCCCGGGCGAGCCGGGCGGCCCGGCGCCGGAGCACCGGGAAACCGGCGCGGAACCGGGCGTGACCACGGACGGACCGGCGACCACGGCCGGTGCTCCACTCGCGACCGTCCGCGCCGACCACCCGTACCGGCCGCGCAACTGGGCGCTGTGGCGCCGCCGGCCGCCGCAGATCGCGTTCATGCTCGCGGCCGAAGCGGTCGCCCTCGCCGTTGTCGCGGTGGCGTTCGCGCGTTCTCCCGTTCCGGCCGGAAACGACTGGATCAATTGCGCGATCCTGGCCGCGGGCGCCACCGTCCACATTCAGCTGACCCAGCGACAGGAAGAGCGCCGGCGAAGCCGGACGAAAACGGTGCTGATCGACCTCACCGCCGTCTGGACGTTTTCCGCGGCGATGATCCTGCCGGTACCGCTCATTCTTTTCGTCATCGCCGTCATCCGCGCGCAGCATTGGTTCATCGCACGCAGGCCGGCCAACAACTTCGTTTTCTCGTCGATCACGCACGGCCTCGCGGCCACGCTCGCGCACGTCGCCTACACGTCGCTCGGACCGCACCTGGCGGGGCCGCCGGACTGGGGCGGGTTCCTGCGCGAGTCCGGCACGATCGTGCTCACCGGGGCCATCTACGAGATCATCCAGATCGCGTACGTGGGCGGGGTCCTGCTGCTCGGATCCCCCGCCGGGCGCACGGTTCGTAACGTACTCGGCAGCCCCGCCGACAACACCCTCGAGGCGATCACCATCGGCCTCGGCGCGGTGACCGCGATCCTGCTCGCGGCCGTGCCGCCGATGGTGGCGGTGATGGCCGTGGTCACCGTGGTCTTCAATCGGCTCGCGGAACTCGACCAGCTCCAGAACGACGTCCGGACCGACCCGAAAACCGGGATTCTCAACATGCGCGGCTGGTCCGAGTCGGCCGAGCGGGCACTCGAACGCACCGCTCGATCGGGTGATCAACTGGCACTGCTGATGGTCGATCTCGACCACTTCAAGTGGATTAACGACACCTATGGACATCCGGCGGGTGACGACGTGCTCCGCACGGTTGCGCAAACCCTCGACGAAGTGACGAGACCGAGTGACTTGGTCGGCCGTTTCGGGGGTGAGGAATTCCTCATTCTGCTCCCGGACATCGACGAAGAGTCGACGTGGGACGCGGCGGAACGCATACGTGTTGCGATTGCCAAGTTGCATATCGTGACAACGGACAAGCGAGGCGATCCAGCCACGATCGCGGACCGGACCACGTCGATCGGCGTGGCCCGGCACCCGCGCCACGGAGACACGTTGGAGCGGTTGCTGCAGTCAGCGGACGCGGCGGTGTACTTGGCGAAGGAGAACGGCCGCGACCAGGTGTGTTTCGCCCCGGACACCCCGGGCGGCGGCCTCCCGGGCGGCGCGGAGGACTAGGTCCCCAGCCGGACCGTCAACTCCCGCTTCACCAGCACCTCGGCCGAAGTCCCGTGCGCCACCGCCGGCGCCAGCCGCAGGCTCTCCCCGCGGTACCCCGCCGACTCCAGCGTCAGCACCTTCGCCCCCGGAGCCGGCCGCGGGTGGCACCAATGCCGCACGACCCCACTGCCCTCCGGGTCCTTCCGCACGATCAAGTACTCGTACCCCAGATCGTCGGTCACCCGCCCGAGACCGTTCCACCACAGCGCCCGCACCGCGAGAACCGAACCGTCGCCCGTCAGCTCCACCGGCGGCTCCGCCCGGATGTCGACCCGGAACCCGGCCTCCCCCACGAGCACCGACCGGGCCTCCAAGAACCCCGCGCGACCGTCCACCGCCACAGCCTCCCCGCCCGCCTCCGCCCGCGGCAGGAGCGCCGCCACCGTCAGCTCCGCCGCGAACCGGCCGTCCAAAGCGTCCGGCACCAGCGGCACGCCACGCAACGAATCAGCCAGCAACCGCGCTCCCGTCGCGATTGCCCAGCCCAACGCCGCCGTCCGCAGGCCCGGCTCCGCGCGGACCCGCGAAAACACCGCGCCGCGCCCGCTGAACCGGGCCGCCCGCACCAGCCGCGCCGCCTCCGGGGCGTCCGAGCCGAACAGCCCCGTCGTCGCCCGGTCGAGCGCCCGCGCCTGCTCGGCCAGCACCGCCCGCACCACCGCGCCCGGGTGAGCGGCGGCCAGCTCCCCCGGCGAACACGAACGCAACGCCCGCGCCAGCACCCGCAGCTCCGGCGAAGCCGGCGAGCGCAACGCCGCTCCGGGAGCGAGCCGGCGCAACGCGTACACCGTGTTCTCCACGGGCACCACAAGCGAGCCCACCGCACGCCCTCCTGGTCGCCGCACCCCCGCTCGTCATTCTCCCCGCCTCGAAGCCGCGGCGGAACGTAAGAAGGGGCAGCCCCGAGCGCCACCCGATCGGGCAACGCGGTCCCGGGGGTTATCCCCGTGTCGCCGCTCACGCGGGGCTGGCACCCTGGGACCATGCCAGCCCCGAGCCAGCCGCCGCGTGTCCGCCGACCCTGGTCGACGTCCGGCTGGCTGCTGCTGGTCCTGCTGGTCGTCTTCGCCTTCGGCCTGATCGCCTCGCGCCCGCCCGCCCCGCCGGACCAGGGCCCGCCCACCGGCGACGTCCTGGCCGCGCAGAACGCCATCGACGCGCTCGTCCACCCCGGCCCGCACCCGGACGCGCTCGCCCGGCTGCCCAAGGACTTCACCGCGCTCAGCGGCGTCACCCCCGGCGCGATGCCGGCCCGCGACGGCACCGTCCGGGCCGTGCACACCGACGGCGGCTGCTCGACGCCGTGGGGCGACGACAACACGAAGTGGGACTACGCCGTCCCGTGCAAGGCGCACGACCTCGGCTACGACCTGCTGCGCTACGCCGACCGCAAGGGCCACCCGCTCGGCCCCGAAGTCCGCGAAGCGCTCGACAACCAGCTCTCCCACGACATGCACCACGCCTGCGACCTCAACCCGATGAACTCGGCGGGCACGTGCCGGATCGTCGCGACGCTCTACTCGGCGGGCCTGGTCGTCAATTCGTGGCACCAGCGCTGGGGCCCGCCGGTCGGCGACCCGATCGGCCCGATGGTCGCCGGCGTGCTCGTGATCGCCTGCCTGCTGGTGTTCCGGCTGCGCGGCTGGCTGCGCGCCCGGCGCGAGCCACGGGTGCCGGCGGCCACCGTCACCCCCGCCGACGTCAGCCGGTGGGCGTTGCTCGGCGCGGGCGGGATCGTCCTGCTGCTCGTCGGCGAGTCGGTGACGGCGCTCGCGCACTGGGCGGGCGCGCCCGAGGCGTCCCTCTGGCCGCTGACCTGGCTCGCCCAGCTCGCCCCGCTGATCTTCTTCGCCGGCGGCCACGCCAACGCGGCGGGCTGGCACGCCGAACAGGACCACGGCGGCGGCTACCGCCACTTCCTGGCCGAACGCGCGAGCCCGCTGCTGCGCCCCGCGTTGATCTTCGCCGTCGTCGCCCTCCTGACGCCCCTCGCGCTCGAGCTCCTCGGCATCCCGGCCGGCACGACGGCGACGGTCATGCGGATCGCGCTGCACCCGCTGTGGCTGCTCGGGGTCTACCTGCTGACGATCGTCTGCGCGCCGCCGCTGCTGGCCCTGCACCGCCGGGCGCCGGTGAACGCAGCGGCCGGGCTGCTCGCGGTGGTCGTCGCCGGGGAAGCGACGGCGAGCTGGATCGGCTCGCCCCTGCCCCGCTTCGCGGCGACGTTCGCCCTCGCGCTCCTCGCCCAGCAACTCGCCTTCGCGCACGCCGACGGCGTACGCCCGTCGCGACGCCTGCTCGCCGCGGCCGCCGCCGTCGGGGTCGCGGGGCTCGCCGTGGCGAGCGTCCTGCGGGCCGGGCCACCCGTCCTGCTCGGCAGCCCGGGCGCCCCGGCCGCGCTGTCGGCCCCGCCGTGGGGCGTGCTGCTGCTCGGCCTGGTCCAGCTCGGCGTGCTCGGGCTCGTGGCCGGCCCGCTGACCCGGCTCGGCGACCGGCCGCGCGTCGCCGCCGCCTGCCGGTTCGTCCTGCGCGCGCCGATGAGCCTCTACCTGGCGTTCCTCGCCGGGATGCTGCTGCTGGTCGCCGTCGTCTACCTGCCGGGCCGGATCGCCGACGGGCTGAGCTGGCTGGTCCGGCCGCGCACGCTGGTCGCGGTCGGGCTGCTCGCGGTGCCCGCGACCCTGGTGTTCTGGTGGTTCGAACGGCACAGCCACCACGGACGGCGGCCCCGCGCGGCCGAGCTCCCCGGCCGCCGGACGGTGGTCCTGACCCGGGCCGCGGCCGCGTTCGGCATCGGCTACGCGACGCTCGGCGTGTTCGGCTTCGCACTGACCCGCTTCGGCGGGGTGGCCGCCGACGCCGACCTGCTCGGCCTGCGGCTCGACCCGATCCAGAGCCTGGTCCACCTGCTCCTCGGGGTGTTCCTGCTGCACACGATCCGCCTCGGCGCCGGCGCGGCGACCGGCACCTGGCTCACCACGGCGCTGGCCTGCGCACCCTCGCTGCTGTTCGCCGACGGCAGCGGCACGTCCGAGTTCCTCGGCGTCACGCTCCACGCGGCGACGGCCGGATTCGCCCTGCTCGCGGCGGCCGGCACCCTCCTGCCGGCCCGCCGGACGGTCAATGCGACGTCCTGACCAGGCGCAACCCTCGCGGATGCGGGAAACTGGGTGGTGCGTGCCACATTCACAGGGGGATGTGTAACGCTACGGCAACCAGGTGAGGGCACCATGCGTCCCAACCCCAGGACCCACCGATCGAAGCAGTGAGGAGTCGCCCGCGTGGATCACCCGCCTCGGAACGGGCAAGGCGACCGCCGCCCCGCCCGGCCCTGGCAGGACGAGCCAGGCCGGCGCGGCACCCCGCCGCCCCGCCGCCCCGCGCCCCGCCGTGAACCGGTGGACGCGCGCCGCAGCACTCCGCCGGTCCGCAAGCCCCAGCCGAAGCCCGCCCCGCGCGCCCGCCGCAACTCCTTCCGCGGCGCGAAGATCGCGCTGGCCGTCGTGTCGCTGCTGGTGATGGGCCTGACCGGGTACGCGTGGGCCGCCATGCAGGGCCTGGTGAACGGGCTGAACTACGCGAACGTGATCAGCGACGGCGGTGGCGGCGACAAGCCCGCCGACGGCGCCCGCGACATCCTGCTGGTCGGCCTCGACAGCCGCACCGACGCCCAGGGCAACCCGCTCTCACGCGAGGTGCTCGACGAGCTGCGCGCCGGCGACTCCGACGGCGAGCTCAACACCGACTCGCTGATCTTCGTGCACATCCCGAACGACGGCAGCAAGGCCGTCGCGATCTCGCTGCCCCGCGACACCTACGTCGACATCCCCGGCGGCTACGGCAAGCACAAGATCAACTCCGCCTACGCCCGCGCGATGCTGTCGGCCCGCAAGGACCTCCAGAAGCAGGGCGTCAGCGACCCGAAGGAGCTCGACGTCAAGGCCAACCAGGCCGGGGCGAAGGAGCTCATCGAGACCGTCGAAAAGCTCACCGGGTCGACCATCGACAACTACGCCGCGGTCAACCTGCTCGGCTTCAGCGACATCACCAAGGCCATCGGCGGCGTCGACGTCTGCCTCAACAACAACGTCAAGGACCAGTACTCCGGCGCGGACTTCACCAAGGGGCAGCACACGATCTCCGGCGTGCAGGCGCTCGAGTTCGTCCGGCAGCGCCACGGCCTGCCCAACGGCGACCTCGACCGGGTCGTCCGCCAGCAGGTGTTCATGGCCGGCATGGCCCGCAAGGTGCTCTCGGCGGGCACGCTGACCAACCCGGGCAAGCTGTCCGACCTGATCGACGCCATCAAGAAGTCGGTCGTGCTCAACCAGAACTGGGACATCTTCGGGTTCGCCCAGCAGATGAAGGGCCTGACCGGCGGCCAGCTCGAGTTCCGCACGATCCCGGTGAAGAACGTCGAGTACAAGACGCCCGAGGACGGCGTCGCCATCCAGGTCGACCCGGCCGAGGTCAAGCAGTTCGTGCAGGGGCTCGCCGGTCCGCAGCCGGGCGCCACCACGCCGCCGGCGGAGCAGTCCGACCCCGCGAACAAGGCCACCACGGTCGACGTGCGCAACGCCTCCGGCAAGACCGGCCTGGCCGCGAGCGTCGCCAAGACCCTGGAGGGCAAGGGCTTCACCTCCGGCGACACGGCGAACGCGACCGCCCGCAGGACCACGGTGATCTGGGTGCCGAAGGGCGGCAAGGACAAGGGCCAGGCCGTCGCCGACGCCCTCGGCGGCTCGCCGACGATCCAGGAGGACAAGAGCGTCCAATCGGGACACGTGATGGTGTTCCTCGGCGCCGACTACGAGGGCACGAGCGCGGGCGCGAGCGCCGGATCCGGTGCGGCCGCGGGCGCGACGTCGCAGGCCCCGGCGCCGCCGCCGGTCGCCGACGAGGACAAGCCGATCACCGCCGAAGGCGTCCCCTGCGTCAACTGAAAGCCAGACGCAGACTGCAAGTTGCACAAGAAGCTACCTGTCGTTAACCCGTTAGGCCTAACTCGCGCAATCGGTATCAAAGACATGCCCGAAATCGCGTAAGGGCCGGGCTCCTGCGCACTTACATACACGTGAGGGTGCACCTGCACGGGAAACTTGTCACCACCGTGAGGGTGCCGCGGGAGAGCACGGCAGGGGACATTGATGTGCTGATCGACGCTGAGGAGTATCAGCGGATTCTCGGAGACGAGCTCCGCAAGCTCAGGCGCAGCCGAGGCTGGACGCGCAAGGAGCTGAACCAGCACCTGCAGAGCGAGATTTCGCTGCAGACGCTGGCCACCTACGAGCTGGGCACCAGACAGTGTTCCGTCGTGCGCCTGGTCGAACTGTGCGTCGCGATGGACGAACTGCCCCAGGACCTGCTGGCCAAGGTGCACCGCCGGGTGTTCGTCGACGAGCCCGGCCGGGTCCGCGTCGACCTGCGCAAGGTCGTCGCCGACGCCTCCGACGACCTGCTGCCGCTGCGCCGCTGGGCCGACGACCGGCTGCACCAGGCCGGCGAGCACGGCGCCGGCGAGATCGCGCTCGACCTGCCGGCGCTGGAGCGCATGGCCGAGCTGTGCGGGCTGCCGACCGTGGACCTGATCGGGCGCCTGCGCCGCTACACCTCCCGCTGATCCCGCGCCCCCACCGGCCTCCTCCGCCGGTGGGGGCGCCCGGGTCAGCCGACCAGGAAGTCCTCGCGCCGCACTTTGCGCGTGTCCAGCCAGTACCGCCAGGTGAAGCCCGGCCAGATCGTCCGGTTGACGCCCTTCGCGTCCAGGTACCAGCTCTTGCAGCCGCCGCGCGTCCAGATGCCCTTCGCGAGCTTGCGCTGGATCGCGGTGTTGAACCGCTCCTGCACCTCGGGCTTGGGCTCGATGGCCTGGCCGCGGGCCAGCCGCAGCGCCTCGGCGACGTAGGAGATCTGGGCCTCGATCATGAACACGACGGAGTTGTGCCCCAGCCCGGTGTTCGGGCCGAGCAGGAAGAACAGATTCGGGAAGCCGGCGACGGTGATCCCGAGGTGCGTCCGCATGCCCTCGGTCGCCCACTCCTTGCCGAGGTTGCGCCCGTCGCGGCCGACGATCTCCAGGTCGTCGAAGGCGTCGGTGACGTGGAAGCCGGTGCCGTAGACGATGACGTCGGCCTCGTGCTCGACCCCGGCGGCGTCGACGACGCTGTGTTCGCGGACCTCGCGCACGCCGTCGGTCACGACGTCGACGTTGTCCCGGGCCAGCGCCGGGTAGTAGTCGTTGGAGATGAGCACGCGCTTGCAGCCCATGGTGTAGTCCGGCGTGACCTTACGCCGTAAGGCCGGGTCGGTGATCGCGCGGTCGATGTTGCGCTTGGCCAGGCGCTGCCCCAGCTTCATCACCCACGACTGGCCGTTGAAGCCGATCGCGCGCGCTTCCAGCATCCAGTAGAGCAGGTTCCGGTAGGCGCGCTGGGCCGGCGGGAACGCCTTGAACAGCGCGCGCGTGCGCCCGGACATCTCGTGGTCGGCCTTCGGCATGATCCACGGCGGGGTGCGCTGGAACAGCGTCAGCTCTTCGACGTCCGACGCGATCTTCGGCACGAACTGCACCGCGCTGGCGCCGGTGCCGATCACGGCGACCTTCTTGCCCTTCAGGTCGACGTCGTGGCGCCACCGCGCGGAGTGGTAGGCCGGTCCTTCGAACTTCTCGATGCCGGGCAGCTCCGGGATCATCGGCAGGTGCAGGGCGCCGACCCCGGCGACCAGGGCGTTCGCCACGAATTCGTCGCCGCCCCTCGTGGCGACGTGCCAGCGGTTCTCGTCGGCGTCCCAGCGGGCCCCGGTCATCTCCTGGCCGAAGCGGGTGAACCGGCGCAGGTCGTGCTTGTCGGCCACCTCGCGCATGTACCGCCAGATCTCCGGCTGCGGCGAGTACGCGCGCGACCAGCCCGGGTTCTGCTCGAAGGAGAACGAATACATGTGCGACGGGATGTCGCAGGCGCACCCGGGGTAGCTGTTGTCCCGCCACGTGCCGCCGACGTCGTGCGCCTTTTCGAGGATGACGAAGTCGTCGCGCCCCTCCTTGCGCAGCTGGATCGCCATGCCGAGACCGGAGAACCCGGTCCCGACGATGACGACCCCGGTCTCCGTGCGGTTGCCCATCGCGCCTCCCGGTTAACTGTGCCCTGTTTCCTGTTACTCGTCGTCCATCTTACTCAGAGTAGGTTACTACCGGTAGAGTGTTGCCTGTGACCACCGCGAAGCGCAAGCGCATGCCCCGGGCCGAGCGGATGCGGCAGATGGTCGAGGTCGCCGAAGAGGTCTTCGCGGCCCGCGGCTACGCGGCCGCGTCCATGGACGAGATCGCCGAACTCGTCGGCGTCTCCAAACCGATGCTGTACGAGTACTTCAACTCGAAGGAAGGCCTGCTCCTGGCCTGCATCCGCGAGTCCCGGTCGGTCCTGCGCGAGGTCACCGAACAGGCCACGGTCGGCGCGGCCACCGCCGAGGAAGCCCTGCGCCGCGGCCTGCTCGCCTTCTTCGTCTTCATCCGCGAGCGACGCCAGGCGTGGTCGCTCCTGCGCCACGAGATGGCCCTGATCGGCACGCCGGCCGCCGACGAAGTCGAGGAAACCCGCCGCCAGCAGACCGACCTCATCGCCGCCCTGATGAGCGGCCACTTCGACAGCGGCGACGAACTCCGCGCCGAAGCAGCCGCGGAATTCGTGGTCGGCGCCTGCGAACGCCTCGCGATCTGGTGCGAACGCCACGACGAAGTGAGCCCCGAGACGGCCACCGAATACGCCATGGACGTGCTGTGGAGCGGCCTCCAGCACCGTGCACGGTAAAATGCAAGTGCATTAGGCCATTCGGTCGTTACTCAGCGCTGTCGTGTCCTGTGACACAGAGTTGCTCTACGGTGTCGAAGGCACGGTAGAAAGTGATGCTGGACTTTCCACAGCCGAAGAGGGGGCGCGTGTACCGCGTCATGGGAATGCGGTAGCCGCGTCACGGTTGTGTAAAGCATGCTGGAGAGGGAGAGGGGCGTGAGGCAGATGGTGGAAGCGATCACGGCGACGTACACCCAAGAGGACGCCGACTGGGCGATCACGGTCAGCGGCCGAGGCAAGGAGCTCACCGCACGAGCACCCGGCATCATCGCCGCGCGCGACCGAGCCGACCAGCTCGTCGAGGAACTCGGCGGCGAAGGCAAAACCACCGTCGTCCACCTGCTCAACGGCAGCGCGTTCGAGTTCACCCAGGCCTACATGACGGCCCGGCTCACCCTCCCCAAACTGCCCCCGCTCGAAGTCCCACCGCCCGGCAGCGTCCCGAAGCAACAGACCACATCGGACAAAAAGCCGGCGCTCCCCCCGAGCAAACAGCTCCCCCAAGCAGTCGAGGAAAGCAAGCCGGCCGCCGAGCCCGCCCAGCCCGAAAAAAAGGCCGAGCAGGCCCGCGCCTGACTACTTCAGCAGCTTGCGCACCAACAAGACCAACACGAGGATCCCCCCACCGATCAAGGGGAACTTCACCTTCGGGTTGTCCAGCTTCGCCCGCACCCCACGCTGCGCAGCATCCGCGAGCTTCTTGGGATCCGCCTTGACGGTCAACTGATCCAACGTCGCCGCCAAAGCCGTCCTGGCCTGCTCGATCTCACGCTCGATCGTCTCCGGATCGCGAGCCACATGTCCTCCTCGCCGCAGCAACATCCCCACCCAACTTAGACGACCGCCCCGCCACCCCCACACCGGCCACGCCGCACGCTAGGCTTCCAGACGCAGCGGGCCCGTAGCCCAATCGGCAGAGGCACATGGTTTAGGTCCATGCCAGTGAGAGTTCGAATCTCTCCGGGCCCACGTTCCGCTTGCCTCGGCGCTTCGCGCCTGCGTTGAGCTTCACTTCGGCGTGTTCTCTGGGGGTGCAACCCCCAGACCCCGCCCGGCGGGCTTCGCCCCCGGACCCCCTTCTCGGGGCTTCGCCCCCGAACCCCCTCTCGGCCTGGCTTCGCCTCAGGCCGGCTCCCTTGGGGCTTCGCCCCCGAACCCCCTCCCCGGGGGCTTCGCCCCCGGACCCCCGCTCGTTCTGTGGTCACCTTTGTGGGGTTGGCTGCCAGTTCTCCTCCGCGTACTGCCTTGGTGTGCGCGGCCTCCTTCCCGTCAGGTTCTCGAAGTCGTCCGTCTGTGCGGTGAACACCCCTGCTCTTACCAGCTTGAACAGGTGCAGCATGTGGTTCACCCAGGCCTCTGGGCGGCCCGATTTCTCGAAGTGCCTCCGGTGCTCCTCCGGTTTTGCGTCCACGTGCTTGATCGGGCGGCCCGATGTCTTCGCCAGCAGCTCGGCCATCTCTCCGAACGTCAGCCTCTCCGGGCCCGTGATCGTGTAGCTGCGCCCCTCGTGCCCCTCCCGCGTCAGGACCGCTGCCGCCGCGTCCGCCAGGTCTCGCGTGTCCGTGAACCCCACCTTGCTTGCGCCGGTGCCCGCGTACAGCTCGTTGCTCTCTCGCAGAGCCCTTGCGAACACCCACTCGTCCTCGTCGAAGTTCTGCAAGAACCAGCTCGGCCTCAAGATCGTCCAGCTCCTGCCCGATCGCTCCACCGCCAGCTCGACCGCCCTGCGCGGTGCCGTGTTCGGTGTTCGGTCGACCCCCACCGCCGACATCAGCACCACCCGGCTCACCGCGCTCGCTTCCGCCAGGAAACGCGTGATGATTGCCGCCGCTTCGTCGTCGCTGTCCAGTCCCTTCAGGAACACCGCGTCCGCGTTGCCGAGCGCGTTTGCCCACGTTGATTCGTCGTACCAGTCGAACCGCACCGGGGTCACCGAGCCGCTCGCCTCGCCCGGGTGGCGGCTTGCCGCCCGGACCGGTAGCCCTGCCGCCGTCAGGGCCTCCACCACTCGTCGGCCTGCCTTGCCTGTCGCACCTTCGATCCACACCGTCATGACCTCAAGCTATGGCTGACCGGCGAGACGGTGAATGGCTCAAACCCGCGTTGCGTTGTCCGATCGTCTCGCTATCGTGGACCCATGGATGTGCTTGCGGACGTGCTTGCCGCGCTGCGGGCCGGTACTCCCGTTGCCGCCCACACCGAGGCGCACGCTCCCTGGGGGCTGCGCTTCGACCACACCACCGGTGCCGCCTTCCACGTTGTCCTGCAGGGCACCTGCTGGCTGACTCCGCTGCCCGGTGACGTCGCGTTCGAGCCGGTTGAACTCGGCCCCGGTGATGTCGTTCTGCTCGGACGCGGTGTTCCGCACGCCATGGCTTCGACGCCCGGCACCCCCTTGACCGACTTTCGGCCCACGCGTCCTTCCGCGACCACGCCCTTCGGGCGCGTCTCGCTGCCTGGACCCGGTGCTCGCGCGACCGTCGTCTGCGGGGCCTACCGGCTGCGGCGCCACCGGCCGCACCCGCTTCTGCGGGACCTGCCCGAAGTCGTCCACCTGCCCGCCGTGCCGGGGCGGCACCCCGGGTTGCGGGCGATGGTCCAGCTGCTCGGCGACGAACTGGCCGGGCACCCGCCCGGGGCCGCCGTTGTCGCTCCCTCGCTCGTCGACGCCCTGCTCGTCTACATGCTGCGTGCCTGGCTCAGCGAGACCGCCGGCTCTCCCGGCTGGTCCGGTGCGCTCGCCGATCCCGTCACCGCGCGGGCGCTCGACGCCATCCACGGCGATCCCGCCCGCGCCTGGACCGTCGAACAGCTCGGTGCCGCCGCCGGGCTCTCACGGGCCGCCTTCGCCCGGCGGTTCACCTCACTCGTCGGCGAACCGCCGCTGACCTACCTCACGCGCTGGCGGATGACCACCGCCGCGCGGCTGCTCCGCGAGTCCGACCGGCCGGTCGCGCAGGTCGCCGCCGCCGTCGGCTACGGGTCGGCCTTCGCCTTCGCCAAAGCCTTCCGGCGCGAGTACGCCACCACCCCGGGCGGCTACCGCGGCGCCTCAGCTGAAGTCCACCTCGACGTGCGGGTGGAGGGCCCGCAGGAAGTCGGCCGCGTCGAAGATCTCGCCCGCTGACACGACTCCCGTCGCCTTCGTCCGTCCACTCAGGATCCGCTCGACCGCTTCGACCGCCAGCGGCGCGCTGACCGCGTAGATGTCCTCGCCGCGCGCGACCGCCCGGCGTTCCTCGCCGCCGGCGCGGACCACCACGTCCACCACGAACGTCTCCGCCGCGTCGCGCTCCTTCGCCGCCGACAGCTCGCCGGCCGCGTCTGTCGTCATGTAGCTGGTGACGTCGGCGACCTTCAGGTGGCTCGGGATCGTCACGATGTCGGCCATGGAGAACTCGCCGAGCACCGGCCGGGTGCCGAGCGGCTCGGGGAACGTCCACTCCAGCGACGGCAGCGCGTCCTCGCGGTGTTCCAGCCGGCCGCCCGCGAACCGGATCCGCTTGCCGCCACGGCGTTCCCGCGACACCCGGCCCGCTTCCAGGGTGCCGGGCGTCGGGTGCCAGCCGCTCAGCCCGTAGGCGACGTGGACCTCGTCGGCCGCCGGCCAGTCGCCCATCGCCGCCGTCGCCAGCAGGTCGGCCAGGCCGCCGAAGAACGCCATCGCCGGCACCACCACCGTGGCGACGTCCAGCGTGAACGTGTCGAGGTTGGCCTCGATCTCGGCCGCGACGTCCACGTACGGAACGCCGGCGCGCGCCGTCGCCTCGACCACCGGGCGCGCGGTCGCGGCGAACGGGCCGGCGCAGTTGATCACCGCGGCGACGCCGTCCAGCGCGCGGTCGAGCGCCGCCGGGTCGTCGACCGAGGCCGGCCGCCCTCCCGGGAGCTTCGCCGCGTCGCGGCCGGAAAGGATCGGCGTGAAGCCGCGCTCGCGCAGCTCGGCCACCACGAAGCGGCCGGTGTGTCCGTAAGCGCCGTAAACCAGTACCGGAGTCATGGGGCAATCCTCGCGACGGTTCCCCGCGCGCGACAGTGTCCGGAACGACGTGCTGCGTACACTTTCGGACATGCACGCTGTCGCGCTCGCCGCCACCGACGGAATGCTGTCGTTCGAGCTGACGATCGCGTCCGAGGTCTTCGGCGACGACCCTCGCTACGACTTCGCGGTCTGCGGCCCGGCGCCGGTCCGCGTCGGCCGGTTCCTCCTGGAACCCGACGACGGCCTCGACCGGCTGGCGCGCGCGGGCACGGTGCTCGTCCCCGGCTGGGCGGACGTCGACGCGGACCCGCCCGCCGACCTGGTCGAGGCGGTACGGGCGGCCTACGCGGCGGGCGCGCGGGTGGCATCCCTCTGCACGGGCGCGTTCGTGCTCGCCGCGGCCGGCCTGCTCGACGGCCTCCGCGCGACGACGCACTGGGCGCACACGGACGTCCTCGCCGCCCGGTTCCCGCGGGTGACGGTGGACCCGGACGTGCTGTACGTCGACAACGGCCGCGTGCTGACGTCGGCGGGCAAGGCGGCGGCGATGGACCTGTGCCTCCACCTGGTCCGCGCCGACCACGGCCCCGCGGCGGCCAACGCGGTCGCCCGCCGCTTGGTGGTGCCCCCGCACCGAGCGGGCGGCCAGGCCCAGTACGTGGCCACACCGGTCCCGGCGCGCGACGACCACCCACTGGCGGCGCTGCTCCCGTGGATCACCGCGCGGCTGGACCAGCCGTTGACGGTGGAGGACCTGGCCCGCCAGGCAAGGGTGAGCACGCGGCACTTGACCCGCCACTTCCACGCGGCGACGGGCACGACCCCGTTGCGGTGGCTGTTGATCCAGCGGATCCGGCGGGCGCAGGAATTGTTGGAGAAGACGGATTCGCCGGTGGAGAAGATCGCGGTGTCGGTCGGGATGGGCACGGCGACGACGTTGCGGCGGCATTTCAACCGGACGGTCGGCGTGCCCCCGGACACGTACCGCCGCACCTTCCGCGGTTAAGGTTCGCCATGCAGTCGTACGGGTTCGTGGGCACCGGCGAGCTCACCGCCGCCATCGTCGAAGGACTCAACGAGGACGTCGCCGTCTTCCTCTCTCCCCGCAACCACGACATCGCCCACGACCTGGCAGAACGGTTCCCGACCGTCGAAGTCTGCCGGGACAACCAGGACGTGCTCGACCGCGCCAACACCGTTGTCGTCGCCGTGCGGCCGCAGGTCGTCCGAACTGTACTGACAGAACTCACTTTCCGGCCCGAGCACGTCGTCGTCAGCGCGGTCGCCGGCACCACCCTCGCGCAGCTGCGCGAATGGGCCGCCCCGGCCCATCGGATCATCCGCTCCATCCCGCTGCCCACCGCGAGCCGGCGGGCGAGCCGCACCGCCCTCTACCCCGGCGACCCCGCCGCGAGGGAACTCTTCGACCGCGTCGGCGACGTCGTCGTCCCCGCGGACGAAGCCACCCTCGCCACCTTCAGCGCCGCCACCGCCACCTTCTCCGCGCACCTCGCCCAGCTCGCCGCCGTCGCCGGGTGGATGGCCGACCACGGCGTCACCGCCGAAGACGCCGACGCCTACATCGCGCACGTCTTCGGCGAACTCGGCCGCACCCTCGCCGGCCACGGCGGCACCCTCGGCGAACTCGCCCGCAAGCACGAAACGCCCGGCGGGATCAACGAACAGTTCCGGACCACCACCCAGAACGACGACCGAACCCGCCAAGCCCTCGACGAAGTCCTTGCCCGCCTCACCAATCAATAGCGCACGTCGCTCTGCAGCAGCGGCGGGTACACAGTGGACGGTTCGCCGTCGACCGTCGCGCCCGCGAACTGCAGCATCGCCCGCTGGGCGCCGTGCATCGGCGCCGGATAATCCAGTGTCGGCGCGGAAACCTCGTCCAAGCGCGCCAAATCCGCCGCCGACAGCGTCACGTCCAAACCTGCCAAGTTGCCCGTCAAGTGCTCCAGCCGCCGAGCGCCGACGATCGGAACCACCGTTCCCGGCCGCGCCCGCAGCCACGCCAGGGAAACCGCCGCGGACGTCGTCTCCAAGGACGAAGCGATCGAAGCCACCTCGTCGATCACGGCGTACTCGGCCGGAGAAGGACCACCGACGAACGCCGCCCGGGCCGAGTCGACGGCGCCGGAATCGCGCCGGTACTTGCCCGACAAGAAGCCGTTCTTCAACGGGCTCCACGGTGTCAGCGCGATCCCCTGGTCGAGCGCGAACGGCGCCAGCTCCCCCTCCACCGTCCGCGCCAGCAGGGAGTACTCGACCTGCAGCGCGACCAGCGGCGTCCAGCCCCGCAGCGACGCCGTCGTCTGGGCCTGCGCCGTCACCCATGCCGGCGTGTTCGAGAAACCGACGTACCGGATCTTGCCCGCGCGCACCAGGTCGTCGAGGGTCCGCAGCGTCTCCTCGATCGGCGTGTGGCGGTCCCAGTTGTGCAGCCAGTAGACGTCGAGGTGGTCGGTCCGCAGCCGCCGCAGCGACTCGTCGAGCTGGGCGATGATCGACGCGCGGCCGGCGCCGCCGCCGTTGGGGTCGCCCGGGAACATGTTGCCGAAGAACTTCGACGCCAGCACCACCCGCGAGCGCAGGCCGGGCCGCGCGGCGAAGAAGTCGCCGAGGATCTTCTCCGAATGGCCGTTGGTGTAGAAGTTGGCCGTGTCGACGAAGTTCCCGCCGAGGTCGAGGTAGGTCGCGAGGATCTTCTCGGACTCCTCCACGCTGCAGCCGGCGCCGCCGGGGTCCTCGCCGAAGGTCATCGCGCCGAGCGCGAACGGGCTGACGCGCAGCCCGGACCGGCCGAGGGTGACGTAGTGGTCGAGTGGCATGGAACTCTCCTCCGGTGTCGGATCAACACCACCAGAAAACCGCAAACCCCGAGTTAGACGGTAGATCGATCGACGCAACCTCTTGCACGATCCGCGCAAAGACGATTGTCATCAGCAAGCGGCCGTGCTTCCCTGGAGCAGTGCTGACCGAGCTTCGCGACCTCGTCGCCACCCACGCGCGCGCCGACCTGCGCACGCCGGTCCCGGGCCTGCTGCTGTCCGAAGTGGACACGAGCGAGCCGCACCACTCGCTGGCCGAGCCGCTCCTGGTGGTCATGGCTCAGGGCGGCAAACGCCTGCTGCTCGGCGAGCAGGTGCACGAATACCGCGCCGGGCAGTACCTGCTGGTCGGCACCGACCTGCCGGTGACCGGCCACTTCCTCGGCGCGACCCCGCGGACGCCGGCGCTGGGCGTCGGCCTCACGCTGCGGCCCGCCGCCATCGCCCCGCTGCTACTGGAAGCCCCGCCTGGCCGGTTCCCGCGCACGCCGCCCGCGTCGCCGATCGCGACCGGGGACGCGAGCCCCGAGCTGCTCGACGCCGTCGTCCGGCTGGTGCGGCTGGTCGGCCACCCCGCCGACGCGCCCGTCCTCGCCCCGCTGATCGAGCAGGAGATCCTCTGGCGCCTGCTGACCGGCCCGCACGGCGGCCTGCTCCGGCAGATCGGCCTGGCCGACAGCGGGTCCCACTCGATCAATGGCGCGATCCGATGGATCCGCGAGAACTTCGCCGAACCGATGCGGATCGACGAGCTCGCGAAGCTGAGCGGGCTGAGCCCGTCCGCGTTCCACCGGCACTTCCGCGCGGTCACGGCGCTGAGCCCGCTGCAGTTCCAGAAGCGCATCCGCCTGCAGGAGGCCCGTTCGCTGCTGCTCGCCGACGCGGGCGACGTCGCGCGCGTCGGGCACCTCGTCGGCTACGACAGCCCGTCGCAGTTCAACCGCGAGTACCGGCGGCTCTTCGGCGCCCCGCCCGGTCAGGACGCGGCCCGCCTGCGTGCGGCGGCCGCCCCGGGGCCGCAGCTGCCCTGACGTCCGATCCGTTCAAGACCCGCGCCCGCGCCGGTGCGACGCTGGGCGCATGGCTGTGCACCTTTCCGCGGCGGCGTCGTTCATGGCGACGCACGCCCGGCTCCTCGACCGACGCCGCTTCGAGCTGCTCCGCGGCGAAACCCACGCCGACGCCGTCCTGGCCGCCGTCGACGGCTACCGCAACCCCGACGGCGGCTACGGCTGGGGCCTCGAGCCCGACCTGCGGGCGCCGGAAAGCCAGCCCGGCGGCGCGCTGCACGCCTTCGAGGTCTTCGAAGAGCTCGGCCCGGACACCACCCCGCACGCCGCGCGGCTGTGCGACTGGCTGGCCTCGGTGTCGACCCCGGACGGCGGCCTGCCCTTCGCCCTGCCCGTGGCGGACCCGGCGGGCTGCGCACCCTTCTGGGTCCAGGCCGACCCCAAGGAGGCGACGCTGCAGAGCACGGCGTTCACCGCCGGAGTCGCCCTGCGCGTCGCCCGCCACGACCGCGCGGTGCGCGACCACCCGTGGCTCGCGGCGGCGACCGAATACTGCTTCCGCGAGATCCGCGCGCTTTCCGAAGCACCCCACGCGATCGCGCTGTCGTTCGCGGTGGGCGTGGTGGACGCGGCGCACGACTTCCACGCCGAGGCGGCCCCGCTGCTGGACCGGCTGGCCGCGTACATCTCACCGGACGGGTTGGTGCCGGTCGCCGGCGGTTCGGAAGGGGAAACGCTGCGCGCACTGGACTTCGCGCCGCTGCCGGACCGCCCGGCCCGCGCGTTGTTCGCGGACGCCGTCGTCGACGCGGAGCTGCAGCGGCTCGCCGAACAGCAGCAGGACGACGGCGGCTGGCGCGTCGATTTCGCGAGTTATTCGCCCGCCGCCGAACTCGAATGGCGTGGCTACGCGACGGTCCGTGCGGTGTCGATCCTGCAGCGCAACGGAGTCGTCTGAGCTTCTACACGAGCGATGTCGAGCTTCACTCGGCCGTGGCACGTCGACGTCACCGGCGGTGACCGGTCCCGTGCCTTACGGTGTGCCCGGTCGAACCCGTACTGTGACGGGAACGCTCGCGCCCGGAGGTGAGGCATGTCGTCGCGCAACCCGTTGAGCTGGTTCGCCCGCTGGGCCGACTGGTTCGAGGAACGCGGCGTCTACGTGCCCGGCGAGGAGAGCCGCGCGGTTGACCCGGTGCGCGATTTCGGCTGGCTGATGGCCGCGTGGGTGGTCGGCGTCGCGATCTTCATCCTGCTGTTCGCGCTCGCGGTTTAAGTGGCATGTCGGTGGTGATTGTCACCACCCGTGCCGTTCCGGTCACGGATTGGCCACGGCGCGGCACCAGGTGCGCGACAACCCCCTGTGTTTCCTCGTAACCCCGCGCGATCACGGCCAGAGTGGAGCGGGTTCGCCCGGCACGCCCCGTTGCCGAACGGCACCCCCGACCCGCCGACTGGAGTACCCGCGATGGCGCTCGCGCGCACGTGCAAGATCATGTTCACCACAGGACTGCTTTCCCTGGCGGTGGCGTGCGGGGTCCCGTCGGCGCAGGACGGCACCGCGGCCCTCGGCGCGGGTTCGCCGGCGGGCGCGGGAGCGTCGGCTTCCCAGGCGGGCAACGACCTCAAGTTCGGCGCCGACCACCGGTTCGCCAGCGGCCTCACCATCTCGGTCGGCTCGCCCAAGTCGTTCCAGCCCAGCGTGTCGGCCTACCCGCGCAGCCCCCGCGGCGCGGCGTTCGACGTCGAGCTGACGAACGACGGCGCGACGACGTACAAGCTTTCGGGCCTCACGGTCACCGCGACCTCGTCGGGCAGCCCGGTCAAGCAGGTCGTGGACACGACGCAGGGGTTCACCGGCATCGCGGACGCGGGCAAGGACGTGCTGCCGGGCCGCTCGGTGCACGTCACGCTGGCGTTCGCGGTCCAGCCGGAGCCGGCCCAGCTGCGCCTGCAGATCCGCCCGAGCGCGACGGAGCCCGCCGCGGTCACCTACTGCGGCCCCGCCTGACGCTACGCTCGGTCCCATGACCGAGCGACTTTCCCCCGGCGACGAAGCCCCGGACTTCACCCTGCCCGACAGCGAGGGCAAGGACGTCTCGCTGCGCGACTACCGCGGCAAGTCCGTGGTGGTGTACTTCTACCCGGCGGCGAGCACCCCGGGCTGCACCAAGCAGGCGTGCGACTTCCGCGACAACCTCGCCGAGCTGGACGACGCCGGCTACCAGGTCATCGGCATTTCGCCGGACACGCAGGCGAAGCTGGCGAAGTTCGCCGCGAACGAGAGCCTGACGTTCCCGCTCCTGGGCGACCCGGACAAGGGCGTCATCGAGGCGTGGGGCGCGTACGGCGAGAAGAAGAACTACGGGAAGACGTACCTGGGCGTGATCCGTTCGACGTTCGTGGTGGACGCCGACGGCAAGATCGCCCACGCCTTCTACAACGTCCGCGCGACCGGCCACGTGGCGAAGCTGATCCGGGACCTCGGCCTGGCTTCTTGACGTGACGAGCCTGGAGGGGCCGGCACTCAAGCTCGGCGGGCAGATCGCCTCCGCCGCGGCGAAGTCGTGGTTGCAGAGGCGGAAAGCCACCTTCGAACGCTCTGCCGACCTGGTCGGCCTGGCGGCCGGCGAGCTGAAGGGCCCGTTGGAACGGCGCAAGCTGGAGAACCTGGTCCAGCTCATCGGCACGCAGGTCGCCGAGCAGCTGGAGCAGGTCCTCGCCGATCGCTTCTCGACGTTGCCGCAGAACGAGATCGACGCGGCTCTCCTGGCCGTCGAAGACGCATTGACGAAGGCGGATCTGTCGGACGAGGCCTTGCTGTCGGCGGACGCGGATCCCGAGCAGCTGGCCCGCCGGATCCGCGGTTCGCTGCCCGATCTGGCGGCTTCGCGAGACCTCGCCCCCAAGGCGGCGGCGTTGTACGAGCTGGCCCTCGACCAGGCGTGCCGGCAGTTGGTGCAGGTGGTGCGGCACCTGCCGTCGTTCCAGCCTCGGGCGTTGGCGGAGGTGCTGGGCCGGCTCAGCAAGCAGAGCGACCAGCTGGAGGAGCTGCTGGCCCGCCTCCCGAAGACGAGCCTCGCGGCCCCGGAAGGCATCGACCGCGACGCCGAGTTCGAGGCCGGCTATTCGAGCTTCCTCGCCCGCACCCTCGACCGGCTCGAGCTGCTCGGCCTGACCATGGACGACCAGCCCGCGTTGCCGCTGACGGTCGCCTACCTGAGCCTGAGCGTCTCGCCGGAAGGCGAATCCCGCCCGGCCGACCGTCGCATCGATGAGCTGTGGTTCGAGAAGCGGCACGACCACGTGGGCAGCGCGAACATGCGGGTGGAGACGGCGCTGAGCGACGCCACCCGGGTCCTGGTGCGCGGGGAGGCCGGGTCAGGGAAGACGACACTGCTGGACTGGCTGGCCGTGACGGCGGCCCGCGGCCGGTTCACCGGCAAGCTCGCCGGCTGGAACGGCCGGGTGCCGTTCCCGATCCGGCTGCGGTCCTTCGCCGCCGAGCCGCTGCCGCGTCCGGAGGAGTTCGTCGCGCACATCGCGCCGATGCTGGCGCCACCGGAGGGCTGGGCCCGCCGTCTCCTCGAGACCGGACGGGCCATGGTCCTGGTCGACGGCGTCGACGAAGTGGGCACGAGCCACCGCCGGGAGGTGAAGGCCTGGCTGCGCGAGCTGACGCTGGCTTTCCCGGACAACGTGGTCGTCGTGACCTCGCGCACGGCTGCGGCCGACCAGCGCTGGCTGCTCCAGGAGGAGTTCGGGTGCGTCCTGCTCGAACCGATGAACGCCGACGACATCCGAGCGCTGGTGGAGCGCTGGCACAAGGCGGCCGCGGCGGGCGGAACGGTACGGCCGGACACGGACCTGCCCGCGGTCCAGCGGCGGCTGCTCAACCAGCTCGACAGCCGCCCACACCTGCGGACGCTGGCAGCGAGTCCTCTCCTGTGCGCCATGCTGTGCGCGCTGAACCTGGCCCATCGGTCCGAGCTGCCGCGGGACCGGATGGACCTGTACCGCAAGGCGTTGTCGATGCTGCTGCACCTGCGCGATGCGGAACGCAAGATCGGCGTGATCCTCACGGAGGCGCAGAAGCAGATCCTGCTGGGTGATCTGGCGTGGCGGCTTTCGCTGGCGTCGAAGGTGGAGCTGCCGAAGGACCGCGTCCGCGACCACATCGCGCGTCGCCTGCCGTCGTTGCCGCACGTCGACCACACGCCTGACGAAGTCCTCGACCACCTTCTCGAGCGCAGTGGGGTGCTTCGCGAGCCGGTGCGGGACCGGGTCGACTTCGTGCACCGGACGTTCCAGGAGTGCTTGGCCGCCAACGAAGCGACCGAGCAGGACCACCTGGAGACGTTGATCGACCGGGCCCACCTGGACACGTGGTGGGAGACGATCGTGATGGCGTGCGGCCATGCGAAGCACCACCAGGTGGGGACGTTGCTGACGGGAATCCTGGACCGGGCGGACGAGGGAACCCGCCATGCGCGCCACCTTCGTTTGCTGGCAGCGGCTTGCCTGGAGACGGTGAGCAATGTGTCGCCGGACGTGATCGCGCGGGTCGAGCGGACGGTTCAGGAGCATCTGGTGCCGCCGCGAAGCATGCGGGAGACGCAATCGTTGGCGTCGATCGGGCATCGGGTGCTGCGGTATTTGCCGGAGACCCTCGAGGGGCTGTCGGACGCGGTGGCAGCGGCTTCGGTCCGGGCGGCGGCACTGACCGCAGGAACCGACGCGCTGAGGCTGCTACGCAACTACGCACAGGACCCTCGCCGTAACGTCCAGGATCAACTAAGTCGGGCCTGGCAGTACTTCGATCCGGAAAGGTACGCGATCGAGGTCTTGGCCGATTCGCCCCTCGCCAACGGCCGGACCATGATCAGGACCACGCGACTGTTGCCACACGTGCACCACCTCGAGAATTTGACCGAGCTGCGAGTGCATTTGCCGATTTCGGAGCCACAACTTGATCTCCGCGCACTCGACTCCCTGCCGCACTTGAGATCCATCAGTTTGTATTTCCACGACGAGGCAACTGTCGACATCGGCCCCTTGAGCGATCATCCGAACCTGTACTCGGCCTTCCTGCACTTCGCTTGCGCGTTTACCGGCATACAACGCCTGAGCGCACTCGATCAGCTGGAGTACCTGATCCTCAACAACCTGGTGCCGTGGCGTGGTCTCGAAGCCTTCGGTGAGCTGAGGAGCGTCCAGTTTCTCGCACTTCAATGCCTGCAGCGGGTGGAGGATCTCGATCCACTCGCCTCCCTGGACAAACTGCACACAGTCGCCCTTCAGGACATCCGACCGGAAGCGTTGAGCGCATCGACCCCTCTTACGAGACCAACGAAGGTCGTGCTTTATCACTGGCTCGATGCCCAAAAGATTCCGATGACCGGCGAACCGGTCGTCGAGTGCTTCCCCCGCATGACCGACCTCGAGTTGCATGAGGTGGAAATGGACGATCTCGGTCCGATCGCCACCGCGCCGGAGCTGCGCAAGCTGACTCTCGTCTCGCTCGCGGAACCGGTGGATCTCAGTCCACTGGCCGACCTGAACTTGACCATCGAAGCCACCAAGACCGAACTCCTCGGCGTGGAGAAGCTCGGCCCCGGCGTCAAGCTGATCGTCAGTTAGCCCTCCGCGAGTTCCCGCAACGCCGGGAGCAGGGCGCGCAACGCCCTGCCCCGGTGGGAAACCGCATCCTTCTCGGCCGGCTCCATCTCCGCCGACGTCCGAGACTCCCCGTCCGGCACGAAGATCGGGTCATACCCGAACCCATTGGCACCCCGCCGCGCACGAATCAG
Organism: Amycolatopsis sp. NPDC098790; assembly: GCF_044759945.1. Classification (NCBI taxonomy): domain Bacteria; kingdom Bacillati; phylum Actinomycetota; class Actinomycetes; order Pseudonocardiales; family Pseudonocardiaceae; genus Amycolatopsis; species Amycolatopsis sp. NPDC098790. Next base: position 734,869 of record NZ_JBIWAI010000004.1, read on the forward strand.
CGACCCGCGCCACTCCCCGCGGACCACCGTCTCCTCACCAGACACCAAAACAAGAGCCGCCGCGCAAACGAACTGCGCCCCACGCCTCTCGTCCGGCACGTCCCGCAACTGCCCCAGCACCAAGTCCAAATTCGCGTCGTCATCCCCGTGGCCACCCGACCACCGCGCCGACAACACCCCCGGCATCCCGTTCAACGCGTCAACAGCGATACCCGAATCATCAGCGATAGCCGGCAACCCACAAGCCGCCACGGCATCACGGGCCTTCGCCACCGCGTTGCCCTCGAAATCCGGAGCAGTCTCAGGTGCCTCCGGGAACGAAGGGACGTCCGCCAACCCGATGACCTCCAGGCCGGAAATCCCTTCCGCCACCAGGATCCGCCGCAGCTCACCGAGCTTCTTCTCGTTGCGCGTCGCCAAAAGCAGCTTCGTCACTTCGAGCCCTTCTTCTTGTCCGGACGCGGTTCCGGCAGCTCACCCGGGTACGGCAGCGCCAGCGCCTCGTTCTGCAGCCGGGTCAGCTCGGCACACCCCGCCAGTGCCACGTCCAGCATCGTGTCCAAAGTGGATCGCGCGAACGTCGCGCCCTCGCCGGTGCCCTGGACCTCGATCAGCGTGCCCGCGTCCGTCGCCACCACGTTCATGTCGACCTCCGCACGCGAGTCCTCCTCGTACGGCAGGTCGAGCCGCACCCGGCCGTCGACCACGCCGACGCTCACCGCCGCCACCGACGACGACAGCGGCTGGGGGTCGTTGAGGCGGTTCGCCGCGCCCAGCCACGTGATCGCGTCCGCCAGCGCCACGTAGCCGCCGGTCACCGCGGCCGTGCGGGTGCCGCCGTCGGCCTGGATGACGTCGCAGTCGATGACGATCGTGTTCTCGCCCAGCGCCGCCAGGTCGATGCAGGCCCGCAGCGAGCGGCCGATCAGCCGCGAGATCTCGTGCGTGCGCCCGCCGATGCGCCCCTTGACCGACTCGCGGTCGCCGCGGGTGTTGGTCGCCGACGGCAGCATCGCGTACTCGGCGGTCACCCACCCCAGCCCGGACCCGGCCCGCCAGCGCGGCACCCCTTCGGTGACGCTCGCCGCGCACAGCACGCGCGTGTTGCCGAATTCGATCAGGACCGACCCCGCCGGCCACTGCTGGAACCCCCGGGTGATCTTGATGTCCCGGAGCTGGTCGTCGTTCCTGCCATCTTTGCGAGCCACGGAGAGCACTCTAGGACCGGCGGGTCAGACGTCGTATACGGCACCCTGCTTGACGACCTCGGCGCCGGGGAACTCCGCCGACGCCTCCGCCAGAACCGCGCCGGCGTCCGTCCACGGCGCGATGTGCGTCAGCAGCAGCCGGCCGACCGCGGCGTCGCGCGCCAGCTCGCCGGCCTGCTTGCCCGACAGGTGCACGCCGGCCGGCCGCTCCGCCGAGTCCGTCCAGGACGCCTCGGCGAGCAGCAGGTCGACGCCGTCGGCGAGCTCGTTCAGCGCCCGGCACGGCCCCGTATCGCCGGTGAACGCCAGGATCCGGCCGCCGTAGGAGATGCGCAGGCCGTACGCCGGGGTCGGGTGGTCGACCTCGACCGCGACGACCTCGAACGGCCCGATCCGGAACGGCTCCGGCCGCAGCGGGTGGAAGGCGTAGACGTCCGACAGGTCCGTGACGGCGCGCTCGGTCTCGTTGGGCGCGTACGCGTTCGCGAGCCGGACCGGCGCGTCCGGCGGCGCGTAGAGCGGCAGCAGTCGCGGGCGCGCCGGGTACGGCGGCGCCGGGTGGTAGCGCCGCAGGACGGTGAGTGCGCTGACGTCGGCGCAGTGGTCCGGGTGCAGGTGCGTGAGCACCAAGGCGTCCAGGTCGAACGGATCGGCCACGGCCTGCAGCTGCGCCAGCGTGCCGTTGCCGAGTTCGAGGCCGAGCAGGAAGCCCTCGGCCTCGACCAGGTAGCCGGACGCCGCGGTGTTCGGCCCGGGGATGCTGCCGGAGCACCCGAGGATGGTCAGTCGCACTTCGACACCCTAAGCGCCTTGAGGTCCGATCACGCGGTGGTGGGAGCGAGGACACCCGGGGCGAACCCCATGAACCGCGCGGCGAGCCGGGTGAACGGCTCGGCCGAGCCGGTGGCCAGGAACTCGTGCCGCGGCGGCGTCTCGCGGGTGGTCAGCAGGTCCCGCTCGGTGAGCACGCGGACGACGTCCTTGGCCGTCTCCTCCGCGCTCGAGACGAGGGTGACCTCCTGGCCCATCACGATCTGCAGCACGCCCTGCAGGAGCGGGTAGTGCGTGCAGCCGAGGACGAGCGTGTCGACCTGCGCGTCGAGCAGCGGCTGGAGGTAGCCCTGCGCGAGCCCGAGGACCTGGCGGCCCGAGGTGATGCCGCGCTCGACGAAGTCGACGAACCGCGGGCAGGCGACGCTGGTGAGCGTGATGCCCGGCGCGGCGGCGAACGCGTCCTCGTAGGCGCGCGAACGCACGGTGCCTTCGGTGCCGATGACGCCGACCCGGCCGGTGTGGGTGGCCACGACGGCGCGGCGCGCGGCCGGGAGGACCACCTCGATCACCGGCACGTCGTAGCGCTCGCGCGCGTCGCGCAGGCAGGCCGCCGACGCCGTGTTGCACGCGATGACCAGTGCCTTCACGCCGCTCTCGACGATCTCGTCGAGCGCCTCGAGCGCGTAGCTGCGGGCGGTGGCGATCGGGAGCGGCCCGTACGGGTTGCGGGCCGTGTCGCCGACGTACCGGAGCTGTTCGGCGGGCAGCTGCTCGAGCAGCGCCCTCGCGACCGTCAGCCCGCCGACACCGGAATCGAACACGCCGATCGGGGCATCAGCGGGCGAAGAAGTCACCCTTCGAGGTTACCCGGGGCCGCGGGCTCGGCTTTGCGGGACTTGCCGGTGCGGCTGGTCAGCCACGCCGCGAGGACGCCGGCCAGCGCGCCGAAGACGTGTCCCTGCCAGGAAACGCCGGGGTTGCCCGGCAGCAGGCCGGCGAGCATGCCGCTCCACACGCCGAGCAGGACGACGGCGATCAGGATCTGCCCGGCCGCGCGGTTGAAGATGCCGCGCACCAGCAGGTAGGCGAGCCAGCCGAAGGCCAGCCCCGACGCGCCGACGGTGACCGCGTTCGCCGGGCCGACCAGCCAGACCCCGAGCCCGGACACCACCCAGATGATGGCCGTGACCAGGGCGAACCGGCCGATCCCGGCGGCCATGGCGAGGAAGGAGAACAGGAGCACCGGCACGGTGTTCGCGAACAGGTGCGACCAGCCGGCGTGCAGGAGCGGCGCGAAGAGCACGCCGTCGAGGCCGGAGAGGGCTCGCGAGTGGATGCCGCCCTGGTCCAGGTCGCCGGGCAGGATCACGTCCGCCAGCTCGACCAGGTAGAGCAGCAGGGTGAAGGAGAGCGCCACGAGCGCGGCCGCCTTGGGTCGCGGCGGCAGCACGCGCTTGGCGGCGTCGGTTTCCGGGGCGGGGTTCAAGGTGCTCACGTGATCGACGGTACGTCCGTCCGGACGGGTCCACCTCGGGTGAAATCCCTGATCCGGGCTTTTTGTCGGTCCCTCCCGCTAGCGTCTGCAATATGGGGAACATCGACGTGAACGGGTACCTGAAGCGGCTCGGCTTGGAGGCAGAACCGCCGAGTTCGGCCGCCCTGCGGCGGCTGCACGCGGCGCACGTCGAGCGCGTGCCGTACGAGGCGCTGGAGATCCAGCTCGGGCGGCCGACACCACTGGAGCCGCCGGCGTCGCTGGCGCGGATCCTGCGTGGCCGCGGCGGGTACTGCTACCACTTGAACGGCGCCTTTTCGGCCCTGCTGCGCGAGCTCGGCTACCAGGTCACGCGCCACCTCGGCGGGGTGCAGGGCGGTCCGGGCGACGCGCCGAACATCGACCGCAACCACCTGGCGCTGACCGTCACCGGCCTGCCGGACGACCCGGCGGCGACGTGGCTGGTGGACGCGGGGCTGGGCGACGGCTTCCACGAGCCGCTCCCCCTACGGGAAGGCACCTACACGCAGGGGCCGCACACCTACCGGCTGCGGCCGTCGGAGGTGGCGCCGGGCGGCTGGCGGTTCGACCACGACCCGTCGGGCAGCTTCACCGGCTTCGACTTCGCCCCGGGCGCGGCGGAGATGGCCGACTTCGCGGAGAAGCACGCGTGGCTGTCGACGTCACCGGAGTCCGGGTTCGTCCGGGTCTGCGTGCTGCAACGCCGGGACGCGGCGGGCGTCGACACCCTGCGGGCGCGGACGCTGAACCGCCACGGCGTCAAGGAGGTCGTCGAGTCGCCGTCGGAGTGGTGGACGGCCGCGGCGGACGTCTTCGGCATCACCCCGGACCTGTTCACGGACGGCGAGCGCGAGCGGCTGTGGCGCCAGGTCGTGACCCAGCACGAGGCCCACACGGGAGGGCCGGTGGTCAGCGTGTGACCGGAGCCGCCGGCAGCGGCGCCTTGCCGAGCGCGAAATCGACGGCGGCGTCGGCGTGCAGGCTGGTGGTGGGGAAGGTCGGCACGGGCGAGTCGTCCGGGCCGACGAGCAGCTCGATCTCGGTGCAGCCGTAGATGATCCCCTCGGCACCCGCCTCGACGAGCCGCGCGATCACCTCGCGGTAGGCCTGCCGCGAGGTCTCCTCGACGACCCCGAGCACCAGTTCGTCGTAGATGACGCGGTGGACGAGGTCGCGGTCTTCGGCACCGGGCACGAGCACGTCGAGGCCGTGCGCGGCGAGCCGGTCGCGGTAGAAGGGCTGACCCATGGTGAACCCGGTGCCCAGCAGCCCGACCCGCCGGACCCCGGCGGCCTTGACGGCCATGGCGGTGGCGTCGCCGAGGTGCAGCAGCGGGATGCCGAGGCCGGTCGTGAGCTGGTCGGCGACCTTGTGCATGGTGTTGGTGCAGAGGACGACGAAGTCGGCCCCGGCGGCTTCGAGGGCCCGGGCGGCCCGGTTCAGCTCGGCCCCGGCGTCGTCCCACCGGCCGTCGGCCTGCATGGCTTCGATCGCGGCGAAGTCGACGGAGTAGAGCACGGTGTGCGCGGAGTGGAAGCCGCCCAGCAGGGCTTTCACGCGTTCGTTGACGAGCCGGTAGTACTCGGCCGACGATTCCCAGCTCATCCCGCCCAGCAGCCCGATGACCTTCATGATGGTCAGCATGCCCGAACTGCGCACGGCTTTCGCCGGGGTGTCGAACGTCCTGGTCACCGACGGCACCTCGGCCGTCCTGGTCGACGGCTTCTAGCGGCCTTCGCTGCTGAAGATGGCGACCGGGGCCACGCTGGCGGGCTCGCCGTCGACGCGGATGGTCCAGGAGGACTACGACCTGGCCGCCGAGCCGTTCGCGGAACTCGTACCGGGCCGGGCGATCGAGTTCGGCGCCTTCACGGTGACGCCGGTCGACGCCTTCAAGACCGGGCGGTGCTACTCGTTCCGCATCGCGCACGCGGCGGGCAGCGTCGTGGTCCACGCGTCGGCGAACTTCGTGCCCGGCGCGCTCGCACCGCGGAAGGTCCGCCCGATCCACTGGGACTCCCTTCTGGCGCCCGCTCTCCAAGCCGCTGAAGCCGCTGCCGAAGGTGTTCGACGACCTGGAGACGACCATGGCCACCTTCCGGCGGCTGGCCGACGCCGACGGCGTCGACCTCGCCCTCCCCGCGCTGTGGAAAGCCGAGTGACTCAGGCCCAGAGCTGCCCGTCCAGCCGTTCGGCGGCCTCGTCGAGCGACCCCGCGTAAGCCCCGGTCGAGAGGTATTTCCACCCCGCGTCCGCGACGACGAAAGCCACGTCCGCCGCCTCGCCGCGTGCCGCGGCCTTCTCGGCCACCGCCAGCGCCGCGTGCAGCACCGCGCCCGTCGAAATCCCCGCGAAGATGCCTTCGTGCTCCAGCAGCTCACGCGTGCGGCGCAAAGCGTCGTACGCGCCCACGGAGTACCGGCCGTTGAGCACCGAAGCGTCGTACAGCTCCGGGACGAACCCCTCGTCGAGGTTGCGCAGGCCGTACACCAGCTCGCCGTAGCGGGGCTCAGCCGCGATCACCTGGACGTCCGGCTTCGCCTCGTGCAGGTACCGCCCGACGCCGACCAGCGTGCCCGTCGTGCCGAGGCCGCCGACGAAGTGCGTCAGCGTCGGCAGGTCCTTCAGCAGCTCGGGCCCGGTGCCGCGGTAGTGCGCGTCGGCGTTGGCCGGGTTGCCGTACTGGTAGAGCATCACCCACTCGGGGTTCGCCTCGGCCAGCTCCTTCGCCCGCCGGACGGCCTCGTTCGAGCCGCCCGCGGCCGGGGAGAACACGATCCGCGCGCCGTAGGCCTGCAGCAGCTGCTTGCGCTCGGTCGAGGTGTTCTCCGGCATCACGCAGACCAGGCCGTAGCCCTTGAGCTTGGCGGCCATGGCCAGCGAGATGCCGGTGTTGCCCGACGTCGGCTCCAGGATCGTGGAGCCGCGCCGCAGCTTGCCCTCACGCTCGGCGGCTTCGATCATGGCCAGCGCGGGGCGGTCCTTGATCGAGCCGGTCGGGTTGCGGTCCTCCAGCTTCGCCCAGAGGCGCACGTCGTGCGTGGGCGAGAGCCGGGGCAGCCCGACCAGCGGGGTGCCGCCGAGCGCGTCGAGCAGGGACTCGAAGCGAGCCATCGATCAGCCACCGGCCACGGCGGGGAGGATGGTCAGGGTGTCGCCGTCCTTGACCTCGGCCTCGAGCCCGCCGGCGAAGCGCACGTCCTCGTCGTTCACGTAGACGTTGATGAAGCGGTGCAGCTTCTCCTCCTTCACCAGGCGCGCCTTGAGGCCGGCGTGCCGGGACTCGACGTCGTCGATGACCTCGAGGACGGTCGCGCCCTTCGCCTCGACGGACTTCTCGCCGCCGGTGTGGGTGCGCAGGATCGTCGGGATGGAGACGGTCACGGCCATGGGTTCTTACCTCCGGTGGTTTCCTAGACGCAGACGCCTTCGGCGCGCGGTTTGTTCCGTGGGCTCAGCCGACGATCTCGACCGGCTCCTCGGTGATCTCGGCGTCCACGATCCGGTACGACCGGAACTCGTGCACTTCGGGGTCGCGGGTGGAGACGAGCACGTAGTGCGCGTCCGGCTCGGCGGCGATGTTCGCGTCGGTCCGCGACGGGTAGGCCTCGGTCGCGGTGTGCGAGTGGTAGATCACCACCGGCACCTCGTCGTTCGCGTCCATCTCGCGGTAGAGCTTCAGCAGGTCGCCGGAGTCGAACTCGTAGAACGTCGGCGACCGGGCGGCGTTCAGCATGGGGATGAACCGCTCGGGCGAGTCGGACCCTTCGGGCCCGGCGATCACGCCGCAGGCCTCGTCGGGGTGGTCACGACGGGCATGGGCGACGATCTCGTCGACGAGTTCACGGCGGATCCGGAGCACACCGACATCTTAGGTGGTGGACACAAGCTGTCCAGATGATGAGACATTGCGCTCACCAGGACAATCAGGGGATGCCGATGCCCGCGCAAGCCCGCGAACGCTGCCGTGAATTCCTCGAAGACGGCGAAGTGATCCAGTACCTCATCCCCGGCATTTCCCTCTACGTCGACGGCGTCCGCACCCGCGCCGCGTTCTTCGTCGTGGTCACCGACCGCGCCATCACGGTGCTCTACGGCGGCCGGTTCCGCCGCAACACGCCGAAGGCGGTCTACGACCGGGTCTCCCGGCGCACCGAGATCGGGCCGGTCGAGGTCCACCCGTCGCTGGGCCCGGTGCTGTCCTTCGCCCGGCTGCACCTGGAGATCGACGAGGAGTACGTCAGCGCCGTCCGCGCGGCGAACCTCGAAGGCGCCCACGACCTGCCCCCGGACCCGCTCCCGGACCTCTGACAGGTCACAGCTCCAGGAAGACCGGCACGTCGTCCCGGGCCAGCGCGGCCGTCGCGACGTGGCTTTCCAGCTCCTGAAGCCAGGCGACCTTCGTTTCGGCGCCCCACCGCGTCGCGAACAGGTCGTCGACCGGCACCTCCCAGCGCGGCTGCCGCAGGTACGCCGACTGGGCGTGGGCGAGCACCAGCCGCAGGTCACGGGCGCCCGCGAGGTCGAGCTCCAGCACCGTCGCGCCGGACCACGCCTCGAGCACCCGGGAGAACGATGCCACCACTTCGGCGCGCATCGCGGCGCCGTGCCGGTCCCGGAAGGCCGCACTCGGCTTGCTGCGCCGGTACGCGTCGGGGAACAGCGTGGCGTCGGCGATCCGCTTCCGCCCGGAGCCGGCCAGCCGGGCCGCGACGTCGGTGAGGGTGCGGTGCAGCACCGACGCGGTGTTGGGCGCCAGCGCGAGCCGGACGCACCCGGACCACGCCGTGACGTGCGCGAAGTCGGTCACGGGGCCGGCTCGAGGGTCGCGTGCAGGCCGCGGACCTGCAGGGCCGCGACGACGTCCTCCGCCGGTCCGGCCGGCAGCGGGTCGAGCCCGGCCGAGCCGGTCGTGTGGATCCGCTCCGCGGCGGCCAGGGACTCCTCGGCGGGCAAGCCGAGCAGCTCGGCCAGCACGAGCGCCACCCCGGCGTAACTGTTCACGTTGTCGTCGTGGATCCGGACGACCCACTTCTCGTCGAGCTGCACCCCGGGATGATCCGAACCGGGCCGCCCGGCGTTACGCGAACGCCTCCGGCCAGACGTCCCGGTAGGCCGGCACCCCGCCGGCCGTCGTCGCCGCGAGCAGGCCGTGGACCATCGCCCGCGCGAACACCCGCGCCGCCGCCGAACACAGCGCGTCCAACGCCGCCGGACGGGCCGCCGCGCCGAACGGGCCGCTCGCCTCCGGCAGCTCGCGCGCGCCCGTGGCCAGCGCGAACACCGTGTCACCGTCGAACATCGTGTGCGCCGGGCGCACCGCGCGGGCCAGGCCGTCCTGAGCCGCCACCGCCAGCCGCCGAGCCTCGGCCTTCGACAGCGCCGCGTCCACCGCGACCACGCCGATCGTCGTGTTCAGGTCGGTCCGCCGCGAAGCCAGCTCCGCCGGCCGCGAGGGCCACGTCACGCCGAAGTCGCCGTGGTCGGCCGCGTACGCCCGGCCGGTCGTCAGGTCCACGGCCTCGCCCGCCGCGTTGACCGCTGCTAGCGCCCCGACCGTGTACTCGCCGACGACCTCGCTCGCGGAACCGATCCCGCCCTTCAGCGATCCCACGGCTGCCCCCGCGCCCGCGCCGACCGTCCCCTGCGCGAACGACTCGGAAGCCGCGTCGCAGGCCGCGTAGCCGAAAGAAGCGTCCGGCCGGTTGCCCCACTCGCTGCGCGGCAGGTCGAACAGCACGGCCGCGGGCACGATCGGCACGACCTCGTGCGGCTGCGTCCCGACCGGAAAACCCAGGTTGCGCTCCGAAAGCCACTTCATCACGCCGTCCGCCGCCGCGAGGCCGTACGCGGAACCACCCGAGAGGCACACGGCGTTGACCCGCTGCACCAGGTTCTCCGGCTCCAGCAGGTTGGTCTCGCGCGTGCCGGGCGCGCCGCCGCGCTGGTCGACGGCGCCGACCGCGCCGTCCGGGACCAGGACCACCGTCGTCCCGGTCGCCCAGCCGCCGCCGACCCGCTCGTGGTGCCCGACGAGGACACCCGGCACGTCGGTGATCATCCGGTCAGCGCCTGGATCAGCGTCTCCTGCACCCACGTCAGCCAGTGGTAGACGCCCAGGTGCGGCGCCCGCGGGTCGTCCTCGGGCAGCTCGTCGGGCATGTCCTCGGTGACGTCGAGCGCGGTGCCCAGCGCCAGCCGGACGTCGTTGAGCGCGCCCAGCCACGCGTCGGCCTGCTCCTCGGTCAGCCGGACGTGGCCGCCGTCGCGCGGCAGCGTGTCGAGCACGATCTTCGCGACGCCGACCTTGACGTCCAGCAGCTCCGGCTCGTGCAGCGAGCGCATCGCCGCGGCCGAGTCGAGGTCCTCGCGCGACGGGTTGTCCGGGTCGAGCTTGTGGAAGTCCGGGAGCAGCCGCGACAGCACCGGGTCGTCCGGCGACTCCGTGGGGCCGATGCGGATCCCGGTCAGCTCGGCGAGCTCGTCCTGCGGCGCCTCCTCGGCGCGCGCGGTCAGCATGTCCTCGAGCTGGCTCACCAGCCCGCGCAGCACGGCCGCTTCCTGCTGCTCGAAGCCCGCGTGGATCACCGCGCCCTTGCGCCGCCACCCGTTCACGAGGGCTGCTCCATGGTCGCCCACAGGCCCGCCGCGTGGAGCTTCGCCACGTCCGTCTCGACCTTCTCCTTGCTGCCGGACGACACGATCGCCTTGCCCTTCTGGTGCACGTCCAGCATCAGCTTGGTGGCGTGGTCGCGGCTGTAGCCGAACAGCTTCTGGAAGACGTACGTCACGTACGACATGAGGTTCACCGGGTCGTTCCAGACCACGGTCCGCCAGGGGGTGTCCGACTCGGCGACTTCCGCACCGGCCGGTTCGACCTGCGTCTGTTCGGATGCGACAGGCGTGGACATGCACCCCATGGTGTCACGGGGCGCACGGGGTACGCCGCGCCAGGTCCGGCCATGTGGGTGAATAGGCTTACCCCATGGGTTCACCGGAGCCGGCGACGGCCAGCACTGCGCTGCTCACCGACCACTACGAGCTGACCATGCTGGGCAGCGCGCTCGCCGACGGGACGCACGCGCGGCCCTGCGTGTTCGAGGTGTTCGCCCGGCGGCTACCGGACGGGCGCCGCTACGGCGTCGTCGCCGGGACCGCCCGCGTCCTCGACGCGATCGCGGACTTCCGCTTCACCGACGCCGAGCTGGGGCAGCTGGAGGCCACCGCGGTCGTCGACGACGCGACGCTGTCCTGGCTCGCCGACTACGAGTTCTCGGGTGACGTCGACGGCTACCCCGAGGGCGAGCTGTACTTCCCGGGCTCCCCGCTGCTGACCGTCACCGGCTCGTTCGCCGAGTGCGTGCTGCTCGAGACGCTGGTGCTGTCGATCCTCAACCACGACAGCGCCATCGCGTCGGCCGCGGCCCGGATGTCCGGCGCCGCGCACGGGCGCCCGATCATCGAGATGGGCGGGCGCCGCACGCACGAGTACGCCGCCGTCGCGGCCGCGCGCGCCGCCTACCTGGCCGGCTTCGCGACCACGTCCAACCTGGAAGCCGGTCGCCGCTACGGCATCCCGACCCGGGGCACCGTCGCGCACGCCTTCATGCTGCTGCACGACAGCGAAGAAGCCGCGTTCCGCGCGCAGGTCGAGAAGATGGGCGCGGACACGACCCTGCTCGTCGACACCTACGACATCACCGCCGGCATCGAGACGGCGGTCCGCGTCGCCGGGCCGGAGCTCGGCGCGATCCGGATCGACTCCGGTGACGTCGGCCCGCTCGCCCGCCGCGCCCGCGAGCAGCTGGACTCCCTCGGGGCGAAGGACACCCGGATCGTCGTGTCGGGCGACCTCGACGAGCACGCCATCGCGGCGCTGCGCGCGGAGCCCGTGGACGCGTACGGCGTCGGGACGTCGGTGGTCACCGGGTCCGGCGCGCCGACCGCCGGAATGGTCTACAAGCTGGTCGAGGTGGACGGCAAGCCGGTCGCCAAGCGCAGTGCCCACAAGGAGTCCCGCGGCGGGCGCAAGTCCGCGCTGCGGCGCCACCGCGACACGGGCACGGCGGTCGAAGAGGTCGTCTGGACGACGTCCGGGAAGGCGCCCGAGCCGGACGCCAACGACCGCCCGCTGCAGATTCCCCTGATCCGCGGCGGCCGCGCGGAGGCGGATCTGCCTACGCTCGACGACGCGAGGCAGCGGCTGCGCCGCGGCCTGGTCAGCCTGCCGTGGGAGGGCCTCAAGCTCTCGCACGGCGAGCCCGCTATCCCGACGCAGTTTTTGTGAAAGACACTGTCTCTGAACGGAGCTGGACATGGGGACCGCGCTGATCGTGGTGGACGTGCAGAACGACTTCTGCGAAGGGGGTTCGCTCGCGGTCGCGGGCGGCGCGGCGGCCGCTTCGACGATCTCGGCGCTCAGCGTCAGCGGCGGGTACTCGCACGTGGTGGCCACCCGTGACCACCACATCGACCCGGGTGCCCACTTCAGCGACACCCCGGACTTCAAGGAGAGCTGGCCGCCGCACTGCGTGGCCGGCACGCCGGGCGCGTCGTTCCACCCCGCGCTCGACGTCGTCCCGATCGGCGAGGTGTTCTCGAAGGGCGAGTACAGCGCGGCCTACTCGGGCTTCGAAGGCGCGTCCCGGGACGGGAAGTCGCTGGAAACGTGGCTGCGCGAGCACGACGTGACCGACGTCGACGTCGTCGGCATCGCGACCGACTACTGCGTGCGGGCGACGGCGCTGGACGCGGCCCGGGCCGGCTTCGGCGTGCGGGTGCTGCTCGACCACACGGCCGGGATCGCGCGCGCGTCGGTCGACAGCGCGCTGCGGGACTTCGACGAAGCCGGCGTCGCGCACACCGGAACGGCGCACGTCGCGTGAAGGACCTGCAGGCCCAGCTGGCGGAACACCGGCTCGTCGCGATCCTGCGGGCCACCGACGCGTCCCGGTTCGCCGACGCGGCGATGGTGCTGCACGCGGCGGGCGTCCGCCTCCTCGAAGCGACGCTGACGACACCGGGCGCGCCCGCGGCCATCACCGCGTTGCGCCTGGCACTCGGCGAAGAAGCGCTGATCGGCGCGGGCAGCGTCCGCGAAGCGTCCGATGTGGACGTCGCGGTCGACGCGGGCGCGGCGTACCTGATCACGCCGACGGTCAACCCGGCGGTGCTGGAACGCGCGGCCGAGCGGGACACCCCGGTGGTCTGCGGCGCGCTGACACCGACGGAGATCGACCAGGCGTGGCGCCTCGGCGCGGCCGCGGTGAAGGTGTTCCCGGTGGCGGCGGTGGGCGGGATCGCCTACCTGCGCGCGGTCCGGGCGCCGCTGCCGGACGTCCCGCTGGTCCCGACGGGCGGCGTCCACCTGTCCGACGTCGAGGGTTACTTGAGGGCGGGCGCGATCGCGGTGGCCGCGGCAACACCGCTGTTGGGCGACGCGCTCTCGCCGTCCGGCAGCCTCCCGGACTTGGCGGCCCGGGCGGGCGAGTTCGTCGCGGCAGCCGCCCGCTTCAAAACCCCCTGATCCGCACTTTCCTAGGGAAAGATGCGGTTCGGAGCCCCGAACCGCCATCTTTCCCTACGAAAGCTCCGCTACTTCTTGCCGAACGGGTCGCAGGCCGCCGTGCCCAGGTAGATGTCGCCGCTCGCCGGGCCGCCCTGCGGGAACAGCTTGATGTGCACCGCGTGCGTCACCAGGCTGCCGTCCGGCGGCTGAGGCGTCACGGTCTCGTTGAGGATCACCGTCGCCAGCGCCGTGCCCGCGGGCCCGCCCGGGATGACGATCCGGTGGTTCGGCGGGATCTGCTCGGGCACGGTGATCCCCTCGACCGCGCCGATCGAGACTTCGCCGGCGCTGCCGGTCTCGCTCGTGGCGCACTTCGCCGAAAAGGTGCGCACCGTGATCTCCGGGCCGCCGTAGCGCTCGAGCAGCGACGCCTCGAACCGGTGCCCGGCCGCCTGCGCGATCGACACCGCGCCCGAGCGGCCGCAGCCGCTCTCGCCGATGCCGAACACCGCGATGTCGCCGGTCGCACCCCCTGTCGTCCGGGCGCCGTAGGGGCCGTCGACGGTGCACTTCGCCAGCTCACCGGTGACGACGTGCTCGTTGTCGACCGTCACGTCCAGTGAGCCGGAAGACGCCCATCCGGTGGACGTGACCGGCGGCGCCGCGGCCAGCAGCGGAGTGGCCAGCGTCGTCACCGCCAGCAACCGGAATGTCCTGTTCCTGGCGGTTCGCATGCTCCGGCCTCCTCGGTCACGTGACATGTCGTAGTCACCCATCTCGTCATCGGCAGGCCGGCCGCCGCACCTGATCGGGTCCACCCGGACGAGTGGCCGGTGAGGAACGCAACTTAAGGGGCTGCTCGCGGGGTAACGAGCGTTAACCTCGGTCGTCGCCTGTGTCCCACCCTGGGAGGTTTCGTGTCTTCGCTGTCCTTCGCCGCCAAGCGGCCCGTGCTGGCCGACCTCGTGCCCGGTTCCCTCGTCCGGGACATCGCGCTGGTCGCCGGTGGTGCCGTGCTCACCGGCGCCGCCGCGCAGCTGACGATCCCCGTGCCGGGCAGCCCGGTGCCGATGACCGGCCAGACCTTCGCCGCGCTGCTCGTCGGCGCGTCGCTCGGCATGTCGCGCGGTGCCGCGTCGATGCTGGTGTACCTGCTCGTCGGCGCGGTTGGCGTGCCGTGGTTCCAGCACGGCACTTCGGGCCTGTCCGGCGCGAGCGCCGGCTACATCGTCGGGTTCGTCTTCGCCGGCGCGCTGGTGGGCGCGCTCGCCGGCCGCGGCGGCGACCGGACGCCGGTGCGCACCGCGGGCACGATGGTGCTCGGCAACCTCGTGATCTACGCGTTCGGCGTGCCGTGGCTGATGGCGTCGACCGGCTTCGACCTGTCGACGGCGTTCGCCAAGGGCGTCACGCCGTTCCTGATCGGGGACGCGATCAAGATCGTCGTGGCCGCCGGTCTGCTGCCGCTGACCTGGAAGCTGGTCTCGGGCCGCGAGCAGGACTGATCGCTCGTCGCGGAACCTCTCACCCGGGAGGTTCCGCGACGCGAGTGGCCCGTTCGCGACGGAGCACCGATCTCTGTCGGTGGTGGCGGCTAATGTGTGTCGCTGTGCCCGCCCGAACCGATTTCCCCGGCGTCCTCGAACTCCTCACCCACGCGGTGGAGGCCGTGGGCGGTGCCGAACGCCCAGGGCAGGTCGAGATGGCGGACGCCGTCGGCCGCGCCATCCGCACCGGCGAGCACCTGGCCGTGCAGGCGGGCACCGGCACCGGCAAGTCCTTGGCCTACCTCGTCCCCGCGATCCGCCACGCCGTCCAGAAGGAAGCCACCGTCGTCGTTTCCACGGCGACGATCGCGCTGCAGCGCCAGCTCGTCGACCGCGACCTCCCGCGCCTGGCGAAGGCGCTGAAGAAGCCGCTGGGCCGCGAACCGACCTTCGCGATCCTCAAGGGCCGCCGCAACTACATGTGCCTGCACCGCCTGGACTCCGGCGCGCCGGACGAGCCGGAGGACGCCCAGCTCTTCGACCCGTTCGCGGTGTCGCGGCTGGGCAAGGAGGTCACGCGGCTGCGGGAGTGGGCGTCGGACACCGAAACCGGCGACCGCGACGAGCTCGTCCCCGGCGTCACCGACCAGGCGTGGCGCCAGGTGTCGGTGACAGCGCGGGAATGCCTCGGCGCGTCACGCTGCCCGATCGGCACGGACTGCTTCGCCGAGAAGGCCCGCGCCGAGGCCGGCCGCGCCGACATCATCGTCACCAACCACGCCCTGCTGGCGATCGACGCCCTGCAGGGCTACCAGGTCCTGCCGGACCACGACGTGGTGATCATCGACGAGGCGCACGACCTCGTCGACCGCGTCACCTCCGTCGCCACCGGTGAGCTCACCAGCGCGATGTGCGCGTCGGCCGCGCGCCGCTGCGGCAAGCTGATCGACGCCGACGTCGCCGACGGCCTCCTCGAGGCGGGTGACGGGCTGGCCCTGATCGTCGACGACCTGCCCGCGGGCCGGATGGACGAGCTGCCCCGGCCGCTGAAGGGCGCGATCCCGGCGGTCCGCGACGCCGCGCACGCGTGCATCACGGCGCTGGGCTCCGACCGCAAGGAGGACGTCGAAGGGGCCACCGCGCGCAAGCTGGCGCGCTCGCTGCTCGACGAGGTGCACGACACCGCGGTCCGGCTCCTGGAGGCGTTCGACGACGACCAGGCGCACCAGCGCGACGTCGTCTGGCTCTCCGGCGACAAGTACTCGTCGAACCCGCGGCCGCCGGCGCTGAAGGTGGCGCCGCTCGGCGTCGCCGGGCTGCTGCGCGAGCGCGTCTTCAACCTGCACACGACGGTCCTGACGTCGGCGACGCTGACCCTGGGCGGCACGTTCGACACCATGGCGCGCCAGTGGGGCCTCCCGCCGGGCGCGGCCCGCGTCGAGCAGGCGCCCGGCGCGGCCACCGAGAAGGAAGCGCCGTCGGACACCTCCGGGCCGAAGTGGACCGGCCTGGACGTCGGCTCGCCGTTCGACCACAAGCGCAACGGCATCCTCTACCTGGCCAAGCACCTGCCGCCGCCGGGTCGCGACGGCCTCGCGTCGTCCACAATGGACGAACTGGCCGAGCTGATCGACGCCGCGGGCGGCCGCACGCTCGGCCTGTTCTCCTCGATGCGCGCGGCCAAGCAGGCGGCCGAGGAGATGCGCGAGCGGCTCGACTTCCCCATCCTCTGCCAGGGCGAGGACGCGACTTCGCTGCTGGTCCAGAAGTTCTCCGAGGACGTCCGCACGTGCCTGTTCGGCACGCTGTCGCTGTGGCAGGGCGTGGACGTACCCGGGCCGTCGCTGCAGCTCGTCGTCGTCGACCGGATCCCGTTCCCGCGTCCGGACGACCCGGTCTCCTCGGCGCGGCAACGCGCGGTGGAAGCCCGCGGCGGCAACGGGTTCCTCACCGTCGCGGCCACGCACGCGGCGCTGCTGCTCGCGCAGGGCACCGGGCGGCTGCACCGCTCGGTCACCGACCGCGGGGTGGTCGCGGTGCTGGATTCGCGGCTCGCGAACGCCCGCTACGGCGGATTCCTCCGTGCATCGCTGCCGCCGTTCTGGCCCACGATGGACCCGAAGGTGGCGCGCGACGCGTTGCGCCGGCTGGACGCAGCCGCGCCCGCGTGACGCGGTCCACCGCCGCGCCCGGTACGGTGAACCCACCGACGCAGCAAGGGAGCACCGGTTGACCCAGGATTCGTCCAGCGCACAGTCCCGGACCGTCAGTGTCGACGACACCGGCGTGCGGCGGCGCCTCGCGGACGGCAGCGAAGAGGCCGTCACGTGGTCCGACCTGTCGTCGGTGATGGTCCGCGTCATCCCCGACGGCCCCTGGAACGAAGACGTCTTCTTCATGCTGGTGGGCACCGACGGCAAGGGCACGGCGGTGCCAAGCGGCGACCCGGCGGCGGACGCGCTGATCGAGCGCCTGCAGGCCCTGCCCGGGTTCGACAACGAGAAGTTCATCGAGGCCATGACGACGGACGCCGACCAGGCTTACGTCGTCTGGGAATCCAGCGAGAACTAGGCGACCGGGAACTCCTCCGTCACCGGGATCCCCTTCTTGAGCGTCCGGCTCACCGTGCACAGCCGCTCGATCGCGCGGTCCACGGCGCCGGCCAGCGCTTCCCGCTGATCCGCAGCCAAAGTCGACACGTCGACATCGAACGCGACGTGCACGGCGTCCAGCTCCGAAGCGCCTTCCCGGCGGTCGGCGCCGACGGTGACGCGGAACTTCGCGTCTTCCCCGACCCGCCGCGTGATCAGCTCTTCGGCCGTGACGGCGCTGCAGCCCGCGGCCGCGATCTGCAGCAGTTCCGCGGGTGAGAACGCCCCTTCGGCGCCGTTGCGGCCCAGCCGCACCTCGGCGCCGCGGTCGTTGCGGCCGACGAACGAGTGCCGGCCGTCGCGCTGTACTTCGAGTCCCATGCCCGCTCCAACCGGCTCAGGAAGCGCCTTGTTCCGGCTCCCACTGCGCGAGAACCGTGATGGTGCCCGGGTCGACCTCGGTGAACCCGGCATCCCGCACGGCGATGACGCGGTCACGTCGCCACGCGCCTTCCGGGTCGTCGCCGGGGTGCAGTTCCTTCCACCGCGCGACGCTCGCCGTGCGGACGGCGGTCCGATAGCCCTGCGCGGCCCACCGCGACAACGCGGCGTCGTCCAGCAGCGCGGCGAGGATCATCGTGGCGTGCCCGACCTGCGCGGCGGCCTTGCCGACGGTCATCGGCGCGTGCGGGTTGAGCAGCAGCAGCGGGACGCCGCCGGGGATCGGCCCCGGCTCGTCCGGCGGCAGCTCGCTGCCGGAGATCTGCAGCCGCGAGACCTCTTTGGGCGCCTCGGCGACCAGACCCGGTACGAGAGCACGCGCCTCGGCGCCGTCGATCTCGACGGTGATGCCCGGCAGGTCCTGCACGGCCGCCCAGTGCGCACCCCGCGCCCGTCGCGCCACCTTGCGGATCCGGTTGTCGAGCCACGCGTGCACCGGCTCGGCCCACTCCCCGCCGGGCGCCGAGCGCTCGTCGAGGCAGACCGCCAGCGCGGCGGCCGCGGCGGCCTCCAGCAGCGGCGTGCGGCCGGGCGGCTCGGCGCGTTCGATGCGCAGGACGACCGGCATGGCCCGGACTTCCCCGGGGAGCTCGTCCGAGGTGTCCGAAGTGTCTTCGGCCGGAAGCCCGAGCCAGTAGGCGTAGCGGGCGCCCAGGGGGTCGAGAACGCTGCTCACGGACGCATCAGCTCGAGCCCGTCGGCGGCGTCGGCGGCCTCGACCTCGCCTCGGGTGAGGCCGAGCACGAAGAGCACGGCGTCGAGGTACGGGTGCGACAGCGCCGTGTCGGCCACCTCGCGCAGCGCGGGCTTGGCGTTGAACGCGACCCCCATGCCGGCCGCCGAAAGCATGTCGATGTCGTTGGCACCGTCCCCGACCGCGACGCACTGCTCGAGCGGGATGTCGTACTCGCCGGCGAAGCGGCGAAGCACCTTCGCCTTGCCCGCGCGGTCGACGACTTCGCCGACGACCTTGCCGGTCAGCTTGCCGTCTGCGATCTCGAGTTCGTTCGCCGCGGCGAAGTCCAGGCCCAGCTCGTCCACCAGGCCGCCGATGACCTGCGTGAACCCGCCGGACACCACCCCGGTCTTGAACCCCATCCGCTTGAGCGTGCGGATCGTCGTGCGGGCGCCCGGCGTCAGCTCGATGGACGCGGCGACCTCGTCGATCGCCGTGGCGGGCAGGCCCTTCAGCAGCGCGACGCGGCGCTCCAGCGACTCGGTGAAGTTGAGCTCGCCGCGCATGGCGGCCTCGGTGATCTCGCGGATCTCCGGTTCGACGCCGGCGTGCGCGCCCAGCATCTCGATGACCTCGCCCTGGATGAGCGTCGAGTCGACGTCGAAGACGACCAGCCGCTTGGCCCGGCGCGTGATCCCGGCCCGCTCGACGGCGATGTCGACGCCGACCTCGACGGCCGCGTCGGCCAGCTCCGACCGCAGCGCGGCGTCGGCCTCGGGGGTGTCGTGGTCGACCGAGACGTACAGCTCGAGCCCGGTCACCGGGTAGTCGGCGACGCTGCGGATCGCGTCGATGTTGGCGCCGAGCGACGCCAGCCGCCGCGCGACCTCCGAGAAGCCCCGCGCGGTGACCGGGCGGCCGAGCACGACCAGCACGTGGGAGGAGTCGCGGCGCCCGAGCGCGAACGGGTCGTCCCCGATCGCCGAGCCGATCTTCACCTCGACCTGCATCCCGACGGACGCCATCGCCTGCTCGACGGACTCCTGCAGGCCCTCGGGGTCGCGGTACACGCCGGCGAGCACGCCGAGCACGAGCTGCCCGCGGATGACGACCTGCTCGACGTCGAGCACGTCGACGTCGTGGCGGGTCAGCACGGCGAACAGCACGGACGAGACGCCCGGCTTGTCGGGGCCGGTCGTCGTGATCAGGACGGGGGTCTGGGTCACTGGTCATCCCTCGTTCGGCAACGCTGCACGGTCAGTCTGCCGGTCCGGGCTCGGACATAAGTAGAGCGCGTGCCCGGCTTCACAAAAGCCGGGCACGCGCTCACTCGTTCGGGGTGTTACTTGTCGTCGCCCTGCTCGCTGGCGTTGTCGCGGGAGTGGTCTCCCGGGATGACCGCCTCGGTGAGCACCTGCGACGGGGCCGCGTGGCTGTTGACCTTCTGCTTCCCGAAGAAGCCGATCTCGCCCTCGTTGTGGATGCGCTCGATCATGTGCGGGTAGTGCAGCTCGAACGCGGGCCGCTCGGAGCGGATCCGGGGCAGCTCGGTGAAGTTGTGCCGCGGCGGCGGGCAGGACGTCGCCCACTCGAGCGAGTTGCCGTAGCCCCACGGGTCGTCCACCGTGACGATCTCGCCGTACCGGTAGCTCTTGAAGACGTTCCAGAGGAACGGCAGGGTCGAGGCACCGAGGATGTACGCGCCGATCGTCGAGATCGTGTTCAGCGTGGTGAAGCCGTCACTGGTCAGGTAGTCCGCGTACCGGCGCGGCATGCCCTCCGCGCCCAGCCAGTGCTGGACGAGGAACGTGCCGTGGAAACCGATGAACGTGGTCCAGAAGTGCCACTTGCCGAGCTTCTCGTCCATCATCCGGCCGGTGATCTTCGGGAACCAGAAGTAGATGCCGGCGAAGGTGGCGAACACGATCGTGCCGTAGAGCACGTAGTGGAAGTGCGCGACGACGAAGTAGCTGTCCGACACGTGGAAGTCGATCGCCGGCGCGGCCAGCATGATGCCGGTCAGGCCGCCGAAGAGGAACGTGACGATGAAGCCCATCGAGAAGATCATCGGCGTCTCGAAGGACAGCTGGCCCTTCCACATCGTGCCGATCCAGTTGAAGAACTTGATGCCGGTCGGGACGGCGATCAGGAACGTCATGAAGGAGAAGAACGGCAGCAGCACGGCGCCGGTGGCGTACATGTGGTGCGCCCACACCGCGACCGACAGGGCCGCGATCGCCAGCGTCGCCCAGACCAGGCTCTTGTAGCCGAACAGCGGCTTGCGGCTGAAGACCGGGAAGATCTCCGACACGATGCCGAAGAACGGTAGCGCGACGATGTAGACCTCTGGATGGCCGAAGAACCAGAACAGGTGCTGCCAGAGGATCACACCGCCGTTTTCGGGGTCGAACACGTGCGCCCCGAGGTGCCGGTCCGCCAGCAGGCCCATCAGGGCCGCGGTCAGGATCGGGAAGGCGAGCAGGATCAGGATCGACGTCACCAGGATGTTCCAGGTGAAGATCGGCATCCGGTACATCGTCATGCCGGGCGCGCGGAGGCAGACCACGGTGGTGACCATGTTGACCGCGCCGAGGATGGTGCCGAGACCGGAGACCACCAGGCCGGAGATCCACAGGTCCGCGCCGACGCCCGGCGAGTGGATCGCGTCCGACAGCGGGGTGTAGGCGAACCAGCCGAAGTCGGCGGCGCCACCCGGGGTCAGGAAGCCGGACAGCACGATCAGGCCGCCGAAGAGGTACAGCCAGTACGAGAACGCGTTCAGCCGCGGGAACGCGACGTCCGGCGAGCCGATCTGCAGTGGCAGCACGAAGTTCGCGAAGCCGAAGAGGATCGGGGTCGCGTACAGCAGCAGCATCACCGTGCCGTGCATGGTGAACAGCTGGTTGTACTGCTCCTGCGACAGGAACTGCTGCCCGGGGCGCGCCAGCTCGGTGCGGATGAGCATGGCCATCGCGCCGCCCGCCATGAAGAAGGCGAACGACGTGACCAGGTACATGATCCCGATCTGCTTGTGGTCCGTCGTGCGGAACAACCGCAGCAGGTACGAACCCTTGACCGACTCGCGCGCGGGATACGGGCGCGTCGCGATCGGCTTGGGGGCTACGGCCGTCACTCCTGCCTCCAACACTCAAACCTCGTGGTGGTCATCGTCCGGCCGCCGAGGTGGGCAACGCCCGGTTCAGCGGTCAAGGGGGATCGTAGCCCTCGCTACCGACAGTCGCGCGCACCGGCTGGCAAGATCGGGCCGTGGCCGACGATTACACGCGGACCGCGGTTCGCGCGGCACTGACCGTGACCTCGCGACTCGGCCTGCGCGCGCACGAGCCCGAGGTGCTCCACGAGCGCTCGAACGTGCTGGTGAGGCTGGGTCCGCTGGTCGCGCGGGTGCCCGGGACCACCCGGCTGGCGCGGCCCGGTCCGGCCTGGCAGGAACGGGATCTGGCGGTGTCGGCGTTCCTCACGGAACGTGGTGTGCGCGTCGTCTCACCGGCCGCGGATCCCCCGGCCGGACCCCATTTCGCCGAGGGGCTCCCGGTCACGCTCTGGAACTGGACGCCGCACGATCCGGACCACCGGTACGCACCGGACGTCGTCGCGCGGTCGCTCGCCGAGGTGCACGCGGCGCTGCGCGAGTACCCCGGCGAACTGCCCCGGCGCGGCCCGCTGGACGACCTCGAACGCATCTTCGGCAGGCACGAGCTGGACCCCCGGCTGCGCGCCGAAACGGCCCGGCTCGCCGCCACGCTGCCGGACGTCCCCGGGCAGCCGCTGCACGGCGACGCGCACCCCGGCAACCTGATCGCCACGCCGGCCGGCCCGTGCTGGCTCGACTTCGAGGACACCTGGCACGGGCCGCTGGCCTGGGACCTCGGCATCCTCGCCCGCCAAGGCGGTCCGGAGCACCTCGCCGCGTACCCGGTTTCCGTGGACGAAAACGCGCTTCGCTTCTTCACACGGCTGCGAGAGCTCTATGCCGTGGTGTGGCGGTTCATGATCGCTCAGCGATTCCCGCACCGGCTCCACGAAGCCCGTTCGGCGCTCGACGCCTACTTCTCGTGAGTCGCCGGGTACCAGGACAGGATCGCCTCGACCACGCCCGCCGGGTCCTCCAGCGGGGTCAGGTGGCCGGCGCCCGGCAGCACCACCAGCGTGGCGCCGTCCACGGCTTCGACCATCTCGCTCGCCGCCGCGACCGGCGTGATCGGGTCCTCTTCGCCGACGACGACCAGCGTCGGGACTTCCGCGTCGCGCAGCAGGTCGAGGGAGTCCGGCCGCGTCCGCAGGGCGAGCGCCGTCCACGAGATGCCGGCCGGCGGCTGCGATTCGATGACGTCCCGGACGTTCTCGACGACGTCGGGGCGCTCCTTCCGGGTGGCTTCGGCCAGCAGGTTCGGCAGGTTGGCGTCGGCCAGCCAGCCCTTGATGCCTTCGTCTTCGACGCGCTTCGCGACGTCCAGCCGGCTCTGGGCGGCCTCGGGCGTGTCGGGCGTGGCCTTGGTGTCGATGAGCACGAGCCCGCCGACCCGCTCGGGCGCGAGCCGCAGCACGGCCATCGCGAGGTAGCCGCCCATCGAGCAGCCGCCGAGCACGACCCGGTCCAGTTCCAGGCGGTCCAGCAGGGCGACGACGTCGCGCGCGGCGTCCTCGAGACTCGGTTCGCGGCCGGACTCCGGCAGCGGCGAGCGGCCGAGCCCGCGCTGGTCCGGTGTGATCACCCGAAGGTGTGAAGCGAGGGGCTCGCGCACCGCGTTCCACATGCGGGCGTCCAGGGGAAAGGCGTGGAGGAGGACCAGCGGCAGTTCGGTCATGCGGGCCATCTTGGCGGACTTTTTGTCGGACCCCCGCGCTAGCTTCGCCGATGTGTTCACCGACATCGAAACCGACCGGCTGCTGCTGCGTCCGCTCCACGAGGCGGACCGGCAGGCGATGGTCGACATCCACACCGACCCGCGCACCAACCGCTTCCACCCGGACCCGCCCGACGTCCCGCGCGCGTCGGCGATGGTCTCGGAGTGGCTCGCGCACTGGGCCGAGCACGGCTTCGGCTACCCCGCGGTGCTCGAACGCGGCGGCGCCGAGGTGATCGGCATGTGCGGGGTGCGGCTGCGGGAGTTCCACGGCGAGAAGGTGCTGAACCTCGGCTACCGGTTCCGGCCGTCGGCGTGGGGCAAGGGGTACGCGGTGGAGGCCGGGCTGGCGGTACTGGAGTGGTGTGCCCGCGACCTGCCGTCGCTGCCGGTGCTGGCGAGCGTCAGCGTGGAGAACAAGCCGTCGCTGCGGGTGGCGGAGCGGCTCGGCTTCACCGAGTACACGGAAGAGGTGTACGACGGCGCTTACTCGCGCCACTACCGGCGCTGAGCCGGGCGGTGTTTGACAACTCCAGAGTGTTCAGCGGCGCCGGTTCGGCCGGCGGCGGGCGCGGGCGTCCCAGCAGGCTCGGTGCCAGTGCCGCCGGTCGGCGACGGAGCCGGTCTCGTCGGCGGGCCAGACGACGACGTGCGGCGTGCCGGGCCGGATCTCGTGGTCGCAGCCGGGGCACCGGTAGGTCTTGCCGGCCTGCGCCCCGGGCACGGTCCGCACGAGCCAGTCCCCGTCGGACCCGGATTCGGCGCGCGCCCACCCGGTGGCGGCACCGAGTTCGCGTTCGGGAGGCCCACCGTCGGCACGGCGGCCGGGACGGTTCCGTCGAGGCACGCGCCCACGGTAAACGGCGGTGGGCAAGGGGGACCGCTCAGGCCCGCATGGGCTTTGGCCGCCTGGGCTTGGCCGCCTGGGTGGGGCGCCCGACCCGGCGCTCCTCACCGCCCGGGCCTTGAAGCCGCCGGCCCAACCCAGCCCGAGCCCTCAGTCTCGCGAGGCCTCAAGCCGTCGACGGGACCTTCACCCCGCCACCGGTCCCAACCCGGCGCACGGCCCCGCAGCCCGCCTGCTCCTGCGTACGCGATGCCTCAAGCCGCCCGGCCCGCCACCTCGCCGTCGGCCCCGCCCGGCGCACGTCCCTGCCGGCCCAGCGCCCGCACCCCGGGGCCTCAAGCCGCCCGGGCCGCCACCGCCCCACCGGCCGCCAACCGGCGCACGATCCCCTCGTGGCCCAGCCCGTCCCACCCGAGCCGGGCCAAAGTCCGCCCGGTCCGCCGGAAGTCCTCCCCGCCGAGCACCGACATGATGGTGATCGCGGCGTCCACCACCGGCGTCGCCACCCCGGCGCACCGCGCGAGCGCCTGCAGCGGCACCAGCGTCGAGCGGATGTCCTCGGTCAGGAACCGGTGGTCGAGGCTCGTCGGCGCGGCGATCGTCCGGTACGGCTCCACCGTCCGCAACGCGTCCAGCAGCGTCGTGGCCGGGCACCCGTAGTACCGGTCGAGCACCTCGGTCATCGGCATCAGCCGCGCGCCGTAGGCCCGCGCGACGAGCGCGAACTCCGCCTCGGTCCGCTCCAGCAACGCGACCGTCCTGGCCGAAACGCCGTCGACGTAGAAGAGCAGCTCCTCCGCGCGGTCGATGGTGCCGAGGTTGGCGAGCGCGATCGGCACGTGCGCGACCGCGCCGAAGTCGTGCAGGCCGCGTTCGACGGGGTTGCGCGCGACCTCCAGCATCGGGAACCACTCGCGCAGCAGCCCGGCGTGCCGTCCGACGGCGGCCGGCGTGCTGCCCGAAATCAGGTTCCAGCCCTTGGCGCCCAGCACCGTCACGCCGTCGGTGCCGGACGGCCGCGCGGCGAACAGCGCGTCGGTCTCCACGACGTCGACCTCCGGTGCCCCGGCGGCGGCGAGCGCGTGCGCGAATTCGACGCTCCCGCACAGCTTGCCGGAGAAGAGCACCACCACCTGTCCCCGGCGCAGGTGCGGCGCGAGCCGGACGGCGACCTCCGGATAGGCGGTGGTCACGGTCGCGACCAGCACCACGGCCCGCCCGGCCAGCGCGGCGGGGTCGGCGGTCACCTCCCGCAGCGGGAACCGCCCGTCGAGCACCCCGCTCGCGGCGATCTCCCGCCGTCGCGCGATTTCCGCCACCGCCCCGAGGTCGCGCGTGCAGAGGTGCACCGCCAGTCCCCGTGAAGCGAGGTACGCCGCGACGGCCCGTCCCTCGCCACCGGCTCCGACGACCCCGATCCCGTCCAGCCCGCCCATTCCGCCCACTCCCGTCATCTGGGTACGCAGTGGACGAGTCGGGGCACCGCCCGGGAAAGTTCCCGCGGGCGCACGTTCCCGGAAACCGGGCCCGTCAGCCCTGGGCGAGGGCGAGCGGAACCAGCTGTTCGGCGGTGGTCAGCGACCCGTGCTGCCCGATCAGCGACGTCTCGACGGCCTCGGCGAGCCCCCGCACCATGCCGAACCGGCCGCGGGCCGCCGCGACGACGTCGCCGATGCGCGGCAGCACCCGGTCGCTGACGGTGTGCCCGAACCACCCTTCGGCGACGGCCTCTTCCCGCGAGCGCACCCACGCCCGCTCGCCGAGGACGTCCTTCCAGGCCGCGAGGACGTCCGCGGCGGCGCCCGGTTCGGTGTAGACGTGCCGGGCGCGCACCTCGCCCCCGAACGTTCGGACGCCGTCCAGGAGTTCCGGGGCGTCTTCGAGGTCGAGCTTGTCGTCGACGGTCACCATCCCGTGGTCGGCCACCACGGCCAGCAGGGCGCCGGACGGCAGACCGTCCACAAGGGACTCGACGAGCCGGTCGATCTGCCGCAGCTGCATCCGCCACGCGGCCGAGCCGGGGCCGTAGACGTGGCCGAGCAGGTCGAGTTCGCTGTGGTAGGCGTAGCAGAACGCGCGCCCGTCGAGCACCGACAACGTCCGCGCGGCGAGGTCGCCCAGCGCGTGCACGCCGGCGTACTGCGCGCCGCCCTGGGTGGCCAGGGTCAAGGCGGTGTCGCGGAACTTGGCGGAGGACACGACGGCCGCGTCGACGCCCGCCGAAGCGGCCCGCTCGAAGGTCGTCGGCAGCGGCTGCACTTCGCGGGGCGGGAGGGCGCCGCGGAGGTCGCTGCCGTCTTCGTGGCTGCACCAGCGCAACGCGTTGAGCACGCCGGTGCCGGGCATCTCGAAGGTGTAGCCGACCATGCCGTGCTCACCGGACGCGAGCCCGGTGCCGATCGCGGCCACCCCGGCGGCGGTCGTGGAGGGGAACCCGACGCGCAACGACTCCCGCGCGAGCTCGGTGAGCACCGGCGCATCGGCGGCGTGCTCGGCGAGCAGCTCCTGGCCGAGCCCATCGACGAGCAGCACGCCGGCACTGCGCGCCTCCGGCAGGGCGAGGGTGTTGGCGGAGCCGGGCACCCCGAGCGCGGCGAGCAGGGACGGGACGACCTGGCCGAGGTGCGGAACATCGGCAAGCGAAGGCGGCTGCACGCGCCCAGCTTCCCACCGCCAGGCCCCAGCGGCCGAGCGGCAGCCCGGCCCACCGCTGAGCGGTTCCAGGAACCACTCGCAGGGCCGGAGCCCGGGACTGC
Organism: Amycolatopsis sp. NPDC098790; assembly: GCF_044759945.1. Lineage (NCBI taxonomy): Bacteria > Bacillati > Actinomycetota > Actinomycetes > Pseudonocardiales > Pseudonocardiaceae > Amycolatopsis > Amycolatopsis sp. NPDC098790. Next base: position 761,601 of record NZ_JBIWAI010000004.1, read on the forward strand.
CCTCGACCGGCGATTCCGCGAGCCCGAGCGACGAGCCCCGGGCGCCACAACTCGGCGCCCCCGCCGATTCCCGGCCGGCGCGGAGGCCCGGGGGGGGCCGGCCACCGCCCCCGGGAGCCCCAACTCGGCACCCCCGCGCCGCCTCCGTGGGCCGCCCCGCAACGCCCCGGCACTCCCGCGAACCCGCGCGGCGCAACCCCAACCCGCCGCGAAGACCCGGGGCTGTCCCCACACGCCCCTTCCGGCGATAATCACGGCATGCCGACCTACGCCTACCGCTGCCGCGAGTGCACCGAAACCTTCGAGCTCCTGCGGCCGATGAGCGAATCCGGCGCGCCGGCCGCCTGCCCGGACGGTCACACCGACACCGTCAAGCTGCTCACCACCGTCGCGCTCACCGGGGCCGCCACCGCGGCCGCCCCGGCCGGCGGCGGTGGCTGCTGTGGCGGCGGCTGCTGCGGCTAGACCGCCTTCAGCGCCTGCTCCAGATCGGCCCACAGGTCCTCGACGTCCTCCAGCCCGGCCGACAACCGGATCAGCTGGTCGGACACCCCGGCCTCGCGGCGGTCGCCCTCGTCGACGATCCGGTGGCTGATCGAGCCCGGGTGCTGGATCAGCGTGTCGACACTGCCGAGGCTGACCGCCGGCGTGATCAGCCGGACCGCGCCGATCAGGGCGTGCGGGTCGCCGCCGACCTCGAACGCCACCAGCGGCCCGCCGATCCGCGGGTAGTGCACCGCGGTCACCGCCGGGTGATCGCGAAGCCGCGAAGCCAGCGTCGCCGCGGTGGCCGATGCCGCGTTGACGCGCAGCGGCAGCGTGGAAAGCCCGCGCAGCAGCAAATACCCGGCGAGCGGGTGCAGCACGCCGCCGGTCGCGAAGCGGATCTGCCGCAACCGGGCGGCTTCCGCGGCATCGCACGCGACGATCCCGCCCATCACGTCGCCGTGGCCGCCGAGGAACTTCGTCGCGCTGTGCAGCACGATCCGCGCCCCGTGGCGGCCGGGGCGCTGGAGCACCGGGGTCGCGAACGTGTTGTCCACCAACAGAGGCACGTCTCCACAGGCACGCGCCAGCTCGGCGATGTCGGCCTCGGCGAGCGTCGGGTTCGCCGGCGTCTCGACGAACACCAGCCCGGTGTCCGGCCGCAGCGCGGCGGCGACCCCGTCGGGCGCGGCCCACGTGACCTCGGTGCCGAGCAGCCCGGACTCGAGCAGGTGGTCGCTGCAGCCGTACAGCGGGCGCACGGCGACGACGTGCCGTTTCCCTTGCGCCACCGCGGAAAGCAGGCACGCCGACACCGCGGCCATGCCGCTGGCGAACGCGACGCCGTGCTCGAAGCCTTCGAGCTCGGCCAGTGCCCGCTCGAACCGTTCGACGGTCGGGTTGCCCACCCGGCCGTAGATCGGCGGCCCGTCGAGTTCGCCGCCGGCGGCGAAGGCGTCGATCCGGGCGGCTTCGGCGGCGCTGTCACGGGACGGGTACGTCGTGGACAGGTCCAGCGGCGCGGCGTGCACGCCGAGGTCCGTGAGGTCGTCACGGCCGGCGTGGACGGCGCGGGTGCGCAGCGAGGAAGTCATGCCGGTCATGGTCGAGCTTTCGCCGGATCCGAGGCAACAGTCTCGGATATCATTCGCCGATGCCCGATTCCGTCGAACTGAGTCCGGTCGACCTCGAGATTCTGCGCCTGCTCCAGAACGATGCCCGGATCACCAACAAGGACCTCGCGGCCGCGGTCGGCATCGCGCCGTCGACGTGCCTGGACCGCGTCGCCCGGCTGCGGGACACCGGCGTGCTCACCGGGCAGCACGCGTCGGTCGACGCGGCGAAACTGGGCCGTCCGCTGGAGGCGTTCCTGTTCGTCCAGGTCCGCCCGCACCGGCGGCCGCTGGTCGACCCGTTCGTCGAGCACCTGCTGTCCCTGCCCGAGGTGCGCGCGGTCTACCACCTGACCGGGCCGGACGACTTCCTCGCGCACGTCGCGACCAGTTCCGCCGCCGAGCTGCAGCGCCTGGTCCTCGACGAGCTGACCGCGCGCGATGAGGTCGCCCGCGTGCACACGAACCTCGTCTTCCAGCACTGGAGCGGCGGCCCGCTGCTCCCGCCGGGTGCCTGACCTCAGAGCGTCGAGAGCCACCGGCGGGTCTCGCGCGGCGACGTCAGCCGGACGACCGAGGGGCCCGGCGACGACGCCGCCCACGCTCGGATGGTCGCCCGCTTCCGCGCGAACGACCGGAAGTGCCAGCGGATGATCGAGTCCGCGGAGAACATCTGCCGGAACGACTCGACGTTGCCGTTGCAGATCCGCTCCCGGGTCACCGAGCGCACGGCGGTCCGGCGCACCAGGCGGCCCAGCGAAAGCCAGCGCGGGTAGTCGAGTCCGACGAGGAGCTGCGTGCGAGGCAGCACGACGTCCTTCCACTTGCCGTACGCGGCGTCGAGGACCCAGCGCTCCTCCGCGCACGCCTCGGCGATGCGGCGGCGCTGCTCGTCGTCCGGGACCGCGACCCAGCCCGGCTCCCAGGTGAGGTCGTCGGCCGAGACGTAGGGCAGGCCCATGCGCTCGGCGATCCGGGCCGCGAGCGTCGACTTGCCCGAGCCGGTCACGCCGTAGACGACGATGCGCTCAGGCCTCGAGATCACGGGCGGGCTCCCGCGGTCCGCGGTAGGGCAGGGTCTGGCTGTAGACGATGCTGGTGGTCGTGCTGCCGAACTGGGCCAGCTCGTCCATCGTGTGCTCGAGGTGGGCCATCGAGGCCGCGGCGACCTTGAGCGTGTAGCAGTCGTCTCCGGTGGTGCGCAGGCATTCGAGGACCTCGAAGCGCTCACCGAGCAGCTTGTGCAGGGCTTCGTGCCGGCTGCCGGGGTACTTGAGCCGGACGACGGCGAGCACCGGGTAGCCGACCTTGCCGAGGTCGACGTCGGCGCGGTAGCCGGTGATCACGCCCGTCGCCTCGAGCCGCCGGAGCCGTTCGGTGGTGGCCGACGCGCTGAGGTTCACCCGGCGGCCGAGCTCGGTGAGCGGCAGCCGGGCGTCCTGCTGGAGCTCGACCAGGATGGCCCAGTCCGTCGGATCGAGACTCTCGGTCATCCGGCGAATGTACCGCGAGATCCACGGCGGAACGGGCCGAACGCCGTGATCGCTCCCTTCCGGATTCGGGCAAAACGTCGATAGCCTTTTCCGGTGAAGATCGGCGTGAACGTCCCCAACTTCGGCCCCGGCACGGACCCCGGCGTGCTCCGCGCGTGGGCGCGGACGGTGGAAGGCCTCGGCTACGACCTGCTGATGGTGTCCGACCACGTCGCGATCACGCCCGACGTCGCCGGCCAGTACCCGGCGCCGTTCTACGAGCCGTTCACGACGCTGTCGTGGCTCGCGGGCGTCACCGAGCGGGTGCGGCTCGGCACCACCGTGCTGGTCGTGCCGTACCGGCATCCCCTGCTGGTGGCCCGGATGGCGGCGAACCTCGACGCCCTCAGCGGCGGCCGGCTGGTGCTCGGCGCCGGCATCGGCTGGGCGAAGCAGGAGTTCGCCGCGCTCGGCGTGCCGTTCGAGCAGCGCGGAAAGCTGACCAGCGAGTACCTGCGGGCGATCCGCGCGGCTTGGGCCGACCACGACGACTACCGCGCCGGCCCGATCCCGCTGTGGCTCGGCGGCCACAGCGACGCCGGGCTGCGCCGCGCGGTCGAGCTCGGCGACGCGTGGCACCCGCTGCGGATGACGATGGCCGGGTTCCGGGATGGCTTGGCCCGCTTGCAAACCCTGGCCGGCGACCGGCCGGTGCCGGCGTTCGCTCCGCGAATCCTGTTGCGGGTCAACGAAACCCCGGTGACCGGGCCGGACCGGCGCGCCGGGGAAGGAACGCTCGACCAGGTCGTCGACGACCTGGCGCAGTTGCGGGCGCTGGGCGCGGACACCGTCGTGCTCGACCCGTTCGATGCCGACCCCGCCGAGACCCTCCACCCGGAGGTCGCTTGGCGGGACCTCGCGGCGATCGCCGCGTCCTGGAAGGAGAACCGGTGAAGGACACCGAAGAAGCCCTGTTGCGCCGCGCGATCGAGCTCGCCCGCGAGGCGCGCGAAGAACACGGCAACCCGCCGTTCGGCTCGCTGCTGGCCGACGCCGACGGCAACGTCCTCGCCGAGGACCGCAACACGTCGTTGACCGACAACGACATCACGGCGCACCCGGAGCTGAAGCTCGCCCGCTGGGCGGCGCAGAACCTGGACCCGGAAACCGCGGCGGCGACCACGATGTTCACGAGCACGCAGCCGTGCGGGATGTGCACGGGCGCGATCGAGCGCTCCGGGCTCGGCCGCGTCGTCTACGCGCTGTCGTCGGAGCAGTTCCTCACGCTGCGCCCGCCGGTGACGTGGGGATACAAGTCGGAAGGTCCGGCGCTGTTCGACGAGGCCCGGGTACCGGTCGAGGGCTACTACAAGTGACGAGCTTCGAGGTGCGCCCGGTGGCGCGCATCGAGTCGCCGTTGACGGACCGCGCGGCGGCCCCGAGACAGGCCGACGAGGGCGCCCCACCGGCCCGGGTGGTGTTCGCGGAGAAGTACCACCCGGCGGCGGCCGACCTCCACCCGGGCGACCGCCTGGTCCTGCTGACGTGGCTGCACGAAGCCGACCGGGAGGTCCAGTCGGTGCACCCCCGCGGCGACCCGGACCGCCCGCGCGAGGGGGTGTTCTCGACGCGCTCCCCGGACCGCCCGAACCCGATCGGCCTCCACACGGTGACGGTGACGGCCGCGGAGAACGGCGTGCTGACGGTGACGGGCCTGGAAGCGATCGACGGCACGCCGGTCCTGGACGTGAAGCCGGTCCTGGGCGAGGTGGCCGAGCGCTGACCCGGTCGATCACGATCGGGGCACCCGGGTAACGACCGCCGGTTCCCGGCCGACCTCCTTCGTGCGATCGGCGTAAGCCCGAGCGCCGAACGGAGGAGCCGCGATGACCGACGCGTTCGAACCCGTCCTACCCGAAGCTTGGCCGCCGGCGCCGCCCGTGCGGGCCAAGTCGAATCCCTGGCACCTCGCGCTCGCGGCCGTCGCGGGCGCAGCTTTGGTCGGCGCGCTGTGGGTCGGTCTCGACCTGGCCGGTTCGGGCGGGCCCATCAGCCCGCCTGGTACTTCCGGGGAGGCGTTCGACCTCCGTGGCACGTTCACGTTGAACAGCGGCGGGTACGGCTACAGCACCTGCGGCGGCTCCGGCGGCTACTCGGACATCACCACCGGCACCACGGTCACCGTCTACAACGCGACGGGAACCGTGCTGTCCCAAGGAGCACTCGGCACCGGCCGGCCGAACGGCGCCGGCAGCTGCGTGTTCACCCTGTCCGCGCCCAACGTGCCCGCGGGCGAGAAGTTCTACCTCGTCGAAGTGTCTCACCGGGGCCGGATAATGGTGCAGCCCGACGACGCCCGCAACGGAACCGTCGCCCTCAGCCTGGGCAGCTGATCAGTAGTCCTTGAAGCCCTTCCCGGTCTTCCGGCCCAGCCGCCCGGCCGTCACGAGGTGCTCCAGCAGCGGCGCCGGCGCGAAGCCCTCCTCGCGGAACTCGTTGTACAGCGTCCGCTGGATCGCCAGCGACACGTCCAGGCCGACGACGTCCAGCAGCTCGAACGGGCCCATCGGCAGGCCGCAGCCCACCTTCATGGCCGTGTCGATGTCGTCCGCGCCCGCGTAGTGGGCCTCCAGCATCTTCACCGCGTCGTTCAGGTACGGGAACAGCAGCGCGTTGACGATGAAGCCCGCGCGGTCTCCACAGTGGACCGCGTGCTTACCCACCGCCGTGCAGACCGCGCTCGCCGTCGCGACGATGTCCGGGGCCGTCGCGATCGTCGAGACCACCTCGACCAGCTTCATCACCGGGGCCGGGTTGAAGAAGTGGAGGCCGATCACGTCGGCGGGCCGGGACGTCGCCGCCGCGCACTCGATCACCGGCAGCGAGGACGTCGTCGTCGCCAGGACCGCGCCCGGGCGGACCACCTCGTCGAGCGCGGCGAACACCGCCTGCTTCACCGACAGCTCCTCGGCCACCGCCTCGACGACCAGGTCGACGTCGGCCAGTGCCTCGAAGTCGGTGACCGGGGTGATCCGCCCCAAAGCAAGACCAGCGTCCTCTTCGGACAGTTTGCCGCGAACCACGGCCTTGTCGAGCGACTTTTTGACGCGAGCCACCGACGCCTGCGCCTTCTCCAGGCTTCGCGCGCGCAGCACGACGTCGAGGCCGCGCTTGGCGAACACCTCGGCGATGCCGGTCGCCATCGTCCCGGTGCCGACCACGCCGACCCGGGCCACCGGCCGCGCCGCGGAGACGTCCACAGTGGACGCGACATCGGTGGCCACCACGTTGGGCGAGTCCGGCGCGTCGTACGCGTAGAACCCGCGACCGGTCTTGCGGCCGAGCAGGTTCGCCGTGATCATCTGCTTGAGCAGCGGCGCCGGCGCGTGCAGCCGGTTGCGGGACTGGTGGTACATCGTGTCGAGGATTTCGTACGCGGTGTCCAGCCCGATCAGGTCGAGCAGCGCCAGCGGCCCCATCGGGTAGCCGCAGCCGAAGCGCATCGCCGCGTCGAGGTCCTCACGCGTGGCGTACCGCTGCTCGTACATCCGCACCGCGTGGTTGAGGTAGCCGAACAGCAGCGCGTTCGCGATGAACCCGGCCCGGTCGCCGATCACCACCGGCACCTTGCCGAGCCGCTCGGCGAACGCGACCACGTCGGTGACCACCTCCGGCTCGGTCACCACCGTCTTGACGATCTCGACGAGCTTCTGCACCGGCGCCGGGTTGAAGAAGTGCATCCCGACGACCTTGCCCGGCCGCGCGGTGTGCACGCCGATCTCGGTGATCGACAGCGACGACGTGTTCGACGCGAAGACGACCTCGGGCCGGGTGATCTTGTCCAGCTCGGCGAAGACGTCGGCCTTCAGCCCCAGGCTCTCCGGGATCGCCTCGACCACCAAGTCCACTTCGGACAGATCCGACAACGAGGTGCCGTACCGGATCCGGCCCAGCAACGCCTCGCGGCCGGCGGCGTCGAGCTTGCCGCCGGACAACGCGCGTTCGGTGGAGTGCTCGATGTGCCCGCGGCCGCGGGCGACGCCGGCGTCGTCGAGCTCGACCGTGACGACGTCGAGCCCGCTGCGCGCGAGCACTTCGGCGATCCCGGCCCCCATCGTGCCCAGGCCGACCACTCCGACCGTCGAGATGTCCCGCGCCATCGAGGCCTCCAGAGATGTTACTCGCTGGTAATTGGCCCCTGACTCTGCCACACGGCACCACCCGAAGCCCAGACGGAATCGAGTCAGTACCGCACAAGTCACCCGGTCGGCGACCCCGGATCACTCGCCGAAATTGCCGTCCACCAGCTCTTTCGCCTTCTCCAGCGCGGCGGAGGCCTGCGGGCCGCTCGCCCGCACGCGGATCCGGTCACCCTGGCGCGCGCCGAGCGACATCAACGCCAGCACGCTGTGCCCGTCGGCCTCCTGGTCGCCGAGGCGGACGCTGACCTCGGCGTCGAACGCGCTCAGCGCGCGCACCAGCACCGCGGCCGGGCGCGCGTGCAGCCCGACCTCGTTGTGCAGCACCAGCTCGACCTCGTCGCCACCACCCGCGGCGGGTTCGGCGGCCGCGAGGTCTTCGGGCAGCCCGGCCGCCGCGGCGGCCTCCGCCACCGCCTTGCGGTCCTTGCCCGACTGCGCCGCGACCGCCGCCGCGATCGCGCCCTCGACGAGCGGGCCGTCCGCGACGACGGCGGTCGACGGGTCGGCCAGCGATTCGACGGCGAGCTCGGCGGTCATCTGCGCGCTGCCGAGGTCGTAGAGCAGAACGACCCCGTCGCCGGAGTCGGCGCGCTGGGTGGCGGCGACGACCTCGTCGTAGTCCGTGCCGATCGAGCCGTCCGAGAGACCGCCGGCCGGAAGGATGGTGACGTCCGGGGCCATCTGGGCGGCCAGCTCGGCCAGGCCTTCCGCGAGCTTCGCGCTGTGCGAAACGAGCACGATGCCGACGCTCACCGGGCGGCCTCCGCGAACGCGCGCAGCAGCAGCGCCGACGACCGGGCGCCCGGGTCCAGGTGTCCGACCGCCCGCTCGCCCAGGTAGGACGCGCGGCCCTTGCGCGGCACCAGGTCCACTGTGGACTCGGCGCCGCGGTCGGCCGCGTCGGCCGCCGCGGTCAGCACCGCGGCGACGTCCCCGCCGTCCTCGGCCGCCTTCTCCGCGGCCGAGACCGCCGGGATCAGGGCGTCGACCATGGTCGCGTCGCCGCCCACGGCCTTGCCGCGGGCCTGGACGCCCTCGAGCCCGGCTCGCAGCGCGTCCAGCAGTGCCGGAACGTCGAGATCGGACGCCGTGCCGAGCTTGGTCGACGCGCGCAGGAAAGCCGTGCCGTACAACGGTCCCGCGGCCCCGCCGACCTTGGAGATCAACGTCGTGGCGACGAGCTTCAGCACCGCGCCCGGCGTCTCGGGAGCACCCGCGTCGAGGGCCGCGACGACGGCGGCGAACCCGCGGTTCAGGTTCTCGCCGTGGTCGCCGTCGCCGATCGCGCGGTCGAGGTCGATCAGCTCGGCGCGGTGCTCGGCGACCACGGCCGCGGCGGCGCGCACGGCGGCCGCGACCCCGTCGGCCTTGCAGGTCATCAGCGCCCCCACCGCAGGGCCGCGGTGGTGACCGGGGCGTCCCAGAGCTCGGTCAGCTCGTCGTCCAGTTTGAGCAACGTCAGACTCATCCCCTGCATCTCGAGGCTGGTGATGTAGGGCCCGACCAGCCGGCGTTCGACCACGATCCCACGCTCGGCGAGCAAGCGCTCAGCGATGCCGTGGGCCAGGTACAGCTCGACGAGCGGGGTGGCCCCCATCGAGTTGGTGAACAGCAGCACGCGGTCGCCGGATTCGAACGGCAGGTCCGAGACGACCGCCTCGACCAGCCGCGCCACCAGCGCGTCGGCCGGTTCGAGCGGGATCCGCTCGCGGCCGGGCTCGCCGTGGATGCCGATGCCGAACTCGATCTCGCCGTCGCCGAGGTCGAAGCTGGGGGTGCCGGCGTGCGGCACGGTCGGCGCGGTGAGCGCGACGCCGATCGAGCGCACCTGGCCGATCACCTTCTCCGCCAGCGCGGTCACGGCGTCGAGCGAGTCGCCGCGCTCGGCGGCCGCACCGGTGATCTTCTCCAGCAGCACCGTGCCGCCGACCCCGCGGCGGCCCGCGGTGTACGTCGAGTCCTTGACGGCGACGTCGTCGTCGATCACGACGCTGCGCACCTCGAGGCCCTCGGCGGCGGCCAGCTCGGCGGCCGTCTCGAAGTTCAGCACGTCGCCGGTGTAGTTCTTCACGATGAGCAGGGCGCCGGCCTCGCCGGTGGTCGCGGTGACGGCGGCCTGCACGGCGTCCGGCGTCGGCGAGGTGAACACCGCGCCGGGCACGGCGGCGGCGAGCATGCCCGGGCCGACGAACCCGCCGTGCAGCGGCTCGTGCCCGGACCCGCCACCGGAGATCACGGCGACCTTGCCCGCGACCGGCGCGTCGGCGCGCACCACGACGTCGGGGTCGTACTGGACGCGGAGGATGTCGGCGTGCGCGGCGGCGAGGCCCCGCAGCGACTCCGCGACGACGTTCGCCGGATCGTTGATGATCTTCTTCACGGCAGCCTCCGGCGCATCGGCGGGTGGGGTGCCCCCTTCCTACCTCGCCGCGCGGCCGACCGCCAGATCAGGGTTTGGGGAGCTTCGTGACGACGTTCTTCGCGACGGTGACCGCTTTGCCGCACGGATCGTCGGTGTCCGCTTGGGCGGCGTAGCTGCGGTAGTCCACTTGGGCCAGTTCGACGTCGTCGCCCTGCCACGGCCGGTGCTGCCACTCGACCTGGCACTGCGACGAGCTCGCCGTCCCCTTCTTCTGGAAGCCCGTGACCCCGCCGCCGAGGTCCACCTTGGCGTACCCGTCGCCTTCGAGCGGCGGGAGGCCGGGCAGGAACCCGACGGCGATGGTCGGGTCGGTGCCGTTGCTCTTCCACTCGCAGGAGTGCAGGCCCGTCGGCGCGGACTTCGGCGACGGCACGACCGGGGTCACCGCCGCGGTGTCCGCCGCCGCGCACGGGTCGGCCGAGAGCAGGGTGCCGGTGGGGGTCGAGTACTTCTCCGGGCCGTTGTGCACCTTCTGGACCGCGGCGTCCATCACCGTCCGGCCGGGACGGCACGGGTCGCCGGGGTAGCTGACCGACAGCGTCAAGGCCAGGTCGGGGTTCAGCGCCGTCATCACCGCGACCGTGCAGCTGGTCTCGTCGGTCTTGTTCACGCGCAGCGGCAGCCCGCCCACCTGGCCGGTCGTCTTGTCCGCGCGCGGCAGCAGGGTGTTGCCGACCTCGAACTCGAGCCGGATCTCCTTGCCGCCCGGGTCCTTCACCTTGTTGCTGCACCGGTCGAAGGCGATCGACGACGGCGACGGGTCGTCGTCGATCGTGCCGAGCCCCAGCGCGCCGAGGGCTTCCTTGGTCAGGAACTGGCACGGCTTGACCGTGCGCAGCACGTTCGCCGCCACGGCGGCGTCGGTGATCGGGCCGTCGGAGACCTGGCCGGTCCCGGCCGCCGCCGGCACCGTCGTCCGCGCGAAGTTGGACTTGCCGAGGTCCTGCCCGCACGCGGTCAAGGGCAGCGCGAGGGCGGTGACCAGCAGGAACAGCTTCGGGAGACGGCGGCGCCGAACGTCAGGGAGCACGCGGTGCACGGTAGCCGGAACCGCGCGTCCCTGTCCGGACAACCCGGCTATTCGGCCTTGGCCGCGGGTGTGTCGTCGCTCTCGGGCTCGGCCGGCACGACCAGCGGCCGGACGCGCGCCCAGATGATGAAGAGCGCGGAGACCACCAGCATGCCGATGCCGGCCCAGAGGTTGATGTTGACGTCCGCGGCCTTGGCGATCTCCTCGTCGGAGGTGAAGGCCGCACCCATGATCGTCAGGATGATCCCGTAGACGCCGATCAGCAGGGCGATGATCAGCCGGATGTCGAAAGCGCCCGCCTTCCGCGGTCGCGCGCCGGACTCGGTAGCCATGACGGACCTCCTAGAAGATGACGTTGAGGGCGATGGTCAGGATGAGCACGATGCCCGCGAGCAGGCCCGGCCGGCGGTACCAGCCCGCGTTCTCGCCGGTGTCGTCGTGCTTGCGCGTCTCCTTGGGGGTCAGCGAGTAGACCAGCCCCACCAGCTCCTCGTCCGGCTTCGGCTTGGTCGCCAGCGACACCACGACGCTCACCACGATGTCGACGACGAACGCGACGCCCGCGGCCACGAAGCTGGTGCCCTGGCCCTCGAGCCCGATCACGCCCGCCTGCGACAGGCCCCAGACCGTGATGGCGGAGGCGGTACCGAGCACCAGGCCGCTCCAGCCGGCGTGCGGGGTCATCCGCTTCCAGAACATGCCGAGGATGAACGTCGCGAACAGCGGCGCGTTGAAGAACGAGAACAGGTCCTGCAGGTAGTTCAGGATGTTCCCGGAGTTCGAAGCGATGAACGCGGTGCCGATCGCGAGGATCGTGCCGACCGACGTCACCACGCGCCCGAGGCGGAGGTAGTAGCCGTCCGGCTTGTCCTTCTTGATGTACGTCTGCCAGATGTCGTACGTGAAGACGGTGTTGAACGAGCTCAGGTTCGCGGCCATGCCGGCCATGAACGAGGCCAGCAGACCGGCGATGGCGATGCCGAGCATGCCGTTCGGCAGCAGGTCGCGCATCAGCAGCAGGAGCGCGTTGTTGAACGTCACGCCGCTTTCGGCCTTGCCGCCGTCGAGCAGCACCTGCTTGTCCTTGACGTACTCCGACACCGAGACCGCGGCGATCATGCCGGGGATGATCACGATGAACGGCACGAGCATCTTCGGGAACGCGCCGATGATCGGCGTGCGCCGCGCGGCGGACATGCTCTTCGACGCCATCGCGCGCTGGACCTCGACGAAGTTCGTCGTCCAGTAGCCGAACGACAGCACGAAGCCCAGACCGAACACGATGCCGAGGATCGACAGGATGTTGTTGCCGAAGCCGGTGAGGTTGTCACCCGGCCAGGAGTGCAGCTGCGCGGTACCGCCCGGGCTGTTGGTCACCTTGTCGACCAGGCCCTGCCAGCCGCCGACCTTGACCAGGCCGATGATCGTCAGCGGCACCAGCGCGATGACGATCACGAAGAACTGCAGCACCTCGTTGTAGATCGCGGCGGAGAGGCCGCCGAGCGCGGTGTAGGAGAGCACGATCGCGGCGGCGACGATGATCGACACCCACAGCGGCCAGCCGAGCAGCAGGTTCACGACGCTGGCCAGCAGGAACAGGTTCGCGCCCGCGATCAGGATCTGGGCGGCGGCGAAGCTGACGCCGTTGACCAGGTGCGCCGGCTTGCCGAAGCGGCGTCGCATGAACTCGGGAACGCTGCGGACCTTCGAGCCGTAGTAGAACGGCATCATCACGATGCCGAGGAACAGCATCGCCGGGATCGCGCCGATCCAGAAGTAGTGCACGGTCGGCAGGCCGTACTGGGCGCCGTTGGCCGACATGCCCATGACCTCGACCGCGCCGAGGTTCGCCGAGATGAACGCCAGGCCGGTGACCCAGGCGGGCAGCGACCGGCCCGACAGGAAGAAGTCGAGACTGCTCGACACCTGCCGCCGTGCCAGGTACCCGATGCCGAGCACGAGCACGAAGTAGAACGCCAACTCGATGTAGTCGATCGCGCTCGCGTCGAGTCGCAGGTTCGCATCGGCTAGGACGAGCACCCGACCCACCTCTTTTCAAACTGGACAACAACCCACAGGAATCACCACTGTCCTGTCGGATCCGGACAGTACTGCATGGATTCAGGGTCGGCACGCTGACGTGTCCAAAGTGGCCGGAGGGCGCGTCTCCCCGGCTCGTGAGCTGGGAAAACGCGCCCTCTTATGGGTGAAGCGGCGGATCACCGGTCGGTCGGCACCGCGAACTCGCCCCCCTCTTCGTGGATCAGGAAGGCGAGGACGTCATCGGGCAGGTAGGTCCGGTGCGGGTAGTTCGGGCCCCACGAGTTGAGGATCGGCACGGCGCCGAGCTTGTCGGCCCGCGGGTTGGCGAGCACGGCGTGCACCTCGTCGACCGACTTCGCCCAGCGGAACCTCTTGACGCCCTCGTCGAGGTCGGGCGTGTAGTTCTCGCGGGCTCGCCAGTCGTCGTCGGCGCGGGCGGGGTCCCAGACGACGTGCCCCATTTCCTTGAGGACCTCGGCCGCAGCGCGGACCGAGGTGCCGTTTTCGTCGCCGGGGTTGGTCTCGTCCCACTCGTCGCGTTTCTTGGCCGCGTCCCAGAGCCAGCGGGCCGCGTACTCCTTGCCGTTGAAGATCGACATGCAGCGCGACCAGCCGAACCCGACACAGGCACCCTCCTGGCCCTGGTCGTAGAACTTGTACCAGTCGTCGCTGTCCGGCGTGCCGCCCGGTTCGAGGCACACACAGTGGCCGCCGCGGACGTGGCCGATGTTCTTGACACCGTCCTTCGCGACGAAGAACTCGCCGGAGGCCTCGTCCTTCTGCGGCCGGTCGAATGCGGAGTACCAGCTGACACCGATCACGACCGGCCTGGGCCCGAGCGGCTCGCCTTCGGGCATCGCGGACAGTGGATACCTTTCCACGTGCCGCCAGTCGTCCGGAATCAACCGGCCCAGACGCGGATCGGCCGGATCGGAACCCAGTGGGCGATAACGCATGACATCCTCCTCCGTGCAGGCGAAAAACCGCGCACACCGGCCGGAAGAAGTGGCGCACAACGAGCTCGAAGGCGGACTGAAACCCAGGCACGACAAGGAAAGACCAGCCGAGCGCACCACCCTCCGGCCACGCCGGACGCACCGGCGGAACCCCTCGGAATTAGTGTGCCACTCGGACCCGGGAAAAGATCCCGAACTCACCCGAACAGCGCAAAAAGGCAGGTCAGAAAGGATCTGGCCACTTCTCGGCCGGGTATCGGGTTACTGATTTCCTCGTGGAGTAATCAACGGAGAATGAGATACCGCAATTCGGCATCGGTTCGGTCTCGGTGTTTCAGCACGGCACGCCACGGCTGAAACGACGGACGGCGTCATCGCGATCTTCGGAGGCCTGCGGCTGACCGGCACCGCGGTTGTCGAAGGCGCCGGCGACCGGGCCCTGCGGCACCCCTTGACCGGGCTGTCCGCGCGGGTCGAGATCCGGAGCGCCCGGACCGGTCGCGTCATGGTTCCCAGAGTGCTCTTCCTCGGGATTCTCGCAATGGCGGTCAAGAAGGAGCAGTACGACACCGAGGCGAACCTCGTCATCGAGGGACCGGGGACGAAACTCGAACGGGCGCCGCGCGACTGAACCACCTCAGCGCGCACCCCGGCGTGGACCTCAGCGCGGAGAGCCGGACGGCCAAGAGCGGTTCGACGTCGCCCTGGGCGGCCACCAGGTCGAGGTCGTGCGGGCGGTGCGACACCTCATGCGGGGCATCGGCCTCATCGACGCCAAGGAACTGGTGACCGGTGCTCCGTCGATCCTGCTGGAGCAGGTGCCGGCGCCGGAGGCCGAAGCCGCCCGGGAAAAGCTCGAAGACGCTGGCGCGACCGTCGAACTGCTGTGATCTCAGTCCGCGACCCGCCGGAACCGGGCCACCGGACCGGAAGGCGATTCGACCGTCTCCGTGAACATCGCCTCCGGGCGCACCCACAGCCCTCGCGCACCGTACAGCGCCCGGTACACCACCAGCCGCTCCTCGGTCTCGCTGTGCCTGCCACCCCGACGACTTCGTACTCGCCGCCCTTGTAATGGACGTACCGACCCGGCTCCACCGTCAAAACAACCGGAACTCGTCGGACTCGATTCCGCGCAGCTCGTCGTAGTCCAGCGTCAAACACCGGATCCCGCGGTCCTCCGCCAACGTCCGGGCCTGCGGCTTGATGATCTGCGCCGCGAACACCCCCTGGACCGGCGCCAGCAGCGGGTCGCGGTTGAGCAGCTCCAAGTACCGCGTCAACTGCTCGACCCCGTCGATCTCGCCGCGGCGCTTGATCTCCACCGCCACCGACTTGCCGTCCGCGTCGCGGGCCATGATGTCGACCGGGCCGATCGCCGTCGGGAACTCGCGGCGGACCAGCGTGTAGCCGTCGCCCAGGGTCTTGATGTGCTCCGCCAGCAGCTCCTGCAGGTGGGCCTCCACGCCGTCCTTCTGCAGGCCCGGCTCCGCTCCCAGCGCCTGCGAATAGTCGTGGAAGACCTCCTCGATGGAGATCACCAGCTTTTCGCCCTGCTTGTTCTCGACGATCCAGAGCTTGCCGTCCTCGATGAGCCAGCAGGGCGGGCTCATCCAGTTCAACGGCTTGTACGCACGGTCGTCGGAGTGGACCGACACCGAGCCGTCGGACTTCACGAGCAGCAGGCGGGTGGCCATCGGCAGGTGGGCGGTGAGCCGGCCGGCGTAGTCGACCTGGCACCGCGCGATCACGAGACGCACCCGAGGAGGGTAGGACAGGGTCGGTGATACTGGGCGCGTGGACCCCATTCAGCGTGTCGCGTCCCGCGAGGTGTACCGGAACAACTGGATGACCGTGCGCGAGGACGACATCCGCCGCCCCGACGGCTCGCCCGGCATCTACGGCGTGATCGACAAGCCGGACTACGCCCTCGTCATCGCCCAGGACGGCGACCGGTTCCGGCTGGTCGAGCAGTTCCGCTACCCGCTGGGCGAACGGCGCTGGGAGTTCCCGCAGGGCACCGCACCCGACCTGGCCGACGTGCCGCCCGCCGAGCTGGCCGCGCGCGAGCTGCGCGAGGAGACCGGCCTGCGCGCCGGCACCATGACCCCGCTCGGCAAGCTCGACGTCGCCGCCGGGATGAGCAGCCAGCGCGGCTGGGTGTTCCTCGCCACCGACGTCACCGAGGGCGAACCCGAACGCGAGCACGAAGAGCAGGACATGCGCAGCGCCTGGTTCTCCCGCGCCGACCTCGAGAAGATGATCGTGGCCGGCGAGATCACCGACGCGCAGTCGATCGCCGCGTGGGGGCAGCTCATGCTCTTCGAGCGGCACCGGCCCTGAACAGCCCATGCCACTGGAAGAGCATCAAGCGGAGCTTTCACGTGAAAGCTCCGCTCAGTCGGGCCAGGAGGGCTTGCGCTTCTCCAGGAACGCGGCCATGCCTTCGCGGGCGCCGGGCAGCTGCGACGCCGCCGCCATGACCTCCAGCGCGATCGCGTAGGCGTCGTCCTCGGGCCGGTCGAGCTGGGCGTACAGCGTCACCTTGCCCATCGTCTTGCTGGCGCGGCTGCCCCGCGTCGCGCGGCCCAGCAGGTCCGCGACGGCGTCGTCGAGCTGCTCGTCGGGCACGACCCGGTTGACCAGCCCCCACTCCAGCGCGGTCGGCGCGTCGATGACGTCGCCGGTCAGCGCCAGCTCCATCAGCCGCTTGCGGCCGATCGAGCGCGCCACCGGGACCGCCGGCGTGTGGCAGAACCAGCCGCCCTTGCCGCCGGGCAGCGCGAAACCCGCGGATTCGGCGGCGATCGCGAGGTCGCACGACGCCACCAGCTGGCAGCCCGCCGCCGTCGCCAGGCCGTGCACCCGCGCGATGACGACCTGCGGCACCGACTGCATGGTCTTCATCAGGTCCGTGCACAGCATCAGCAGCTCGCGCACGCCCATCAGGTCGCGCGCGGCGACGTCGCCGAAGTCGTGCCCGGCGGAGAACACCGGACCCGCGCCGGCCAGCACGATGCCGGTCGCGTCGGACGTCCCCGCCTCGTGGAACGCGGCGAGCAGCTCGGCCAGGTGGTCCGCGGAGAGCGAGTTGCGCCGCGCCGCGCGGTTCATCGTGATCGTGACGGTGTCGCCGTCGCGCTTGACCAGGATGTGCTCGTACTCGGTCATGCCTCGACGGTAACCCTTCGGAAGGTGCGCCGATAGCTGTCGGGGCCGACGCCGACCTCGGCGCGCATCCGGCGTCGCAGGTTCGCCGCCGTACCCAGGCCCGACCGCTCCGCCACGCGCTCGACCGGCAGCGACGTCGTTTCCAGCAGCTGCTGCGCGTACCGGACGCGCTGCACGCGCAGCCAGCGCCCCGGCGTGACCCCGGTGGCCGCGGCGAACTCGCGGTGGAACGTCCGTTCGCTCATCCGCGCGTGCCCCACGAGGTCGTCGACGCCGATCCCGGATCCCAGGCGCGCCAACGCCCAGTCCATTGTGGACGACAAGCCCGGCTGCGTGGCGGCGGGCACCGGATTCTCGACGTACTGCCGTTGCCCGCCTTCGCGCGCCGGCGGCATCACCAACCGGCGCGCGAGCCGAGCGGCGACCTCCGCGCCGTGGTCGCGGCGGACCAGGTACAGGCACAGGTCGAGGCCGCCGACGACACCCGCGGACGTCAGGACCCCGCCGTCGTCGGTGTAGAGCACGTCACGCTGGAGGTCCGCCCGTGGCGCGACGCGGGCCAGCGCGTCGAGGTCACGCCAGTGGGTCGTCGCCGGACGGCCGTCGAGGAGACCCGCAGCGGCCAGCGTGAACGCACCGGAACACAGCCCCGCGACCGTCCGCCCGTCCCGGTGGGCGCGGCGCAGCGCCGTCACGGCGGCTGACGGCACCGGCGCCAGCGGATCGTCGCGGCCCGGCGCCAGCACGAGGTCGCAGCCGTCCAGCCCGGCGAACCCGTGCGTGGCCGCGACGTCCCCGAACGGCGACACGGCCGTCCGCACCCGGCCCGGGCTGCACAACCGCACGGTGAACGGGCCGATCCCGCTGTCGGTGCGGTCCTGGCCCCAGACCTCGCCGAGCACCGCGAGGTCGAACATCCGGGTGCCCGGCAGCAGCAGAACGCCGATGGTGCGCATGGCAGGAAAGTACCGCATCGCGCGTCTTCTGCCACTCCCCTGAACTCGAAGAACCCGCGAAACTCGACGTCATGACCGAAACAGCACTCATCCTGATCGACGTCCAGCGCGGGTTCGACGAGGCGGAATTCTGGGGCCCGCGCAACAACCCCGGCGCCGAAGCGAACATGAAGGCGCTCCTCGACGCGTGGCAGGAGCGGCGGCTGCCCGTCGTGCTCGTGCACCACGACTCCGCGAAACCGGACTCGCCGCTGCGGCCGGGTCAGCCGGGCAACGACTTCAAGCCCGAGCTCGACGGCGCGCGGCCGGACCTCGTCTTCGGCAAGAAAGTGAACTCGGCGTTCCTCGGCGACGTCGACCTCGACGCGTGGCTGCGCAAGCGCGGCATCACGAGCTTCGTACTGGCGGGGATCCAGACGAACTTCTGCTGCGAAACCACCGCGCGGATGGGCGGGAACCTCGGCTACGACGTGACTTTCGCACTCGACGCCACGTTCACGTTCGACCTCCCCGAGGTGACCGCGGACGAGCTGTACCGCGTCACGGCGGCGAACCTGGCGAACCAGTTCGCCACCGTGAAGTCCACAAAGGACGTGCTGGCCGGGCTCAGCTGAGCCCGTTGCGCTCCCGGACGAGGGAAACGATGCCGTCCATGATCTCGGTCAGCTCGTAGTCCTTGGGCGTGAACACCCGGGCGATGCCGCGTTCGGTCAGCAGCGCGGCGTCGTCCGGCGGGATGATCCCGCCGACGATCACCGGCACGTCCCCGGCGCCCGCGGCGCGCAGGCCGTCGACGACGTGCGGGACGACCTCCAGGTGCGAACCGGACAGCACCGAGAGCCCGACGACGTGCACGCCCTCCTGCACGGCGGCCGCGACGATCTGCTCGGGCGTCAGCCGGATGCCCTGGTAGACGACCTCGAAGCCGACGTCGCGGGCGCGCACGGCGACCTGCTCGGCGCCGTTGGAGTGGCCGTCGAGCCCCGGCTTGCCGACCAGGATGCGCAGCCGTTCGCCCAGTTCGGCTTCGGTGGAGCGGACCCGGGAGCGGACGCGCTCGATCTCGGGGTCGCCGCTGCCTCCCGCGGCCGCGGAAACCCCGGTGGGCGCGCGGTATTCGCCGAACACCTCGCGCAGCGCGCCGGACCACTCGCCGGTGGTCACGCCGGCCCGCGCACAGTCCACAGTGGCCTCGAACAGGTTTTCCGTCGTCTGCGCCCGTTCCTTCAGCGCGGCCAGGGAACGCTCGACGGCGTCGTTGTCGCGCTGGGTGCGCCACTCCTCGATCGCCGTGACGGCGGCCTTTTCGACGGCGGGGTCGATCGTCTCGATCGCCTTCGCGCCCTCGGCCTGCAGCGGCGACGGCTCGGTCGTTTCGAACTTGTTGACGCCGACCAGGACGCGCTCGCCGTTCTCCATCCCGCGGCGGTACTCGGCCAGCGACGCGACGAGCTGCGACTTCATGTAGCCGCTCTCGACGGCGGCGACCGCGCCACCGAGGTCCTGCACACGCGCGATCTCCTCGCGCGCGCCGGTCATGATCTCGTCCACTTTGGCCTGGATGACGTGCGAGCCGTCGAAGATGTCCTCGTACTCCAGCAGGTCCGTCTCGAACGCGAGCACCTGCTGCATCCGCAGCGCCCACTGCTGGTCCCACGGCCGGGGCAGGCCGAGGGCCTCGTTCCAGGCGGGCAGCTGGATCGCGCGGGCGCGGGCGCTGCGCGAGAGCGACACCGCGAGCATCTCCAGCACGATCCGCTGGACGTTGTTCTCCGGCTGGGCTTCGGTGAGCCCGAGCGAGTTGACCTGGACGCCGTAGCGCAGCCGGCGCGCCTTGGGATCCGTTACGCCGTAACGATCCCGCGTGAGCTCGTCCCAGAGCGCGGTGAACGCGCGCATCTTGGACATCTCCTCGACGAACCGGACACCGGCGTTGACGAAGAACGAGATCCGCGCGACGACCTTGGCCATGTCGGCCGCGTCGACCTGCCCCGAGTCGCGGACGGCGTCGAGCACGGCGATCGCGGTGCACAGCGCGTAGGCGACCTCCTGCGTCGGCGTCGCGCCGGCTTCCTGCAGGTGGTAGCTGCAGATGTTGATCGGGTTCCACTTCGGGACGTGGTGCACGGTCCACGCGATCATGTCGGTGATCAGCCGCAGGCTCGGCCCCGGCGGGAAGATGTAGGTCCCGCGGGACAGGTACTCCTTGATGATGTCGTTCTGCGTGGTGCCGGTGAGCTTCGCGAGGACTTCATCGACGTCACGACCCTCGGCCTCGGCCTGCTCGCGCGCCACGGAGACGTACAGCGCGAGCAGCCACATGGCGGGCGCGTTGATCGTCATCGACGTGTTGGCCTCGGCGAGCGGGATGCCGTCGAAGAGCCGCCGCATGTCGCCGATGTGCGACACGGGCACGCCGACCTTGCCGACCTCACCGCGGGAGAGCTGGTGGTCCGGGTCGTAGCCGGTCTGGGTGGGCAGGTCGAAGGCCACCGAGAGGCCGGTCTGCCCCTTCGCGAGGTTGCGCCGGTAGAGCTCGTTCGACGCGGCCGCGGAGGAGTGGCCCGCGTAGGTCCGCATCACCCACGGTCGGTCTCGCTCGTGGTCCGTTGGGTACGGCACTGGGCACCTCCGGCGGTGGACGTTTCGTCGAGTGTACCGACCGGTAACTTAAGGTGGCAGTGCAATGGAACACGTCCGGCTGACTCAATCCGCCGCCTGTGCCAGCTCGATCAGCTCGCGGAGCCGCTCGGGCTCGGCCACGGCGACGAACTTGAGCGGGCTCCGCCTGCCCGGCAACCGCACGGGCACGGAGTAGCCGAGGACGTCGACGACCAGGTCGGGCTCGGTGAAGGTGACCGTGCCGAGGCCACCGCGGCCGAGCCAGGTGACCGATGGCGGGTACGTCCCCAGTGCCGCCGCGTAGCGGATGCGGCCCGACACGCGGTCGGCGATCAGGACCCGCTGGTCGGTCACGGCGTACCCGGAACGCCGGGCCGTCCCCATCCGCGCGAGCACCAGGCCCCAGGCGCTCGCGAAGGTCAGGATGGCCAAGATCGGGTTGGCGAACGGGAACTCCTGCTCCGGGATGGGCGCCACCAGGGCGCACAACGCCGCCACCACCGTGCCGGCGGCGGGGACGAACCACTCGATCCCCGTCGGGGCCACCCGCTGCGGCGACCCCGACCACAGCAGTCTTTCGCCCGGCAGCAAAGCGATGAACGGCTCGTACACGGCGCCCTCCCCAGCAGTGTTCGCGGGGGTGACGCCCGAGACGGCCGGTCCGGTTGCCTTCAGGCGGCCGGGTTGTCCGATGCCGGTGGCGCTTGGCGGGCCTTGGCCTCGTCGATGGCCTTGGTGAGCAGGTCGCGGACGCGCTTGGGCTCGCCGACGCCCATCAGCGTCACCGAGCCGGACTCCGCGAAGGAGAGGGTTCCGGTGCGCGACGGCCCCGGCTTGAGGGCCGGCGCCGACAGGCCGGCCAGCTCACTGGCGCGTTCCTTCTGCCGGAACAGACCGGAGCGCGCGATGACCCGGCTGTCGGTCACGGCGTAGGTCGTCCGGCCGAGCGCGAGGTACCGGACGGCTTCCCGGCCGATGGCGCCGTAGAGCCCGATCACCAGCACGACGACGGCCCCGGCCATGGCACCACCGCTGGGTTCTCGCGCCAGCAGGAACCAGAGGGCGGCGACGGCGAGGATGAGTCCGGCAGGGGCGATCACCCCGTCCGCGGCGACGTAGAGCGGGCGCTGGACCGGCTCTCCCGCCCAGAGCACGCGCTCACCGGGTAGAAGATCGATTTCCCCTGCTGACATGGCCGAACACTACTCTGCCGGGGCCCCTCCCGCCGAGCCCCGCGCACGCTGTACGTGCTCGTACACCCTCTGTGCGTGCTCGATCGCGCGGAGCACGAGATCGGGTTCGGCGTAGCGGTCGAGGTGGATCACCCGGCGCCGGCGCCGGTCCTCGGCACCGGCGAACCTCAGCGTTCCGGTGCCGTCGGCGTGCTGCTCCAAGCTCGGCTCGGGCAGGTCGGCCATCGGGTACCCGCGCTCGTCGAACTCGCCGTCCTCGTCGGTGTGGACGACGATCCGCCGGTCGGTCACGAAGTACTCGACCAGTTCCTCCTGGTCCTGTCGCCGGCGGGCGACCAGCGCCCCGACGCCACCCAGCACGGTCGAGAAGAGCGCTCCCGCGAGATCCCCGTCGAGCGCGAACCACCCGGTCACGCCGAGCCAGAGCACGAACAGCGCGGTCAGCAGCTTCTTGTTCTTGGCCTCTGCCGGCTCCGGGCGCGGCGAACACTGCCAAAGCAGGTTCTCGCCGTCCTCGAGCCGCAGTTCCCCCCGGTACACGCGCCCAACGTAGCGGCCGAACGGTGTGACGGAAATCCGCGAGACCGGACCGAGACCCCTCGGTTAGCGTGGGTAGCCGTGACGTGGAGTGCTTACGGGAGTTACCTGGTCATCGTCGTCCTGATCGTGCTCGCGCCGGGACCCGACACGATGGTCATGCTGAAGAACGCGCTGTCCGGCGGGTTCCGTGGTGGGCTGCTCGCCTCGCTGGGCATCTTCGCCGGCAATGCCGTGCAGGGCAGCGCCGCCGCGCTGGGGCTCGGGGTTCTCATCGCGCGGTCGCAGCCCGTCTTCCTCGCGCTCAAGTGGGCCGGCGCCGCCTACCTCGTCTTCCTCGGCTTCCAGGCCCTGCGCGGCGCCTTCCGCGGCAACTACGACGTCGTCGGGCAGGCGCAGCGCCGGCGCGGTGGCGGGTTCCGGCGGTTCCGCGAAGGGTTCCTCTCCAACGTCACCAACCCGAAGGTGCTGGTGCTGTACCTGTCCGTGCTGCCGCAGTTCCTGACGCCGTCGTCGACGGTCGCCGACTCGCTCGTGCTGGCCTACACCGTCGCCGTGCTCGGTGGGCTGTGGCTGCTCGTGCTGCTGCTGTTCGTGCACCGCGTGCGCGAGTGGCTGGGGCGCCGCCGGGTCCGTCGTACGCTGGACGGCGTCACCGGCACCGCGCTGCTCGGGTTCGGGGCCGCCCTCGCCTTGGAGTCCTGATGACGTGGAGCACCTACCTCGGCTTCGCCGGGATGATGGCGTTCCTGGCGATGATGCCGGGCCCGGACACGATGGTGGTCCTGAAGAACGCCCTGACCGGCGGTGCCCGCGGCGGTGGGTGGGCCTGCGCCGGCATCAGCGTCGCGAACTTCCTGCAGGGCACGGCGGTCGCGCTCGGGCTGGGCGCGGTCGTCACCCGCTACCAGCCGCTGTTCGAGACCGTGAAGTGGCTGGGCGCGGCCTACCTGGTGTTCCTGGGGATCCAGGCCTTGCGCGGGGCCTGGCGCGGAAACTACGAAGCCCTCGACGACGTCCGCCGCGCCCGCGGCACGCGGGGACGCCGGTTCCGTGAGGGCTTCCTGTCGAACATCACCAACCCCAAGGTGATCGTGCTGTACCTGTCGGTGCTGCCGCAGTTCCTCACGCCGGCCTCGACGTTCGCCGACTCGCTGCTGCTGGCCTACACGGTCGCGGCGCTCGGCGTGGTGTGGCAGGTGCTGCTGTTGCTGTTCGTGCACCGCGTGCGGGGCTGGCTGCAGCGCCGCCGGGTGCGCCGCGCGATGGACGGCGCAACCGGCATGGCGCTGCTGGGTTTCGGGACGGCCCTGGCCCTCGAGGCCTAGAGCGTCCGGTCCAGCCAGTCGTAGATCCGGCCGGCCGCGAGCCGCTGGGCGCCGACGTGGCAGTGCGCGTCCGCGCCTTCCTCCGCCGTGAACGTCAGCAGCGTCTTCGGCGCCTTCAAGTGCCCGTACAGCTGCCGCGGCTCGGTTTCGGTGTCGCCGCCGAAGAACAGGTCGTCCGCCGCTTCGCACACCAGCGTCGGACACTCGATCTTCTCCGCGATGCCATCCTCCAGCGTGTACTCCAGGTACTTCGCGACGAACTCGCGGTCCGTCGCCGCGCCCAGGACGTACCGGCCGTGGTCGCACGCCCAGCGCAACGTCGAATTCGCTTCCCGGCCCGCGGCGAGGATCGCGTCGAACTCCGCGTCCTCCGCCGCCCGCGCCCGGCGGACGATCTCCTCGCGCGGCCACGGCAGCATCTGCGTCACCGCGGAACCCGCGTCGTACACGCCGTCGACCGCGACCACCGCCGCCAGCCGGTGCTCGAACGCCGCCGCGCGCGGGGCCAGCACGCCGCCCAAGCTGATGCCCAGCAACGCGATCCGGGCCGGGTCGACCCCGTCGAGGCCCAGCGCGTAGTCCACCACCGGCGTCACGACGTGCTCCCAGTCCGGCCGGAACACGAGCTTCTCGCGCCGGATCGCGCTCGGCTGGCCGGGACCGTCGAACGTCAGGACGTGGTACCCGTGCGAGGCACCGGCCGCCGCGCCCATGAAGTGGCATTCTTCGGCGCTGCCGTCGAACCCGCTGTGAATCAGCAGCAGCGGCTTCGGCCCGTCGCCCGGCGCGCGGTAGAAGTACCCCTGCAAAACCGTTCCCTCGTAAGGGATTTCGACCGGTTCCGCGACCTCCGCGCGCCGGAAGCACTCGACGCTGCGGTCGTAGGCCGACGCGATGCGCGGGTCCGCCGGGTCGCCGTGGAGGAAGAACTCGGATGAGAAGTAGTACGTCGACGCGCGCAGCAGCAGGTCGCGCGCGGTCACCGGGCCGGCGTCGGCCGCTTCGGCGTACAGCCGGTCGGCCAGGCCGCGGTAGGCGTCGTGCCAGCTCTCGTAGTCGCCGGCCGTCACGGTCGACGCGGCGGCGAGCACCTCGCCGAAGTCCGAGCCGCCGTAGGTCGCGTGGCCGAACAGGCGCAGCGTCTCGAACCAGAACTGCGGGTCTTCTTCGAACAGGATCTGCTTCATCGGATCTCTTCCTCCGCAAAGGTTTCGAACGAGCGGGCGGGCCGGCCGGTGACCTCTTCGACGGCCGTGGTGACGCGGTCTTCGGCGCCGTGCCGGATGTCCTCGTCGAGCGCGGCGAGCACCGCGGCGAACTCCGCCGGAATCCCCGACGAGGTCAGCAAGGCCGCGTACGAAGCGGTGCTCACCGCGCGGTGCCGCACCGGACGGCCGGTGCGCGCGGCGATGATCGACGCGGCTTCGGCGTAGCTCAAGGCGCGAGGACCGGTCAGGACGTGTTCGGTGTTGTGCGGTTCGGGATCGGTCAGCGCGCGGACGGCGACCGCCGCGATGTCGCCGGCGTCGACGAACGCGACCCGGGCGTCACCGGTGGCCGTGACGATCTCGCCGTCCCGCACGCCCTGGGCCACCAGGTGCTCGCCGGTGAAGTTCTGCATGAACCACGACGGCTTCAGCACGGCCCACTCCGGCGCCGCGCGCACCAGCCGCTGCAGGTCGCCGAGCCCGGGCGTGTCCGCCGAGACGGCCGACGAGCTGAGCAGCACGACCCGGCGGACACCGGCCGCGAGCGCGTCGTCCAGGAACGGCTCGACGAGACCCGCGGGCGCGGCCTCACCGAGGGGCGGCAGCAGGTAGACCGCCGAGACACCGCGCAGTGCCTCGGGAAACGCGGACCGGTCCGCCCAGTCGAACCGGACCTGACCGGGCTCGCCCGGCTTGCGCGTCGCCGCCCGCGCCGCGAACCCGGCGTCCCGCAGGCCCGCGACGACCCGGCGGCCGGTGGTGCCGGTCCCGCCGAGCACCAGGACGTCACCCACCGAAGGCCGCCGTCAGCTCTTCGAGGCCGCCGAGGACCTCCGCCGCGGCCAGCGGGCTCCAGTAGTCGCGGTAGCGGCGGATGAGTCCGTCCTCGACGGTGATCACGGCGATGTAGGACAGCTCGTACGGCTCCCCGGTGGCCACCACGACCCCGGCGATCGTGAACTCGGCGACGACCACGGCCGGGTCGGTCGTCTCGTGCACGGTCTTGGCGACGACCTCGCGGACGTCCAGCAGGTTCGGGTAGTCGCGCAGGTACTCGCGGATCGCGTCGCGGCCCTCGACGCGCTTCGGGTAACCGGGGCCGGCGAAGGGGAACTCCAGGACGCCGTCCGGCGCCCAGAGCCCGGCGAACCCGGCCATGTCGTGCTTCAGCAGCAGATCGAGCGCGCGGGAGACGAAGTCGCGCATCGCAGCCTCCTTTAACGTTTGGACGAGACGGTACCGTCCCGACGTCAGGATAGACGGGACGGTACCGTCTCGTCCACCCGCTACACTGCGCCCATGGCACGCACCCCGACCGGCGCCGCGGTCCTCCAACCCGAGGTCACGCAGGCGATCACCGACGCCGTCCTGCACGAACTGGCCGAACAGGGCTACGGGCGGCTGTCGATGGAAGCCGTCGCAAAACGCGCCGGCGTCGGCAAGAGCGCGCTCTACCGGCGCTGGAAGTCGAAGGACGAGATGGTCGCCGCGGTCGTCACGGAGTTCAGCGTGTCGCGCGCGGTCCTCGAAGACACCGGTTCACTGCGCGGCGACCTGCGCGCGACGCTGCAGGCGGTGCTCGACTGGCTGACCCACCCGCTGTTCTCGCGGATCCTGCCGGACCTGGTCGCGGAGGACGCGCGAAACCCCGATCGCGGCCGGGCCACCCGGGAAAACATCGGCGGGCCGAGACGCGAGGTCGCGGAGGTGATGCTGCGCCGGGCGATCGAACGCGGCGAACTGCCCGCTGACCTCGACCTCGAGATGGCGATGGACGTCCTGGCCGCGCCGATCTACTGGCGGCTGGTGGTCCGGCAGGCGCCGGCGGAACCCGACTACCTGGACCGCCTGGTGGAGTTCGCCCTGCGCGCACTCGGCGCGCAGGGCGCGTGACTAAGCCCGGTCGGGCTCGCCGCTGACGCGCTTGATGTTGGCGCCCAGGCGGTTCAGGTTTTCGACGAAGTGCGGGTAGCCGCGGTCGATGTGGAAGACGTCCCACACCTCGGTGACGCCGTCCGCGCACAGGCCGGCCAGCACCAGGCCCGCGCCCGCACGGATGTCGGACGCCCAGACCGGCGCGCTCGACAGCGTCTCGACACCGCGCACCACCGCGTGGTGCCCGTCAGTCCGCGCGTCCCCCGAGAGCCGGACCATCTCCTCGATGAACCGGAAGCGCGCCTCGTAGACGTTCTCCGTGATCATCGACGTCCCTTCGGACACCGCCGACAGCGCCACCGCGAACGGCTGCAGGTCGGTCGCGAAGCCGGGGTACGGCAGCGTCACCCAGTCGACCGCCTTCGGGCGCTCGGGCTGGACCACCCGGAAGCCCTTGTCGTCGTAGGTCTCCACCTCGGCGCCGGCCAGCTGCAGCTTGTTCAGCACCAGGTCGAGGTGGTGCGGGTTGACGCCGCGGACGGTGATGTCGCCGCGGGTCATCGAAGCGGCAAACGCCCAGGTCGCGCCCACGATCCGGTCGCCGATCACGCTGTGGGTGGTCGGGTGCAGCTGCTCCACGCCGTGCACGGTCAGCGTCGAGGTGCCGGCGCCTTCGATCTTCGCGCCCATCTCGGTGAGCATCGTGCAGATGTCGACGATCTCCGGCTCGCGCGCGCAGTTGTCGATGACCGTGGTGCCCTCGGCCAGCACGGCCGCCATCAGGATGTTCTCGGTCGCGCCGACGCTCGGGAAGTCCAGCCAGATCTGCGCGCCGACCAGCGTCTCGGCCTTCGCGACGACGCAGCCGTGCTCGATCGTGCTCGTCGCGCCCAGCTTGCGCAGGCCGTTCTGGTGCATGTCCAGCGGGCGCGAGCCGATCGCGTCGCCGCCCGGCAGCGCCACGACGGCCTGCTTCAGCCGCCCGACCAGCGGGCCCAGCACGCAGACGGACGCGCGCAGCTTGCCCATCGCCGCCGAGTCCGCGCGGTGCGACAGCTCGGCCGGCGTCGTGATGGTGGCGGTGTCGCCCTCGATGACGACCTCGCAGCCGACGCTCCGCAGCACGTCGCCCATCAGCGGGACGTCCAGGATCTGCGGGCAGTTCGTGATGGTCGTGGTGCCCTCCGCGAGGAGGGCCGCGGCCATCAGCTTCAGCACGCTGTTCTTGGCGCCGACCACGTCGACCTCGCCGACCAGCCGGGCTCCGCCATGCACGTCGAAGTGCTCGCTCATGGCCGCCAATCATGCCCTCTCGCCCGGATTCGGCCCGGGCGGGGGCCGCTATGGTGGGTTCATGGTCGTTCGCATCAACCGCGTCTACACGAAGGTCGGCGACAACGGCACGACCGCGCTCGGCGACGGGTCCCGCGTGCCCAAGACGTCCCCGCGGCTCGGCGCGTACGCGGACACCGACGAGACGAACTCGGTCCTGGGCCTGGCGATCGCGATGGGCGGTTTGCCCGCCGAAGTCACGGACGTGCTGCGTACCGTGCAGAACGATCTCTTCGACGTCGGCGCGGACCTCTGCCTGCCGATCTCCGACGACCCGCCGTACCCGCCGCTGCGGATCACGGAGAAGTACGTCGAGCGGCTCGAAGGCTGGTGCGACGAGTTCAACGAGCGGCTGCCGAAGCTGACGTCGTTCATCCTGCCGGGCGGCACGCCGGGCGCGGCTTTCCTGCACCAGGCGCGCACGGTGTCCCGGCGGGCCGAGCGGTCCGCGTGGGAGCTGTACGAAGCGGAGCCGGAGACGACGAACCCGGTGGCGCTCAAGTACCTGAACCGGCTGTCGGACCTGCTGTTCATCCTCGCCCGGCTGGCCAACCCCGATGGTGACGTGCTCTGGCAGCCGGGCGGGCAGCCCTCCTAGATCCCCCAGCTCTCCCGCAGCGACCCCAGCGCCTGGTGGAAGCCGGGGAACGTCTTCTTGACGCACTGCGGGTCGTCCAGCGTGATGCCCTCGGTCAGCAGGCCGGTGATGCTGAACGCCATCGCGATCCGGTGGTCACGCCGGCACTTGACCATCGCCCCGGACGGCGTGCCCGGCTGGATCTCGATCCAGTCGCGGCCCGTCTCGACCTCGATGCCCAGCGCGCGCAGGTTCTCTTCGCACGCGTCGAGCCGGTCGCACTCCTTGATGCGCGTGTTGTAGACGTCCTCGATGCGCACCGGCCCGGACGCGAAGGGCGCGATCGCCGCCAGCGTCGGGACGGTGTCGGAGATGTCGCGCATGTTGACCGTGACCCCACGCAGGCCGTCCGACGGGCCCGCGACGGTCACCGAGTCCTCGGCCAGCTCGACGTGCGCGCCCATCTGAGCCAGCACGTCGGCGAACTTCACGTCACCCTGCAGCGCGGACGAGCCCAGGCCGGGGATGGTCACCGTGCGGCCGGTGACCGCCGCCGCGGCGAGGAAGTAGCTGGCCGTCGACGCGTCGGGCTCCACCGGGTACTCGCACGCCTGGTACGGCGTCGGCGGCACCACGAACGTCTTGCCCTCGCGGCGGACGTCGACGCCGAAGCGGCGCATCATCTCGAGCGTGATCTCGACGTACGGCACCGACACCAGGTCGGTCACCGTGATCCGCAGCCCCTCCGCGGTCAGCGGTCCGAGCAGCAGCAACGCCGTCAGGAACTGCGACGACAGCCCCGCGTCGAGGGTCAGGGAACCGCCCTTGACGCCGTTCGCGCGGACGGTCACCGGGTGGTGCCCCGGCTCGCCGTGGAACGTCAGGTCGACGCCCAGCTCGGTCAGCGCGTCGGTCAGCGGGCCGAGCGGGCGCCGGCGCATCTGGTCGGACGCGTCGAAGTGGAACGTGCCGGTGCCGGCCGCGGCCAGCGCGGGCAGGAACCGGGCCGTCGTGGCGCCATCACGGCAGAAAACCTCGGCGGAAGCGACCCCGGGGCCGGACGGGCGGCCCTCGATGGTCCACGCGCCCGGCTGCCGGTCGACGCGGTAGCCGAGCTTGACCAGGCCCTCGGCGAAACCCTCGGTGTCGTCCGAGTGCAGTGGGCGGCCGAGGGTCGTCGTGCCGTGCGCGGCGGCGGCCAGGAACAGGCCGCGGGCGGTGACGGACTTGGAACCGGGGATCTCGACGAGGGTCACGAACCCCAGTTTAGTGGGGTGAGATCTCGGCCATCGGGCCCCAGTCGGAGGCGTCCTGGACGTTGATGATCTGCGGGTTGTCGCTGATGTAGGCACCCAGGTTCGCGACGGCCCACTTGAAGTGGTCGGAGCCGACGTGCGCGACGGCGGCGTCCTGGCCCTCGAAGCCTTCGACCAGCACGTAGGTGTTCTCGTCCTCGAGGCTGCGGGACCACTCGAAGAACCGGTTGCCGGCCTCGGCGCGGGTGTCGCGGGTGTAGTCGGCGACGATGGCCGGCCAGTCTTCGGCGTGCTCGGGCTTGACCGGGAACTTGACCACGATGAAGATCATGGCTCTCACCCTAGGCCCTCGGAACGGGCTCCGGCTGTCTCGATCTGAGACAGCGTCAGGAGGCGCGCGGGAGGCGTCGCCCGGGCGGGGCCGATTCGAGCCAGGAGAGGAACCCGGTCAGCGCGCCCGGCCCCATGGCGATCTCGATCGCCTCCTGGGTCTCGGACTCGCAGCGCAGCACGGTCGAGCCTTCGGGAACGGCGTAGGCCTCGGTCCCGGACGGGTCGCGCCGGTCGGCGATCTGCATGCTTTCACGCTGGAAAACGCGGTCCGGGCCGGTCCGCAGGCTCCACACGCGGTACCAGACGAACTCGTCACCCTCGTAGCGGCCCAGCCCCAGGTGCCAGCTGGACCGCGCGGCGTCCGGACGCCACCGCAGCGCGACGCTCACGCCCCCGCCGCGGCGCATCCGGATCCACCGCTGGCCGTACCAGGCGACCAGCACGGCGAGCACGATCAGGAGCCCGACTACGACCACGGTGATCTTCACGGCCCGGCTCCTGCCCGTCTCGCGCTCAGACCGACTTGCCTGCCGCGCGGAGCTGGGCCGAGGCCCTCGCCCGCTCGGTTTCGTCGTCGGCGCTCAGTGCCGCCTTCGCCGCGTCGACGTCGATCTCGTCGGACAGTTCGGCGCTCTCGGCGAGGATGCTCACCCCGGTGCCGGTCACGGACAGGAAGCCGCCGTGCACGGCCGCGCAGACCGTCTCGCCGTCGGTGGTCGCCACCTTGACCACGCCACCCTCGACGAGCTGCCCCAGCACGGGTTCGTGGCCGGCCATGATGCCGATCTCGCCCTCGGTGGTCTGCGCCACCACGAAAGTGGCGGTACCCGACCAGAGACGGCGCTCGACGGCCACCAGCTCCACGGACATCTCGGCCACGTAGCACTCCTTAACTCGGGGTGTTGCCACCGAGTGTAATAGGTCTGTCTGAGGTTATGAGAACGGCGGGGGCCCGAGTCCACAATGGACACAGCCCCCGCCGCGCTCAGGACGTCACTTCTTGGTGATTTCCTTGTACTTCTTCTCGAGGTCCTCGAGGCCACCGATACCCAGGAACGCCTGCTCCGGGTAGTGGTCGAAGTCACCCTTCGAGATGCGGTCGAACGACTCGATGGTCTCCGAGAGCGGCACCGTCGAGCCCGGGATCTGCGTGAACGCCTCGGCGACCAGCATGTTCTGCGACAGGAACCGCTCGATGCGGCGCGCGCGCTGAACGGTCAGCTTGTCCTCTTCCGACAGCTCGTCCATACCGAGGATCGCGATGATGTCCTGCAGCTCCTTGTACTTCTGCAGGATCCGGATGACCTCGGAAGCCACCCGGTAGTGGTCCTCACCGACGATGGCCGGGTCGAGGATCGTCGACGTCGACGCCAGCGGGTCCACCGCCGGGAAGATGCCCTTCTGGAACACCGACCGGGAGAGCTCGGTGGTGGCGTCCAGGTGGGCGAACGTCGCGGCCGGGGCCGGGTCGGTGTAGTCGTCCGCGGGGACGTAGATCGCCTGCATCGAGGTGATCGACCGGCCCCGGGTCGAGGTGATCCGCTCCTGCAGCTGACCCATCTCGTCCGCCAGCGTCGGCTGGTAACCCACGGCCGACGGCATGCGGCCCAGCAGGGTCGACACCTCGGAGCCGGCCTGGGTGAACCGGAAGATGTTGTCGATGAACAGCAGCACGTCCTGGTTCTGGACGTCGCGGAAGTACTCCGCCATGGTCAGCGCCGACAGCGCGACCCGCATGCGGGTGCCCGGCGGCTCGTCCATCTGGCCGAAGACGAGGGCGGTGTCGTTGATGACGCCGTCCTCGGACATCTCCAGGAAGAGGTCGTTGCCCTCGCGGGTGCGCTCGCCGACACCGGCGAACACCGACGTACCACCGAAGTTCCGGGCGACACGGGTGATCATCTCCTTGATGAGCACCGTCTTGCCGACGCCGGCACCGCCGAAGAGGCCGATCTTGCCACCCTGGACGTAAGGGGTGAGCAGGTCGACGACCTTCAGGCCGGTCTCCAGCATCTCCGTCTTGCCCTCGAGCTGGTCGAAGGACGGCGGGTTGCGGTGGATGCCCCAGCGCTCGAGGTCGTCGCCGTAGCCGGGCTCGTCGAGGCACTCGCCGAGCGCGTTGTAGACGTGGCCCTTGACCTTGTCGCCCACCGGCACGGTGATCGGCTTGCCGGTGTCGGTGACCTCGGCGCCGCGGACCAGGCCGTCCTGCGGCTGGAGCGAGATCGTGCGGACGAGGTTGTCACCCAGGTGGGAGGCGACCTCGAGCGTCACGGTCTTGCGCAGCTGCTCGAACTCGATCTCGACCTTGAGCGCGTTGAACTGGTCGGGGACGGAACCGCGCGGGAACTCGACGTCGACGACCGGCCCGGTCACCGAGACGATGCGCCCCTTGGCGCGCGGGGCTTCAGTACTGGTCATCAATCATCACTTCCTGCTGCGGTGAGCGCGTTCGCGCCACCGACGATTTCGGAGATCTCCTGGGTGATCTGCGCCTGGCGGGCCTGGTTCATCTCCCGCGTCAGGTTGCCCACCAGCTCGTTCGCGTTGTCCGACGCGGCCTTCATCGCCGTCCGGCGGGCGGCCAGCTCGGACGCCGCCGACTCGAGCAGCGCCGCGTAGAGCCGCGTGTTGATGTACTTCGGCAGCAGGGCGTCCAGCAGCGTGTCGGCACTCGGCTCGAACTCGTAGCTGGGGAGCAGCTCGCCGGGCTTCGGCTGTTGCTGCTCCTCCTCGCCGTCGGTGTACTCGACCTCCAGCGGCGCGACGCGCTTGGCGACCGGCCGCTGGGTCAGCATCGACACGAACTCGGTGTAGACGATGTGGATCTCGTCGACACCCGCGATGCCGTCGGCGTTGCCGTGCTCGTCGTCCACGCCGTGCATGAACGACTCGACCAGCGCCTCGCCGGCGGCGACCGCGTCGGCGTAGCCGGGCTGGTCGGAGAAGCCCGTCCAGCTGTCGACGACCGGGCGGTCGCGGAACCGGTAGTAGTTCAGGCCCTTGTTGCCGGTGACGTAGACCTCGGGCTCCTTGCCCTCCTTGCGCAGGAGGGCGAGCAGCTCTTCGGTCGCGCGCAGCACGTTGGAGTTGTAGCCACCGCACTGGCCCTTGTCACTGGTCACGACCAGGACAGCGGCCCGCTTCGGGTTCGGGCGCTCGACCAGCATGGGGTGGTCGAGGTTGGCCGCCGCACCGGCCAGCGCCGAGAGCACCTTGGTGATCTCGTCCGCGTACGGCCGGGAAGCGGCGACCTTCGCCCGCGCCTTGGTGATGCGCGCGGTGGCGATGAGCTCCATCGCCTTGGTGATCTTGCCGATCGACTTGGTCGCCTTGATGCGCGACCGGAGTTCCCGGAGTTGTGCGGCCATGAGCTATCAGCTCACTTCTTCGGGGCGGGCTTGTTGACCTTGACGGTCTCGTGCCCGACCTTGTCGGCGTCCATCGCGTCGGCGTCCGCCTCGACCAGGGGCTTGCCCTCGGAGGTGGTGAACTCCTTCTTGAACTCGTTCACCGCTTCGACGACCGCTTCGCGGGTCTCCTGCGGGAACTTGCCCGACTCGCGGATGCCCTTGATCAGGTCGGCGTGCTTGCGGCGGGCCGAGTCGATGAACTCGTGGTTGAACCGGCGGACGTCCTCGGTCGGGACCGAGTCGTAGTGCCCGTTCGTGCCCAGGTAGACCGTGAGGACCTGCTCCTCGACCGGGATCGGCGAGTACTGCGGCTGCTTGAGCACCTCGTACAGCCGGGCACCGCGCTCGAGCTGCGCCTTCGACGCGTCGTCGAGGTCCGAGGCGAAGGCCGCGAAGGCCTCCAGCTCGCGGTACTGCGACAGGTCGATCCGGAGCGAGCCCGCGACGTCCTTCATCGCCTTGACCTGCGCGGCACCACCCACGCGGGACACCGAGATACCCACGTCGATGGCCGGGCGCTGGCCGGCGTTGAACAGGTCGGACTGGAAGAAGCACTGGCCGTCGGTGATCGAGATGACGTTCGTCGGGATGTAGGCCGACACGTCGTTGGCCTTCGTCTCGATGATCGGCAGCCCGGTCAGCGAGCCGGCACCCAGCTCGTCCGAGAGCTTCGCGCACCGCTCCAGGAGGCGGGAGTGCAAGTAGAAGACGTCGCCGGGGAACGCCTCGCGGCCCGGCGGGCGGCGCAGCAGCAGCGAGATCGCGCGGTAGGCGTCGGCCTGCTTGGTCAGGTCGTCGAACACGATGAGGACGTGCTTGCCCTCGTACATCCAGTGCTGGCCGATGGCCGAGCCGGTGTACGGCGCGATCCACTTGAAGCCGGCCGAGTCGGACGCGGGGGCCGCGACGATGGTGGTGTACTCCAGCGCGCCGGCGTCCTCGAGGGACTTCTTCACGGCGGCGATCGTGGAGCCCTTCTGGCCGACCGCGACGTAGATGCAGCGGACCTGCTTCTGCGGGTCGCCGGTCTCCCAGTTGGCCTTCTGGTTGATGATCGTGTCCACGGCGACGGCGGTCTTGCCCGTCTTGCGGTCACCGATGATCAGCTGGCGCTGGCCGCGCCCGATCGGCGTCATCGCGTCGATGGCGGTGATGCCGGTCTGCAGCGGCTCCGACACCGGCTGGCGCTCGACGACCGAAGCGGCCTTGAGCTCCAGCGCGCGGCGCTCGGTGGTCTCGATGTCGCCGAGGCCGTCGATCGCCTGGCCCAGCGGGTTGACGACGCGGCCGAGGTAGCCGTCGCCGACCGGCACCGACAGGACCTGGCCGGTGCGCTTGACCTGCTGGCCTTCTTCGATGGTCTCGAAGTCGCCGAGGATCGCGGCACCGATGGAGCGCGCGTCCAGGTTCAGGGCGACGCCCAGGATGCCGCCGGGGAACTCGAGCAGCTCGTTGGCCATGGCCGAGGGCAGGCCCTCGACGTGGGCGATGCCGTCACCGGCGTCCACCACGATGCCAACTTCTTCCCGGCTCACGTCCGGGGCGTAACTCGAGACGTAGTTCTCGATCGCGCTACGGATCTCATCCGAGGAGATCGTCAGCTCGGCCATGTCTTTCCCGCTCTCGCTTCGTTCTTGCCAGTATGCAAAGTCTTGTGTGACCCGGCGCTATGCCCGGGCCAGCCGCCTGCGCAGCGCCGCCAGCTGACCCGCCGCGCTCCCGTCGATGACCTCGTCGCCGACGCGGACGACGAGCCCGCCGCCGAGCCGGGGGTCGACCTCGACGTGCAGCGCGATCGGCCGCCCGTAGAGGGCGTCGAGCTTCGCGCCCAGCTGGGCGGTCTGCTCGTCGGACAGGGCGTTCGCGCTGGTCACGTAGGCGACCGAGCGCTCACGGCGTTCCGCGGCCAGCTTGACCAGCTTGTCGAGCCCGATGCCGACGCCGCGGCCCTTGGCCCGGCGCACCACCTGCTCGACGAGGGTCTCGGTGACCACGTCCACCTTGTCGGCGAACAGCCCGCGCACCAGGGTGCGCTTGGCGTCGGCGGGACCGGCCAGGTCGGAGAGCGCGGCCTCCAGTTCCGGGGCGCCGGCCACGATCCGCGCGACCTGGAACAGCTGGGACTCGACGGCGTCGACGTTCCCGGTCTTCTCGGCCGCGGTGAGCAGGGCCGAGCGGCCGAGCTCCTCGAGCCCGTCGGTCAGCTCGCGGGGGCTGGACCAGCGGCTGCCCGCCACGGCGTCGAGCACCTTGAGGGCCGGTTCGGACAGCTTGCCGTCGAACAGCCGGCGCACCAGCCCGGTGCGCGCCTCCGGCGACGTCGACGCGTCGCTCACCGCCCGGCGCAGGCCGATCTCCCGGTCCAGCAGGTCGACGACCGAGAGCAGCTCGTCGCCGACCGTGGCCGCGTCGGCGCCCGCGTCGGCCAGAACCTCGCCGAGGCGTTCCTCGGCGAGGCCGAGCGCTTCACGGCTCGCAGCATGCAGCGTCATTCTGGTTACTTCCCCGCTCCGTTGGAGGCACCGGCGGTCTCCAGCTCCGCCAGGAACCGGTCGACGGTGCCGCGGCGGCGCGCCTCGTCCTCGAGCGACTCGCCGACGATGCGGCTCGCCAGCTCGACGGCGTTGCGGCCCATGTCGGCCCGCAGCTCGGCGATGATCTGCGCCTTCTGGGCCTGCAGCTGGGCCTGCCCCTGGGCGACGATGCGCTGGGACTCGGCCTCGGCCTCGGCTCGCAGCTCCGCCTTGATCTGCTCGGCTTCGAGCCGCGCGTCGTCGCGGATCTTCGCCGCTTCGCTACGGGCGTCCTGCAGCTGGGCCTTGTACTTGGCCAGCGCCTCTTCGGCCTCGGCCTGGGCCTTCTCGGCCTTCTCGATGCCACCCTCGATCTTCTGCGCACGCTCTTCGTACGCGGCCTCGAAGCGAGGGACGACGTACTTCTTGAGGATGAACAGCAGGATGAGGAAGGCGACGATGCCGAGGATCAGCTCCGAGATCTCGGGGATGATCGGGTTGTGCGTTTCGCCCTCTGCGGCGAGGACCAAGGCACTGTTCAGCACGGCGTCTCCTTAAAGCGATGAGCCGAGGACTCAGGCGGCGGAGGCGATGAAGTAGATGACGATGCCGATCAGGGCGAGCACCTCGGTCAGAACGAAGGTCGAGAAGCCGATGCCCTGCAGCTTGCCCTGCGCCTCCGGCTGACGCGCGGTGCCGTTGATGACGGCGGCGAAGATCAGACCCACACCGATGCCCGGGCCGATCGCGCCCAGGCCGTAGCCGATCGCGGCGAGACCGGGGTTGATGTTGACAGCCTGCTCGGCGGCCTGGGCCAGAACGATGTTGCTCACGTGCATTTCCCTTCACTTCGGTCCACGCGCTCGCGTGGATCGGGGGCTTGTGTTCTCAGTGCTCCGACGCCAGCGCGGCGCCGATGTACCCAGCCGACAGCAGGGCGAAGATGTAGGCCTGCAGCACCTGGATGAAGGCCTCGAGGAACGTCATCCCGATGGCGAAGAGCCACGCCACCAGCGAGACCGGCTTCAGGGCCCAGCTCGACGTCTCGGTCAGCAGGAAGGTGCCGCCGAGGGTGAACACCGCCAGGATCAGGTGACCCGCGAACATGGCGGCGAAAACACGGATGGCGAGCGTCAGCGGGTTGAGGAAGAACTTTTCCGCGAACTCGATCAGCGAGAAGAGCGGCAGCACCGCCTTGGGCACGCCCGGCGGGGCGAGCTCCTTCTTGAAGTACCCGGCGAAACCGTGCCGCTTGAACCCGACGAAGTGGTAGACCGGGTAGACGACGAGGACCGACAACGCGAGCGGGAAGCCGAAGCGCGCCATGGTCGGGAACTGCAGGACGGGGATGATCCCGTAGAGGTTGTTCACCAGCACGAAGGTGAACAGTGCGAAAACGAGGGGGACGAACGACTTGAAGTCCTTCGAACCGATCTGCTCGCGCGCGATGTTGTTGCGGCTGAAGTCGTAGATCGACTCGGCGACGAACTGCCCCCTGCTCGGAACGACCTTGAGCTTGCGGGTCGCCAGCAGGAAGTACGTCGCGATGATGACCACCGAAAGCACGACGAGCAGCATCGGCTTGGTGACCGAGCCGAACAACGGCGGCAACTCGAAGCTTTCGGCGCCGGGCGGCGCGAATACCGCACCCTCGGCCAAAACCAGCGCGCCCACTGGGCTCCTTCCGGTTCTCCCGGCCGGCGTTCACTCCGCCGGGGGAATCGTCACGATCTGGACTTAACGTACCCGATACGTATCGGGACGTCGGAGGCGGCTACCCCACGGTCCGCAGAACACACCTTCACGTTCTGCACACGGGGTTGTCTCGCATGAACACTGCCCTGCTGTCTACTTCGGACCAGCGGCGGAAGAGGCGGAACTACACGGTCGCCACACTGCTGATCGCGGTTCGTCTTGGGGAGTGCGCGGTCGAGGCCGCCACCCTTGACGCGGACCATACCAGCAGGTCAATCAGTGCCGTACACGCGTACTCCATACCCACCGATCAGCCCAGGACCTAAGTCCCGGGTCGATCCGGGACCCAGGTCCGGGACCGGGCGGGACCGGTCCCGCAACGGTGCAGGCGGCGGGTCCCGGCGTCGTTTTCGGCCGCGCACGAAGGCGCACTTTCATGATGCCGGTCACACTCGTGCGGCCGCAGCGCGCCTCACGGTGGGTAACGGAAGCTTCCGGCGAAACGGACGGGCGTCAGGAGGGGATGATCGTCGGGATCTTGGTCTTGCGGAACGCGGCGAACTCGGCCGCGGCGGC
Source organism: Amycolatopsis sp. NPDC098790 (assembly GCF_044759945.1). Lineage (NCBI taxonomy): Bacteria > Bacillati > Actinomycetota > Actinomycetes > Pseudonocardiales > Pseudonocardiaceae > Amycolatopsis > Amycolatopsis sp. NPDC098790. The sequence continues at coordinate 799,909 of NZ_JBIWAI010000004.1, forward strand.
CACCAGGATGGCGACGATCATCGTGATGCCGAGCGACATCGGGTGCAGCGCGGTGACGCCCTTCAGCAGCGTCAGCGCGCCGAACAGCAGGACGACCTTCACGACGTACCCGCCGAGCGCGATGACCATGACGAACATCGGGTCCTGGCCCGCGCTGAAGCGCATCAGGCCCAGCGTCGACAGCGACGCGAGCATCGCCAGCACCGCGCCGACGAGCGAGCCGAGGAAGCCGGGCAGGCCGTTGAGGATGCTGAACAGCACGATGCAGACGAGCACCGCCGGCGGCGTGACGAGCAGCGAAGCCTTCGTCATCGCGCGGGCGGCCTGCAGCACCACCTTGGCGTGCGGGTTCTCCTGCGCTTCGGTTTCGGTCTCGCTCACGGCTGGCTCCCTGCTCGGTTCAGCCACCGAGTGTAGAGAACCCGGCCGGTCAGGTTCCGGGCTGGTTGCGCGAGCGCAGCCGCGGGACGATCGAGACCACCACCGCGAACACCAGCCCGGCCCCGATGATCCAGAGCGCCGCGGCGTCGTCGAACAACGTCACCGAGACCGCGCCGAACGCCAGGATGCCCGCCCACAAGTAGATGAGCAGCACCGCGCGGCGCTGGGAGTGGCCGATCTCCAGCAGGCGGTGGTGCAGGTGCATCTTGTCGGCCGCGAACGGGCTTTCGCCGCGGCGCGTGCGGCGGACGACCGCCATGATCAGGTCCAGCAGCGGCACGAACAGCACCGCCGCCACGACCACCAGCGGCGACAGCAACGCGATCGCGTCCTTGCCGCTGAACTGCGGGTACGGCACGCGCCCGGACGCCGACGTCGTCGCGCCCGCGAGCATCAGGCCGATCATCATCGACCCGGAGTCGCCCATGAAGATCTTCGCGGGCTGGAAGTTGTACGGCAGGAACCCCAGACACGCGCCGGCGAGCGTCGCCGCGATCAGCGCGGGCGGGTACGTGCCGACGTCGCCGCCGGAGCTGTCGAGCAGGCCGAGGGAGAACGCGCACGTCGCCGTCGCGGCGATGAAACCGAGACCGCCGGCCAGCCCGTCGAGGCCGTCGACGAAGTTCATCGCGTTGACCATCACCACGACCATCACGACGGTGAGCAGCGCGCCCTGGTTCTTGTCGAGCACCAGCACCGAGCCGAACGAGTCGCCCTGGCCGCCCCACGGCACCCAGAACGACACCCACTGCACGCCGAAGATGACCAGGATCCCGGCGCACATGACCTGGCCGGCCAGCTTCGTCCACGCGTCGAGCTCGAACCGGTCGTCGAGCGCGCCGATGAGCGAGATGACCCCGGCGGCGAGCAGCACGCCGACCGAGTCGAACGAGGCGTCGAAGCCGTGCGACAGCGCGGGCAGCTGGTGGGCCAGGCCCATCGCGCCCGCGACGCCGAGGAAGATGCCGACCCCGCCCATCCGCGGGATCGGGGCGACGTGCACGTCGCGCGCCCGCGGGTTGGCGATGGCGCCGACGCGGATCGCGAGCCGGCGCACGAGGCCGGTGAGCAGGTAGGTCACGGCCGTCGCGGTCAGCGCGACGAGGATGTATTCCCGGATGGGGAGAAGACCGGATGTGGGCGGCACGGGTGCGTCACGCTCGCGGGGTCGGGGTCACCCGCGACACGCTATCGTGCCGCGGTTCCGTGCCGGATCCGGCTTCAGGCCAACGATTCCGCGGGCACACCGAGCACCTCCGCGATGGCAGCCTTCGTCACCGCGCCCTCGCGCAGCACGACCGGTTCGGTGCCGGTGAGGTCCACGATGCTCGACGCGACGGGCTCCCCGCTCGACCCGCCGTCGAGGTAGACCGCGACCGAGTCGCCGAGCTGTTCCTGCGCTTCCTGCGCGGTGCTGGCCGGCGGCCGTCCGGAGACGTTCGCGCTCGAGACGGCCATCGGGCCGACGTCGCGCAGCAGCTCCAGGGCGACCGGGTGCAGCGGCATCCGCAGCATCACGGTGCCGCGGGCGTCACCGAGGTTCCACTGCAGACTCGGCGCGTGCGGGAGCACGATGGACAGATCGCCGGGCCAGAAGGCTTCGACGAGCGCCCGCGCCTGCGGGGGCACGCCGAGCACCAGGCCGTCCACAGTGGACCAGGACCCGACGAGCACCCCGACGGGCATGTCCGGACCGCGGTTCTTCGCCCGCAGCAGCGCTTGCACGGCACCGGCGTCGAAGGCGTCGGCCCCGATGCCGTAGACGGTGTCGGTCGGCAGGACGACCAGCCGGCTCGAGCGGACCGCACCCGCGGCCGCCGCCAGTCCGTCGGCCCGGGACTCCCGCTTGCTGCAGTCGTAGACCACGCTCATGGTGGCCAAGAGTAGTCCGGCGGCCGGAGGGGACGTTCGCCGCGTCACACCGGGTCGTCCGGGGGCCGCGCACGGCCAGCCTGGTGGGCGGCCCGCGGGGGCGCCCCCGTTTTCCACGCTACCGGCGAGCACCGACAGTTTCCGGCGCTCCCGGCGCGCGGGGCCGGAGTTGTCCACAACGCCCGGCCCGGACGACATGAATGAGTCATTCGCGTCACCAGGCGACATGAATGAGTCATTCACGACATCCGGCGAGCCGGTCACCGGCGGATGGCGGCCTGCCCCGCGACTTCGCCGAAGCCCTGTCGCCAGACGTCATGAACGAGTCGTTCATCTCGCCAGACGATATGAAAGGGTCGTTCACGACATCCGGCGGGAGCCGCGGACCGGCCGCCCCGCCCGGACGAGCCGTGCGACAGGCTGACAAACCGGCCAGACTTTCGTCGTGGGGCAAGCGGGTAAACCTCGCCGCGAGGCAGAACCGCGACAGCGCGGCTCAATACGGTCGATCTTCGGGAACCACCACCCCCGTGGGTTCCCAGTGAAGGAGCCGCAGATGCGCCCCAGAACCCCGAAAGCGCTCGCCCTGCTCGCCGCGGTCACCGTCCTCACCGGGCTCGGCGCCGGCACCGCCGCCGCCGAGCCGCTCACCCGTGGCTGGCCCGCCCCGATCGACGCCGCGCACTGGGAGAACCAGGACCACATGACCTGGTCCGACTACCGCAAGGTGCCCGGCACGAACTGGGCCGACCCGTCCCTGAAGCCGACCCAGCGCACGTTCAAGGGCGCGGTCGTCCTCGCCGACTACCCGGACCAGGACTTCGTCGTCACGAAGCCGGCGAACTCGACGATCTTCGGCAACCCCGGCCCCGCCGCCGCGAACATCCCGCGGGCCGGCGTCGCGCAGTACTACCAGGACTTCCTCAACAAGCCCGAGGCGCTCAACAACGGGCACACGATCAACGAGTACTGGATGGAGGACTCCGGCGGCCGCTTCGGCGTGCAGCTGACCGCGTTCGGGCCGTACCGGATGCCCGGGAAGTCCTACGAGTACGGCATGGAGTTCCAGCCGAGCGCGTGCCCGCCCGGCGCGAACTGCACCCGGGACATCCGCAAGGACGCAGGCGACGCGTGGCGCGCGGACGTCGGGGACACCGCGAACCAGTTCGACTTCGTCTTCTACCTCTCCGCCGGCCAGGACGAGAGCTCGACCTGGCAGGAGTTCGGCGAGATGAAGTTCGGCACCAAGGAGAGCGTGCCGGACGCGTTCGGGCCGCCGAACCACGACCTGCCCAACTACGCGGCGACGCGGTACGTGCCGTGGACGTCGTGGGCGTCGGCCGCCAGCATCTGGCCCAACGCCCAGGACGGCAGCTCGGTGCAGGCCGAAAGCTCCGGGCAATCGACCTACGCCCACGAGTTCAGCCACATCCTGGGCATCGGCGACAACTACAACAACCCGTTCGGCGTGCCGCCGTCGCGCAGCTACAGCGGACCGTGGGACATGCTGTCGCGCGGGACGTTCAACGGTCCCGGCGGCCCGCACACGCGCTGGCAGATCCCGGCGACCCAGGGCAGCTCGATGGGCGCCCAGCACCAGCTGCGCAACAAGCTGAAGCTCGGCATCGTCGACCCGGCGGACGTCCTGCAGCTGGACCGCAACGAGCTCGCTTCGACGGGCCCGGTGTCGGCGCGCATCACCGCACGCGAGACGGAGGCGCAGCCCGGCGCGTTCACCGGGTTGAACATCAAGCTGACGGGCGGCGACAAGGCGCCGAAGTGCGACCGGGCGAAGGACCCGTTCTGCGACGGCGGCGGCTACGACAACTACACGGTCGAGGTCGTCGACCGGATGGGCGCGGACTCGTTCGCCCCGGACTCCGGCGTCATGATCACCAAGACGAAGAACAAGGACAACGCGCCCTTCGACTGGGTGATCGACGCGAACCCGCAGGACATCGGGATCACCGACTACACCAAGCCGGACGGCACGCCGGTGAAGATCACCATCGGTGACTACCGCCAGCTCAACGACGCGCTGTTCAAGGCGGGCACGGAGGCGGCGAGCCCGTACGAGTACACCGACGAGGCGAACCGGCTCCGGTTCCTGATCACGGACCTGGCCCGCGACCGGCGCGGCGTGCTGTCGTACACGGTGACGGTGGCGTCCCTGGACGGCTCGGGCAGCCAGGCCCGAGGGGCGGCGCTGACCCCGGCACTGCCGGCGTTCGCCCGCGGCGGCCTGGCGACGTGCGACTTCGGCCTGCTCAACACGGGCTCGGCGCGGGGCGCAAAGGCACCGTACGACACGGACACGTACCGGCTGACCGCGTCGACGGACGCTCGCGGTTGGGAGGTGCGGCTGCCCAACGAGCTGGCGACGGCGAAGTTCGGGGGGCACGTGAAGGTGCCGGCGTACGCGAAGAGGACCTCGGGCGGAGACCTCGCGGCCCGGGTGAAGCTGACGGCGACGTCGGTGAGCGACCCGTCCAAGACGGCGACGGCGAGCTGCACGGCGTTCGGCTTCTGATCCCGGCCGGCCGTCGCGAATGACTCATTCGGGACCGCAGTGGTCCCGAATGAGTCATTCGCAGCATCCGGTGCGGGAGCCGACCCGGCCGATCCGGACGTCATGAACGAGTCGTTCACCTCGTCCGACGCCATGAAAGAGTCGTTCATGACGTTCGCGCCTGGCCTGCGCTGTGGACAACTCCGGCCGCCCGGGCGAAACGCGCGCAAAACTGTCGGTGCCCACCGGTAGCGTGGAAAACGGGGGCGCCCCCGCGGGCCCGGGCTCAGCCCAGCCGGCGGGCCGTGACGAACCGGGCCCGCCCCGTCAAGTCCGCGTGCCCCTCGACCCCCGTCAGCACCCGCCGGGCCCGCACCAACGCCGGCACCGCCGACCCGTGCGTGTCGTCGTGCTCGATCGCCAACCCGCCTCCGGGCCGCAGCAACCTCGCCCCCGCCGCGATCGCGTGGCGGATCACCGCCAGCCCGCTCTCCTCCGCGAACACCGCGCGCGGCGGGTCGTGTTCCGCGACCTCGGGCGGCACCGGCGTGCCCTCCGGGACGTACGGCGGGTTGCACAGCACCAGGTCGACCAGGCCGTCCAGCTCGGCGAACATCGTCGGGTCGCCGATGTCGCCCGAGTACAGCCGGATCGGGGTGCTGCCCGCGTCCGCGTGGACGTCCGCGTTGTGACGGGCCCACGCCAGCGCCTGCGGGTCGACGTCCACCGCGTAGACCACCGCGTCCGGCCGGGCGTGCGCCACCGCCAGTGCCAGCGCTCCCGAGCCGGTGCACAGGTCCACCACCACCGGGAACTCGCGCCCCTGCAGGAACTTGACGCCCCACTCGAGCAGCAGCTCGGTCTCCGGCCGCGGGACGAACACCCCCGCGCCGACCGCGACCGTGATCTCCCCCAGCGCGGCCCAGCCCGTCAGGTACTGCAGCGGGATCCGCTTCGCGCGCTGCTGGACGAGCTGGCCGATGGCCTCGATGACCGGCGGGTCGACCAGCGGCACCATCGGCAGCCGCCCGCGTTCGACCCCGAGCACGTGCGCCGCGATCACCTCGGCGTCGAACCGCGGCGACTCGACGCCCGCCCGTTCGAGGATCCGGGTGGCCTCGATGATGGCCAGGCGCAGCGGCTGCCGATTCACTCGTCGTCCTTCACCTCGTCAAGCCTGGCACACCAGGCGGAACTCCCCCGTCAGGACACGCGCCGGTCCCGCGCCCCTCAGCGTATCGAGGCCCCCTCACCGGCATGACAAACAGCCGCGAAACACCGGTCACCGCCACAATGGATCCGCACGGGGACGCTCCCGGGCCGCCACCGCGCGGATATTCTGGCCCCAGCGTCGCCGAAGCCCTAGACGCCGACCCACCAGGGAGCGCCAGTGCCGACCGAGCCGACCACGCGCCGCCGGGTCGCGTTCATCTTCCCCATCTACAACGAGGAAGCGAACATCGACCTGCTGCACCGCACGGTCGACGAAGTCACCGCACCGCTGGCCGGGCGGTACGACTTCAGCTTCATCTACGTCGACGACGGCAGCCGCGACGCGTCCCTCGACCGGCTCACCGAGCTGGGGGCGCGCGACCCCCGCGTCACGGTGGTCGAGCTGTCCCGCAACTTCGGCCACCAGATGGCCGTCACCGCCGGGCTCGACCTGGTCGACGCCGACGCCGCGATCATCATGGACAGCGACCTGCAGGACCCGCCGCGGGTGGCCCTGGAGCTGCTCGAGAAGTGGGAAGAGGGCTACGAGGTCGTCTACGCGCAGCGCCGGTCGCGCCGCGATCCGCCGTTCAAGCGGTTCACCGCGAGCGCGTTCTACTGGTTCCTGCAGAAGATGGCCGCGGTCGAAATCCCGAAGAACACCGGCGACTTCCGGCTGGTCGACCGCAAGGTCGTCGACGAGCTGCGCAAGTACCGCGAGCGCGACCGGTTCCTGCGCGGGCTGGTCAGCTACGTCGGCTTCAAGCAGACGGCGGTGCTGTTCGACCGCGACCGCCGCAACGCCGGCGTCACCGGTTACCCGCTGACGAAGATGCTCCGCTTCGCCGCCGACGGCATCCTCGGGTTCTCGACGACGCCGCTGCGGATGATCACGCGGATGGGGTACCTGATCTCGCTGCTGAGCTTCCTCGGCGTGCTCTACGTCGTCGGGGTCAAGCTGTTCGCGCCGGAGACCGCGGTGCCCGGCTGGGCGTTCATCACCATCGCGATGTTCTTCCTCGGCGGCATCCAGATCATCATGCTCGGCGTGCTCGGCAGCTACATCGGCCGCACGTATTCGCAGGTCCAGAACCGGCCGTTGTACACGGTGGCGTCGGTGCGCACCGGTGCCGGCGATCGGAGCGCCGTCCAATGAGGTTCGTCACGGCCACGCAGGTGCGCTTCGGCATCGTCGGCATCGGCAACACGCTGGTCGACGCGCTCGGCTACGCGCTATTGGCGACCCTGGGCGTGCCGACGTTCGTCGCCAACTTCATTTCGACCACCGCCGGCATGCTGCTGTCGTTCACCCTCAACCGGAACTTCACCTTCCGCGCGAAAGACGGCGACATCCGCAAGCAGGCGCTGCTGTTCTTCGGCGTGACGGCGTTCGGGCTCTGGGTGGTCCAGTTCGGCGTCATCACGCTGGTCAGCCACCTGTTCCCGGGCATCAACCTGCTGGTTCCGAAGGGCGCGGCGATCGTCGTCGGGCTGTTCTGGAACTACCTGCTCTACCACTACGTGGTGTTCCGGCACCGGCCCGTTTCGCCCGTTCCCGGTGCAGCGCCCGCCGACTCTGCGTGATCTCGTACGCTCTTCCGAGTGCGATTCCGTGAACTGCGCTTCGGCTTGGGCGTCTTCGTCCTTTCCCTGGGCGTCCTGCTGGTCCGGTTCCTCGTGCCGCGGCCGGTCGGGATGGCCGACAACGGCGACGGCTGGCGCCTGCTGTGCGACCTCGGCGGCCGGCACCCGGAGCTGAGCTCCGAGTTCTACGTGCACTTCAGCTACGGGCCGGGTTCGGCCTGCAAGAGCGACTACATCTCGAGCCAGGCGTGGCTCGACTGGTTCGCGAGCAAGCTCGGCAAGGTGCTCGGCTCGTCGGCGGAGCTCAACCTGCTGGTGCTCGGCGCGATCACGTGCGTGCTGGTCGCCGTGGGCGTCGCGGCGACGGTGCTCGGCCTGGACCTCAGCCGCCGCAACCGCGTGATCGCGGCGGTGCTCCTGCTGCTCGTGATGGCCGACTCGGCGTTCTTCGGCTACTTCGCGTCGGTGCTGAGCGAGGGCGCCGGGTTCGTCGGGATGCTGCTGATGGCCGGCGGGCTGCTGCTGATGAGCCGCACGGGCGCGGCGCGGTACTGGGGTGCGGCGCTGACCGTGGGCGGCGCGCTGGTCGGCATCAACGCGAAGTCGCAGACGCTGCTGCTGATCCCGCTGTTCGTGCTGGCGTTGGCGCTGGTCAAGCCGCTCGGCAAGCGTGGCTGGTCGCGCTGGCTGCTGCCGCTGGGCGTGCTGGTGGTCGTCGGCGCGGGGACGGCGGCGGTGCAGTCCCACGGCGACCCGGCCAACGCCGAGTACCGCGAAGCGAACATGTACCACGTGGTGTTCGACAGCATCGTCGACGGCAAGCACGACACGGACGCCGACCTGGCGGCGCTGGGCCTGCCGCCGAGCGCGAAGAAGTTCATCGGCACCGGCTGGTGGGCGGCGCACCCGTGGACGGACGCGGACTACAACGGCTTCCGCGACAAGATCAGCCGCCGTAACGTGGTGCGCTACTACGCGGCCCACCCGCAGCGCACGCTGCAGATCCTCCAGCAGGGAGCGGTCGACACGCTGACGGCGCGCCCGTCCCGGCTGGGCAGCTTCGCCGAGTCGGCCGGGTTCCCGCAGATGGCCCAGGAGTACCGGGTGCCGGTGTTCTCCGGGCTGTCGAAGCTCGCGGCGCCGCTGGGGCTGTTCGTGCTGGTCCCGTTCTGGCTGCTGATCGGCTGGGCGGGCGTGCGCGCGTTCCGCCGTCAGCGCCGCGAATACGGGATCGTGGTGTTCTTCCTGCTGCTGTTCGCGGTGGGCCAGTTCGGGCTGTCCGCGCTCGGCGAGGGCGTCGAGGGCGTGAAGCACCAGCTGCTGACGCTGTTCCCGACGTTCCTGGCGTTCGTGTTCGCGGTGCTCAGCCTGGTCCGGAAGCCGGCTCGGCCCGAGCCCGAGCCGGCCGAGGTCCCGGACGTGGACCAGCCGACCGAGGTCTTCGACGCCTTCCGGGAGCCGGAGAAGCCCGCCCTCCGCTGAGACGGCGGGCCCGGCCGCCTCGTCAGCCCGCCGAGGCGGCCAGCCGCTCCTCGCGGTCCGCGGTCGCCAGCGCGTCGAGCACGCCGTCCAGCTCGCCGTCCAGGACCTGGTCCAGGTTGTACGCCTTGTAGTTCACCCGGTGGTCGGAGATGCGGTTCTCCGGGAAGTTGTACGTCCGGATCCGCTCCGACCGGTCGACCGTGCGGACCTGGGACTTGCGCGCGTCCGACGCCTTCGCCGCCGCCTCTTCCTCGGCGATCGCCTGGAGCCGGGCCTGGAGCACCTGCAGGGCCCGCGCGCGGTTCTGGATCTGGGACTTCTCGTTCTGGCACGACACCACGATGCCCGTCGGCAGGTGCGTGATCCGGACCGCCGAGTCGGTCGTGTTGACGCTCTGGCCGCCCGGGCCCGACGAGCGGAACACGTCGATGCGCAGGTCGTTCGGGTCGATCTCGACCTCGACCTCCTCCGGCTCCGGGTAGATGAGCACCCCGGACGCCGACGTGTGGATCCGGCCCTGGGACTCCGTCGCCGGCACGCGCTGGACGCGGTGCACGCCGCCCTCGAACTTCAGGCGCGACCAGACGCCGTCGACGACCGCCGACTTCGTCTTGATCGACAGCGTGACGTCCTTGAAGCCGCCCAGATCGGAGTCGACCGAGTCGAGGACTTCGGCCTTCCAGCCGTGGCGCTCGGCGTAGCGCAGGTACATGCGCAGCAGGTCGCCGGCGAAGAGGGCCGACTCTTCGCCACCCTCGCCGGACTTGATCTCCATCACGACGTCGGAGCCGTCGTACGGGTCGCGCGGCAGCAGCAGCTCGGTGAGCTTCGACTCCAGCTCGGGGATCTTCGCGGCCAGCTCGTCGGCCTCCGCGGCGAACTCCGCGTCCTCCGAGGCCATCTCCCGCGCGGCCGAGAGGTCGTCCCGGGCCGTGTCGAGCTCGTGGACGGCCCGGATCACCGGCGTCAGCTCGGCGTAGCGGCGGCCGAGCTTGCGGGCGCGCGCCTGGTCGGCGTGCACCGCGGGGTCAGCCAGCTGTTGCTCCAGCTCCGCGTGCTCGGCGAGCAGCCCCTTGAGCGAGCTCGAATCCACCTCTGCCACCTCTCAGCCCGGAGTGAGAACCACAAAAAACGACGCCCACCCGCGCGTGCGGGTGGGCGCCGTGAAAAAAGCTACTTGGCGTCGGCGTCCTTCTTCTGCCGCTTGCCGTAGCGAGCCTCGAAGCGCGCGACCCGGCCACCGGTGTCCATGATCTTCTGCTTGCCCGTGTAGAACGGGTGGCAGTTCGAGCAGATCTCGACGTGGATGTTGCCGCTGGTCTTGGTGCTGCGCGTGGTGAAGCTGTTGCCGCAGTCGCAGTTCACTTCGGTGACCACGTACTCGGGGTGAATACCGCTCTTCATGGTGTCCTCTCTCGTTGGCTCCGGGTCCCCAGTCGTTCACGGGGTGAACCGGCGCCGGACTTCAGCGGGTGATTCTGCCAGACAGGCTGACGATCACTGGAACGCACCCCGTTGACCTGGTATTCCGAACGCGCCGGAGGCCTCCCCGCCCGTGGCGGGAAGACCTCCGATCAGCACGCTCAGTCGTCTTCGCCGCCGCCGAGGGCGGTCTTCGAGACCTGCATCAGGAACTCGACGTTCGTCTTCGTCTTCCGCAGGCGCGAGATCAGCAGGTCGATGGCCTGCTGCGAGTCGAGCGCGTGCAGCACCCGGCTCAGCTTCACCGTGACCGCGAGCTCGTCCGGCGAGAGCAGCAGCTCGTCCTTGCGGGTACCGGACGGGTTGACGTCGACCGCCGGGAACACGCGGCGCTCGGCGATCTTCCGGTCCAGCTTGAGCTCCGCGTTACCGGTGCCCTTGAACTCCTCGAAGATGACCGTGTCCATCGTCGAGCCGGTCTCGACCATCGCCGTCGCGAAGATGGTCAGCGAGCCGCCGTTCTCGATGTTGCGCGCCGCGCCCAGGAACCGCTTCGGCGGGTACAGCGCGGTCGAGTCGACACCACCGGACAGGATCCGGCCGGACGCCGGGGCCGCCAGGTTGTACGCGCGGCCCAGCCGGGTGATCGAGTCGAGCAGCACGACGACGTCGTGGCCCATCTCGACCAGGCGCTTGGCCCGCTCGATCGACAGCTCCGCGACCGAGGTGTGGTCCGACGGCGGCCGGTCGAAGGTCGAGGCGATGACCTCGCCCTTCACCGAGCGCTGCATGTCGGTGACCTCTTCCGGACGCTCGTCGACCAGGACGACCATCAGGTGGCACTCGGGGTTGTTCGTGGAGATCGCGTTCGCGATGTCCTGCATGATCGTGGTCTTACCGGCCTTCGGCGGCGACACGATCAGGGCGCGCTGCCCCTTGCCGACCGGCATGATCAGGTCGATCACGCGGGTGGTGAGCTTGTGCGACTCGGTCTCGAGGCGCAGTCGCTCGTTCGGGTACAGCGGCGTCAGCTTGGTGAAGTCCGGGCGGCGCTTGGCCTCGTCCGGCTCCAGGCCGTTGATCGAGTCGACGCGCACCAGCGGGTTGAACTTCTGCCGCTGCTGCTCGCCCTCACGCGGCTGGCGGACGACGCCGGTGATGGCGTCACCGCGGCGCAGGCCGTACTTGCGGACCAGCGACAGCGAGACGTACACGTCGTTCGGGCCGGCGAGGTAGCCGGAAGTCCGCACGAACGCGTAGTTGTCGAGCACGTCCAGGATGCCCGCGACGGGCAGCAGGACGTCGTCCTCGCGGATCTCGGTGTCCGGCGAACCACCCTGCTCGCGCCCACCGCCGGAACCACGGCGGCGACGGTCGCGGAAGCGACGGCCGCGGCGGCCGCCTTCCTCGTCGTCGTCCGGCTGCTGGTTGCGGTTGTCCTGGCCGCCGCGGTTGCCGCCGTCCTGCTGCTGGTTGCGCTGGCGGTCGCCGCGGTTGCCGCCGTCCTGGCGGTTGTCGTTCCGGCCGCCCTGGCGCTGCTGGTCGCGGTTGCCGCCACCCTGCCCCTGCTGACGGTCGCCGCCCTGGCGGTCGCCACCGCCCTGGCGCTCGCCCTGCTGGCGGTCACCGCCCTGGCGGTCACCCTGCTGGCGGTCGCCGTCGGGCGAGCCGGCGGCGCGGTTGGAGCCGCGGCGACGGCGGCTGCGGCCGCCCTCCTCGGGCTGGCCGTCCTGGCCCTGCTGGCCGTCCTGCTTGTCCTGCTGCGGGCGCTCGGTCTGCGGCTGGGTGTCGGCCGGCGCGGACGCCTCGGCCTTCGGCTCCGGCTTGCTCTCGACCGGGGCGGCGGGCGCCTCGGCCTTGGGCTCGGCCTTCGGGGCCGAGGCCTTCACCGGCTCGCCGACGCCCTCGAGGGGCAGCGTCTCGGCGGCCGGACGCTTGCGGGACTTGCCCTGGCGCTCGCGGATCGCGGCGATCAGGTCGCCCTTGCGCATGCCCGTCGTCTCGCCGACGCCGAGCTCCCCAGCCAGCGAACGCAGTTCGGCGACGGTCTTACCGGTCAGCCCGCCGACCGTCCGCTTGGGAGCGGGGGCGGTGCCGTTCGTCTCGGCCGTGCCGCTCACGTCGCTCAAAAGATCGGTGTTGCTCACACATGTCCTTCCTGACCGATCCACGCCTCCAGGCGGATCAGCGGACTGCCGCTCGCTTCTGATCGCGAACCGGCGTATCTGTCCCCCGATACGGGAGATGAGCTCTTCGGCCGTGCGGAACACAGCTGGAGCGCCTCCACCACAGGGGTTTGCGTCCTCCATTCGGAGGACACGGAATTCGGCACCGCCGAAACCGGAAACCCGCCTGCGTTCATCCGCGTTACCCCGCTCGCCAGGCGGTGCGGATTCGGCGGATCAACGAAGGATGCGATCCCGGAGGACCGGCATCGGGTGCGGAAACGCACGGTGATCGAACGCCCCCGAGGGTAGACCGCGCGGGTGCCGGGTGCAACAACCACCCCCCGCGTGGCGGCTCCCAGGTCGGCCACGTGACCCAGCCTTTACTGAGCCGCAACCTGCACTCCCGCGAGATCCACGGGCAGTTCGGAGACGTCGAAGCCTTCAACGCCGACCCCCGGCGGGAGTATTCCCGTGGTGGTCAGCGCGAGCACCGTGGGACCGGCGCCGGAGACGGCGGCGGCCACTCCGCGTGCACGCAGCGTCGTCACCAGCTCGCCGCTCGCCGGGTACGCGGGGGCGCGGTAGTGCTGGTGCAGGCGGTCGTCGGTGGCCGCGAGCAGCAGCTCCGGCTTCGCCGTCAAGGCGTGCACGGCGAGCGCGGCGCGGCCCGCGTTGTGCGCGGCATCGGCGTGCGGGACGGCCGCCGGCAGCAGGCCGCGCGTGGTCGCGGTGGCCGAGCGGACGGCCGGGACGGCGACGACCGGCCGGATCGCCGGGTGCGGCGCGAGCCGTTCGGCGTGGAATTCGCCACTTTCGCACCAGGCCACGACGAACCCGCCGAACAGGCTCGCCGCGGCGTTGTCGGCGTGGCCTTCGAAGCCGGCGGCCAGCTGCAGCGCGCCGAACGCGTCGAGTTCGCGGCCCGCGAGCGCGTACCCGGCGGCGACGCCGGACACCACCGCGGCGGCCGACGAGCCGAGGCCGCGCGCGTGCGGGATCGCGTTGTGGCAGCGCAGGTGCAGGCCCGGCGGCTCGACGCCGAGGTGCGCGCACGTCTTGCGGATCGCCCGCACGACCAGGTGGGTCTCGTCGGTGGGGACGTCCTCGACCTCGCCCGCGCCGGCGTCGATCACCTCGACCTTGAGGCCGCCGTCGGTGACCTGCACCTCGACGACGTCGTAGAGGCCCAGCGCCATGCCGAACGCGTCGAAGCCCGGCCCCAGGTTCGCCGTCGAAGCCGGGACGGTGACCTTGAACCCGGTGCTCACCGCAGGTCCAGCGCCGCCGCGACCGCCGAGGGGTCCACCGCGAGGGGTTCGACCTCGACGTTGCCCGCCAGGGCCGTCTGCGGGTCCTTCAGGCCGTGCCCGGTGACCGTGCAGACCACGCGGGAGCCCTTCGGCAGCCGTCCGTCGGCGGCGGTGGCCAGCAGGCCGGCCACGCTGGTGGCCGACGCCGGCTCCACGAACACGCCCTCACGCCCCGCCAGCAGCCGGTACGCCTCGAGGATCTTCTCGTCCGTCACGGCTTCGAAGAGGCCGTCGGAGGAGTCCTTGGCCTTCACCGCGGCCGTCCACGAGGCCGGGCTGCCGATCCGGATCGCGGTCGCGACCGTCTCCGGGTCCGCCACCGGCTCGCCGTGCACCAGCGGAGCCGCGCCGGCCGCCTGGAAGCCGAACATCCGCGGCGTGTTCTTCACCACACCGTCGGCCGCGTACTCCGAATACCCCGCCCAGTAGGCGGTGATGTTGCCCGCGTTGCCGACCGGCAGGCAGTGGATGTCCGGCGCCGTGCCCAGGACGTCGCAAATCTCGAACGCGGCGGTCTTCTGGCCGGCGATGCGCACCGGGTTGACCGAGTTGACCAGGGTGACCGGGTAGTCGGCCGCGGTCTTGCGGGCCAGCTCGAGGCAGTCGTCGAAGTTGCCGTCGACCTGCAGGATCCGGGCACCGTGCAGCACGGCCTGGGCGAGCTTGCCCATCGCGATCTTGCCCTGGGGCACCAGCACCGCGCAGGTGAGCCCGGCGCGGGCGGCGTAAGCGGCGGCCGAGGCGGACGTGTTGCCGGTCGACGCGCAGATCACCGCCTTGAGCCCGCTCGCGAGCGCGTGCGTGATGGCGACGGTCATCCCGCGGTCCTTGAACGAACCGGTCGGGTTGGCGCCCTCGACCTTGAGGTAGACCTCGCAGCCGGTCAGCTCGGACAGGTACCGCGCGGGCAGCAGCGGCGTGTTGCCCTCCCCGAGCGTGACGACCTGCGCGCCGTCCGGGACCGGGACGCGGTCCCGGTAAGCCTCGATGAGTCCGGGCCAAGGTTGCCTGATCACTGGTCTTCGCCTTCCACCCGCATCACGCTGACGACTTCGTGGACGACGTCGAGCTTCGCGATCTCGTCCACAGTGGACTGCAGCGCCGCGTCCGGTGCCTGGTGGGTCACGACGACCAGGCTCGCGCGGTCGCCGACGTCGCTCTGCCGCACGGCCGCGATGCTCACCCCGTGGCCGGCGAACGCCTGCGCCACCTGGGCGAGCACGCCGGCGCGGTCGGCGACGGAAAGGCTTACGTGGTACCGGGTCGGCGTCTGGCCCATCGGCCGCACGGGCAGCGCCGCGTGCGCGGACTCGCGCGGGCCGCGGCCGCCGGCGACGAGGTTGCGGGCCACCGCGACGAGGTCGCCGAGCACCGCGCTCGCGGTCGGCGCGCCGCCCGCGCCCTGGCCGTAGAACATCAGCTCGCCGGCGGCGTCGGCCTCGACGTAGACGGCGTTGAACGCGCCGCCGACCCCGGCCAGCTGGTGGCTGCGCGGGATCATCACCGGGTGCACGCGGGCGGAAACCGACTCGACGCCGTCGTCGTCGGTCACCCGCTCGCAGATGGCCAGGAGCTTGACCGTGCGGCCGAGCATCCGGGCCGCGCCGAGGTCGGCGGCCGTGACGTCGGCGATGCCCTCGCGGTGCACGTCCGAAGCCGTCACGCGAGTGTGGAAGGCCAGCGACGCGAGGATCGCCGCCTTCGACGCGGCGTCGTAGCCGTCGACGTCGGCGGTCGGGTCGGCCTCGGCGTACCCGAGCCGGCTGGCCTCGTCGAGCGTCTCGGCGTAGCCGGCGCCGGTCGAGTCCATCGCGGACAGGATGTAGTTCGTGGTGCCGTTGACGATGCCCATCACGCGCGTGATCCGGTCACCCGCCAGGGATTCGCGCAGCGGGCGCAGCAGCGGGATGGCGCCGGCGACCGCGGCCTCGAAGTAGAGGTCGGCGCCCGCGGCGTCGGCCGCCTCGAACAGGTCGGCGGAGTGCTCGGCCAGCAGGGCCTTGTTCGCCGTGACGACGGACTTGCCCGCCTTCAGCGCGGCCAGCAGCCAGCCGCGCACCGGCTCGATGCCGCCGACCAGCTCGACGACGACGTCGACGTCGTCGCTGGTCACGAGCTTCTCCGCGTCGGCGGTCAGCAGCTCCGGCGGCAGCTCGGGGTGCTTGTCCGGGCGGCGGACGGCGATGCCGGCCAGCTCGACCGGCGTGCCCGCCCGCGCGGCCAGCTCGCCGGCCTGCTCGGTGAGCAGCCGGGCGACCTCACCGCCGACGGTCCCGCAGCCGAGCAGGGCGACCCGCACGGCCCGGCGTTCCTCTGGGGCAGCCACTGTGTTCAGACCTCCAGGCGCAGCATGTCGTCGGTCGTCTCGCGCCGCAGCAGCAGCCGGGAGCCGCCGTTGCGCACGGCGACCACGGCCGGGCGGGGCTGCCGGTTGTACGTGCTCGCCATCGAGTAGCAGTAGGCACCGGTCGCCGCCACGGCCAGCAGGTCACCGGGAGCCAGCGTGTCGGGCAGCCAGCAGTCTCGTACGACGATGTCGCCGGACTCACAGTGTTTTCCCACCACGCGGGACAACACGGCCTGCACGGGGCGGCCGGCGTCTTCCGCGGAGCGGGAAACCAGCCGCACGTCGTACACGGCGTCGTACAGCGCGGTGCGGATGTTGTCGCTCATCCCGCCGTCGACGCTGACGTACCGGCGCACCGCGTCGTCGCCGAGCGAGACGTCCTTGATCGTGCCGACTTCGTACAGCGTGACGGTGCCGGGACCGGCGATCGCGCGGCCCGGCTCACCCGCGATGCGCGGCACCGGCAGGCCCGCGTACGCGCACTCCTTGCGGACGATCTCGCGGATCTGGGTGATCATCTGCGCCGGTGGCGGCGGGTTGTCCTTCTCGGTGTAGGCGATGCCGAAGCCGCCGCCGAGGTCGACCAGGCTCAGCTGGTCGAGCAGCTCGGGGCCGTGCTCCTTGGCCAGGTCGGCGAGCAGCCCGACGACGCGGCGGGCGGCGACCTCGAAGCCGTCGGCGTCGAAGATCTGCGAACCGATGTGGCTGTGCAGGCCGACGAGCTTGAGCGAGCGCGCGTTCAGGACCCGGCGGACCGCCTCGGCGGCGTCGCCGCTCGCGAGGGAGAAGCCGAACTTCTGGTCTTCGTGGGCGGTCGCGATGAACTCGTGGGTGTGCGCCTCGACGCCGACGGTGACCCGGATGAGCACCGGCTGCACGACGTCGTGGCGCGCGGCGATGTCGCCCAGCCGCGCGATCTCGAAGTACGAGTCGAGCACGATCGTGCCCACCCCGGCGGCGACCGCGGCCTCGAGCTCCGCGGGCGACTTGTTGTTGCCGTGGAAGGTGATCCGCTCGGCCGGGAAGTCCGCGCGCTGCGCCACGGCGAGCTCGCCGCCGCTGCAGACGTCGAGGCTCAGCCCCTGCTCGGCCACCCAGCGGGCGATCTCGATGGAGAGGAACGCCTTCGACGCGTAGTGCACGAGCGAGGGGTCGTCGAACGCCTCGGCGTAGTCCGCGCAGCGGGACTTGAAGTCGGCTTCGTCGACGACGAACAGGGGCGTGCCGTGCTTCTCGGCGAGCTCGCGGACGTCGACCCCGGCGATCCGCACGACGCCGTCGCCGGCGCGGAAGGTGTTGCGGGGCCACACCTTCGCGGGGAGCTTGTCGAGTTCCTCGGCCCCCGACGGCTGGAGCCCGGAGGTGTCGGCGTGGGGGTAGACGTCGGCGTGCCTGGGGCCCGCGGGGTGCGCCATTTCTTACATCCGTTCCGGAGCGGAGACACCGAGCAGCGCGAGGCCGTTCGCCAGCACCTGGCGCGCCGCCTGGTACATCGCGAGGCGCGAGTACGTCAGCGGAGTGACCTCTTCGTCGCCCATGGGCAGCACGCGGCTCGAGTTGTAGGACTTGTGGAAGGCGCCCGCGAGTTCTTCGAGGTAGCGCGCGATC
Source organism: Amycolatopsis sp. NPDC098790 (assembly GCF_044759945.1). Taxonomy (NCBI): domain Bacteria; kingdom Bacillati; phylum Actinomycetota; class Actinomycetes; order Pseudonocardiales; family Pseudonocardiaceae; genus Amycolatopsis; species Amycolatopsis sp. NPDC098790. Next base: position 817,864 of record NZ_JBIWAI010000004.1, read on the forward strand.
CGGTGCGGCTCGCGCATTTCGGCGGCGCGGCGCACGGTTTCCGGGAACTCGCCGATGGTGCGGATCAGGTCGCCCTCGGCGGCGGAGGTCAGGAGTCCGAAATCGACGTCCACATCGGACTTGAGACCGAGGTCGCCCGCCGCCCGCTCGATCGAGCGGATCCGCGAGTGGGCGTACTGGACGTAGTAGACGGGGTTGTCGTTGGAGTGCTTGCGCAGCAGGTCCAGGTCGACGTCCAAAGTGGAGTCGACCGAGTAGCGGATCAGCTCGTAGCGGGCCGGGTCGACGCCGACGGCCTCGACGAGGTCCTCCATGGTGATCACGGTGCCCGCGCGCTTGGACATCCGCACCGGCTTGCCGTCGCTGACCAGGTTGACCATCTGGCCGATCAGCACCTCGACCGTGGCCGGGTCGTCGCCGAACGCCGCGGCCGCCGCCTTGAGGCGCGCGATGTAGCCGTGGTGGTCCGCGCCGAGCATGTAGATGCAGAGGTCGAAGCCGCGGTTGCGCTTGTCCTTGAAGTAGGCCAGGTCGCCGGCGATGTAGGCCGGGTTGCCGTCCTGCTTGATGACGACGCGGTCCTTGTCGTCGCCGTACTCCTTCGACTTCAGCCACCAGGCGCCCTCGTCGAAGTAGAGGTTGCCGGAGTCCTTCAGCTCCTGGACGGCCGCGCCGACCGCGCCCGACTCGTGGAGCGAGTTCTCGTGGAAGTAGACGTCGAAGTCGGTGCCGAACTCGTGCAGGCTCTGCTTGATCTCGCCGAACATGAGGTTGATGCCGATCCGGCGGAACGTCTCGTGCCGCTGCTCCTCCGGCAGCGAGAGCGCGCTCGGCTCGGCCTTGATGACCTCGGCGGCGATGTCGTTGATGTAGCCGCCCGCGTAGCCGTCCTCGGGTGCGGGCTCGCCCTTCGCGGCGGCGATCAGCGACCGGACGAACCGGTCGATCTGGGCGCCGGCGTCGTTGAAGTAGTACTCGCGCGTGACGTCGCCGCCCTGCGCGGCCAGCACGCGGCCGAGCGCGTCGCCGACCGCGGCCCAGCGGGTGCCGCCCAGGTGGATCGGGCCGGTCGGGTTCGCCGAGACGAACTCGAGGTTGATCTTCGTGCCGGTCAGCGCGTCCCCGCGGCCGAACGCGGCGCCGGCCTCGAGCACCTGGCGCACGATGTCGCCCTGCGCGGCCGCGGCGAGCCGGAAGTTGAGGAAGCCGGGGCCCGCCACCTCGGCCGAGGTGACGCCGTCGTCCGCCGAGACGGCCTCGGCGAGCGCTTCGGCGAACTCGCGCGGCTTCAGCCCGGCCTTCTTGGCCACCTGCAGGGCCAGGTTCGTCGCGTAGTCGCCGTGGTCGGGGTTGCGCGGGCGTTCGATGGTCACCTGCTCCGGCAGCACGGTGTCGTCGATGCCGCGTGCGGTCAGTACCTGCACGGCGGAGCTGCGGACCAGGTCGGCGAGAGCGGCGGGAGTCACTTGCCGAATTCTAGGTGTGCCCTGGTGGGGAGGTTTCATCGGTCTCGGCGGGTGGGTGCGTGAGGCGTTAACGGTGATCAGACGGCCGGTCTCTACACTGGCCCGGGCGGGAATCCGTCCGCAGCCACCAGAGGGAGAACGCGGGAGCCATGGCGAACGGGACAACTCGGAAAAAGGGGTCGGCGGTGAAGGCGGCCCGCGGTTCCGTGGTGAGCAAGAAGGGCACGCCGTGGGGCACGATCATCGCCGTCGTGGCCATCGTCGCCCTGCTCGGCGCCGTGATCACCTACTACATGGTGAAGTCCGCGCCCAAGCGTGAGCAGGCCGACCGCGAGGCCGCCGCCGCGTCGTTCGCGCCGAGCGCGCAGGACCCGGACCCGTCGAAGCGCATCCCGGGCGTGGTCACGGCCACCTACACCGGCAGCGTGCACGTGCTCCCGACCGAGCGCGTGGCCTACGACAAGACCCCGCCGTTCGGCGGCCCGCACGACCAGACGTGGGCCACCTGCACCGGCATCGTCTACCCGACCGCCGTCCGCACCGAGAACATGGTGCACGCGCTCGAGCACGGCGCCGTCTGGATCGCCTACAACCCGCAGCAGGTCACCGGTGAGGCGCTCAACCTGCTGAGCGTGCGCGCCAAGGACAAGCCGTTCACGATGATGTCGCCGTACCCGGGCCTGGACAAGCCGATCTCGCTGCAGTCGTGGGGCCACCAGCTGAAGCTGGACGACGCCGGCGACGCGCGGATCGACGAGTTCATCGCCGCGCTGCGGAGCAACCCGAACGGCGTCTACCCCGAGGTCGGCGCGTCCTGCGACGCCGTCCCGGGCCAGTTCGACCCGGACAACCCGCCGCCGTTCGACGCGTCCAAGCCGGGCCCGGACGCCAAGCCGATGGACTACAAGGGCAGCACCGCCGCGCAAGGTGAGCAGGGCATGCCCGCTTCGCAGCCGCCGGCGTCGTCGTCCGCTCCGGCTTCGCCGACCCCGACCAAGTGATGGCCGAAGCCGACCTCGACACCGACTTCGACACCGAAGAGGTCACCGAGCAGCCGACCTGGTCGCGCTGGGTGATCATCGGCGGGACGCTGCTGGCGGTCCTGCTGATCGGCGGGGCGGCGGGGATGTTCCTCACCCGCGCCGTCGACGACTCCGGGACGGCGGCCACCCCGGCCGCCGGCTCGGTCGAGGTCGGCTTCGCCCAGGACATGTCGACGCACCACCTCCAGGCGGTGACGATGGCGGGCATCGCCCGCGACCGCACGACCGACCCGGAGATCAAGCAGCTGTCGTTCGACATCGAGCGCACGCAGCTGGAGCAGGTCGGCCGCATGAAGGGCTGGCTCATGCTGTGGGACCAGCCCGAGCAGGCGATCGGCGCGCCGATGAAGTGGATGACGGAACCGATGGCGGGCCACGGTGACATGCCGGGCATGTCGATGGGCACGTCGTCGGTCAACCCCGCGGGCGGCGCGCTGATGCCGGGCATGGCGTCGGACACGGAGCTGAAGAAGCTGCGCTCGCTGTCGGGCCGCGAGTTCGACGTCTACTTCCTGCAGCTGATGCTCCGCCACCACGAGGGCGGGACGTCGATGGCCCAGTACGCGGCGGCGCACTCGACGCTGCCGGCGCTGAAGGCGCTGGTGACCAGCATCCTCGCGTCGCAGGGCGCGGAGATGGACCAGATCAAGCTGATGCTCTCGGGCCGGGGCGCCCAGCCGCTGCCGGCGTAGCTACCAGGACAGTTCCTGGCACCGCCGCGCACACTGCGGCGCCTCCACCTGCAGCGTCGCGTGTTCGATCGCGTAGCGCGAAGACAGCAGGTTCTGCGCCTCCGTCAGCACGTCCGACTGCTTGGCGGGCGGCGCCAGCGTCAGGTGCGCCGAAGCCACCTCCATGCCCGACGTCAGCGTCCAGACGTGCAGGTCGTGGACGTCCGCGACGCCCGGCAGCGCGGCCAGCTCGGCGTTGATCGCCCCGACGTCGACGCCCTGGGGCGCGTGCTGGAACAGGATGCGCAGCGCCCGGCGGGCCAGCGTCCACGTGCGCGGCAGCACGAACAACCCGATCGCGACACCGATGATCGGGTCGGCGTAGCGCCAGCCTGTCAGCAGCGTCAGCGCGCCGCTGATCAGCACACCGACCGAGCCGATCAGGTCGGCCAGCACCTCGAGGTACGCGCCGCGGACGTTGAGGCTCTCCTTGGCGCCCGAGCGCAGGACGGCGAAGGAGACGATGTTGGCCGCGAGGCCGGCCGTCGCGGCCAGCAGCACGGGCAGGCCGGGCACCGCGGGCGGGTCGCCGATCCGGCCGACGGCCTCGACGAGCACGTACCCCGCGACGCCGAACAGCAGGACCGCGTTGGCCAGCGCGGCCAGGACTTCGGCGCGGTAGAGCCCGAAGGTGCGGCTGACCGTGGGGCCGCTGCGCCGCGCGAGGACGATCGCGGCCAGCGCCATGCCGACCCCGAGTACGTCGGTGAACATGTGCGCGGCGTCGGAGATGAGGGCCAGCGAGCCGGTCGTGAAGCCGACGACGAACTCGAGCACCATGAAGCCGGCGCCGATGCAGAGGGCGATGGTCAGGCTCCGCACGTACCGGCCCGACGCGCTCGCGGGCGCGCTCGTGTGCCCGTGTCCGTGGCCGTGTCCCATTCCGCCTCCGTTCCGTGGTCAGGCCCCAACATATAGTCGGATGCGCATATGTGCAACAGAGGGCAGCCTAAGTTCACCCACCCGAAAGCTACTACCCGGATCTGCGCGCACCAATCCACCAGGCGGGGTTTCCCACCCGGCGGACGGTCACCCTTCGCCGCCGGCTAGCGCACCAGCCGGAAGAAGCCGCGGACCTGCTCGACGAACAGCTCGGGCTGCTCCAGCGCGGCGAAGTGCCCGCCGACGGGCAGTTCCTCGAACCACCGCAGGTCGGTGTAGCGCTGCTCGACCTGCCGCCGCGACGGCCGCACGATCTCGCGCGGGAACACCGAAACCCCGGCCGGCACCTCCACAGTGGACAGGTCCCGGTCGTTGTTCTCCCAGTACATCCGCGCCGACGACGTCGCCGTGGCGGTGAACCAGTAGACGGAGACGTCGTCGAGGATCTTCTGCCGGTCGACGGCGTCCTCCGGGTGCCCCTTGTTGTCGGTCCAGGCCCAGAACTTCTCGGCGATCCAGGCGGCCTGCCCGGCGGGCGAGTCGGTCAGGCCGTAGCCGAGCGTCTGCGGCCGCGTGCCCTGCTGCGCGGAGTACCCGCTCCCGGTCCGCCGGAACTCCTCGAGATCGGCGAGCGCCTGGCGCTCCTCCGGCGTCGGATCGTCCAGGGTCATGCGCACGGGAGCGAAGTTGACGTGCACCCCGGCAACCCGCCCGGACCGCGCGAGGGCGTTCGTGACGGCGGCACCCCAGTCACCACCCTGAGCGCCGTAGCGGTCATAGCCGAGTTCCTGCATGAGCAGATCGAAGAGCTCGGCAACGCGCGCGATCTTGAGGGCGGGCTTGTCACTCCACCCGAACCCGGGCAGAGAAGGAGCGACGACGTGGAAAGCGTCCCGCGGATCACCGCCGTACTTGGCCGGATCGCTGAGCGGCCCGAAGACGTCGAGGAACTCGGTGACGGAACCGGGCCAGCCATGGGTGAGGACCAGAGGCAAGGCATCGGCCTCCGGCGACCGCAGGTGCACGAAGTGCAGCCCGCCCCCGTCCACCTCGGCCCGGAACTGCGGAAAGGCGTTGAGCCGCCCGGCGAACCCGAAGTCGTACTCTTCGGCCCAGTCCCGGCAGAGCTCCTGCACGTAGGAGAGCGGAACCCCCTGAGACCAGTCCCCGACGGTCTCGGCCTCAGGCCACCGAGTCCGCCGCAGCCGCTCCCGCAGATCGGCGACATCGGCCTCATCGAGAGACACCTGGAACGGCTTGACCATCTCGGCTCCTTCAGGTGGGCTTCCCACGCTAGCGACGACCGGCCGAGTGGATCAACTTTCACTGCGCTGACCAGCAAGTTCACCACTGGCCCCACCTGCGCGCGAGGGGTCGCCGCGATGCGCTAAGCTTTCCGAGTCGCCCAGCGATGGGCCCTCGTAGCTCAGGGGATAGAGCACTGCCCTCCGGAGGCAGGTGTCGCAGGTTCGAATCCTGCCGAGGGCACGCAGGTCAAGCCCTCCCTCGGATCACCGTGGGGAGGCGACGTGACGCCGCTCGTGACGCGAACGGCGTTATTGTCATATCTATGGCCAGCAAGATCACGTCTCAAGGCCACTCAGGCCGTCGCCCGAAGGGCGGAATCGATCAGCTCCCTAGCGGAGCCCTCCGTGTCCGCGTCTATGCCGGCCAGGACAGGCTGACGAAGAAGCGCAACTACTTCACCGAGGTCGTCCCTGCAGGGCCAGACGCCGAAGTCAAAGCTGACAAGGTGTTGCGCAAGCTTCTTGTCGCCGTCGACGAAGACAGGCACCCGAAGACGAAGGCGACCGTAAGCCAGGTCGTCAACGCTCATGTGCCCTATATGAAGGTCGCCGAGAGCACACGGCGGACGCTCATCCGGTACGCGGACAAGCACATCCATCCACTGATCGGTTCCTACCCCGCACAACTTGGCGCCCTTGACCTCGACCGCTATTACGCCGAGCTCGGCCGCTGTCGCGATCACTGCACTCGCCCGTTCATCCAGCACCGGACCCACCGGCGGCACACCTGTGATGCCCGCTGCGCACCCCACGAGTGCAAGCCCCTTGCGGACTGGACAATCCGCAAGATCCACTTCTTCCTCTCCGGCGCGTACGAGCGTGTACGGCGCTGGGAATGGGTGACCATCAACCCCATGACCTTGGCAGACCCGCCAAGCGCTCCGCAACCAGACCCTCAGCCCCCGACGCCGGACGAGGCAGCCAGGATCCTGAACGCAGCCTGGCAAGATGTGTTCTTTGGCACACTCGTCTGGGTCGCCTTCACGACCAGCCCTCGGCGAGCCGAGCTGTGCGGGCTGCGCTGGAAGCATTTCGACCTCAAGCGCAAGGTCCTGTACTTCCACCGCAACACGGTCCAAGACGGAGCCGAGATCTGGGAGAAGGACACCAAATCGGGCCAGCGCCGCCACATCGCACTCGACGACCAGACCACCGCGCTCCTGATCGACTACCGCACCTACTGCGAGGAGGTTGCGGCGAAGCATGGGCTGACGATCAGCGACGAGTCGTTCATCTTCTCCCTGCAGCCCGACGGCAGCGAGCCCTACAAGCCCACAACACTCACCCAGCGATACAACCGGCTCGCCGCCCGGCTCGGTATCAACACCACCATCCGCCGCGTACGCCACTACTCAGCAACCGAACTGATCGTCGCCGGCGTTGACATCCGCACGGTGGCCGGGCGGCTCGGCCACTCAGGCGGAGGCACTACGACCTTGAAAATCTATGCCGCCTGGGTGACGGAAGCTGATCAGCGAGCTTCGACAATCCTGCTGGAGCACGTACCTCCCAGACCGCCTGACCGGATGACGCCGGAAGAACGAGCGAAGACAGCACCTGCAGCTCCGTACGAGGAGATCGCGTCAACCCTTAGGAACCGGATTCTCGTCGGAGACATCGCGGATGGAGCCACCGCACCGTCGGTCAAAGACGTCGCGAAGCAGTTCAGCGTCAGCGTCGGCACCGCGCACCGCGCTCTTGGACTTCTACGGACCTGGGGCATGCTCAGCGGCGCCGGGCGCGGCATTCGACCCTGCGTAGTCAACACAGGTGAGGTCATCGATGACACATGGACGCCGACAGTTGCCGAGCCGCCAATCGAAGGACCGGTCCCAGGTACTGATGGCGCAGTGCTGCTGGACCTGACCCTCCTCCGGCGTGGTGAGGAAATCTATTCCTTTACCGCACAGGCAAAGCCCGACGATCCTGAGCAACTCAGGCGCCTGCTTATGGGTGCAGTCAAGCGCCGCGGAACTACTGACGCCGAGTTAGATGATTACGATCTTGAGATCAGGCGCTCAGGACAGAGCGGCGTGATCAGCACCTTCGCGGCCATGTGACGCCTCCTGCCTCTCAGATCGCAGCGTTACACGACTGGGTGGCCGGACGTCCATCACATACCTGCGCAGGCAATCTGCCTGGCTTAGCTGAGGCCGAGTCGAGCTACACTTCCGGCTGCAGGCTCATCGCCAAAGAGGTGCGAGGGGTGTTGCTCTACCTGGACCGGTTCGAGGCAGCCGGCGTCGAGTGGGGTTCCGCATGAGCTGCCAGCGCTGACGCGACTTAGGAACCGGGCACGCGCTCGGCTACCTGGCGCCCGCTTGGTCTTCTGCGTGTCCAGTTCGATGCGACGTGTTTGTCGACGGCATAGCTCACCGTCCAGCGACGCGAAGGCCGTTAATGCCCACCGCGGCGTAAGGCGGCCGAGCCGGGTGCGGCCCACGGGGTACTGAAATCGAACCTCACATGTGATCATGCGTTGGAGACGTCGCCCCAGGTAGGGACGCTTTCTCCGCTGTTTGTCTCAGACTGGGAACGCTTCTGGTCGTTCATTACGACAAGAGAGCGTAAGGCCGAGAACCTCCGTCGAATCGTCCAGGCGAGGCTCGAAGCACGCGAGGATCCGTTGCCGCGGACTCCTCACCCTCTTCCGAGGGTGGACCTGGACCTACGCCCGGGTCCACCCTCGCGGATTTGCCTTCGATGAGCGGCCCGTCCTCGGGCGATGCCCAGAGCTTTCGCAGAGAGCGCGGACGGCCGTGCCCGCCGATCACCTCGCCATCAAGGTCCACGGCGGACGCTGGTCGCGAACTCGGTCAAGTCCCGCAACCTGATGACCGCCGTCGGCCACCGGGGCCAAGTGACGACCCAGAGCATCGGACCGGGCACCCGGGCCAGCGCCGTGTTGTCGGTCTTCCGCTCCTTCTATTCGACATTGCCGTACTGATCATTTTCGACAACGTCATCTACACGCTGTGTCAGGCCCACGAGGCTCCCGAAAGCCGACTCGAAGTCAATGGGCGCCACTCGCGCACGTCAACAGACGTCTGATCAAGATCACCACCGTTTCCGGCTCGGCGTCGATGTCATGTCACGCTTCCACGGCGCCGCGTCGCTGCAGCCGCCTGGGCGGCGTAGCCGGCGGTCAGAGAGCCCGCCGTGGTGACGAGGTGACCGGACACCGGCTCGTCGCGGTGCGCGTGCAGCATCGTCAGACTCTCGTCGACTCGGCGATCGATGTGGTCTTGACCTACCGAAGGGCGTCGGCCTCACCACGTTAACGGCCAGCAATCCGACGAGGTCCCAGGCGCGGCGGTCGGCCAGCCGAAGGCCGCCGAGGTACTCGCGGCACTGCACGGCGCGGTCCACTGGACTAGACCGCTGGACGCAGATCGTTTGGGCGATCACCGGCGTGATGCGGGTCAATCTTCAGCGTCGACCCAGACCTTGCGCAATTGGGCCAACGCGCGGTGCTGTGCCACCCGGACCCCGCCCGGCGAGATCCCCAAGGCGTCACTGGTCTCCTCCGCCGAGAGACCGACGACGACGCGCAAGACGACGACCTCTCGCTGGCGCAGCGGCAGGAGCCTTAGCGCCTCGCTCATGCGCTTGTTGAGTTCGCCAGCCAAGGCATCGCTCTCGGGCCCGCGCCCGGTGGCATGTTGTTCGGGCAGCTCGGGGACCGGTTCGGCCCGGTTGCGGGCTGCCGCACGACGCGCGTCGGCCACCTTGTGCTGGGCGATCCCGTAGACGAAAGCCAGGAATGGCCGTCCACTATCCCGGTAATTGGGCAGCGCGGTCAGCACTGCGAGGCACACTTCCTGCGCGACGTCGTCAGCCGAGATTCCTGCGCACTCCTTGTGACCGATCCGGGCGCGGCAGTACCGCACCACCAGCGGACGGATCGCGGCCAGCAACCGTTCGACGGCCCGAGGGTCACCCTCGACGGCGGCGGCCTCGGTGGCAAGCAGATCACCGGATCCGGCGGCGGTGACGTCGCCGGATCCGGTGTCGGCAGACCGGGAAGGCGTTGGACGCGGCCGGTCAGCGGCTGCAGACAACCGACACCGTCCTCGTCGCGGTGTCCGGCACGCAGGGTGCGGGACCGGTCTCGACCGGTTCCCGGCCGGTGACGCTGATCGGCCCAGCCGTCAAGTTGGCCTGCAGCACCCATAAACAGAACGCCACGGTGACGATCACGAACACGATTGCCAGCACCGTCCGGAGAGTGTTCGGGGTGCTGGTGACGATCTTCTCGATCAGCCCGATGACGTTGCCGCCGCTCATCGGCCGGCGCCGATCGTGACCTGCTGGCGTGCCGATGCCACCGGTTGCCGCCCGCCGCGGCGTGCGGCCGTGAGCCGCTCGTAGCGGCTGATCAATGCGTCGACTTCGTCGTCGCGCAGGTTCAGCACTCGCAGGAAGACAGACATTTGGTCGGTCCGCGGCAGTGTCGCCCCGGCCAGCAGCCGACAGAGGGTGGCCCGCGACATCGCCGTGGTGACGTTGCCCTTGGACTCGCACAGCCGGACCATTCGACGTAGCACCTCGGTCTTGCCCAGGTCGTTGCGGAGCATGACGCGGCGCAGGTCCTGCGCGAGCTGGGCGACCGGGTCGGCCGGCGGGTCCGGATGGCGCTTGGTGAACTCCTCCAGCGCGGCGGCCCACCAGAGCCGGTGGGCCTCGTGCGCCGGTGCGTTCACGCCGGCCGCGATGCCCTGGACCAGCCGCAGTTTGGGCAGCTCGGCGCCACCGAGCGCGCTCGACACGGCGCTGATGGAGTACCTCGCGGCTGCGGCGACGTCCTCCAGCGACATGTCACCGACGAATCCGCGCAGCCACTTTTTCAGCGCTTTCACTGCGGGGTCGACTTCGGCCGGCAGGGCCGATTTTCTCCGCCCGGGGCGCGGGCGGTACGAGGGCATGGATCTGCCCACCAGTGGAGACACCGGAATCCTCCTTGATCAAATCGTCCAGGCGAGTCGGCCTCGGCGAGGTTCCCGGATTGCCGTCCAGGTGGAGATCCTCGGCACGTGGCCAGGTTACGGAGATCCTTGTCCGCCGCGTGACCGTCGGCAACAATCTGTCATATTCTCCGTAATAGCCGTTACTCGAACGTAATATTCACCGAATGCATCTTCCTTGCTAGTTAGATCCAATTTCGGCCACTGCTTCACGGCGTGATCACGCGCTGCACGCGTCGGCCCTGGCAGCGACGCTTTTTCCAGTGTTTGTCTCAAACAGGGAACACATCTGGTCGCTCGTTACGACAAGGGGGCGTAAGACCCAGAACCTCTGTCGAACCGTCCAGGCGAGGCTCGAAGCGCGCGAGGGTCCGTTGCCGCGGACTCTTCACCATCTTCCGCGAGGGGGCCCGAGCCCAGGTCCACCCTGCCCTCGTTTCCGGCTGTCGAGCGACGTCGCTCAGCTCGGCATAGCCCCTAAGTGCGATGGTCAGCGCGCTATGGCGACCTGGTTGCGGCCGGCGTTCTTGCCCGCGTAGAGCGCGTCATCGGCCGCCCGGATGAGACCGTCCAGGGTGGTGTCGGGAATCGTCGGGTAGAGCGCCGCGCCGATCGTGGCGGACAGGAGAATGGGCGAACCGTCCGGTGCGGTCATGCACAGTGCCCGGATCCGGGCGCGGATGCGTTCGGCAATGACGTGGGCTTCGTCTTCGTCCACGCCCGGCAGCAGGACGGCGAACTCCTCTCCGCCGTAGCGGCCAACGGAGTCACCGCGGCGGACTGTCTTGGCCAGCACCGCGGCGACCTGGGTGAGAACATCGTCGCCAACGGGATGACCATGGTTGTCGTTGATGCGTTTGAACCAGTCCAGGTCGACCATGAGGACACCGAGCCGACCATCCGTGGCGACAGCTCGGTCCAGCAGATGTCCGGCTTGCTCATGCCATGTGACCGCATTGAGGAGGCCGGTGCGCTGGTCGGTGCGGGCGGCGAGCTTGTACTGGTCGAGCTGGACGCACTGGTGCAGCGCGAACGTCGGGACGATCATCAGCAACGCCACCGGGGGCCACCACAGCAACGCGAGCGCGACGAACGTGCCGAGGGCGAGCTGGGCGACCTCGAGGAGGTTGTCCGAGGCACTGCCGACGACTTGGCGGGGATGCTCGATGGTCACCGTCCAGGCGATGACCGTGCCGACGAGGGCGGTGTTGACTGTCCATTGCACGCCGCCCGCGGCCACCACGGCCGCAAGGTCACCCCAGCCCGGTCGGGCGCTGGCGGTGAGGTGAGTGAGGTGGTCGTGGGTGCCGGTCAGCTGCAGCACCGCGGACGCGGCGGAGGCCGAGAGGGCGAGGGTGGCGGCGGTGAAGACGGTGCGGTGCGGCGGGCGGAACGCGTCGAACCGGTTCACCAGCACCCACCGGTGCCCATAGATCACGACGACCAGGAACAGCTCCAGGGCCAGCGGCAGCGCGATGGCGCCGGCGAAAATCCACACGCTGCACAAGTCGACATACGGCGAGTTCGACCGGTCCCGTCGTCGGCGTTCGATGAGGTGCGAGGCGTGCAGGTGCAGCATCGCCGCCGCAGCGAGCCACGCGGCCGTGGTCCAGGCAGCCGACGGAGACAACGTCGTGCGCACAGCCAGGACCAGCACACCGAGTGCGGCGACGTCGACGGCCAGGACCAAGGCCTGCACGCGTCTGGGCAGCGTCCAGAGCTTCCACCGTGCTGGTGACCAGGCTCTGGGTGTGATCTCGTGGTCGCTCATCGCAGTGCCTCCCCGCGCCGCTCTGTGCCGGTAATCACATGCTCGCCAAGGGTAGTCGCGTTGCAGTCGGGTGTCAGCCAATTCCCGACAACGCAACGCCTCTGGGCGGCTGAGACCATTCCCCTGTATCTGTCACCGGACAAACCGCACAGAAAGGTGGAGCTGATGAGTGACAAGGGCTGGTGAACCGCTACGAAATGGGCCTATCTCCCGCACCCCGTCCGGAAGGAGCGCGCTATGAGCGACAAGGGCTGGTAGCACCGAAGATCCACGACTTTTCGAGGTCAGGATTCAGCGGGGAGGACAGCTGAGATCGCGGCCGGTTCCCGGCGCGACCAGGCCGCGGCTGCGGCGAGCGCGACCAGCGCTCCCGCGGTCCCCGCCCACGCGATCGCCATCGACGCACCGAACTGCTGCGCGAGCACCCCGCCGAGCACGACCCCGATCCCCTGCCCGGCGATCATCCCGGTCCGCGCGAACCCCAGCGCCCGCCCTCGCACCGACGCTGGCGTGAGCTGCACGAACGTCGCGCCCGCCGTCACCTGGTACCCCGAGCACACCCCGGAGGCGAACAGCAGCGCGAGCGCGACCCCGAGCGGCGGCTGCCCCCAATACGCCATCAGCGGGACCGACGTGCCGACCGCCAGCACCCCGAGCGCCCGGATCCGCGCGTGCCGGGGAATCAACCGCAGCAGCGAGGCACCAAGCACCGCGCCGGCCGGCTCGGCGGCGAGGATCACCCCGATCCAGCCGCCGGACGCGCCGATCTGCTGGGCGAAGGGCACGGCGAGCCCTTCGGGCACGACGGTGAACAACGCCAGCCATCCCAGCCACACCAGCGTCCCGAGCCTGCGGTCCCTGGCTACCACAACGGCGCCCGCAACGACGCGGTGCCACCACGACGTCACGGCCGGCTCGCCATCGGCGCCGACGGCCGGCGGATAGGGCCCGAGACCGGCTCCGATCAGCACGGCGGAGATGGCGAAGGTGCCGGCGTCGATGGCCAGCGCGGCGTGCGCGCCGACACCCGCGACCACGAACGCGGCTGCCGCGAACCCCAGCACCAGGCACAGCTGCGTGGTGACCTGCTGCACCGCCTGACCTGCCTCGTACCGGGCACCCAACATCTCCGGCAGCACCGCGCCCTGCGCCGCCGAAAACGGCGCCTCGACCAACTGCACCAGCACCAGCAGCACCGCCAGCCCCCACAACGGCACCCCCGGCACCGCCATCACCGCCACCAGTGCCGCACGCACCAGGTCGCAGGTGACCATCACCCGGCGACGCGGGAACCGGTCGGCCAGCCACGCCAGCAGCGCCCCTGAGATCAGCGCGGGGAGCATCGACAGGGCGTACGTGGCGGCGCTCCACGCTGCCGACTCGGTGCGCTCGAACACCAGGATCGACAGCGCAACCCGCGCCAGCTGATCTCCCACGACCGAGAGCAGCCCGGCCAGCCACACCAGCCGGAACTCCGACACGGCGAACGCCTGCCACGTCCCCGCCCGTCGCTGACCAGCCATCCCCACCCCACAGGCTGTCACGCACAGTCCATCGAAGAACGCTGACAGTAGTACCCGCGATCGCGTTCCGCCACCGACTCACGGCTTGACTACGGGGTCGTAGAGCTATTCGGACAGCCCCTGCCGAGTGGTTTCCCAGGCTCGTTCGGTGGAGGTGGCCCGGCGGCGACACCGTTTCGGCCTCCGAGGCGCTACAAGGAGCCGGTCGGTGTCCGGCACCTCGGCAGGTTCGGGGGGCCGATGCCCTGCCGAGCTCCGGGCACCGGCGCGTCATCCGACTTGGTGAACTCCGGTCCGAGACGTCATTCCGCTGCGGCCAGTCCTCTTGTCTGGCGCTGAGGTGATCGGTCCGGCACGTCCCCGACCGTCCCGATCGCCGGCAGTTTGGCTCGGCGGCAACACGTCCCCCGTTGCCGACGAGCCCTACCTCCACCACACGACGCGCGGTGCGCGCGCATCCGCGATCACCGCTGGGGTAGATGCGCTCTACTGTCCTCGAGCGCACCGCGAAGGTCACCGTGCAGCCGCACGCGGGCCTGAGACCGACGGCAGCTTTCTCCCCTCCCGAGACTGCCGCCGCCTCAGGCGCTTTCCCCGTCCGTAACGATTGCACGGCACACGTCGCGCCGAACGACACGATCCCGGTCTTCGCGGAACCCGGACGTCCAGTCAGCAGATCCCGCCACCAGCGCTGCTGGCGACTCGCGCCACAACGAGGGGAGAACTTGCTACAGATGATGATCTATGCGCGATGATGATGTCGACTACGAGGCAGGCAGGGGCGTGTGATGGGGTGAACGGCAAGTGCGGCTGGTGGTGACCAGCCGCGAAGTTAGCATCTCCGCCGAGCCGGACGGTGAGGTGCTGCGCTACGCCGGGATCTCCGTGGTGCACGTCGAGGACGGGGAACCGGTGGAGCAGACCTGGGTACCGCTCGGCGCCTCGCCCACCTTCGCCGACGACGAAGCCTTGATCGCGACCTGGCGCGCCGCCTTGCAGTGGCGACAAGCCTGCGCGTAAAACGGCCGACGCGGATTCCCGCACAGCTCGGCGCCGCCGCCGAGACCCGCGCATCGTGTGATGCGCACGCAGATGAGGCGGTCCCGTCCACCGTCATCCGGCTCGTCGGGTACTAGTGGGCATCGTGACCGCGTGGAGCGACGAACCGCACCCCGAGACCGCCGATGGTGGATCAATCGGGGCTCAAACGGCAGCACGTGCCGCAGCTACGCCGCCGAGCGGCCCGACTGGATCACCACACACCCAGCTGGTCGTGCTCCGGGGCCCGTCCGGCGCCGGCAAGACCACGGTCGCTACCGCGGTCCGAGCGCGACTCGGCCGTGGCGTCGCTCTCGTCCAGCAGGACGTCCTCCGCCGAGTCGTCTTGCGCGAGCACGACGTCCCCGGCGGCCTGAACATCGCGCTCATCGCAACGGTCTGCCGATTCAGCCTCGATGCCGGCTACCACGTCGTCCTCGAAGGCATCCTCACCGCAGCCCGCTACGGGCCGATGATGCGCCAGCTCGCCGCCGACCACCGCGGCCGCACCAGCTTCTTCTACTTCGACGTGCCCTTCGCCGAGACCGTGCGTCGCCACGCCACCCGCCCCCAGGCCACCGAATTCACGTCCGAGGACATGCGCGGCTGGTACCCCGCGAGCGAGCGTCTCGGCGTTCCCGGCGAGCACGTCATCGCCGCCACCTCGTCAGCCGAAGCCTCAGTGGACCGGATTGTGGCTCATCTGGCCGGGCACAGGCAGGACGCATCGGAGGCTTGACCCGTATCGCTCGCGGCGCACGCACCGGTCCAGCGCCTCGCGCAGACGAACAAGCCGACACCGGGTGAGGTTCCGAAGCGCTTAGTGCGGCCGGTCGCTCCGATGGGACACGAAGTCTGTGCCGTGCGGCGCTCGCGCGCGGCGCTCACGTGCGCGTACTCGGCTCGGCGAGAAGCGCGTGCACCGCGTCGGCGGTGATGGCCTCGGACCCCTGGTAGAGGTCGAAGCCGCGGCGCGGTGAGGTCCCAGGCGCGGTGTCGGTGAGGGCGTGGGCGCCGAAGGCGCGGATCGTGGTGAGCGCGGCGACCAGCGGGGTGGCGCCGGCGGGTGTGGTGGTCAGGGCGGTGACGGTGGCGGCGGTGAGGCTGATGGTGGCCCAGGGCACGGTGGTGAACGCCTGGATCGGGACGTGATCGTCGAGCACGTCGGTCAGCGCCAGGTGGATGCCGGCGGATCCGCTGGGCAGATCGCGGAGCCGACGCAGGATCGTCGGCGCGCCGGTGAGGGCGCGGGCGGGGATGGCCAGCTGTAGTCGGCCGGCCGGTAGGCCGGTGTCGGTGGTGTGGGCGGTGAGGGTGTCGAGCAGGGCCTCGTCGTGGACGGTGGCGCCGGGCAGGCCCAGCAGGATCGCCGGTGTCCGGCGGTCGGCGGCGGCCCAGGTGGTGGTGTCGCGGGCGGCGGTGGTGAGCACGTGTGGCAGGGCTGCGGCGAGCAGGCCGGTGTGCTCTGCCAGCTCGGCGATGTCAGCGAGTTCCCGGCGGGCGCCGGTGGCGCTGAGCCAGTACGGGCGGGGGCTGACGGCGGCCAGCCGGCCGCTCGGGGTGCGGATGGGCTGGTAATCGACCTTTAAGGTGCCGGCCTCCAGGACGCCGGTGAGTTCGGCCAGGGATTCCACCCGGCGCTGATCGTCGACGGCGGTCGGCTGGGTGGCAGGGTCGGCGTGGATCCAGGGGGCGCGGGCGTGGGTGGGGTCATGCAGGGCGCGGCGGGTGCGGCGTAGCAGGTCGTCGAGGGTGTCGGCCGGGCGGGCTTGGGCGATGCCGGTGCGCGGGCGCAGCCGGATCTGGTGGGCGTCGAGGTGCACGGGATCGCGCAGCCAGTCCGACAGTTGGGTTACCAGGCGGATCACGGTGGACCAATCGGTGAAGTCGTAGAGCAGGACCAGAACTTCGTCGCCGCTGCGGCCGACGAGCTGGCGGTGGCGGGCGGGATCGTGGGCGGCGCGGATGCGGGTGTGCAGCTGCCTCAGCAGCCCAGTGCGCAGTTCGTGGGGCAGGACGTGGTCGAGGTGGGTCCAGCCCGACAGCCGGATCGTCAGCAGCGCGGCTCGCTCGGGTATCTCGGCCAGGATTCGGGACGTCTGGGTGCGGAAGGCTTGTTCGGTGAGGAGGCCGGTGGCGGGTTCGATGTCGATGCCGTGCTCGAGACCGCGCACGAACGTCACGTCCTCCAACACGACCGAGTAGCCGCGCTGGGTGCCGCCGGCGCGGCCGAGGGTTGCGGTGACCCAGCGGGCGCCGGGGTGGGATTCGCTGGCGATGCGGAATTCCACGTGTACGTGCGGGGTGGCGGGCAGGTCCTGGCTGGTGCTCCGGAGGGCGTCGGCGGCGCGGCTGATTTGCTCGGCATCTTCGGCGCACAGCGCCAGCTCCGCCAAACTGCGGCCGCGCAGCTCGGCCAACGTGGCTCCGAGCAGGTTCTGCGCGGTGCTGTTGGCCTCCACGATCCCGCCGGACTCGTCCAACGAGAGCACGGCGGTGACGGTGTCGGCGACCGCGGCGCGGAACCTGCGTGCCGGCCCGTCGTCGCGGCCGGTGACGGGGTTGAGGTGCAAGAACGCGGCGGTGAGCGCGGTCTGCTCGTCGCGGACGCGTTCCTGCAGGCCGTCGGCGAAGCCGCTCGCGAACTCCGCCACCAGCCGCGCCTTCGTCAACCGGGGCGCGCGGGGGGTGTAGTCGGCGGCCAAGTCCGAAAGCAGAGTCACGCACTTGCCGAGGGCGTCGGCGGTGAGCTTGTGGGTGTAGGCCAGCTCGTAACCGATCTTCGTGGGGCTAGCCGCCTCGGCGGGCGGCCCAAGCGCTTGATGGGGGTCCAGCACGGGGGCGCCGAGCGCGGAGAGCAAGGCCGCGGTCCAGCGCCCGAACTGCTGCTCGGCGAACTTCCGGTGGATCTGCAGGTACGCATCGGTAGTCAGTGCCCGGTACCAGCGACGCCCGAAGTCGATCGCGTCGTCGATGGTCAGCACGAGCCCGGGCACGACCGGATTGCGGGCTTCCCGGACCGCGGCCTCGACTTCGGCTGCGGCCACCGGGTCGTCGATCCGGTCGTCGGCGGTCACCCTGAAGGCGGCGAGCCGGGCCAGCAGCGCGGTGGCCCGATCGTGAAAGGTGGCGAAGTCTGCGGCTGCGTCGTCGCGGCGGTGGGGTTGCGGGCCCGCGGGCATGGGTGCTGACGGGGTCATCGGTCCCTCTTTTCGGATCGGTGAGCCGGTGCAGGATCGTCGGAGGTGCTGGCTAGCTTCTGGTTGAGGCGGCTTTTCGCCCGTGACAAGTACGTGCGTGTCGTGGCCAGGGACAGGCCCATGAACTCGGCGATGTCCTCGACCCGCCAGCCTCTCTCCAGCAGTGTCAACGGCAAGCCCAGGTTGCGGGGGAGCTCGACGACGGCCTCGATGAACAGCAGCTTCTCCCCCGGGCTGGGCGGGGTCCACACACCGATCGGCGCGGCCTTGTCGGCGACGCCGGCCGATTCGTCGACCTCGGCGTGCCCGGCCTCCTTGTGCCGGACGGCGTCGACGGCCTTGTTGCGGGCGACCCGGAACAGCCAGGCGAGCTTGTCGCCCTTGATGTGATCCCACTGTTGATACAGCGCCAGCAGCGCCTCACCCACGACGTTGTCGTGGTCGACACCGGGAGCCTTATGGCGGACGTAGGAGGTCAGCATGTCTCGCTTCTCGGTGACGATCGTCCAGCATTCGAGGTAGTCCTGCTCCGTCCACGGTCGGCGGCCCGGAGGTTGAGCCGAATCGGTCACTCCGTGCCCTGCACGTGCGGTGGCCCCAGCACAACCGTCAGCGCCCGCCCGGGCGCGTACCAGCGCAACGCCAGCGTCGGCGCGGTCGTCGTGGTGGCCGGGCCGGCGAGCAGGCGCAGGGCCCACCAGGCCAGGCAGGTCGCCGCGGCACATCGCGCGATACGCATCAGCGCGGGGCGGGCGCGTTGCCAGGCCAGGGCGGCGGTCATGGCCGCCAGCAGCAGCGGGGGCCAACTCGAAGACGTCGAGGACATCTCGGGGTAGTCCTTTCCAGATTCTGCGGGGACGGGGGTAGCGCGCCCGGGGGAAGGCGACGCTCACACCTGTTACTCGGCCAGAACGCCAGTTTTTGACGATGTGTCCCTCGAAAAAACGCGAACTCCCCTAAAAGGGTGGCAGGCGTTGCACACCGTCAACGATTCATCCAGGCTCTATCACTCGAACTAGTCGCGTATACGGCCATTGCAGTGCCTGTGCCGTAGTCGACACCTACGATGCCCGAGTGGCGGATGCTTTTTGCATATTGCCGTTGCTAGCCTGAATTATCGGCGAGGGGAGAAAATGTGTCGAACGAGAACACTACGTCCGATACACCGCCCATTGATCCCGAAAAACCCAGCGTCGCTCGCGCCTACGACTGGTTCCTCGGCGGCTCCACCAACACTCCTGTCGACAGGGCCTTCGCCGAACGCATCCTCCAGGTCCTGCCACCGGCGAAAACCATGGCTGTCGACAATCGCGAGTTCTTGCGCCGAGTGGTCACCTACCTCGTCGAGCGCGGCGTACAGCAGTTCATCGACATCGGCTCCGGCATCCCCACCGTCGGCAACGTCCACCAAGTCGCCCGCGACCTCGACCCGGACGTCAAGGTCGTCTACGTCGACAACGACCCCGTCGCCGTCACCCAAAGCCGGCTCCTGCTGCGCGACGACCCCGCCACCACGGTCATCGCCGCCGACTTGCGCCGCCCTGCAACGATCCTGGAACACCGCGATGCGCGAGCACTGCTCGATTTCGACCAGCCGATCGCCCTGCTGATGATCGCGGTCCTACACTTCATCCCCGACCGCGACGACCCCGCGGCGATCATCGCTGCCTACCTCGCTCGCCTGCCTCCGGGCAGCTTCCTGGCGCTATCGCACCTCACCGACGAGAGCGTCCCACCTGATTTGCGTGACCAGGTCCGCACGTGCATCGACCTGTACCAGGACAGTGCCAGCCCGCTGGTCGCCCGTACTCGTCATACGCTGTCGGAATGGCTCGACGAACTCACGCTCGTCCCGCCCGGCATCACCATCGCGAACCAGTGGAACCCTGACCGCAATCCGCACTCCGGGCCCGAGCACGACCTCGTCATCGCCGGACTAGCCCAACTCCCGATCTGACGACGACGAACCCGGGCACTGCGGAGGCGCTTATTGGTGGTCACGGTGTTCGCAGAGGGCCAACCGTGATCTGCATATTGGACGCGCACTGGCCCGCAGCCGGCATTCCGTCTCCGAGTCCCGCCGGGGTCCGCGCGAGAACTGGCAGGGGGAAACGAGAATGGAACAGCCGATCACGCTCGACGTCAACGCCTCCGACGTGCACGCCGAAGGTGCCCGCCTACGGGAACGGGGACCGGTCACCAGGATCGAACTGCCCGGTGGCGTTCCGGCCTGGGCCGCCACCGGCAACGATGTCCTGCGTCGGCTGCTGGCCGACCCCCGGGTGTCCAAAGACGCGGTGCAGCACTGGCCCGCCTTCACCAACGGGGACATCGCCGACGACTGGCCGCTGCGGATCTGGGTGTCGATCCGGAACATGTTCACCGCCTACGGTGCCGACCACCGGCGGCTGCGTTCCCTGACGGCCGCCGCCTTCACGGCCCGCCGCACCGAGGCACTCCGCCCGGAAGTCGAAGAAATCACCCAGGACCTGCTCGACGCCATCAAGGCGGATTCCGGTGACGCGCCCGTCGACCTGCGGGCGCGGTACGCCTACCCGCTGCCGATCGAGGTCATCTGCCGGCTGTTCGGCGTCCCGGGCGACAAACAAGCCGGGATCCGCGAAGTGGTGGACGGCTTCTTCGACAGCGCGATCACCGAGGAACAGGCGCAGGCCAACGTGGCGGCGGCGTACGCCCTGTTCACCGAACTGATCGCGCAGAAGCGCGCGGCGCCTGCCGACGACCTGACCAGCGCCCTGATCGCCGCGCGCGACGACCGGGACGGCGCGCTGACCGAAACCGAGCTCGTCGACACGCTGATGCTGATGATGACCGCCGGCCACGAGACCACGGTGAACCTGCTCGACCACGCCATCACCGCGCTGCTGACCCACCCTGACCAGCTCGCCCTGGTCCGGTCCGGGCGACGGACCTGGACCGCCGTAATCGAGGAGACGCTGCGCTGGCAGGCACCGATCCCATACACGCCGCTGCGGTACGCGATCGAGGACATCGAAGTGGACGGCACAACGATCCGCCGCGGCGACGCGATCCTGGTCGGCTTCGGCGCCGCCGGACGCGACCCCGCCCACCACGGCGACACCGCCGACGAGTTCGACATCACCCGCGCGGCCGCACCGCACCTCACCTTCGGCTACGGCGTGCACCACTGCCCAGGCGCGCCGCTGGCCCGGCTCGAAGCCGAAGTGGCGCTCCCGGCGCTGTTCGCCCGCTTCCCGGACCTGTCCCTCGCCGTGCCACCGGAGGAACTGACCACCCTGCCCACGTTCCTGTCCAACGGGCACACCAGCCTGCCCGTCCACCTCCGACCCGCACCTCGCTGAC
The DNA here is from genome assembly GCF_044759945.1 of Amycolatopsis sp. NPDC098790. Classification (NCBI taxonomy): domain Bacteria; kingdom Bacillati; phylum Actinomycetota; class Actinomycetes; order Pseudonocardiales; family Pseudonocardiaceae; genus Amycolatopsis; species Amycolatopsis sp. NPDC098790. The sequence goes on from NZ_JBIWAI010000004.1 coordinate 839,134, forward strand.
ACCGGAGTCGTGCACCCGGACACCTGACGGTTTCCGGTCGAAGACGACGTCACCTGCTGGCGCTGATGGCGCTTCCACTCCGTTAGAAGCTGTGGCGACTGGCGGTGCGGCGGAAGGCACGTCAGCCAGGTCGGCTGTTGTGGCAGATGCAACTTTGCTTGCTCTCGGCTTGACAGGGCCACCAACACCTCCCATCATTCGAACACAGGTTCTATTCAAGGGTTCTGAGTCGCCCGTGGCTCCCCACGCGGGTGTCTCCGGTGCGTGTTGGTGGTGCTGGAGGTGCGTCGTGGCGCTATCCGCAGCGGTGGCCGGGCTCGCCGCGATCCCCGGCGTCCGCACAGCCGCGCAGCTGAGCACCTCCAGCTCGGAAACCCCCGACGCGTCCGACGGAACACTGCCGGTCTCCCTAGCGCTGGCCAGGCTCCTGCCAGCGGGTGGGCTCCGTCGCGGGACCACCATGGCGGTCACCGGGTCGGCGGCATTGGTGCTCGCGCTGCTGGCCGAGGCAACCCAAGCTGGATCGTGGGCCGCGATCACCGGCATGCCTGACCTCGGTGTCGCCGCCGCCGCGGAACTCGGCGTCGACCTCGACCGCCTTGCACTCATCCCCGACCCGGGCGCCGAACTCGTCGCCGTCCTCTCCGCGCTGATCGACGGCTTCGACCTGGTCGTGCTCGGCCCCGTCGCACCCCACGGCGTGCAGCCGCAGCTCGCGCGCCGGCTGGCCGGCCGCGTCCGCAACCGCGGCGCGGTCCTGTTGAGCACCACACCGTGGCCCGGCGCCGATCTCGATCTGACCGTGTCTCAGCGTCGCTGGCACGGGATCACTCCGGACGGCTCCGGCTATCTGCAGTCCCGTGAACTCGTCGCGATCAGCCGCGGCCGTGGCGCCGCGACGCGCCGCCGGACCGCCCCATTACTTCTCCCCGGGCCAGGCGGCACCGTCGCCCCCGGTGAACCGCGCGCCGCTCGTCGGTTAGCCGAGGTGGCTGGGTGAGCGGCGACGCGGTCCGGTTGCTGGTGCTGTGGTGCCCGGACTGGCCGGTCGTCGCCGCCGGCGCCGCCACCGGAATCCCGCCCTTGGCTCCGGCCGCGGTGTTCTCCGCCAACCGCGTGGTCACCTGCTCTGCGGCCGCGCGCCGCAGCGGGATCGCGCGCGGGATGCGCCGCCGCGACGCCCAGGCCCGCTGCCCGGAGCTGGTGGTGCACCAGCACGACCCGGACCGCGATGCCCGGCTGTTCGAACCCGTCGCCGCCGCCGTCGAGGCGCACGCGGTCGGGGTCGAGGTGGTCCGGCCCGGGATTGTCGCCGTCCCGGTCGCCGGCGCGGCCGGGTACTTCGGCGGCGAAGAAGCGCTCGCCGAGCTGCTGATCACCGAGGTCGAAGCCCACGTCGGCGTCGAGTGCCAGGTCGGGGTCGCCGACGGCCTGTTCGCCGCGACCCTCGCCGCCCGCCGCGCCACCTTCGTCCCGTCTGGCGGCGCCGCGGCCTTTCTGGCGCCGTTGTCGGTCGCCGAGCTGGACCAGCCCGGCGACGAGCGGGGCGAGCTGGTCGGGCTGCTGCAGCGCCTGGGCCTGCGCACGCTCGGCGCGTTCGCTGCGCTGACTGAGCGCGAGGTGGCGGGGCGGTTTCCGCGGGACGCGATCACCGCGCACCGGCTCGCCCGGGGTCTCGCGCAGCGGCCGCCGGTACGCCGCGCGCTCCCGCCGGACCTGGCGATCACCGAAACGTTCGAGCATCCGCTGGAGCGGGTCGACGAGGCCGCGTTCGTCGCCAAGACCCTCGGCGAGCGGTTCTTCGCCGGACTCGCCCGCCACGGGTTTGCCTGCACGCGGCTGGCGATCACCGCGCTTACCGAGGCCGGGGAGGAGCGGGTGCGGGTGTGGCGGTGCGCCGAGCCGCTGACCGCGCGCGCCACCGCGGACCGGGTCCGGTGGCAGTGCGAGGGCTGGCTTACCGTCCGCGACGGCGACCGCCCCAGCGCCGGGATCGTGCGACTCACGCTCGACCCCGAGGAGGTCGTCGGCGGGAACGCGCTGCAGCTGCAGCTCGGGTCGATGGGCCAGGACGCCGACGCCGCCGAACGCGCCGCCCGGGCGCTGGTCCGGATCCAGGGCCTGCTCGGGCCGGACGCGGTGTGCACCCCACTGCTGGACGGCGGCCGCGGACCGGCCGAGCGCGTCCGACTCATCCCGTGGGGCGAACCCCGACGCCCCGTGCTCGAGGACCGGCCGTGGCCGGGACGCCTGCCCGCCCCGTCACCGGCTCTGGTCCCCTCCCGCGCGGCGTCGGTGACTGTCCTCGACGACGCAGGCGACATCGTGTGCTGCAGCGAGCGCGGCGAGCTCGACCGCCCGCCTGCCATGGTCGCGCTCGGCGACGGACCGCCGCGTCGGGTCCTCGCGGTGGCCGGGCCGTGGATCGTACGCCCGACACTGCCCGGGCAGGGTCGACGGCCTCTGGTACGGCTGCAGGTGGTCTTGGAACGCGATGGCGAGGACCTCGCGATGCTCCTCGCTGGCACCGTCGGCGCGGATCCGCAGTGGACGATCGAGGGCGACTACGACTAGCGACCCCGCAAGCCGGGCAGCGAGTGGCCAACGGTCAGAGCCTGCCGGCGTGCGGCGTCGACGATGCCGCAGCGCCTTACCAGCCCGGCAACACCAAGCCGAGGATTTGTCGACCTCAACGACGGCCGGTTTGCTGCCTCCTCTGGTCTGAGTCTCGCTGCTGCTGCTGCTGCCGACGACGGGGAGCCAAGCGCAGATTGTGCACTGTGCGTGACGCAAAGGTGACAGTGAAGATCGGTTGCGTATGCTGGTGTCCGGGTTTAGCCATGAGCCCTGCCTGCTCTGTCGGAATGCCACCGGCGCCGACGAGACGAGCTGGACGGAGACCTCTGATGGATCCCGCAGCTGGCGACGACAGTCCTGGCGTCCCGTCGCCGCGCCCGGCCGTGCCGCCGGTCGCGCCCGGCAGGCGGATGGGCACCGCCCTCAGCGCGCCCGCGGACTCGACGGCGCTGTTGGCGGTGACCGGTGAGATCGACCTCTCCACCGCGCCCGGGCTGCGCGTGGCCTGCGAAGCCGCCGCGGCACATCACCGCCGGCACCTGATCGTCGACCTGTCCGAGGTGACGTTCATGTCCTCGGCGGGAATCAACCTGATGGTGAACCTGCGGCGCGAGTACACGCCCCCGCAGGGCCTGCACTTGGTCCTCAACGCGACGGTGACCCGGCTGTGGGACCTGGTCGGCATCACCGACCTGTTCACCATCCATCCCTCGCGCGCGGCCGCGCTCGCCGCGACCACCAGCCCCTGACAACGGGAACAGCTACACGTCGCCCGCTGACGACAGGCGCGGCGTCGAGTGGGCGCGCCGGCATCGAACGTCGGCTCTAACCGGGCCTCCTGGTCGTCACGGTGCCCCGGTTGCGCACCGGCGCGACGCGTCCGGCAAGGACTGATGGCGTGTCCAGGAACTTCGGCGAGGACTGTCCCAGTTAGCCGGCACCACTAAGGGCGATCGGCGGGTGGAGCCGCTGTGCCGGTCTCGCCGATCCGCTGGCCTCGGACGGTTTCGCTGTGCTGACGGGCCCCGTCCGTCCACAGATCCAACCGTCCGTTGGTTTCCTCAAGCACTGTTTGAAGGCAAGTTCATTGCATGCCCTCCGGCGACCGCGGGTAATCAAGGGTGACTGCGCGTCGACGTGGGAGGAGCGTCTCGATGAGCCGGCTCTGGACTCCAGACGGGGCGGTACGAGCACGAGCGGCCGGGATCGTGTTCAGCCCCGGCCCGGCCACCACGCCAGATGGCCCCTACACCGTCGCCGACCCCACCGCGTTGGTGGACAAGCTGGCCCAAGGCTGCTGGGTGATCTATCCGCACGAATGGTCGATCGAAGACGGCGAAGACCAACACTGGCGTTCCCGGCTCTCCCGCTTGTGCCTGACCCGCAGCTGGGACATCCTGATCCAGGTCCAAAAACGAATGAGCTTGACCGTCGCCTTCTCCACGGCACTGGTGCCACCCGTCGACCAGCTGACCCTCTCGGTTTCCGCGGTCACCGCGTACCGGGAGAAAGACCTGCCCATCCCGACCGAGCACGAGTTCCTGACCCGGCGATCGCCTGGATGAGCACCCCCGATCGCTTGCGCGAGGCACTGTGGTGGACCCGCCACGCCGCGACTCCGCGTTACCGCGCCAGCCCGGACGGCGGCGACGGCACTTGGCTCATCGAACGATGCTGACCGCGGCGTTCTGCCTTCGGTCGATCGTGCTAGCCGCCGGCGACCTCGCTCCAGGCAGGGCGATCGCGGAGCGTGTGCGCTGGAATTAGCGACGGGCGCAACTGCCCATCGGTCGGTTTGAAGTAGGTCGTGTCATCAGGCAACGCGTACCAGCGTCCACCGCCGATCGACGGCTGCTCTGCGGCCTCGTACACCGTCGCCCCGGTCAGGTCTGGCTCCTCGGCCACGGGTCCTCCCAATCCATCGTTCGGCCTAACAACCTCGCCGTGCAGTCAACCACGCGCAGCACGTTGTACCACGCACCCTCGTAGCCCGTTTCGACGCTTTCACCTGCGGTTACCAGCGTCACCTCGGTTTGACATCGCCGATTCCCTGCCGCAGGATCAGGGCTGCGTAGTCGCACTTCTGTTCGATGTACGTCGCTGACTTCCCACAGCGACCCTGGCGTGGCGTGGGAGTTCTGTCGTGGCGTTCAACAACCCGAGCGTGCCGTGGTCGGAAGTCGAGCGGATCGCCTCCGGCCGCGCCCCCGTCCTCGGCGACGGCAGCGACTCACCGGCCTGGTCGCGCAAGCGCGAGGGCTACGCCGGCGCCCCGGACGACCTGCGCGATCGCCGCAGCCGTGACGACGGCGGTGACCGGCTCCGTGCGCCGTACGCGGAGCTGCACGTCCACTCCAACTTCAGCTTCCTCGACGGCGCCTCCCACCCCGAGGCGCTCGTGGAGGAGGCCGCCCGCTTGGAGCTGGACGCGCTGGTGCTCACCGACCACGACGGCATGTACGGGGCGGTCCGGTTCAACGACGCCGCTCGCCAACTCGGTGTCCGAGTCGGGTTCGGCGCCGAACTGTCTCTCGACCTGCCCGCGCCGCAGGCCGGCGAGCCGGACCCGGCGGGGTCGCACCTGCTGGTGCTGGCCCGGCAGCAGGAGGGGTATCACCGGCTCTGCCGCGTCATCTCCCACGCCCAGATCGCCGGCGGCGAGAAAGGCCGCCCCCTCTACAACCTGGAGGAGGTGGTCGACGAGCTGGCCGGGCACGTCGTCGTCCTCACCGGCTGCCGCAAAGGCCCAGTCCGTCGTGCGCTCGCCGAGCATGGGCACTCGGCGGCGCGGGCCGAGCTGGCGCGGCTGGTCGACTGGTTCGGGCACGCCCACGTCGCCCTCGAGCTAATCAACCACCGCCAGCCTCTCGACGACGCCGCCAACGACCTCCTCGACGAGCTCGCCCGCGAGCTGCGGTTGCCGACGGTGGTGTCGAACAACGTCCACTACGCCACCCCCGCCGACGCACCGGTCGCCGACGCCGTCGCCGCGGTCCGAGCCCGCCGGTCAGCCGAAGAGTTGGAGGGGTGGCGGCCGCCGTCGGGGCAGGCGTTCCTGCGCTCGGGGATGGAGCAGCGGCGCCGGTTCGAGCGCCGCTACCCCGGCGCCGTCGGCCGCGCCGCCGTGCTCGGCGTGGAGGTGGCGTTCGACCTGCAGCTCGTGGCACCGGATCTGCCGCCGTTCCCGGTGCCGGCCGGGCACGACGAGATGTCGTTCCTGGCCGAGCTGACCTGGGCCGGCGCCGCCACCCGCTACGGCACCCGCGACGAGAACCCCCGGGCCTACGCGCAGCTGGAACACGAACTGGACGTGATCAAGACCCTCGACTTCCCCGGCTACTTCCTCGTCGTCTGGGACATCGTCCGCTTCTGCAAAGAAGCCAACATCCTCTGCCAAGGCCGGGGCTCAGCCGCAAACTCCGCAGTCTGCTACGCCCTGGGGATCTGCCACGCCGACCCGGTGAAGTGGAACCTGCTGTTCGAACGTTTCCTCGCCCCGGAGCGGGACGGGCCGCCGGACATCGACATCGACATCGAGTCCGACCGCCGCGAGGAAGCGATCCAGTACGTCTACGAGAAACACGGCCGGTTCCATGCCGCGCAGGTCGCCAACGTCATCACCTACCGCGCCCCCTCCGCGGTGCGGGACGCGGCCAAAGCGCTCGGGCACTCCCCCGGGCAGCAGGACGCCTACGGCAAATTGGTCGATCGCTGGGGCGGCGTCGCGGCGACCAAACAGCAGACGTCCGGGGAGATCCCGGCCGATGTGCTCGAGCTGGCTGGCCGGATCGAGGACTTCCCCCGTCACCTCGGCATTCACTCCGGCGGCATGGTGATCTCGAAGCAGCCGGTGTCGGAGATCGTGCCGGTCGAGTGGGCGAGCATGGCGGACCGGTCGATCTTGCAGTGGGACAAGGACGACTGCGCGACCGTCGGGCTGGTCAAGTTCGACCTGCTCGGCCTCGGCATGCTCTCCGCGCTGCACTACATGATCGACCTCGTCGCCGAGCATCACGACACCACCGTGGACATCGGGAAGCTCGACCTGGCCGACCCGAAGGTCTACGACATGCTCTGCGCAGCCGACGCCGTCGGGGTGTTCCAGGTCGAGTCCCGGGCGCAGCTGGCCACGCTGCCGCGGTTGCGGCCGCGGAAGTTCTACGACCTCGTCGTCGAAGTCGCCCTCATCCGCCCCGGCCCCATCCAGGGCGGCTCGGTGCACCCCTACATCCGCCGCCGCCGCGGCGAAGAAGAGTGGCAGCACGCCCACCCCCTGCTCGCCGGCTCCCTGGACCGGACACTCGGCGTGCCGCTGTTCCAAGAACAAGTGATGCAGATGGCCGTCGACGTCGCCTCCTTCACCGGAGCCGAAGCCGACCAGCTCCGCCGCGCCATGGGCGCCAAACGGTCGAGCGCGAAGATGAAGGCGCTGATGGCGCGGTTCTTCGACGGCTGCCAGGCGAACGGCCTCGACCGCGAGCTGGCGACCCGGATCTTCGAGCAAATCCACGCCTTCTCCGGCTACGGCTTCCCCGAAGCCCACTCCATGTCCTTCGCGCTGCTGGTCTACGCGTCGGCCTGGTTCAAGTACTACTACCCGGCCGCGTTCTGCGCCGGGCTGCTGCGCGCGCAGCCGATGGGCTTCTACTCGCCGCAGTCGCTGGTCGCCGACGCCCGCCGCCACGGCGTGCTCGTGCGGGAGCCCGACATCAACGCCAGCCTCGCCCACGCCACCCTCGAACCCGACCCCGACAGCACCGGCAACGTCGCCCTGCGCCTCGGACTGGCCGGAGTCCGACACCTCGGCGACGCCGTCGCCGAGCAGATCGTCGCCGAGCGCCAGGCCCACGGCCGGTACGCGAGCATCAGCGACCTCACCGGCCGCGTCCAGCTCAAACGCAACAGCGCCGAAGCCCTCGCCACCGCCGGCGCGTTCGCCGGGTTCGGCGGCGACCGCCGCCAGGACCTCTGGGCCGCCGGCGCCGCCGCGGCCACCCGGCCCGGACACCTGCCCGGACTCGCACCCGGAACCGACGCCCCCGCGCTGCCGGGGATGACGCGGTTCGAGGTCACCGCCGCCGACCTGTGGTCCACCGGCGTCTCCCCGGACTCCCACCCCGTGCAATACCTCCGGCAGCTCTTGACCGATCGCGGCGCCATCACCACCGCCGAACTCACCGGGGTCGAGGACGGCACGCGGGTGTGGGTCGGCGGCGCCGTCACCCACCGGCAACGTCCCGCCACAGCTGGTGGGATCACCTTCCTCAACCTCGAAGACGAGACCGGCATGGCCAATGTGCTGGTCTCGCCGGGTTTGTGGCAGCGCAACCGTCTGGTCGCGCGCGCCAGCTCGGCGCTGCTCATCCGCGGGCAGGTCCAGGCCGCCGAAGGTGTCGTCACGCTCGTCGCCGACCGGATCGAAGCGCTCGACCTGTCGATGGTGACCGCGCCCTCCCGCGACTTCCGGTGACCGCCGGTCAGCCCGCCGTCGGCGGTCCGCGCTCAGGCACGCGGGGCGAATTCGGCGACCTGATCCCCCTCCGCCCCGGCACTGGCATCCCCGCGACGTGCCTGCGCGGAGACTTCCTCGTCCACTACGGCATGACCCGCCCCTTCAGCCACCGCTACCGGCTGCACTGCACGCTCTGCGAAACCTGCCGACGGGTCGAAGCCTGCGACCCCAACGAGCGGCGCCTCTCCGAATGGGCCCAGCTCGACGTCACCGTCCGGCACCCGCCGGCCACCGCGCCGCAGCAGGGACTTCTACTCGTCGCCCACCCCGCCGCGGCCGGGGCAGAGCCCGAGCGGATCGAGCTGCACCTCGACGGCGCCGTTGTGGCTACCGCGACCGTCACCTGTTGCCCGGCATGCCGCACCGCGACCTTGGACTATGTCCACGTCGTCGCCGGGTATCGGCGCCTGGGTTACGGCCGCACCCTTGTCGCCGCGGCTCAGGTCGGCGCACCCCAGTACCGGTGGACCGCGCCGTTGCCGGAGGGTGTCGTGGCACAGGCGTTCCGCGCCCGCATCTCCTACCGACGTCCCGGCGCACCCTGCATCCACCAAAACCAGCAGCCGACGTGACGAAGGTCTCCACCTGGCTGTCCGCAGCTCCCGGGACGGTTCTATGTCAAAGGGTCGCGAGGCGTCGTCATACGACGGCGAATCAGGGTGTAGTCGGGTCAAAAGAGACGCCGTCTACGGTCGCTTCGCCAAACCAGGCGTCACCGTCGAAGGTCGCCCCGTAGAACGCGGGATTGCCGTTGAAGCTCGCCTGGTTGAACCAGGCAACGCTATTGAAGGCTGCCCCGCTGAACTCTGCGTTGCTGCTGAAGGTCGCCCTGTCGAACCAGACTCTGCTGGTGAAGGCTGCCCCGTCGAACCTAGCGTCGGTGAAGGTCGCCTCGCTGAACACGGCGTCGTAGGCGAAGGCCGTCTCGCTGAAGACGGCGCGCCCGGCGAAGGCCGCCCCGTGGAACGCGGCACGGCTGGTGAAAGTCACCCCGCGGAAGCCGACTCCACGGGTGAAGGACGCCCCGTTGAAGCCGGCGCCGCCGTTGAAGGCTGCCCCGCCGAACTCGACGTCATGCCTGAAGGTCGCCCAGTCGAACTCGGCGTCACGGCTGAAGGTCGCTTCGCTGAACACGACGGCAAGGGTGAAGGTCGCTTCGCGGAACCAGGCGCGGCCGGTGAAAGTGGCCCCGCCAAAGCCGGCGCGATCGGTGAAAGTCGCCCCGCTGAATTCTGCGTCGCCCACGAAAGTGGCCCCGCCGAACCCGGCGCGGCCGGTGAAAGTCGCTCCGCCAAACCCGGCATCGCCGATGAAAGATGCCCCGGTGAAAGTTGCTGTGGCGATTGCGCAGCCGTCTAGGATGAAGTTGATCAGGGTGGCGCCGGTGAGGTCGATGTCGAGGTTGCCCCAAAAGCTGGGTTGTGGCTGGTCGAGGTTTGGTCCGGGGCGTAAATGCAGTTGCAGGATGCGTTGGGCGGTGAGGCGGACCTCGCGCTCCTGCAGAATCGCATCACGGCCGCCGTCCCGGGACGGCGCTGGCGTAGATCGGCCGACGGTAGCCGATCGCAGCAGAGGGCGTCGAATGCCCAGCGGCCGGGGCTGGCTGTTTTTCGGTGGTGGGGTGTACGGGTTGCGGAGGTAGGCGCAGATGACGTTGACCACCGTCTGCCGCTGGTGCGGGTTGTCCTGGGCGACGCGTTCGAGCGCGTAGAGACCGCCGTGGCGGACCGCAGCCTGCGGTGAACCGAGCTGCTCGACTGCTTTGAGGTACAGCTCGCTCAGTCGGCGCTCGCGCGCATCGCGCTCCACGGCTTGGGCAACACGGTCACGCTGAGCCAAGTCAGCTTCATGGGATTGCTGCTGATGAGCGAGAGTGCGTTCGCGATTGTCCAGGTCAGCTTCGGTGGAATACTGACGCCGCCACGCCAGGTACAGGGCGACGACGCCGCCGCTGCCGACCGCGACACTCAACCCGACCTTCAGCGCGTCCAGCCGCGCGGAAACCAATTCAGCACCGTTGAGCCCGCGGGTCGCCGGCCACCACAACAGCACTACTGCGGCCGCGGTCAGCACCGCGATGACAAAGGCAGTGAGCCACATCGTCTTTGGCGACAGTTCCCGCAGCCGCGGCCGCGACACCGCAGCGGGAGAGGGAGGCGGAGTGGGCGCATCGGGGCTTGCCTGTGTTGGCGCGGCGTCGTCGGTCATGTTCATAGACGTCGCCCCGGCCGACAACGATGTTGCAGGCCCCGGTGGGACACGAGGCGACTGTGGTCATGACCAGTACGTCCTGGCGCTGCCGGAACGACGAACAAACTGAACGCGACCCAGTAGGCTGTTCGTACGCCATCGACGGAGCAGCAGACGTTGCTCGACTCGCCAGACGACACCACGGAACCGTCAGCGCCGCACGCCCGCGTGGTGCTTGTACGTCCGGTGCCGGCGGGTGGGGCGTAGTCACCATCGATGCGCCTGGCAGTGCCCACCAGGAAAAGCCCTGCCCGCGCAGCGCCGCCCACAACCTCGCCGTCCGCATGCACGGCCCCGACATCACTACCGCGGTCTCCAGCGACCGTCCCCTCTACGACAACTACCGGGCGATGGCCATCGCCAACGGCGTCGACCCGACTTCATGGCCCCCAGCGCCGGCATGGACCTCGGCGACGCCATGCTCGACGACGCGACCTTGCTGGCCGGCCGGCTCGCCGCGGCCGGAAACCTGCACATCCCTGGCCACGAACACCACCCCCTGTGGCCTTTCCGCGCTTGAGGTGCTCCGCGCGTTCGTCGTCGAACGCCACGGCGAGGACCTCGGCCCTGATACAACCGACGTCGCCGACGACCTGCGCCACGCTCTTGCGTCCGCCGGGGTGCTGAATGACGCGGTATTCGTACCGGTCTCGCTCGTCCGCGAGCACGCGTAGGACTCCACCATGGTCGGCGCAGCATCGTGCAGGCCCGCCCATGGCCCCGCGCACCTCGACGACGGTGGGCGCGGCGGGCCCTACCGGACGATCCGGCATGACGGACATCGAAACCGGCCCGCTCGGGCTGCACCAGGCGAACCTGAGCAAACTGCTTCGGGCCATGGCGGGACTCGTCGTTGTGAATTTCTCACATGCCTCACAGTTGATCACACTCCTCGTCCCCAACTGTCGAGCCGCACCGATGACCGGGACCGCGACTGCCGCGGACGGGTGATGATCGTGGCCGGATCAGGACGATCATAAGACGGCGCGCCCGGCTGATGGGCAGAGTGATCGCGACTGGACAACCGGCGGGGCGGCAACGGAGGCATAACCATGCGGCGCGGAACAGAGAAGCAGTTCAGGCGAGGCCCGGCGATCCTGGCTGTAGCGGCGTTCGCCGCGTGTGTCACAACCGGCACAGCTGGCGCGGCACCGGCCTCACAAGTGGCCACGTGCGGCTACTACGTAGACGGGGTCGAGGCCTACTACAACCACTGCACTTCAGACGGCTCCCACATCGTCATCCGCGAAGACCGAGTCGGCGAGTTCGACAAAAACGTCTGCGTCGGTCCGGGAGTGACGCACCTCGGAACAGCCGTCATCGTGCGCTACGCACGGTACATCGGTCAGTTGTGCTGACCGCCAGTCCATCGGAACCGAGCGAGCGACAGATTCTTCCTGCTCCAGAAGCGGCAAGTCGATTGCGCGACGGTACGCGGGCGGTCAACCTGTCGTCAGCGTTCTCCGTCCGCCCTACGCCCACCACACCCCATCTACTCCATGGCGTAGGCAGCGGTAAACGCCTTGACCACAATCGCGGCCGCCGAGTTCGGCGAGCGTGGCATCACGGTCAGCACTGTCTCTCCGAGCTGGACCGCGCCGGACGCGAACGCCGACGCCCGGCGCGATGAGCACCTGGTCGCCCGAATGGCTAAGGACACCTGGGGTGGCCAGATTGCCGAGCCCGCTGACGTAGCCGGGGTCGTGGCCATGTTCGCCTCGGCCGACGGCGCGTGGCTGACCGGGCAGCACGTCGAAGCGAACGGTCGCTTCCGCTGGAGTTCACCGGTCATGTCGGCCCCGAACGACGCAACCGTCGCCAGACGGTGTAGCTGGGATCTCGAAGTGGCCGTTCCGCCGTTCCAGCGCTGCTTCCGACGTGACGACCCCCGAAACCGGGCACCGCGGTGGCCCGCCGCTGCGCCAGCACCGCCGGCCGGCGCAGCAGGAGCGTCGAATTCGAGCACCGTGCCCTCGTGACTGGCCGGACTAGCCTGGTTGCTTGGCGGTGGCCCCGAACCCGACCATGTACCAGGCTCCGGCGGCGTTTTTCAGGTAGTGGTATCCCTCGGCCCAGAAAGAACCGCCGCTGCCCTGGTAGACATTTGTCATAGGGGTATAGCACGTTGTCTGCCCCGCGGTGACACGTTTGTTTCCGCCAGGCGTGTCGCACGTGTAGTCGATCCCTCGTGAGTTGCGGATATGGGCATTGCCATACTCGTTGGAATCGAGCTTCGCGCCATATCGCATGGTTGCCCAGACTGAACCGCACCAAGCGCTCAAATGCAGCTGGGCGGTGCCCCAGACCGAGTCATATCCGATGATCTCCACGTTCGAAAGAGTGAAGTCGGAGTCAATACATCTCTTCCCGTGAAACGTCATATACGGAGATTGTCGCTCAAGGGCTGGGTCTGACGCCGCCGCCGTTGAGGCGCCAAATGAGCCGAGCAGGGCCAATGACGTGACGACAGGTAGGAAGAACTTGAACCTCATATTCTCTACTTTCTGCAAAGGTGTTGGCTGGCTGAGCTATCCGCGGGGGTTCTCTTGTGCTGTCGATGGACAAGGGCGACCAAGATCACCGCCGGACATCCCGCCGACGGCGAGCGCGGTCTCCGGACGGCCAGTCATGGCGGTTGCCGTGGCTAGACCTACACCGGCCCCGACAAGCGGAGCCCCCTCGTCGGCCCCTGGAGAAGGGAACGTCACGGCTGCGCCGCGGCCAACTGGAAGGCGGCCGCGGCCGCGGGATGAGGGGCAGTTCTGCGTGCCGACACGCTCGCCCACCGGATCTTGATGTCACGGCACACCCACGCTCGGGCGGAGATGGCGGTTGAGCCGTGTGAGAAATGTTCACCCTAATGCGCGCGACGCCGACGGCGTCGCGCGCATTCCGGGACGTCTGGCCGGGGCGTGAGTGGCCGACTGGGCGGACCGCCTCGGCGAGATCGCCGTGGGCCGCCAGGCCGCGGTCGCGCAGGTGCTGGGGTTCTCGCGGCAGCGGGTGGAAACCGAGCGCTGGACCGCGTTTCGGTAGCACTGGGCTATCGAGCCCTTCTACTGCCAGCCCGGCCTGGTGGGCGCGCATGAGAAGGACGGGGTGGAAGGGCAGATCGGCTGGTTCCGCCGCAACCTCCTGGTCCCGGTCTCCGAGGTCGACTCGCTGGCTGAGCTCAACGCCCGGGTCGAGGTCTGGGATGTCGCCGACGACGCCCGACGGATCGGGGCGCGGCCACGCACCGTCGGGGAGATGTTCGTCCTTGAGGCGCCGGTGTTGCGGCCGTTGCCGGATGAGCCGTTTGGGACCGGCTGCTGGTTCACTCCTCAGGTCGACCGGTTCAGCCAGAACAGCATCCGCACCAACCGTTACTCGGTGCCGGTCCGGCTGATCGCGCGCCGGGTCCGGGTTCTTCTGCACGCCTCCGACCTGATCGGGAGCCACCGTGCGCGTCCGGGCTCGGACGACGTGCGAAAGCCAGCGAGTTCACGGCTTCCTCAACGCTGCGGTGAACGGGCAGGACCTCGTCCAGCCCCAGCGCGGTGATCGGCCGCAGCAGCGCTCGTCGCCGGCCGGCGACGGCGAACGGCACCCGGGCCACGGCGGCGTCGGCAGCGGTGTCGATCAAGATCTCCAGGATGCGCACGGCGCAGAACTCGACCGCCGACGTGTCGCAGACCAGAGCCGGTGGTTTCCGGTGCAGTTCTCCGGCGAGCAGCGCGGCGAGCCGGTCGGTGATGGTCAGATCGAGATCACCTACCGCGGTGATCACGCACGCATCGGCTGTACGAGTCACTTCGAAAGACGCCACCGGCCGACGTCGCGGATCCCGCGGCCGGGGCACCTGCATCGACGACATGAGCATGCCTCCTCGAACCAACCGTGAGACCGCAGCGCCACTGCTCCAGCTCGGCCACCGTCGCCCCTACGCTCCGGGCCGATGAGCAACGACGCAGCATCGCCGCGCGGTCTATTTCCGATGGCGAAATCAGGCGAACCACGGCCCGTAACCAGTGCAGCCACGGAGCAGTCTCAAGTTCAGCGTCACTGGCCGGCTTGCCCTCTTTGCCGCGGCAACCGTACTCAACTTTCCTTTCAAGACAGCAATCTTCCACGAAGAGCCAACCGATCGTGTGATCCGCCAGCAAATGGGTGCCGACTGATCGTGGCTGTCCAAGCGCCCGAACGAAATCCGTCCGCTGCCACGCCTGCCCTGCCTCCGGCTCTCCAGCGCCGTTCCACGAGTCCACCCACTGCGCTTCGCTGTTCGCGAGCACAGCCGTCCCCCCGAGGCAGACGCCCGGTACGGCGACGTGCCGCGCCTTGTTCTGGCGAGGTTTGTGGCTCGACGCCGTCCAGCAACTGCCTGGGACACACTTCGCACCGAATGGAACACCTGGGTAACAACGCAAACGGAATCAGCGGTGCGCGCCGGCCCCCTTCGCGCCGAGCCGGATACCGTCGACCAGCATGCGCACCAGCTGGTCCACGTCGACCTGCCACTTGTCCTTCGCCAGGTGACCACTGAGTTCCATGCCCGCGATGCCGTGCGCGCTGGACATCAGCAAGGCGCCGTACCCAGGTGCGGCGGACTCACCGACGACGTCCGCGACGAGGGCGAGAAAGTCGGTCTCGAGGCGGCCGGCCGCTTCGAGGGCGGCCGGGGTGTCCGCCGGCGTGCCGAACATCAGCGCGTACCGGTGCGGCCACTGCCGGGCGACGCCGATCAGCGCCAGCACCGCCTGCTCGAGCCGGGTCGCCGGAGTGACGTCGGGATCGGCGCGAAGCTGCTCCACGGCGTCCGCCAACGAGTCCCACGTGGTGATCGCGAGCTGCGTCAGCAGGTGTTCCTTGCTCTCGAAGTGCCCGTAGGGCGCGCCACGCGACACCCCGGCCCGGGCCCCCACCGCGCGCAGCGTCACGGCGCCGGGCCCGCCCTCGTCGAGCAGGTCGGTCGCGGCGCGCAGGAGAGCTCGCCGCGTGGCCGCGGCCGTCTCGGTTCGGGTCACGCCGCCGATTCTACTTGACAATGTCAGATGAACGACCGAAGGTAGTTCATATGACAACGTCACATGAATTGCCCGTCGACAGCGACACGCGACGGCTGCACGACCGTGCCGAGATCGGCGACGTCCAGCTCCGGTACGCCACCGGCACCGACTCCCACGACTGGGCGCTCTTCCGCAGCTGCTTCACCGACGAGGTCGACGTCGATTTCAGCGACGGCTTCGGCCAGCCCGTCGTCCGCGTGCGCGCCGACGACTGGGTGGCGAGCACCGCGCCGCGGATGGAGTCCTTCGCGGCGACGCAGCACATGATGACGAACCTCGTCATCACCTTCGACGGCGACGATCGGGCCACCTGCGTCGCCTACGTACGGGCCGCGCACCACCTCCCGAACGACACCGGTGACAGCGACCTGGTGGTGACCGGGTACTACACGAACCGCTTCGAACGGACCCTGGACGGCTGGCGCATCGCCGGCGTCAAGCTGACGACGCTGTGGATGACCGGGAACTTCGGCGTCTTCCAGCGGGCCCTGGCACCCACCTCGTAGCACCGGACAGGAGACCTCGACCGCATGGCATCGTCACGCCTGGCCGTCCCCGGCCTCACCGGTCGCGTCATCGTCGTCACCGGGACGACCTCCGGCCTCGGCCTCGCTCTCTCCGGTGCGCTGGCGAAAGCCGGCGCCCGGGTTCTGATGACCGTTCGCGACGCCGAGCGCGGAGTGGCGGCCGTCGACCAGGTACGGGCCGGCATCGACGGACCCGGCTCGGCCGAAGCCGTCCGGCTCGACCTGGCCGACCTCGCCTCGGTGCGGGCCGCCGCTGCGGACATCCGGGAACGCACCGCCGACCGGGTCGACGTACTGGTCAACAACGCCGCCGTGTCGCTGGGCCCGCACGAGCGGACCCGCGACGGGTTCGAGCTGCAGATCGGCACCAACCACCTCGGCCCGGCGGCCCTGACCTGGCTGCTGATGCCGGCGCTGCGGGCCGCCGGAAGCCCCGGCCGGGCGTCCCGGGTGGTGCTGACGTCGAGCCTCGGCCACCGCACCGGCGGACTCGACCTCGGCGACCTGCACTGGGAACGCCGACGCTACTCGCCGACCCGCGCCTACGGCGCCTCGAAGCTCGCGAACCTGCTGTTCGCCGCCGAGCTCGACCGGCGGTTGCGGCTCTCGGGCGATCCGGTGCTGTCGGTCGCCGCCCACCCGGGACTGACCGCATCGGAGCTGCTGAACAACGCCCTCGCCCGCGGAGGTACCTGGAAGGCCCGGCTGCTCAAGCTGCCCGACCGCTACCTCTCCCAACCGGTCGCGGCCGGCATCGAACCGCAACTGCTCGCGGCCGTCGGCCCGATCCGCGGCGGCGACTACCTGGGCCCGTCCGGCCGCTTCGAGACCCGCGGTCCGGCCGGCCCCGCCCGCCGCTCGGCGACCGCGCAGGACCCACAGCTCGCGCGCGAGCTGTGGGAGAGCACGGCCGACGCCACCGGAGTAACACCGGACCCGTGAGCGGCGCGTGAACCGGCGCGCCGGCCGGGTCGACGTGCCGGATCGGGCTGCCGAGAGCGTTGCACACCGCGAGCCGCGGACCGATTGATCGACCGCGGCTCCGCCATGTCGGCGGACGTCGAAGGCATCGCGGTGACCGTCGAGCCCGCGGCCAGGTCACTCCGGCCGACTGCCGCGCCCATCGCCAGCCTCGCGATCGGCTGAAGAGTTCACGCGCAAAGGCGGGGCACCGGATCGTTCCGGTGCCCCGCCGTGTTCGACCCGCGAACCGTCAGACGGTGTGCGGGGTGTGCGCGACGGTGTTCCCGCCCGAGGCGATCACGGTGGCGTCGCCACCGTGGCCGGCCCAGCCGGAGTTCCCGCCGGTCGTGGTGCTGTGGTTCCACGCGTCACCGGTCGAGCCGGTGGCACCCGTGGCACCCGAGTCGCCTGAAGTCACCGTGGTGGCCGACTTCGTGCCCTCGTCGTGCTTCCAGCCGCCGTGGTGACGGCCCTGCTGCCCGTGGTCACGGGTCGACGTGACGGCGGTGTTGCCGCCGGTCGAACCCGAGTCGCCCGAGTCCCCGGACGTGCCCGTCACCGCGTTGTTGTGGCTGGTGGCGTTCCCGGCATCGCCGGAGTCGCCACCGTTACCGCCCTTCGCGGTGCCGGTGACCCAGCCCAGGACGCCCGTACGGCTGTCTCGAGCGCGCCCACCACTGTTCGTGCCGGTGGAGACGGAAGTGGCGTCGCCGCCGTTGCCGGCCCAGCCGGAGTTCCCGCCGGTGGTGGTGCTCCAGTTGCCCGCGTCGCCGGTCCAGCCGGTGGCGCCGGTGTCCCCGGAATCGCCCGAGGTCGCCGTGGTGGCCGACTTCGTGCCCTCGTCGTGCTTCCGACCGCCGCTGTGGTTCCAAGCGCAGTCGTCGTGACCGCGGCCGCTGCGCTCGCCGCCGATGGTCCAGACGATCGCGGTGTTGCCGCCGGTGGAGCCGGAGTCGCCCGAGCTGCCGGAGTTCCCCGTCACCGCGTTGTTGTGGCTGGTGGCGTTCCCGGCATCGCCGGAGTCGCCACCGTTACCACCCGTCGCGGTGCCGGTGACCCGACCCAGGACGCCGGTGCCGCCACCTCGGTGGTGGCCACCCTCGGCGGTGTTCCGGCCGGACGCGGCCGTGGTGGCGTCGCCACCGGTGCCCGCTTGGCCGGAGTTGCCACCGGTGGTGCTGCTGGTGTTCGTCGCGTCACCGGTCGAACCCGTGGCGCCGGTGTCCCCGGAGTGGCCCGAGGTCACCGTCGTGGAGCACGACGCCAGCACGCACAGGCCGTAGGCGCTGTTGCCGCCCGTCGACCCCGAGTTCCCGGAGTCGCCCGAATTGCCCGACACCGCCGAGTTGCCGCTGGTGGCGTTTCCGGCTTCGCCGGAGTCACCACCGTTGCCGCCGTTCGCGATGCCGGTCACCGAGCCGAGGACGCCGCGGGCGCCCCGCGAGTCCGCGGTGTTCTCACCCGACGCCGCCGACGTCCCGGAGCCGCCGTTGCCGGCGTTCCCGGAGTGGCCACCTGAAGTGGTGCTGGTGTTCGAGGCGTTCCCGGTCGAGCCGGTCGCGCCCGTGTTCCCGGAGTTGCCCGAGGACACCGAGGTACTGCACTTCGCGAGCACGCAAACGCCGTAGGCGCTGTTGTGCCCGGTCGAACCGGAGTTACCCGAGTTACCGGAGTTCCCGCTGACAGCGTTGTTGCCGCTGGTCGCGTTCCCGCCATCGCCCGAGTTCCCGCCGATGCCGCCGGCCGAAACGCCGGAGACCACGGAGTGCAGCGTGCCGCCGAGCCCGCCCAGCGGGCCCGAGTCGCCGGTGTCCGCACTGGCCACCGTTGACCCCAGCAGGACGAACCCGCCGGAGATGAACGCGGCGGTCAGGCCGCGTCGCACGTACTTGTGCATGACTTCCCTTTCCTTGCTCTCTGTCCATTGTGGATTTCGAGGGTGGAAAGGGCGGGTCAGCTCGGATGGTCGTTGCCGAAGAAGACCGTCCAGTACAGCGACTGGGGACCACCCGGTGGCGCTTGCCACGTGCGGTCCACACCCGGCATGACCGAACGCGACACGGTCACGGCGAACTCGCCGCCGTGCTGCCCGGACGTTCCGGTCGACATCGACCCGCCGGTCCCGGGCACGTCCGGCATCGGCGGCGCGTGCGGTGTGCTGCCGCCGCTGTCCGAACCGGACGTCCACTCGTCCGCGGTGCGGCCGGCTTGCGAGCCGGCGTGGTGCACCGCGACCGCAACCGCTGCTACCCGCTGCGGCTGGGCCCGGACTGCCGGAGCGACGACCTCGGGCCGGTTGCCCGGTCCCGCCGGAGCAGGCCGAACGTCGTCCCGTGGCGCCACCGCGTCACCGCCGACCGCCTTGACCACCGGCTCGGCGCCCACCGCGCGTACGACCGGCTCCGTGACCGGAGCGACCGCGTGCAGAACCGGCTTGAGCACCGGTTCGGTCACCGGCCGCACCACCGACAGCACCGGCGCGACCACCTCGGCGACCGGCCGTACGACCGGAGCCAGCAGCGGCCCGGCCGCTGCGGCCACCGGGTCGACCGCCGGAGCCAGCCGCGACGTCGTCGAGTGCACGACATCCGTCACCGGTTGCAGGGCCGGATCGATCCCCTTCAGTGGTTTCCCGACCTCGGAAAGCAGACCGGGCGGTTCCGGCGACCTCTCGGCGGCGTTCGCCGTCCCCGACAGCAACACCGCCAGGAACCCGAACCCCACCAGGGCACCAGCCATCAAAACCACTCGAGCCAGCACCGAACGGTCCGATGTGTCCTCGTACTGGGAAGTATCCATCCATTTCACCTCCCTTCGAGTGCGTCATTCACCCAACAGTGGAGATTCGCCGCGCGGTCATCACCGGATTGGGGGTTACGACGATCTTTTTTTCTTTGTTTTTCCGGGTTTCTACCCATCGGTAGCGGGTAATCAGCTGGGTTTTTGCCGACGGTGCCGGACGATCCGCTCCTCGCCCGATCGGGAGTCCGGCCTGTCCGCGGGCGGCCGGCGCCGAACGGAGAACATCACCTACGGATCCATCGCGCTCACCCGGTGAGGCCAGACCGGGCGAACAGGACACGCCCGACATCGCGTGGGCGGTGAGGAGGGCACGCGGTCGGCAAACGCTGCGCCGCTTCGACGATCACCCGCAGCGCCGAGAACGACCGGGACCGCCGCCGATTCCTCAAGGCGACCGGGATGACCGGACTCGGCGTGGCCAGTGCCCTCGGCGGACTCGCCGCCGGGCCGGCCGCGGCGGCCTCGTCCGGCCCGCGGCGGCGCCGTCCACCTGACGCACTTGCTCAAGGAGGCGCAGAACCCCGCCTCCTGAGCGCGGCCCGCCCGTCGATCAGCCGAGACGCCCGAACGGCACTACGGTGATCCGATGACGCGCCGAGCGGTGAAGATCGCGGCGATGAGCGGAGTTGCCGCCCTCGCGCTGGCCGCGGTGGTCGTTCCGTCCGTTCTGCCCACTTCGGCCGACGACTACCGGAATGTGGCGCTCACCGCGGCCGAACAGGCACTCTCGCAGGTCCGGACCACCGAGCTGATGGTGACCGCCGACATCGACGGCAAAGTGCTCGCACCGTACCGGTCGACCGTCCTGTGGCAGGCGCGTGATGCCCTGGCCACCGCCGCGGACGATTTCACCGCGGAGGAAATCCCCGACACCGCCTCGATCTCGCTGCACGACGAATGCGCACCGCTGCTGACCGAAGCCGGCGCCGACATCGCCGCTGTCACCGCCGCGGCCGACGCAGGCCCGGACGCCGAACGCGTGGTCTCCGCAAGGCTGCACAAAACCGGCGAACTGCTGGCCGGCTTCCTGGAGCGTCACCGATGAAGAAGTTCCTGGCCGTCACCCTCGGGATCCTGACGGCGATCGGTGGATTCGTCGACATCGGCGACCTGGTCGCCAACTCCCAGACCGGCGCCCGGTTCGGCATGCGGCTCGCGTGGGTCGTCATCGTCGGCATCGTCGGGATCTGCGTGTACGCCGACATGGCCGGCCGGATCGCCGCGGTCAGCGGCCGCCCGGTGTTCGACCTGATCCGCGAACGGCTCGGCCCGCGCATCGCCTTGGTGAACCTGGCCGGCTCCTACCTGGTCACGATGCTGACCCTGGGCGCGGAGATCGGCGGTGTCGCGCTTGCCCTGCACCTGGCGACCAGCGTCCACTACCTGCTGTGGGTGCCGGTCGTGGCCGTCGTGCTGTGGGTTGTCCTGTGGCGCACCAAGTTCGAGACCCTCGAGCGGGTGTTCGGTCTGCTCGGCCTGGCGCTGATCGTCTTCGTCGTCGCGCTGGTGACGCTCCCGCTGTCCTGGCCCGAACTGCTGGGCCAGGTGGGCGAAGGACCGCCCCCGACGGAAAACTGGGCGACCTACGGGTACTTCGCGGTCGCGTTGTTCGCCGCGGCGATGACGCCCTACGAGGTGTTCTTCTTCTCCTCCGGCGGAGTCGAGGAAAACTGGACCCGCAAGGACTTGGGCACCGAACGCATCAACGTGTTCGTCGGGTTCCCGCTCGGCGGCCTGCTGTCGCTGGCGATCATGGCGTGCGCGGCCGTGGTGTTCGAGCCCGCGTCGGTGAAGGTCGACGCGATCACGCAGACGACGCTGCCGGTCGGGCTCGCCTTGGGCAAGCTCGGCCTGGCGGTTGTCATCCTCGGGGTGTTCGCCGCGACGTTCGGCGCCGCGCTGGAAACCGGGCTGTCCTCCGGCTACACCGTCGCCCAGTACTTCGGATGGGAGTGGGGCAAGCGGGTCGCCCCGCGGCGGGCCGCCCGGTTCCACACCGTCGTCCTCGCCAGCGTCGTCCTCGGCGCCGCGCTGCTGCTGACGAGCATCGATCCGGTCCAGCTCACCGAATACACGCTGCTGCTGTCGGCGGTAGTCCTCCCGCTGACGTACCTGCCGATCCTCGTGGTCGCCAACGACCGCGCGTACCTCGGCGACCAGGTCAACGGCCGGGTCCGCAACATCCTCGGCGTCGGCTACCTCGGCGTCATCCTCGTCGCGGCGGTCGCCGCGATCCCCCTGATGATCATCACGGGAGCCGGCCAATGACCACACCCGACCCGCTTCGGATCGACTTCCACCTCCTCGACCGCCAGATCCTCGACCTCGCCGGCGCCAAAGTCGGCAAGGTCGACGACGTCGAGCTCGCCGTCGGTGAGGACGGCCGGCTGCGGGTCGTCGCGTTGCTGGCCGGGCAGGTCGCGCTCGGGCGGCGGATCGGCGGCCGATTCGGGCGCTGGCTCGCGGCGGTCGCGACGCGGCTGCGTGCCGAAGAGACCCCCGCCCCGCTGCGGATCCCGTTCGAGCACGTGGCCGAGGTGGGCAGCCACATCACCCTGTCGCTGCGCGTGGAAGTCCTCAGCGAACCGCCGCTGGAGACCTGGCTGCGCGACCACCTGATCGGCCGGATCCCGGGAGCCCGCGATGCGCGCAAGTGACCTGCTGGGCGCGACCGCCTACGACCCGGACGGGCGGCAGCTCGGTCGCATCGCCGACCTCATCACCGACGTCGACCCTGACGGTGCCCCGGTCATCCGGGCCGTGCTGGTCGCCCCGAACCGGCGCGTCCGGCTGCTCGGCTACGAGCGCGACGAGATGAGCCGGCCGTGGCTCATCGACCGCATCGCCAGGTGGGTGCACCGCGACCTACGCGAGGTCTCGTGGGACGACGTCCGCTTGACGCGGACGTGACCGCGGAACAGAACCTCCGCCGGGGAGATCACATGCCCAACAGGGCCTTGGCTCGAGCGCGAAGGCGAGCCACCGGGCGGTCGTCGTATCGATGTCAGGCACCGTGCCGAGCGGTGATTTCGGCGAGACCCCCGACTGCGATGTGCGCGTTGTCGAGGTAGTCGGCCAGATCATTGCAGGCGCCCACAGCCCGGGTGAGCCACAGCCCCGCGGTCTGCACCGCCTGCGTGGTGTCGCCGCTGAACGGTCCGTCGACCGAGGCGAAGGCGGCGGCGGAGTCCGGGGCGAGGAGCTTGATGCCGAGGTCGGCAAGCACCCGATTCATCGCGGCGGTGGCCGCGGACAGGTTGGCCAGCGTGGTGCCGATGTCGGCCGGCTGGGACCAGGTGCTGCCGACGGCCCGGCGGAGGTTGTCGCGGGCGGCTGCGGTGACGTGGGTCAGGTCCGAAGGGGGCACGGCGCTCCTCAGGTTGTGGGCGGTCATAAAGTCATGGAGCGGTCGAGCGTGCGCGGGCTGATTCCCGCGAGTTCGCGGTGCCAGATCCGGTGGTAGGCGAGCTCCTCGCGGTTGCGGATGCCTTCCGCGTGCCCCGTCTTCTGGAAGTCGGCTTCGGTGATCAGGCCGCTCATCGCGTCGCGCAGGACGCCGGACATGCCCGAGCCGTCGCCGAACTGCTCCTTGGCTCGCCACAACAGGTCGTCAGGCAGCCAGCCGGCGAACGCTTTGCGCAGAAGGTGCTTCTCCCGCCTGCCGTGATCCGGGCGCCGAAGCCGGACCGGTACCGACATGGCCGTCGCGATGAAGTCGGTGTCGAGGAACGGCACGCGGGCCTCGAGGCCGAAGGCCATCGTCGTGCGGTCGCAGCGCTGCAAGTTCAGGGTGTGCAGCGTGGAGACCGTCCGGCGGAGTTCTGCGTCGAGTGCGTTGTCGTCACGGAACTCGCGCAGGTACCGGTAGCCGGCGAACAGTTCGTCGGCGCCTTCGCCGGTGAGGACGGCTTTGGTGTGCTGCGCCGCCAGTTCGGCGAGGAAGTGGTTGGCGACGGAACTGTGGAGCAGCGCGGGGTCGTAGTGTTCGACGGCGCGGACTACGTCGGGCACCCGGTCCACGGCGGCTTCGGCGGTGTAGGTGCGTTCGAAGTGCTCGGTGCCCAGATGGGCGGCGACTCGTCGCGCGGCGGCGAGGTCCGCGGATTCGGCGGTGCCGACGGAGAAGGTGCGCAGCCGGTATCCGCGCTCGCGGCACCACCGGGCGGCGATGGCCGCGACGATGCTGGAGTCCAGGCCGCCGGACAGCAGTACCCCGGGTGGCTCGTCGCCCATCATCTGCAGGTGCACGCTGGCGATCAAGCCGGCGCGGACCGCCGCTTCGTGCTCTGCTGGCGCGTCGGGTCCGGTGGTGTGTCGCGGCATCGCGTGCGCAAAGCGCCGAAGACCCTCCTGCGGGGTCCAAAAGCATCCTGGCGGGAACGGTCGCACACGGCTGCGGTGTGCACGGTCGAACGCCTTCATTTCGGAGGCGAACACCACCGAATGAGGTGTGCGCGCCCAGTACAGCGGTTTGACGCCGACCGGATCCCGCGCGGCGAGGAACGGCAGCCCTGGGCCGGCGATCGCCAGCGCGAACATCCCGCGGAGGTCGGCGAGGGCAGCTCCGCCCCCGGCGACGGCCAGGTGCAACGCGACTTCGTTGTCCGATCCGGTCGACCAGCGGTGGCCGGCGAACCGGGCACGAAGGTCCGCGTGGTTGTAGATTTCGCCGTTGCCGACCAGGTGGTTGCCCGCAGCGTCCGTCAACGGCTGGTGCCCGCCGTCAGTGTCCACGATGGACAGGCGTCGATGGCCCAGCCAGGTGCCGGGAAGGACGGCGGTGCCCTGATCGTCCGGCCCCCGGTGGGTAAGGCGGTCGAGCATGCGCGAGCCGAGCAGCGGGTCGGGACTTCCGTGGATGGCGACGATGCCACACACGGCTCAGCCCTTCCTTGCCGTGGCGGCGCGCTTGCTGCTCTTCTCCCACGTGCCGCAGGCGCTCATGCTGCACCACCGGCGTAGCCCGTTCTTGCTGGTGTCGTAGAACAGCCATCCGCAGCTGCCGTCGTGACCGAGGCACTCCTTGATCCGGCCGAAGTCGGCGCTGACCGCGACTTCCGCCGCCGAGCGGGCGATCGGCCATAGCACGCAGTCGAGTTCACCCTGCGGTGACCAGCTCCAATCCAAGCCTGCCGGGGTGGAGACCAGCTTCGCTTGCCGCATCGCGTCGGCGTAGGCCTGCTGAAGGTGGTGCAGCGCCCGGCCGGGTGGTTCGTCCCCTTTGGCTATGGCGGCGAAGACGGCGTACACCGTCTCGCGTAGCCGCTTGGCGCGGGCAAGCGCGTCCTGCGCAGCTCGCGGATCGCGCTGGACGCGTTTGCGCAGCAAGCCGGCGCGGTTCGCGCCGATGGTGCCGGCGTTCACCGACCACTCGACCAAGCTCGAAAAGTCGGTGAGGTAGTCGTGGGGATCTTTGTCGGCGCGAGCCCGGCGCGGTCCCACGGTGTTGGCGAAGTCGAGGCAGACCAGGCCGCCGATGTGCTCGAGCGGTTCAGGCATCACGGTCCTCCTGGGCCGAAGCGGAGGTGGCGCGCAGCGAGGGCAACTGCCGGCGCCGCACATCGCTGACGTAGGGGTCGAGCCAGTCGAAGTCCGGGCTCTCGGCGGCCAGGTGGCTCAGCCGCTGGTCGTCGATGTGCGGCTGAGCTGCGGACCGGAGATTGAGGTTCAACGTCACCCGGGTACCCGAGGTCATCGGAGTGGTGCGGTGCAGGACCCCCATCAGCTGCCCGAAGATGCTGTGGCCGACTCGGTGGGTGACCCGGACGACCCGGTCGTCCGGCACTTCCCCCTCCGACGCCAACCGGGCCAGGCCTTCGTCCAGTTCGCCGCGGTAGATCGCGAGTTCGCCACCGGCGACCTCGTCGGCCGAAAGCGCGACGAGTTCGGTGACCGGCACGCTGTCCCCGTGCCAGTCGACGGTGCCGTCTTCAGGTCCCATGAACGTGATCATGGAGCCGAGGAAGTCCACCGGGTACGGCTCGAGGGGAACGCCCGCCAGCTCGCTCAAGCGCGCCAGTCTCACCGGGTCGTGCATCAGCTGGGCGACTTCGGGGATGTGGTGGTGAGCGTCGCGCAGGTACCTCAGGTTGAGGTTGGTCTTCGCCGCCGTCGCCCGCAGCCGCAAGGCCTTCGCAAGGATGGTGTCCAGCAGTTCCGGCGGGTAGCCGTGTTCGAACTGCCGGATGCCGAGTTCGGAGACCTTCCAAAAGCTGGGGCGGCCGAGGATGTCGCTGCGGGTCATCGTGATGGCTGCGGTCACCGTGATCCTTCCGATCGGGTACGCGGGCGCGGGGGCAACGCCGCCAGGGTGCCGACGGCGAGGAATGTGGCGACGGCGAAGGCGGTACCGAGTCCGGCGTGGTCGACCACGAGCCCGAGCAGCGCCGGGCCGGTGACCGCGCCGAGGGTGATGAAGACGACCACCACGCTGAAGCCCCGGGTGGGGTGGTCGTCGAACACCGTCGAGCTCCACACCGACAGGAGCGTGCCGCCGACCATGAACCCGGCACCGTAGAGCACGGCGGAAGTCAGCGCGGAACCCCAGCCCGCCGGCGCCAGCCACAGCACCGCCAACGATGCGGAAAGGACGACCTGGGCGGACACGAATATCACCCGGAGACCGACCTGTCGCACGAACCGGCCTGTGAGCACACCGGCGATGCCGGTGACGCCGATGACCGTCCACAGCGCCGGCGCCACGCGTTCGTCGCCGCCGTTGGCCGTCGCGACCGCGACACCGGCGAACGACCAGTAGGCCGCGCCGACCAGGCCGGACGACGCGGCGGCCACGAACAGCGGCCACGCACCACGCCGCCCGACCAGCTCGCGCCACCGCGGTGAGGTGAAGGAACGGGCCGGCCTCGTCGGCGCGCCCGGCAGCACTCGCACGTTCCACACCAGCACGGCGAACGCGGCCACGGCCGCGCCGAGCCAGACCAGCCGCCACCGGGAGTCAGCCGCGAACAACGCCGCCGGGCCGGCGAGGACGACCCCGAAGGTGGTCCCGGTGCTGATCATCGACAACGCGTGCGCTCGCCCACCGGGCTTGACCGTGTCCTGCACGACGTCGGAGTACGGCGTCCAGACCCAGCCCGGAGACATACCGGACACCGCGACTCCCAGCACCAGCACCCCCGTGTTCGGAGCTATCGCGATGAGCAGCATGCCCGTGCCGGCGCATCCCAGCCCCATGCAGATCGGCAGCCGCGGTGACACCCGACCGGCCCACCACCCCACCATGCCGAGCGCGAACAGCTCGCCCAGGTAGCCGATGCTGGTGACCGCGCCGAGCGCGCCGGCGGACCCGCCGAAGTCGGACTGGAAGCGGGGTAGGAACAAGCCGTACCCGTAGCGGGCGAAGCCGTAAGTGATCGCGAGCGTCGCCAATCCCGCCAGGCCAGAGCGCCACGGGCCGGCCAGGCCGCCGGTCTCCTCCCGCGACGCGGCGCTCGCCGCTCCGGTGTTCATGGCTCCCAGGTACCCGGGCCGGAACCGATCACTCACCGGCTATCCAAGCTTCACCGGAATGGAGCAACGATCTTCCGAGATTCGTCGCAAATTCGCTGCACTCAACACTTGCACATCTTCCGACCTGCACGCACTGGTCCGACTGTTGACCGGTGCACCACTGAACAGCTTAATACTGGTGCGACAGGCGTATCACCCTGTTGGCCGCGCGGCTCCCGGCGAGGACGGTTTCGCGCGTTACCCTCGCCGCCGGACGGTCAAACCCGATGTTCCCGTACCCGACCCCCACCCTCTTGGCCGCTTGCCGTCACCCGGACGTCGGCACACGGAAAATGTCGATGGTCGCACTGCGTACTTCATTGCGTCGAATCTGAACCCGATGCTACTTTCACAGTGATCGTTTTCCGATCACTCCCCCGCCATTGAAACAGTCCGATGGCACCCTTCTTCCACTTTTCGTTATGGGGTATTCGTGACCAATGCACCCGTTGCGCCCGTAGCATTCACCCTCGAAGAAAACGGCATCAGCTTCGCCGGCACGCACATCACCATCGACATCTGGGACTCCGACCACCTCGATGACGAAACCATCGTCGAGAAAGCGCTGCGCCGCGCCGCTAAAGACTGCGGCGCAACGCTTCTGGACTTCTTTCTGCACAAGTTCCGCCCCCAAGGGATCACCGCGGTCGCCGTCCTCGGCGAGTCCCACATCTCGATCCACGCGTGGCCGGAGATCCGATACGCCGCACTCGACGTATTCACCTGCGGGTCGTGCAACCCGTACGACGCCATCCCCGCCTTGCAGGACGCGTTTACACCCGGCCGGATCCAGATCGTCGAACAAAAACGTGGCATCTGCTGCAACTGAGTCACCACAAACGTAGGGGGACAGTAATTTGACTGACGAAATCGAATCGACAGCGGTCGGCTTCCCTTCCGAGCCGTTCGGCTCCGACCGTCCCGTCATCCTCACGCCAGAACTGGCGCGCGCGCTCCGCGCGGGCGGTTTCCTTCCCGTTGCCGAGAACGGGATCGGTGAACGCATCGGCGTAGCGGACGAGGACCTCGACCACGCCGGTGTCCGTTTCGCGCGGCGGGACGAGGTGAACGCCGCCCGCTTGCTCCTGAAGTACAAGCCGTTCAGCGCGGACGAGATCACCGCGTGCAGGCCGGAACAGACTCTCGGCGCGGTCTTCCATGCCGAAGGACGTCCCGACCTGCTCACTCCGCTGCTGCGCAGCGGCGTCCGCGCCTACAGCTACGAGTTCCTCACCGAAGACGGCCGGTTCCCCTTGATGCGCGCGGGCGGCACGATCGCTGGAATCCAGGCGGTGTTCCACGCCGCGCACGCGCTGCAAACCTACCGCGGTGGACGCGGTGTGCTCCTCGCAGCCGTCGACGGCTGCCCTCCACCCAAAGTCGTCGTGATCGGCTCCGGCAACGTCGGGTTGGCCGCCGCGGACACGGCCGCCGGGCTCGGCGCCGACGTGCTCGTCCTCTGCCGCACCGCGGAAGCTCGCGACCACCTTCTGCACAGAGCCGAGAACCGGTGCCGCGCGCAAGTGAACTCACCGGAAGCCCTCGCCCGTGAACTGCCGGACACCGATGTGCTCATCGGCGCCATCCTGATCTCGACCTACACCACACCGGCGATGATCACCCCCGAGCTGGTGCGGACCATGCGGCCGGGGTCGGTGATCGTCGATGCGACCGCCGGTTACGGACCGGGATACCTCCCGAGCGCCGGACCGGTCCAGCAGCCGGGAGAGCCACCCCGGGAGGTGCACGGGGTCCTTCACGTCAAGATCGACGTGCTCCCGTCGGTCGTCCCGGTGACGTCGTCTCGCGCCTACACCGCCGCGGCAGCGCCCTACCTCGTCCGGCTGGCCGAGCGGGTCCTGCGGGCTACGCCCGACCCGGTCGTCGATACCGCGCTCATCGTGGCCGGCGGCGAGATTCGGCATCCCGTGCTGGCCGAGCACGCCGGCTTCTACGACCTGGTCCCCGGCTGATGGCCACCGGCTACGCCGAGCGCGCCGCCTTGTACGCGATCGAGACCCGCGGACTGCGCGCACCCGCTGTCCTCGACGCGCACGTCCGCCCCGGCACCGTTGTCGCCGAAGCCCCCTCCGGCGCCGGACATCACCTCGCCGACTACGCCCGCCTCGGAGCGGTGCCCGTGCTGTTCGACGCCGAGGCCGCCATGGTGACGGCCGCTCGAGAGAGCCTGGCCGCCACCGGTCTCCACGGCGAGGCCCACCGGTACCGGATCGGCACCGATCCCCCGGCACGGCGGTTCCCGGTGGTCGTATGCCCGAACGGGGCCCTCAACCAGCTGACCGCCTCCCTCGGTCTGCGCACCACCTTGCACGGGCTCATGGATCTGCTGGAACCCGGTGGCGTGCTGATCGCGCACGTCCTGCTGCGCCACGACGACGGCACGCTCGACAGCGCACCGTGCTACGACGCCGCCGGGGCGCACGACACGTGGCTTCACGACTGGAGCAGACCCGACGGCCACGGCGGAACACTCACCCGCCTCCGCCGGCAGCACCGAGACCAAGACGAACTGCGCATCGACTTCCAGCGCCTGCACAACGGCGCCGACCTCGGCTGCTCCACCGTCCATCTGTCGCTGCTCACCACCCGCGCGCTCGAGCACGGGCCATGGCAGCTGCTCAGCGCCACACCCCACTCCCGCAGCATGACCGAAATAGCGCTCCGGAAGGAGGCTGCCGCATGACCACGCTGGACGCCCACGAGTACCGGGACACCTACTACGCACGCCAGTTCGTCTACGGCATGGGCACCGAGGAGATCCTCGCCATGCTCCGTACTCTGCCGGCGGTTGACACCTGGCTGGACCTGGGTTGCGGTTCCGAGTCGCTGCTGTGGGCCTGCGCCCTGCGGGCCGGTCGGCTGACCGCCGTCGACGTCGACCCCGATCGTCTCGACCTGCTGCGGCTCAACGCCACCAGCGCCGAACCCCGCGGAGCGTACGAAACCGCCCTAAAGCTGGGAGGTCGTACCCCGGCCGAGTGGAGCTCCTTGTGTGCGCTCGTGTCCGACGTCCGGGTCGCGGACTGTCTCGACGGCGCCGCCGGCGCCCTGCCGCGATCGGAGCTGGTCACCCAATTCGGGCTCCTCGGCCTCTGCCGCGACGAGCAGCACTTCGGCGAGCGGGTGGCGTGGATGGCCGATCTAGTCGTTCCCGGCGGCCTGGTTGCCGGTGCCAACTGGATGTCGGCGGTGCACCCGGACCGCCTGCAGCTCCACGAGGAGCTCTACCGGACCGCCTTCGCCGACGCCGGCGTGGAACTGGACACCCTGCTCCGGATATCCAGTTCAGACACCGACTACCCCGAGATCTGGGCCTACACGGGCAACCGCCGATGACCGCCGAAACCGCTTTGCACTGGGACGGCACCGCCCTGCTGGCCCTCGACCAACGGCGCCTCCCCCACGCGCACACCACCTTGCGGCTGACCAGCGCCGGTCAGATCGCCGAAGCGATCGCCGATCTCGCGATCCGCGGCGCACCTGCCATCGGCGTCGCGGCCGCCTTCGGCGTCGCGCTTTCGGCCCGCGAGCACGGCGCCGACACCGCCCGCGTCCGGACCGACGCCGAACTGCTCATCCGGACCAGGCCGACCGCGATCGCCCTGCGCCGTGCGGTGCACCGCACCACCAGCCACCTGCACGAGGGAGCCGACGCTGTTCTCGCCGCGGCGCAGGAGGTGCAAGCCGCTGACGTCCGGACGTGCGACGCGATCGGAGAGCGCGGCGCGCACCACATCTTGGCGACGCTACGACGGCGGCCGCTGCGCATCCTCACGCACTGCAACACCGGCATGCTCGCGACCACCGGGCAAGGCACCGCACTGGCCGTGATCAAGCGTCTCGCCGACCACGGCGCCGTCGAAAACGTACTCGTCGGGGAGACCCGGCCCCTGCTGCAAGGCGCCCGGTTGACCACCTGGGAGCTGCGCCGAGCCGGGATCCCGCACCGACTGTGCGTCGACGCGGCCGGTCCGGCGCTGATGGCAAACGGCGAGGTCGACCTCGTCCTCGTCGGCGCGGACCGGATCACCGCCGCGGGCGACGTCGCCAACAAGATCGGCACCTACGCCCTCGCCGTCGCCGCGGAACGGCACGGCATCCCGTTCCTCGTGGCAGCGCCCGAAGAAACCATCGACCAGGACCTCACCGAGCCCGGCGACGTCCACGTCGAAGAACGGCCGGCCGACGAGCTGACTACCCTCGCCGGGCAGCCCGTGGCACCCCGGGACACCGAGGTGCGCAACCCGGCGTTCGACGTCACGCCCGCGGACCTGGTCACCGCGGTGATCACCGAAACCCGCGTGTGGGTGCCGTGGCCCGCGGCGGAACTGTGCCGCATCGCCGCCGACCTCTACCGCCGCGGCTGGCTCGACGGCACCGCCGGCAACCTTTCGGTGCGCGCCGACGCCCACGCGCTCATCACCGCCAGCGGCCGCAGCAAAGGCTCGCTTCGCCCCGAAGACCTCGTGCTCGTCGACGCGGTCACCGGCACGCACCGACGAGGACCGAAGCCCTCGGCCGAAACCGCCATCCACGCCGCGGTGTACGCCGCGTTCCCCGACGTCGGTGCGGTGGTCCACGCCCACCCACCGTTCGCCACCACGATCGCGGCCCGGGCCGCGGAAGCTGGCGACACCCAGGTCCGCTTCACCGATTTCGAGATCATCAAGGGACTGACCGCGGGAGCCCCTGCGACCGGTGTGGACGTCCCGCTCTTCCGCAACTGGCCGCACGTCCCCGACATCGCGCGCGACGTCACCGACCGGGTCACGCCCGACCCGCCGGCCCTGCTGATCGCCCACCACGGCGTGACCACCTGGGGACTAACGCTCGAAACCGCTCGCAACCGACTCGAAGCCCTGGAGAGCCTCTGCCGCCTCCAGGTCATGACCACCATGCGGAGCTGACGCCACGATGACCCTCCTGCACGTCATGTCCGACACCGACCGCAACGACGTCCGGCTCAGCACCCACGATCGCGCCGCGATCGCCGAGCACCTCCGACCCCACGACATCACGCTGTCCACTTGGCGCGCCGTGCCGCTGCCGGGCGAACCTTCCGACGTAGACATCCTCACCCGGTACGAGCAACCGGCACGCCAGCTCACGCGAGAAGCGGGATACGAGGTCATCGACGTCGTGTCCCTGCGGCCGGGCGGCGACGCCGAGACCCGAAAAGGGGCGGCCGAGGCCCGTGCGAAGTTCCTCGCCGAGCACAGCCACGACGAGGACGAAGTCCGGTTCTTCGCACACGGATTCGGCTGCTTCTACCTCCACCTGGACGACCGAGTCCACGCCGTGGTCTGCGGACCCGGCGACCTGCTCGCCGTACCCGCCGGAATCCCGCACTGGTTCGACATGGGTGAGAACCCGAACTTCAGCGCCATCCGCTTCTTCCGCACCGCCGGGGGCTGGGTCGGCAACTTCACCGGAGACGACATCGCCACCCGCATGCCCTCGCTCGACGAACTGCTGGATATCCCGTGATCTTGGCCGACGTCGAAGGGACGACGAGCCGCGCCTCCCACGTCCACGAAAAGCTGTTCCCCTATGCGCGGCAACGACTCGCCCAATGGGTCCGATTGCCCGAAGCGCACGAAGTGGTGGCCGAGGTCCGCGCACACCTGGGCGATCTTGATGCCGGCGCGGACGAGGTGACCCAAGTCCTGCTCGCCTGGCACGACGCGGACGAGAAGGTGCCCCCGTTGAAAACCCTGCAGGGCATGATCTGGGCGGCAGGTTACGAACGCGGAGAACTGACGGCCCACGTCTACGACGACGTCCCGCCAGCCTTCCGACGGTGGAGCACGAACGGCGAACCGGTCTACATCTACTCATCCGGCTCGGTCGCGGCCCAGCAGGCGTGGTTCGCCCACACCCAGCACGGCGACCTGACCGGACACATCAGCGGCTACTTCGACACCGTAAACGGCGGGCCGAAAAAGAAGGCCGGCTCGTACCTGCGCATCGCTGGATCGCTCGGGGTGCCGCCATCCGAGATCCTCTTTCTCAGCGACGATCCCGCCGAAGTCGCTGCCGCTCGCCGAGCAGGGCTGCAGACGGCACAGATTGCTAGAGAGAAATCGCGCCTTGGCCCAGAGTTCTTAAACTCCTTCGACTCGATTCTAACGTTCCGGGACTGAATGCTGGCGTCACCTAGCGGCGAAGTCGACTGGTTCGCGGGAGATCAAAGCCGGTACGGGGGGCGCCTCTCGACGAAAGGCACAAAACCGCTCCAGTGTGACCGGTATTCCGTGGAGACAAGGACTGACGTCCCCGGGGCACCGCCCGACCGACACAGGAAACGACGCTGCCCGGCCAGCGATGTTCCAGCTGGCGAAGGCGACGGAGGTGACCTCCGTCGCCTTCGCGCCATTGACTGCTGCCATCCCGGAGACCCGGCCGATGACCGTCAGCCAGAGACCGGCGGCTGGGCGCGCGCGCCCAGGTCTTCCAGCAGCAGCGGCTGGTACGAGCCGAACGCGTAGAACCAGACGTAGAAGAAGAATCAGAAGCCGGTGATCCGAGGTCGAGCGGATCGCCTCCGGGCGCGCGCCCGTGCTCGGCGACGGCAGCGACTCGCCGGCCTGGGATCACCTTCCTCAACCTCGAAGACGAAACCGGGATGGCCAACGTGCTGGTCTCGCCGGGGTTGTGGCAGCGCAACCGCCTGGTCGCGCGCGCCAGCAGCGCGCTGCTGATCCGCGGGCAGGTCCAGGCCGCCGAAGGTGTGGTCACCCTGGTCGCCGACCGGATCGAAGCGCTCGACCTGTCGATGGTGACCGCGCCCTCCCGCGACTTCCGGTGAGCGCCGGCCGCTCGGCCGTCGGCGGTCCGCGCTCGGGTGCGCGCGGCGAATTCGGCGACCTGATCCCCCTCCGCCCTAGCACCGGCATCCCCGCGACGTGCCTGCGCGGGCACTTCCTCGTCCACTACGGCATGACCCGCCCCTTCAGCCACCGCTACCGGCTGCACTGCACGCTCTGCTTGTGGACCCGGTTCGAGCGTGACCGTTGACCACGACGAAGGCCGGCGGGCACAGCCCGGGTACCGACAGCGGACTGCCGGTCCGACCCGCAGGTGCGCACGCGAGGTGCCTGAACCGCAAGCACCACCTGGCGGTGAGCGGGCAGACCGTCAGCTACGACCACTCGCTCGGATTACACACCACCAGCTGCAACTCCTGCTTGGAAGCCCACGCGGACCGGGCGACGTGGCTCGAACTTGATCTCCACATCGCCCATCAGCCACCGGACGACCGGGCCGGGCTCATCCTCCGGGCTCGGCCACCGAGCCGACCCGCGGCGATCGGCGAGGTCGTCCTCGAGTTGCACGGCCAGAGCGTAGGGATCCTCGGCGTGGCGCTGTGCGGCGCTGACCAGCGCGGCCTGATCACCCGAGTCGAGGTCAACCCGTCGTATCGGCTTCGCCGATTCGGAACTGCGCTGGTCCTCGCTGCGCTCAACCACCGCCCCAGCTACCGCTGGGCCACCACCGACATCGGCACCTCGGCCACCGCTCGCGCGTTTTGGTCGGCGCAGCACCTGCCCGAGAACATGCAGCTCGGCGATCCTGTCTACTGCTCGCACATGAAACAGGTGCAAGGAATCGCGCGAGGCGTAACGGCTTTCCGCCGTCTCCGAGGGCACTTCGTTGCACCGGATGGCAACGGATGTCTCGGCGAGCGGGTGCCCTACTCCGGAGTCACGGTGTGAAGCGCGCGACGTGGCTACGCGCGGCAAGCTCAGTGCGCAGCTGATGCGATTCAAGGGCCAGCCGTTGGATTTCGGCGATCGCGAGGTCCAGGTGCTCGGCCAGCTCGCGGTTGCGCGCCCGCAGTGTCGCGTTCTGCTGCTTCAACTCGGCGGCCGCTCCTTCGCGCCTGGGGGCTCCGTTCAATGGCCCTGGCCTTCGGTGGAATCAGGATCATCGGCAGGCAGCCTGACACCGTGCTCAGCCGGGTCGAATACGCGCCCGTCATACACCGCATCGTCGAACCGGGCGTCGCCGAGGAACTTCGCCTTGTCGAACGATGCGTCGCCGCCGAACTTCGCCCCGTCGAACCGGGCGTCGCCGCGGAACTTCGCCTTGTCGAACCGGACGTTGCCGTCGAACATCGCCCCGCCGAACCGGGCGTCGCCGCCGAACTTCGCCTTGTCGAACCAGGCGTTGCCGTCGAACTTCGCCCCGCTGAACCGGGCGTCGCCACCGAAATTCGCCTTGTCGAACTGGGCGTCGCCGCCGAACTTCACCCCGTCGAACACGGCGTGACCGCCGAACATCGCCCCGTCGAACACGGCGCCGCCGCCGAACATCGCCCCGTCGAACCCGGCACCGCCGCCGAACCGCCCCGTCGAACCCGGCGTTGTCGCCGAACTCCACCCCGCGGAACAAGGCGGCGCCGCCAATCTTCACCTCTTCGAACGAGACGCCGCCGCCGAACACCGCCCCATCGAACACGGCGTGGTCGCCGAACTCCGCCCTGTGGAACCAGACGCCGCCGCCGAACACCGCCCCACGGAACTCGGCGCTGTCGCCGAACTTCATCCCGGCGAACATGGCGCCGAGGCCGAACACCGCGCGGTCGAACCAGGCGTTGTCGCCGAACTCCACCCCGCTGAACGCGGCGCGGTCGCCAAACACCGCCCCTTCGAACGTGGCGTTGCCACCGAACACCGCCTCGCCGAACGTGACGTCGTCGCCGAACACCGCCCCTTCGAACATGGCGTTGCCACCGAACACCGCCTCGCCGAACGTGACGTCGTCGCCGAACTTCGCCTCTTCGAACATGGCGTCGCCGCCGAACTCCACCCAGGTGAACACGGCGTGGCCGGTGAAGGTCGTACTTCGGAATGAGGCGTTGGCGATTCTGCAGTTGGCGAGGGAGAAGTCGATGAGGGTGGCGCCGGTGAGGTCGATGTCGATGTCGGGCCAGAATTCGGATTTCAGGTGTTCGAGGTCCGGGCCGGGCTGCAGGTGCTGGTGGAGGATGCGTTGGGCGGTGAGGCGTACTTCTCGTTCTTGCAGCTGGGTTTCCCGTGCGCCGCTATCAGGAGCGGGTGCAGGTGGGCGGGGGCGGTCGGTGGTTTTCAGCAGGGGGCGGCGCACGCCCAGCGGCCGTGGTCCGGCTGTGTCCGGGGGTGGGGTGTAGGGGTTACGGAGGTAGGCGCAGATAACGTTGACCACGGTCTGCCGCTGCTCGGGGTTGCCCTGCGCGACGCGTTCGAGGGCGTAGAGGCCGCCGTGGCGGACCGCGGCCTGCGGCGAGCCGAGCTGCTCGACCGCCTTGAGGTAAAGCTCGGTCAGTCGCCGCTCGGCGGCGTCGTGCTGCTGGTGGGCGAGGGCACGCTCCCGGTTGTCAAGGTCGGCTTCGGTGGAGTGCTGGCGCCGCCAGGACAAGTACAGCGCGACAACGCCGCCGCTTCCGACCGCCACACTCAGCCCCACCTTCAGCGCGTCCAGCCGCGCGGACACCAGCTCGGCGCCGTTCAGCCCGCGAGTCGCCGGCCACCACAGCACTACCACCGCGCCCGCGGTCAGCACCGCGATCACGGCCGCGGACAGCCACATCGTTCTCGGCGACAGCTCCCGCAATCTCGCCCGCCGCGCCGCCGCGTCGGACGGCGGTGGGACAGGAACTTCGGGTTCCGGCGACGGTGTGGCTTCGGCGGTCATGTCCGCTTACGTCGCTGATGCCGACCAGGATGTTGCAGGCCCGCCGGGCTCGCAGTCAGCTCATGGTCATGACCGACATGCCCAACTTTGCGAAACCTGCCGACGGGTCGAAGCCTGCGACCCCAACGAGCGGCGCCTCTCCGAATGGGCCCAGCTCGACGTCACCGTCCGGCACCCGCCGGCCACCGCGCCGCAGCAGGGACTTCTACTCGTCGCCCACCCCGCCGCGGCCGGGGCAGAGCCCGAGCGGATCGAGCTGCACCTCGACGGCGCCGTTGTGGCTACCGCGACCGTCACCTGTTGCCCGGCATGCCGCACCGCGAGCCTGGACTACGTCCACGTCGTCGCCGGGTATCGGCGCCTGGGTTACGGCCGCACCCTCGTCGCCGCGGCTCACGCCCGCGCGCCCCAGTACCGGTGGACCGCGCCGCTGCCCGAGGGTGTTGTCGCGCAGGCCTTCCGCGCCCGCATCTCGTATCCGAACACCGGTGCACCGTGTGTTCACCGAGGACATCGCGCCAGCACCGGGGCACGGTGGACGAATCCGCCCCAGTAATACCCCGGCGATCTGCCGACAGCTTCCTGGTCAGGCCGTATAGCGCGTGCAACTATGTCCTCCATGTCAGCAACACGCGTAAGTGGTAAGGTTCGGTAGGTTCGGTAGGTTCGGTAGGTTCGGTAGGTTCGGTAGGTTCGGTAGGTTCGGTAGGTTCGGTAGGTTCGGTAGGTTCGGTAGGTT